>CAZQMS010000013.1:0-5508 GCA_964594735.1 uncultured Candidatus Saccharibacteria bacterium | reverse complement strand
ACCTCGTGCTCGCGCCGGAACATCCCATGGTTTCGTCGCTATGTGCAAGTCAGACCTGCACAAACAGGGCAGACGTTGAGGCGTATGTCAATGCTGCGATGAAAAAGACCGAGCTCGAACGGCAGACGGAGCAGAAAGATAAGACCGGAGTTAAGCTCGAGGGGGTGAGCGCGGTGAATCCCGCATCGGGGGAGAAGATCCCGGTGTACGTTGCGGACTACGTGCTTGGACACTACGGTACGGGGGCAATCATGGCCGTACCTGCGCATGACGAACGCGACTTCGCGTTTGCGAAGAAGTTCAATTTGCCTATTAAACGTGTCGTTGAGGCCAAGTACTCTGGCAAGGGGGAGGGGGAGCCGAAGCAAGGCGAACCGTTTGAAAAGCGTAATGCCGTGTGCGCCATCGTGCGCAACCCTAAAGACGACACGTACCTCTGTATCAGCTGGAAACCTGTCCACATGCAAGGGCTAGTTACGGGGGGCGTAGACGATGGTGAAGAGGTGGTAGAAGCCGCGAGACGCGAAGTACGCGAGGAAACGGGGTACAAAAACCTCAAATTAGTATGGAACCCCGGCATCTCGAACCACACGCTATTCTATCACCGCCTCAAGAAAGTAAATCGCTGGGCGCGCTTTACCAACGTGTTTTTCGAGTTGGAGAACGAAGAACGCGACCCGATTTCAGAGAAGGAAGCAGTGTTGCATGATGTCGTCTGGAAGAGGCGCCAAGAGTTAAAGGACTTCTTTTCCGTGTTCGAGGGGCGCTTCATCATCGATCTGTTGGATTTCCCGGACTATGTATATACAGATGAGGGTGTGCTTTACAATTCAGGCGAATTTGACTGGATGGATTCGGCCGATGCGCGCAAAATAATGGCCGAGAAGTATGGGCGCGTGAAGAAGACGTATCGACTGCGCGACTGGATAGTCTCGCGTCAGCGGTACTGGGGCGTGCCTATTCCGATGATTCATTGCCGTCCGCCGGCTGGCGGATGCGGCGCGCAGCCGGTACCGGACGACCAGCTTCCCGTGGAGTTGCCTGCGGTAGAGGACTATCTCCCAGACGGCAAAGGCAAGTCACCGCTCGCTAAAGTCGCGTCATTTGTGAATACGACGTGTCCAAAATGCGGTGGAGCAGGGGAGCGGGAGACGGATACACTCGATACGTTTGTGGATTCATCATGGTACTTCTTGCGCTATACAGACCCGCATAACGGTGAGCAGTTTGCAGATGACAGTAAGCAGGCGAATTGGATGCCCGTGGACATGTACTCCGGCGGCGCTGAGCACACGACGATGCACCTGCTCTATAGCCGCTTCTGGCACAAGGCGCTTTTCGACATTGGCCTGGTCGGGGATTCGGAGCCATACACGCACCGCGAGAATCACGGACTCGTACTCGGCACCGATGGGCAAAAGATGAGCAAATCGAAGGGCAACGTGCTGGACCCGGATACTGTCGTCGAGCAGGTGGGCTCGGACACCGTCCGCATGTACCTGGCTTTCATGGGCCCCTACACGGGCGGTGCGAGTTACCCATGGAATCCCAACGGGGTGGTAGGCGTGAGGCGATTCCTTGAGCGCGTGTGGAAGCTGTCTGAAAATCTGACCGAAGGGGAGGGGTGTGAAGCTGCGCTTCATCGTGCGATAAAGAAGGTCTCGGAAGACGTGCCCAAGCTCAAGTTCAACACAGCAATTGCGACGCTCATGATACTCGTCAACGAGGCAGAGAAAAGCGGCATAACACGCGGTCAATTCGAGCGCTTCTTGCGCATCTTGGCGCCTTTTGCACCGCACATGGCCGAGGAGCTCTGGAGCACGCTCGGCAACGAAGCGTCGATTCACACGCAGCCATGGCCGACGTTTGAGGAAAAGTACCTCGTCGAAGATAGCGTCACGTATGCAATTCAGATCGATGGAAAGACGAGAGGGGAGGTGAGTGTGCCGACGGATGCAGACAATGCGACGGCCGAGGCGGCAGCTAGGGCAGCGATTGCGTCGCGGCTCGAAGGCCAGAAAATCGCACGTGTCGTCGTGGTCCCCGGACGACTTGTAAACTTCGTGCTCGAAAAGAACGGCTAAGCTCATATCCCCACATTCTGACCGGCCGGTCACAATTTGGGGATATATCAAATCGGCGGCAAGTACAACTACAAGTAACTACAACTATTTGTACTCGTATAACTTTCCCAGCTGAGGAGAGCAATTAACGAGCCTTAATGAGTGGACCCTCTGGCCTGTCGTCCACCGTGTAGCCTTTTGTCAAAAGCTCAGAGCGCAGCTCGTCTGCGAGATCCCAATTCTTGTCGGCTCGTGCCTTCTCTCGCTCCTCTATAAGCAGCACAACATCCTCCGGCAATTCGTCAGTCGCTACCATGCGTCCGAAAAGCTTTGCCGTAAGCTCTATTGCGAGGGCATCATCTTCCGCCAGCTTGAGTCCGAGGACGTGGTCGACGTCGGCGAGCGTGGCGCGCGCGTCGGCCGGTGCGAGAGAGGAATCCTTGGTCATATCCCACACACAAGAAAGTGCGCCCGGTGTGTCGAGGTCGTCGTCGATGCGCTCGAGTATGCGCGCGCGGTGCTGTCCCGACACAGTACCTCCCTCTGGTGCGCTCTGCGCGATGGAGCGAAGACGCAGGTAAGCAGTCTGCGCAGCCTCGAGCGCATCCCATGAGAAGTTGGCGTTGGTGCGATAGTGCGCGCCCAGGAAGAAGTAGCGCAAGCTCAGTGGGTGGATTCCGCGCTTCTCGATATCTGAAAGATACACGACCTTGCCCTTTGATTTCGCGAGCTTGCCGCCTTCGATTTGAATATGTGCGCGGTGAAGCCAGAAGCGTGAAAGCGGACGCTTGCCTGTAGCCGCCTCCGACTGCGCGATTTCGTTGTTGTGGTGCACTGGTATGTGCTCGATACCGCCCGTATGAATATCAATCTGTTCGCCCAGGCAGCGGCGAATCATTGCTGAGCACTCGATGTGCCAGCCCGGAGAACCCTTGCCCCACGGTGAATCCCACCCGGTCTTTTTGTTGAGCTTCCACAGGGCGAAGTCGGTTGGGTTGCGTTTACCCGCGACCGCAGCGACACGCGCGCCCTCCCTCAGCCCCGCGAGGTCGATGCCTCCAAGAGCTCCATAGTCAGGAAAGCGCGAGGTGTCGTAGTACACGGCGTTCTCTGTCTTGTATGCATAGCCTTTTTGCTCCAGTGCCTCTATCATCGCTATTTGTGATGAAATGTAATCGCTCGCGCGCGGGAATTCTATGCGCGACGTGTCGATGTTGAGTTTCCGAATGTCTTCTTGGAAAAGCGATGTGTATTTGTCTGCAAGCAGCCGCATGTTTTCGAGCGTGGGCTTGAGCTTTTCTCGCTTGAGTCCCTTGGCCATCTTGTCCTCGCCTTCATCGGCATCGGACGTGAGGTGACCGACGTCGGTGATATTGATGACCTGTTTGACGGGAAAGCCATGGTACTCGAGGGTGCGGCGTAGGATGTCGGTAAAAACGTACATCGACAGATTGCCAATATGCTGTCGGTCATAGACAGTTGGCCCGCAGTTGTACATGCGTACCTTGCTCGCGATGCCGGGTAGTTCAAAGCGTTCAATATTTTTCGATAGTGTGTTGTACAAATGCAGTGGCGAAGGTCGCGAAGGGGAGTGGGCGGAACGTCGGTTAAATGGCCACATCATATTGCACACTAGTATACCCCATGAGATATTCGACCCGCGTTTCAGCGACCTCGTCCTCAATGACTGATTTAGCACTGTAACTGAAGTTGGACTTGCGAGATTACCTCACGGGGTATACCCCGTAGCGCGTGACTGTCGCCATTTCATACAGAAGACGCTGTGTGCATCGTTGAGTCGCGGCCGAGGCCATCGCTGCGTGAACTACGCGTGAATGCGACGCACGGCATTTTGCGCGAGTGTCGCTAAGATGCGATAATTCACCCGATGAAAGAGCCTCGCACAATTTCCTATTCAGTTGCAGCGCCTATAGCGGCACTCATACTGGTCATCGGTTTTGTGGGCGGTGCCAATCTAGGTACGAAGCCAGTATTAGGATTTAGCACAAATGCGAATGCGCCCGAGGGCGTTGATTTTTCGCCCGTGTGGCGCGCATGGCGCATTATCGACGAACGTTTCGTTCCGGCCGCGATAGCGACGTCCACAGAGATGGCGACTTCAACGAGCGAGCTCAATCAAGAGCGCGTGTGGGGGATGATCCAGGGTCTCGCCGGCTCGCTCGGCGACCCGTACACGTTCTTCCTTCCTCCAGCAGAAAACGAGCAGTTTGGTGAGGATATGAGCGGCCAGTTCGAGGGCGTGGGCATGGAAATAGCAGTCCGCGATCAACTCCTCACCATCGTGACGCCGCTGCGCGGTACGCCCGCAGAGCGAGCAGGGCTCAGGGCGGGGGATGCGATTTTGAAAATCAATGGCAAAGAGACAACCGACCTCGACGTATCCGGTGCAGTAAAACTTATCCGCGGCCCCAAAGGCACAAGCGTGACGCTTACCATAGGGCGCGACGGATGGACGGAGCCGCGCGACATAGACGTCACGCGAGATGTCATCAATGTGCCGATTGTGACGACTGACAATCGTGCTGACGGTATCTTTGTCATCACAGTGTCGCAGTTTACCGCCAATTCTACCGCACACTTCAGAAATGCACTGCGCGAATTCGTGGAGTCCGGGAAGACCAAGCTGGTCCTCGATCTGCGCGGCAATCCTGGCGGCTATCTCGATGCGGCAGTCGACATGGCAAGCTGGTTTCTCCCGACGGGGAGGGTTGTCGTCACAGAAGACTACGCGGGTCATGCACACAATATCGTGCATCGCTCGAGCGGATACAACATCTTCAATCAGAATCTGAAAATGGTGATACTTGTCGACCGTGGCTCCGCCTCAGCATCGGAAATTCTCGCGGACGCACTGCATCACTATGGCATCGCGCGACTCGTCGGTACCAACACCTTCGGCAAGGGCTCGGTGCAAGAGCTCGTGAATATCACACCTGACACAGCGCTCAAGATTACTGTCGCGCGGTGGCTGGGCCCCGGTGGCGAGCAGATACCGCTCACGGGCATCACGCCGGACGATGAAGTGAAAATCTCTGAAGAGGACCTGGAGGAGGGCAACGACCCGCAACTGGACAAAGCAATTGAAATCCTTACGAGTATCTAAATATATCGTATATGGTATATCGTATGCATACGAGATACGAAATACCAGATACTAGATACGCGATGAAAATATGAAAGTCATTATGCTGCAAGATGTGGGAGGGGTAGGGCAGCGCGGGAAGATCGTCGAGGTGTCAGATGGCCACGCGCTCAATTTCCTCATTCCACAAGGAAAGGCGATTCAGGCGACACCGGAGAAAGAGGCGGAGGTAAAGAAGAGGCTCGCCTCGGAAGGTGCCGCGAGGAGAGAGCAGGAAGCGGAGCTCGCCCGGGCGATACAGTCGCTTGAAAACGCGGAGGTACGCATCACCGCAAAAGCATC
>CAZQMS010000012.1:0-10190 GCA_964594735.1 uncultured Candidatus Saccharibacteria bacterium | reverse complement strand
AAGTCGACAAGATTTACACCATACAGAAAATCAACCAGGACACCGTCTCGCTCGAAAGCCCGGTGGGCGAAGACGACGACGAGCGCTCCACACTCGGCAGCTTCATCGCCGACGACACGATCTCATCTCCCGACATGGACGCTTCGCGCCGCATCCTCTCCGAACAGATGATGCAAATCCTCGACGAGCTCTCACCCAAGGAGCGCAAAATTCTCGAGATGCGCAACGGCCTCACGGGCGATGGCGTGTGCTACACCCTCGAAGAAGTCGGCCGCGAATTCGGCGTCACCCGCGAACGCATAAGACAGATTGAGGCAAAGGCACTAGAGAGGATACGTTTTCATGAGCGAGCAAAACAACTTCGTTCGTACTAACAGCTGAGGCATCCGTCCTGCCCCGTTAGAAGCGTTAGCTTTCTAATGGGGTTCCACGAACGCGCCAAGCAGCTTCGAAACCATTACCCCCTCCCATCTTTTTTATACAAAAAGGGAAGAGACTCCATTGAGCCGATGAAGTAAAATCGTCGTCCGAACGTGTCCGCCATGTCTTCAACTCGTGTGAAGTAAGAGTAGATTGCATCTGCAAGATCATATTCGGAAGTATTCGACTTGATCATCTTTTCACCGAAGATTGATACAGCTTCAGTCTTGTCAATTACAAATCCATGATCTTCATATTCGTAGACAAGCTTTTCGGCAATGTCAGCAGGGGGGTTCGGCAAGTCTTTCCTGTGGCCTTTTAGGAGGCGCTCCGCGTACTGTGCTGCTGACCTCGCCACGCGCTCGTTGTATCCAATCTTTATTGGCTCTACAGTTCGAGCAAGGTACCTCGCAAACATCTCTGCAGCGGACGAGTGCTTATCGACCAATTCAGCAATATGCTCTATCGAATTCTTTAAACCGAGA
Organism: uncultured Candidatus Saccharibacteria bacterium; assembly: GCA_964594735.1. Taxonomy (GTDB): domain Bacteria; phylum Patescibacteriota; class Minisyncoccia; order Phycocordibacterales; family UBA2100; genus UBA10103. Next base: position 9,285 of record CAZQMS010000012.1, on the reverse strand, counting down.
ACCGGCATCCCTTCGATCTGCGGGTCGATAGGTCCAAGTTCGCTAAGACTGCCCATGTGGATCTGGTCAGCGGCGCAGGAAACAAGCGTCGCGGCGGACTTAGCATGTCGCGGCACAGCGATCACTAATTTGCCGTTGCTGTGCTCTCGCAGCAGTTTCCCTATCAGATATGCTGGACCGGGCGCGCCGCCATATGAGAGGAGAATCACCAGAAGTGGTTTTTCATTCCCGAATGATCCGACGGATTTGTAAACACGGTCGGCGTCTCCCTTTACCATCGTTGTATTGTCGAGAAAACAAAGAATGTTGTATTCAGAGGCAATAGGGAATTTTGCCACTTCTTGTTTGAGGAATTTGGAAAAGATTGCATAAAAAGCATTAACCTGCTCGTCAGTAGACTCGTCTTTAGATGCAGCAATTACTGCCCGGAGTACTTCAACGAGTGCGATTTCGGAGGAAGCTTTTACCGCTGCAACTTTTTCTCCCACCTTCTTTCTGGCCATAGGCGCTCATCCTACTCCCGCATGAAGGAATGTCCATAGATACAAAAGATTCAGCCGGGCGTTGCCGCCCGGCTGTAAACCCTCGGTCGACACGCTAATCCAGCCAGTGTCGAGACTCCGCGAGGTCAAGGTGTCGAGCTGCCGGCTCGTTGGGATTGCGGATGACCGTGCTCGGCTTGTCCTCTGGCGCGTGCGACATGTTGGCGTTGAGGTCGTGCTCGCTGCCACAAGTCGCGCAGACGAGCTGAAGTCCCTCAGAGCGAAGCGTCCTATTGCCGCACTCGCTGCAATCGTGGTCGGGGTCGAAACCCTTTGCCTTGGCCTCCGCCCAACGTGCGCGTTCTTCTACGACGTTGCCCATGCCTTTCTCCCTTGATGCCAGTTTCAAAAGCTACAAAGACTTTACCCCCGCGTGAATGAATGTCCATAGATACAAAAGATTCAGCCGGGCGCGACGAGCGCCCGGCTGTAAAGAGCGGGGACCTGGTTTAGGTCGTTGGTCTCAGCGTGAATCCGGACCGGGGAGTCACCGTCTTGCCGCCGACCACCTTCGCCTTGGCGGCGAGGGCAGGCCCGAGCAGTTGGAGGTGTTCACCGATGCTGAGCAGCTGGTGATACCGCCCCGTGAGCTCGCGGAAGAACGGCGCGACGTTCTCGGATACGTGCGTGATGCCCTGCGTCGCGCGCGAGAGGTTCACGATGCGGCGCTCGGCCACGCTCACGAAATGACTGCCGAGATACTTTGAGAGTGCCTCCGAGAAGGCACGAACCGCCCACTCGCTCGGTTTGCATTCTTTGCGCTCGTGAGCACCATCGGCAAACTCGGCAAGCATCGCGCCGACCTGCCCCGCCAACTGGCCTTCAAGCTGCTCATTGGCCTGTTCCGACGTTGCGCCGGCGCGGAGCAAGGCGATCAAGACCGGAGGATACATCGCGATGGCGACAGTAGCCCTCCCGCCGCACAGTTCGGTCCTCAGTTCACCCACGTATTGATGCGCGCGTTCGTACCGCATCAAGAGCACCGCTTCGAGCACGGATGCCCAATACTTGTCGTTCTTCATGGGGGCCGGACCGTACGCCTTCGCCAACTCGAGGATGGCCGAGACATGTGTGACAGGTGAGTACAGGTCCGAAAGGACCAGCTCAATGACCTTGCTGTGCTCGTCCTCCTCCACGTCGAACGTCCGGGCGTTGGACAGGATTCTGACAACTTCTGTGAGTCTATTCACTTTCCTCTCTTCGCAGAGATATGCCCCTCGCGGGGCTGGTTTCAAGGAGCATGCCCTCGCGGGCTGCCAATCCCTCGCGGGACTTCGCAGACTATGCCAAGGGCATGAAGGAATGTCCATAGATACAAAAGATTCAGCCGGGCGTGAGCCCGGCTGCTGCGGTTCTGGGATAGGCTCTCTGCCTTTCGGTGGCGGTTCATGGGAAGGCTGTCCTTTTGGTTTGAGCAGTTCCAAGAGGACCAGACCGACGACAAACCCGATGAACATGTTGACCATACTCATCGCCGCAATCCAGGGCGACATGATGACGAGCACCGACTCGGGTGGAACAAATTGCGACGCGGTGATGTTGTGTGCCACGCTCGGCCCGAGCATGATTGAGAGGGCGACAGCGGCACTTACTGCATTGGCTACGAAAATCCGGAATTGGAACGCAATAACGAATCTCACGTCTCTCCACGACATGTTCTTCATGGCTACCTCCCACAATCGTGTAAACCCAGGGCACTTTACCCCCGCATACGGAATTGTTCAATGTCTCCAAAGATTCAGCCGGGCGCGAGGCGCCCGGCTGGGTTGGTTGAGCTGGCCGTAGGTTCAGCTGTGGAGGAAGTAGCCCCGTCCGTCCGACGTCCGGACAATGGCGCCGAGCACCGAGAGCGACCGCCGTTTCGGCTTTCGAGCTTTTCGCGAACTCGCCCGCCGCTTACGGTACTTTCGGCGCACGCGCTGAGCAGAGATTTTCGGCATCAGACTCTAGCCTCCTCTCTGAAGTCGTGCGGTTCCGCGAAAGGTCCGGAGAAGTTGGAACCGCACTCCTCGCAGTGAAGCGAGAACTGCTCGATTCCGTCTCGCGCGGGACGCCGCACGAGCGTCTGCTTTCCGCAGCTGGGACAGCTGGTCTTGGCATGGTCGGTCATACGACCTCCTCTGGCGCTCATGCGCCTGCATTGGCAACTGCGGATGACTGTAGCGCTTGGCGGCACAAAAGGAAAGAGGTGCGCATGTTCACAATATTTCGAAAGTCTTCGATGGCGACCTATGGCCTTTGACGAGCCGGAGGCGCTTGATTGGCACGCTGAGCTCGCGCGCGAGCAGGTAGAGGACTCGCTCATTGGCTGCGCCGCCCTCGGCCCTTTCGCGCACCGATATGTCGAATCTGTCACGAGTCTTTTCTACGCGCTCGTTCTTCGCGCCAGCTTTTACGCGTACTTTGATGAGCATCTTCACAGCGTACCAAAACAAATGGCCGAGTCCCGTAGGGCTCGGCCATTTTGCCGTTGGTGCGGCTACCACCGATGCTCGTGCTCGCGCGTGATGTGCAGGAAGCCTGCCATCGCGATGAAGACCGCGGCGAGTAGGATTCCCAGCGCGTCGCGGGAGGCGACAGTGAGCACGCCCGTGGCGGGGTCGTACACGTGCCCCACGCCCGCGGAGACAACAAGTGCTACGAAGACGAGGCCGATGATTACGCGCATGGCGTTTCCTCCGCGTACCGTGGATCTGAGAGAGTGAGGCTCTTGTGCTCAGGCGCTGGTCGTACGCCGGCGGCAAGGAGGACAACTTCGCCCTTGCCGCTTGTGCGGATTTCGTAGCCAATCAAAGAGCCGTGCTCGAGCGGCGTCGCGATGCGGATGGTACTCACATTGAGACGGCCGAGCATCTGGCGCGCCAGTGCGATGCGGGGTTCGGCGTGTGAGCCCGCTTTCCATGCACTCGACCGTAGTCGAACGGCGAAAGCCGACCTGTCCGTGACCTCTTCGACTCTCACGGTGTCGGTACCGAGGTACAGCGCTAGAAACTTCGCCAAGACGCTTTCGTTTGCCGTCACGTGTGCGAGGTTGGGCAGTGGCGTGTCCATGGTTTCCTCCCTAGGACGCTCGACTACGTCAATGCTATACCCTAGAAAGCCGTAGTGTCAACGTGCGGTATACTCCGGCCGTGAGAGGAAAAAAGAGAACGAAATCGAAGAATGTTGCGCCCATCAAGCACTGGAGCCACTCCTCTCTCATGGCTTTTCTGCGCAATCCGCTCGCCTGGTACAAGCGCTACGTCGAAAATGTCCGCGATACGCCATCAAATCCATCATCCGTCATCGGCCGCGCCGGGCACGTAGCGCTCCAGCACTTCTACGGTGGTCTCAGCACCGAAGCGGCGATGGACATCGGCCTCGCGTATCTGCGCGATGTGCCGGATTTCGAGATCAACTTCGGCAAGGCGCGCTCGCGCACCGATAAGAAGCGCAAAAGGGAACTCATGGAGCGCGACTACCTGCAGGCGGTGAGCTTCTATCTTTCCAATGCGCCGAAACACAAAGTACTGGGCATCGAAGTTGTAGCGACGGCGGAGGTGGAGGGACTCCCGCTTCCTATCAAGGCGATTTCCGACCTCGTCGTCGTTTCCAAGGCAGACAAAAGTGCGGTCGACATCGTGGACCACAAATTCGTCGACGCGTTTAGCAAGCAAAAGAATCAGAAGACGCTCTTCGTAATGCAGGCGCTTTTCAACTACTACACCGTGCTGTCTACGTATAGGAAGCCGGTGCGGCGATTCCTCGTGTATGAATGCAAAAAGAGTCGCAACATCGACGGCTCGCCCCAGCTTCGCAGGTACGTCATCGATTTTCGGAAGTGCGCGCACGAGTTCGAGGTGTTTCACCGACTCCTCAACGACGCGACAGAGGAGATATCCCGCCCTCGCAAATTCCTGCCGAATCCATCAGACATGTTTGAGGGAGAGAATTCGTTTGACATCTACCGCTTAGGACTGCTTGAGTAAAGTAAAAGGGGGCCGCGAGGCCCCCTTTCGATTTGGTGAACGAACAGATCACTCGGCGGGCTGCATTGTGCCGGCCTGTTCGGCTTGCGTGCGCCGATGCCGCTCCGCCTGAGCCTCATACTGCTTCATCGCCTTGTCGCAGAGTACTGCCGCCCAGGACATCGTAGTAAGTGCGACGAAGAAGAAGCCGTAGACAGCGACCAGAAGTGCTTCTTGACCCAACAGCCCGCTCGTGTCCTCCGCGGCGATGGCCGCGGCAAACGCGACTTGCGCCGCGAACAGGAAACCGGTCTTGCGGCGCGCCGACTCGTTGGCCTCGAGAATCTCGCCCCTGCGACGCATGAGCGTCGTCTGACGCGAGTATCTGTCGATGTACCAAACAAGCGGTGCAAACCAGAAAAGGTACCAGCCGAAGCCGTAGTAGAGCGGTACCAGACCGAATCCTACATACGAGAACCACTTGTCCATGAGCGGGTCAATCCGAGCGCCGAAGGCCGACTTCCAGCCGTATGTCTTGGCGAGGTGCCCGTCCAAGAAGTCGGAAAGGAGCCCCAGCAGCGTCAGAATGAGTGCCCACGAACGGAAAGGATAGTACTCGTCCGGCGACGCAAGATAGCCGTAGTGGCTGAGCGCGTAAATGATAAACGGTGCCCCGAGCAGGGGAGTAATCACGAAGCCGCGTGCGACGGTAATCGCATTCGGGATATTCTCTCTTTTGAGCATTGCCTTCTCCCCGAAGATGTGCTGTCTCTAATCGCAAAGCCTACCGGAGAGCTGGCCCGGGTCAAGCAGCTATTCCACGAGTGCGCAGGTGGCCGAGCGAATCTTGGTGCGCGTGATTTTGCCCACTCCCGTGGCGGGAGTCACGTCCTCGATATTGTTCTGCTTTTGCCACGAGTACACTGCCTGCGCGGTGGCGGGGCCGTAGTAGCCGGTGACGAGTCCGTCGTACACACGCTGGCTTGAAAGGAAGAATTGGAGCGTGCTCACGCCACCGTCGGTCTGGGCATCCGTCGCTCCGGGTCGCAGGTCGTGCGCAAGGTCGACGCAGTGGGTGATTGCTTTGCTGGCTTGGAACGTCGTGATGATGCGGCGTAGGTTGGAAATGATTTCGAGCAAGACCGCGATGTGCTCATGTGTGGCGAGTCCGATGGACTGCGCATTTTTGTTGATTTCCATGAGTTCGCCGAGACTGCACTCATCGTTGCGCTCGATGCACGTGGCAGCAAAAGAAAAAGACGGGAAGAGGAGGAGCGATGCGGCGAGCGCTGCTAGAAAGCGCTTCATGACTATCGTGCGCGGACTTTGAGTTTGGTCTGACGTTTCTTGTTGATTTTGGGAAGGCGAATCATGAGGATGCCGTGCTTCTCGCTCGCTTCTGCGAGGTCGACATCGACTTCTTCGGGAAGCAGTATGGTACGCGTAAAGGCGCCCCAGAAAAGTTCTTTCTGGAAGTAATCCTCGTCTTCGGCCTCTTTCTCGTCTTGACGCTGGCCAGAGATGGTGACCATCTCACGCGTGAGCGAGACGTCGATGGACTGTGGCTGGACGCCCGCTACAAGTGCCTTGATGACGATGGAATCGGGCGTCTGGTAGACATCGACTGCAAGCTCGCCGCCTGGTTCCTCGGCAGTCCACGTCTCTTCGGTCTGGCCAGAGATGCGCGGTGTGATGTGCGCGTGGCGCTCGTCGCCCTTGCCCTCAAAGCGGACGCGCTCGCCGCCCGGCTCGTCGAAAAAATCATCGTAGTCTTGAGATGAACCAGTGAGCTTCGAGAAGAATTTCATCATGGATATATGATACCACCTTACCGCCAGCGTGGGCGGAGTCTTTTCACAAATTCGAGGATAGCGAGGAGGAGTATGACTCCAAGCCAGACGAAAGCGAATGTGCGGAGCAGGTCGCTCTCATCAGTATTCAGTATAAAAAAGTTGAACGCAGCATGCAAAATGCAGGCGAGGACAACGCCGATCGCTGCGTACACGATACGCACGCGGCGCTTTTCGTAGAACGCAAAGCCCATCATGACGCCGATGACCGCGGAGGCGAGGATGTGGAGGAGTGTCGCACCCACAAAGCGGAGGTTGCCTGTCATGAGCGTCTGCACGAAGCTATCACCTGAGAGCGGTGAGAGGAGGAAAAGTGTGTTTTCTGCTGCGGCGAAGCCGAGTGCCACGGTGACCATGTAGATGACTGGGTCTATGGGCTCGTCGTCTTCACGACGGCGCAACACCGTGAAGTATGCAGCGACGAATTTGAAGACTTCCTCAATGATAGACCACGCGCTGAAAATGAGGGTCTGGAGCGAGAAGAGGCCGATAAAGAAATAGCTCTCCTGGATGTACGCGGCGGTGAATTTCTGCACCGGGATGACGGCCGCTACCGTGAGCATGCCCGCGAAGAAGGCGAGCGCGATGAGCTTGCGCGGCTCCGGGTGCGCGCTGTCCTCGCGGCGCCAGAACCACAGCCACGCGAGCGCGGGGAGAATTCCGCCCGCCGCAGCGGCGAGGATGGTCAGCATTTCGTCCATTGCCAGATTATATCCTGCTCGCGGCTAGCCTTGCGGCCACTTGGCGACCATGAGGAGATCGGATTCCTTTTTTGGTAGCTGCTGCCAGATAGCTTCCGTCACAAACGGCATGAAGGGGTGCAGGAGTCGAAGGGAAGTATCTAGTATCGCGTAAATGGTATATCGGCGGGATTCAATCGCAGCCGCATCGTCACTGCGGAAGATTGTTTTCGACTCTTCAATAATTTCGGCAGCGAACCGGTCCCAGACGAAGTGGTACGCGGTGTCGAGCGCGAGGTCGAGTCGGAAGTTGTCGATATGAGCTGACACCTCTGCGGCAATCTTGTTTGACTCTTCAATCAGTACATTGTCCTCTTGTGCAAGTCTGACTTGCACAAGGGCTGAGTCGGACTTGTTTTCCATTACGAAGCGCGAGATGTTCCACAGCTTGTTGGCGAAATGCTTGTAGCCGCGCACTTTGTCTTCGGAAAGCTTGAGGTCGGTGCCGGGTGCGGAGCCAGCGATAAGTGAGAGGCGCGTCGCGTCGGCGCCGTACTTTTTTATCATGTCGAGCGGGTCGATGATATTGCCGAGACTCTTCGACATTTTCCGTCCCTGCCCGTCGCGCACAAGCCCGTGCAGGTAGACCTGGCGGAAGGGGACTTCGCCCCGCAAGAATCCGGACATGAGCACCATGCGCGCGACCCAGAAGAAGAGGATGTCGTAGCCAGTTTCGAGTACCGATGTTGGATGGAATGTCTTGAGGTCTGCATTGTCATCCGGCCAACCGAGCGTGGAAAAGGTCCAGAGCCCTGATGAGAACCACGTGTCGAGTACGTCGGGATCCTGCTGCCATTCTGCACCCGGTCCGCCAACCGGCGGGTCAAGTTGCACTTTAACCTCATCGCCACGAAACCATGCGGGAATGCGGTGGCCAAACCAAATCTGGCGCGAAATGTTCCAGTCGCGGAGGTTGTCTATCCAGTGATAGTAGATGCGCTCGTAGCGTTCGGGCGTAATTTTCGTCTGGCCGCTTTCTACCGCCTCGCGCATCCACTCTTTGAGCGTCCGGGTCTTGCCATCGGGAAATTTCGCTGGCTTTGCTACAGCGATAAACCACTGCTTTTTTATCTGTGGCTCTATCGTCCCACCACCGCGGCTGTTGGTCGCGACATTGTGGACGTACTTTTCGTCCACTTTCACAACAAGGCCTTTCTTTTGCAGCTTCTCTACAATCAGCGCGCGCGCTTTTTTGATGTGCTGCCCCGCGAATTCGCCCGCGATAGGGAGCAAGATGCCGCGCTCATCGATTACTGGCTCGATGTCGAGCTTGTGCCGCTGCGCAATCTCGAAGTCGATGCTGGAGTGCGCGGGGGTTATCGTCATGACGCCGGAGCCGGCCTCGGGGTCGACGGCCTCGTCTTTAATCACAGTGGCGGTAATTGGTCCGTTGATCCACTCGAGCTCAATAGTCTGGCCGTGCGAGTACTCTTTGTACCGCTCATCGCCCGGGTGCATCACGACGTACTTGTCGCCAAATTTCGTCTCGGGACGCACAGTGCCTATAACGAAGGGGCCGTACTGGAAATAGTAGAAGGGGTCGGTTTTCTCGACGTACTCAATCTCATCGTCGCTCACGGTGGTCTGGAGCTTCGGGTCCCAGTTCACGATTCTGTTGCCGCGATATATCAGCCCCGCGTCGTACATGCGCACAAATGCTTCCATCACCGCCTTGTACCTTGGCTCGTCCATTGTGTATGCGTAGCGGCTCCAATCGAGTGAACTACCCATTCTCTTGAGCTGATTGATGATGATGTTCTTGCTCTCGTCGGTAAACGCATCGATGCGCTTCATGAGCTCATCGCGGCCGAGGTCGTGTCGCGTCTTCTTCTCTTTTTTATAGAGCTCGTCTTCTACCTTGGCCTGCGTCGCGATTGCCGCCGAGTCGGTACCCGGCACCCAGAGTGTCTTGAATCCGCGCATGCGTTTGTAGCGGATGAGGATGTCTTCGATGGCGAGCATCGCCGCGTGACCCATATGGAGCGTACCGGTCACGTTGGGCGGAGGCAGGACAATGGAGTAACTCTCCGCATCAGGCTTTGTCACTCCTTTCTCGATACAGACATCCGGGTTGGCGTACCCGCTTTTCTCCCACAATTCACTGACGACCGGCTCCGAAGCCTCCGGGTCGTACGGCTTCAGAAATGGCTCGGGGGCTTTCCCTGGCTGGGCAGGCGATGGCTCCATATCGGCCTATCGTAGCAGT
>CAZQMS010000011.1:0-16923 GCA_964594735.1 uncultured Candidatus Saccharibacteria bacterium | reverse complement strand
GACCGCTCGCGTACTGGTATTTCTCGAAGCCCGCGACCTGCTACGACGGCATCCAAAATCAGGGCGAGACCAAAGTCGACCGCGGGGGGCCGTGCCCACTGCTGGATGTGGATGCGCTCTCGCCGACGGGGCTTCTCTGGGCGAGAAGTTTCAAGGTGCGCGACGGACTCTACAGTACGGTCGCGTACATCCAAAACCCCAACACCGAAGCGGGGGTGCGTGCCGTGCGCTACAAGTTTGGTCTCTACGATGACCGCAACGTGCTCGTGACAGAGCGCACCGGCACCTCGTACATCATGCCGGGGAATGTGACGGCAATTTTCGAAGGAGGCATCGATGTGGGCAATCGCACCGTTTCGCACACGTATTTCGAGTTCCTCGAATCGCCCCGCTGGGAGCGGCTTGTCGATACATCTGCCGTCCTCTCGATTCAAGAGACGTCCATCTCAGACACAGACTCGATGCCGCGCCTGACGGCTACGGTGCGCAATTCATCGGTCGGCGAGCTTCGCAATATCAAACTCGTTGCCATCGTTTCTGATCCGGCGGGCAATGCGTTTACCGCTTCTCAAACTGCCTTACCGCTCCTCCTGCCCGGGCAGACGGAACGTGTCACGTTTACCTGGCCGGCGGCATTCAACGTGACTGTCGGTCGTGTCGTCGTAATCCCGCTCACGGCGCCGGAGACGTCTCGGTAGTATGCGGGTATGATGTCGGTCCGCACGCTTCGGGAACGCGCGCATGCGTTCGCCCACATCGACTGGGTACTTTTTGCCGCTGCGCTCGCCATCTCACTGCTTGGCCTGGCCACCATGCGTTCATTCTCCGCTGAGAACGCATTTTTTGAGCGGCAGGTGATATGGATCGCGCTCGCGGTAGGGGCCTTCTTTCTCGCGAGTATCCCAGAATATTCTTTCCTCCGTCGCACGCCGATACTCGTGACACTCTACGTAGGAATTGCGGCGCTGCTCGCGCTCGTCTATGCGTTCGGCACTCTCGTAAAGGGAGCGCAGACAAGCTTTAATCTGGGAATTTTCTCTGTGCAGCCGTCGGACCCCGCGAAGGTGGTGCTTATCGCAATGCTCGCAAAATATTTTGCGCGTCGGCACATCGAAATCAAACACTTTCGGCACATCGCACTCTCGGGCGCGTACACCTTTGTACTTTTCGCGCTCGTCTTCTTCCAACCCGACCTCGGCTCGTCCATCATTATTTTCTCCATATGGTTTGGCATGGTGCTCGTCGGCGGCATCTCTTGGAAGCACCTCGCGGCACTCTTCATTGCAGGAGCGCTTGTCTCGGGGCTCGCCTGGCAGTATGGCCTCCACGATTATCAAAAGGCGCGCGTCATGACCTTCCTGCATCCGCTCACCGACATCCAGGGTGCCGGGTACAACGCGTACCAATCCACGATTGCGGTGGGCTCCGGAGAGCTGCTCGGCAAGGGCGTGGGGTACGGGACACAATCCAAACTCCAGTTTCTACCGGAGTATCAAACCGACTTCATCTTCGCCGCGTACGCGGAGGAGTGGGGCTTCATCGGTGTGATTCTCCTGTTTATGCTTTTTGGCGTCATTATCATTCGGGTACTTGGCTACGCGCTCTACGCTCCCGACAACTTCGCATCGCTTTTTGCGGTCGGTATTGCTATCTACTTTTTCTCGCAGTTCATCGTGCACGCGGGGATGAACATGGGGCTTTTGCCGATTACCGGGACGACGCTGCCACTGATGAGCTACGGCGGCTCGCACCTACTGACAGAATTCGCAGCGCTCGGCATGCTCATGGGCATGCGTCGCAACGCGCGGTCTGTCGTGCGCGCGCGAGACAACGCCGAACTTATCGGCGCTCTCTAGCCTACCTGTCGCGGGCTTCGTAGAGCGCTTGCGTCGACTGCACCATCTTTTCAATCGAGAATTCTTCCTCCACCCGCTCTTTGAGTGCGGCAGCAAAGCGCGTCCTGAGCGCACTATCATCGATAAGCTCGCACAGTGCGTCGGCAAATTGCTGGGGGTCGCGCGTGGTCGAGAGTGCACCGCTTACGCCGTTTTGCACGATGTCGCGGATACCCGCGATGTCGGTCGCTGCGACTGCGACTTGCGCCTGCCCCGCTTCGAGGAGCACGTACGGGAGGCCTTCCTTGCGCGAGGTGAGGGTAAAAATGTCGAACGCTTTGAGCAGCCGCGCGGCATCCGGAATATACCCGAGGAGACGGACTTCATTGCCAAGCCCGCGCTTGCGAACCGATTCGGCGAGCATCTTCTCCTGGTCGCCAGTGCCGATTATGCAGAACACAAATGCCCGCCCGCTTTTTTTGAGTTCCTCGCACGCGCGCAGCGCATACCCGAGGCTCTTGTTGGGAACAAGCTCGGCGATAGTGCCGAGCCACGCGACGCCGGACGCTACAGGCGCCGTGTGGCGGAGGAGCTCTGCGCGAGCCTCAGCAGTGCCCAGGTAATCAATCGGCTCGATGCCGTTGCGAATGAGGTGGACGCGCCGTCTGCACAGGGGCAGCGCTGCTACGCGCCGCGCAGAATCCTCAGAGACGCATATGACAGCGTGAGATAGGAGAAAGGTAAGCCAGGAAAAAAGGAATATGGCCGCTCTCGCTAAGAAAAAGCGGGGTTCATCGTACGCGAGTCCGTGCGAGGTAAAGATGATACGGGGTACGCGCGTGAGTCTCGCGGCAAGCGCGCCGAGACCACCTGCTTTCGAGCTATTGAGGTGCACGATGTCTGGCCGCTCGGAGCGGAAAAGGCGGACAAGGGCAAAAAACGCGGGGATGTCTGCGAAACCGACATCCCTCGAGAGGGCGGGGATAAAAAGTGTCCGCACCCCGCGCGCTTGGAGCTTTTCGATAAGCGAGCCCGGCTGCGACATGCCCTGCGCCGGTCCCGTAGCAACCGCACATTCGAAGCGCTCCGCATCGAGCATCCGGGCCGTATCATAGACATAGCGCTGCGCACCACCGAAATTGGATTTGGTGATGACGAGCAGCACTTTTCGGCGCCGTAGAGCCGTTTCTTGATTCATAGTCTGGTCGATGCCATGATACATGAAAATATGACACTCGTACCTAAAAGGGAGTACCTGCTCCTTCTCTCCGGTGACCTGGTCGTCTTCGTGGTGTCGCTCTGGCTGACGCTGGCGCTGCGCTACATGGAAACCCCGTCGTGGGAGCTCTTCTTGCTGCACCTCAGGCCCTTCTCCCTCCTCTTTGCGGCCTGGGTCGCCGTCTTCTTCCTCGCCGGTCTCTACGGCAGACATACGCGTATCTTCCGCAGCCGGCTCATCACGACGATTCTCTACACGCAAATCATCAACATGATGACTGCGGCACTCTTTTTCTTCTTCATTCCATCGTTCGGTCTTTCGCCGAAAACGATTCTGCTCCTCTATCTCATCGTGTCGTTCATACTCATCTTCGCGTGGCGCGGCATTGTCTTCACGCGGATGCCCCGCTCCAAGAAGCTCCGCGGTGTCCTCATCGCGCACGGCCCCGATGCCAAAGCGCTCGCCGAGGAGATATCCAAAGACCCGTACGCCACCTTCGCATTCGAGTATGTCCTGGATACGGGGGAGGCGCCGTCGCACGAGGTCATCCAGCAGGCGTGCCGTGTCGCAGGCGAAGACGACGTGACCTTCCTCGTGGCAGATTTCTCCGACAAGGCAGTCGCTGCGGCACTCCCCATCATGTACGATGCGGCCTTTCAGAAGAACAAATTTGCGCTCGTCGAAGCATCGGAGCTCTACCAGGAAGTCTTCGACCGCGTGCCACTCTCGCTTATCGATTACGAGTGGATTCTGCGCCACGTGAGCGCGTCGACGGTGTACGACCTCGTCAAACGTGTCATGGACGTGCTCGGTGGGCTCGTCATCGGTACCGTGTCACTTATTTTCTATCCATTCGTCATGCTCGCAATAAAGCTCGATGATGGCGGAGACATCTTTATCACGCAAGAGCGCGTCGGTCGGTTCCAGAGACCTATCAAGGTGTACAAGTTCCGCAGCATGAGCGGCAACGACCAGGGCGAATATGGCGAATTGGGCAAGACAAAACTCACCGTAACGCGCGTCGGTAAAATACTCCGCGTCCTGCGCATCGACGAGCTCCCACAGCTCTGGAATGTGGTGCGTGGCGACCTCTCACTCGTGGGCCCTCGCCCTGAGCTCCCGGCGCTCGCTGCTCAGTACAGCGCGCGTATTCCGTACTACAACGCACGCTACCTCGTTTCCCCGGGTCTTTCGGGCTGGGCGCAGCTGCGCCACGACAGGCACCCGCACCATGGAGCAGACGTTGCGGAGACCAAGGAGAAGCTTTCCTACGACCTCTACTACCTCAAGCACCGCTCGCTCTGGCTCGATATCTTCATCATTCTTCAGACGGTGCGCATCGCGCTGACCGCGCGCGGGACATAGTATGGCCGATGCGGCATCAGCACTGTTCGGATTACTTTTCCTCTTGGGGGCACCTATCCATGGCGATCGTGCGGCCACTTTCGCCGCCGCCGCCGAACCCTCGCTGACGGCAGCAGCACCAGCATCGTGTGCAGATGCTAAACAGCGCGCGCGAGAGAAGCAGGACGACGGTGTCGCGAAAAGCATTTCAGTACAAAAGTCTGGCACCCTCGATGAGTGTTTTGGGGCAGTACTTCTGCCGGGGAGAGCGCCAAGTGGCAACGTCCGGGATTATGCCTGCACGGGCAGGGAGGGAGTGGCGTCGCTTGGGGAGGGAGTCATTACACTCATCACGAGGCCATCGTCGGGTGTGCCGGAAGGCAGGTGCAACGTTCGCCTTGTCGGTGACGCTTCAGGAAAAGTGCCCGAGGGAGTGGATCTCGGCGAAAGTGATGGACTCAAAGAGATGTCGGTGCGCGAAGCATCCGAACTGGCGCGCGTGCACCTTAACGCAAGTGTGCCGATGAATGCCAACGACATTGTCCAAGATGCATTCAGTACGCTCGATGAGGCACACACGAGCGAACGGCTTGACCCAAACAGTATGCGAAATAATCCAGACGCGACGTGGGCACTAATTCAATATGCCGACCGAGGGGCAAAGCCGCTTCAGTACGACAGCTCGATATCTGAAAAGCTTCGTTCGAGCGATACATATCAGGAACTCATACGCATAAGTGACTTCGGGGCTCAGTCCTCTTTACAGCAATCGGGCGGAGCTCAAACCGCAGAGAATCTTGTTCCCCGCACTCTTTTTGATTCCGAGCACACATTTTCTCCTGACGTCGACAGGTGGGCGCGTCTCCCGCAATCAGACAACATTGAAGACCGCAGAGCAGGGTCGTACTGGCAGCAGCTGACGCAGCTCGATCGGCCGCTTACGCAAGGCTTCGACTTCACTCTGAGTTGGCTCAACGCACGGCTGCGTTCGTTTATTACGCCCTAGCTCTGTGGCCGCGCGGAATGCGAGTTTCTGGTAAGATGCGAGTATGGGAGAAAAAGTCGTCATAACGGGTGGTGCTGGGTTCATCGGGAGCAATCTCGCGAGGGAGCTCCTTTCGCAGGGCTTTGAGGTGCACAGCGTCGACAACTACTGCGCGGGCAAGATAGAGGAACGTTTCTTTTCTGGAGTCACGTACCATGAGCTCGACATTCGAGAGACGAGTAAGCTCGCAGAAGTCTTCGCGGGCGCGGATGTGGTCTTCCACACGGCCGCGAAGCCGCGTGTGCAGGTCTCTATCGAAGAGCCGCTCGATACGACAGAGAACAACATCACCGGCACTGTCTCAGCACTGAAAGCTGCGACAGACGCGGGCGTGCGGCGCATCGTGTATTCCAGCTCAAGCTCGGCGTATGGTTCCCAGGAAACTCTTCCCCTCAAGGAAGACATGCCAGCTGCGCCGGTGCACCCGTATGGTCTGCAGAAGTACGCGGCCGAAATGTTTACCTCGCTCTGGCCGAGCATCTACAAGCTCGAGACCGTGAGCCTGCGCTACTTCAACATCTACGGACCTCTCCTCGATCCGGAGGGTCCCTACGCACTCGCCATCGGTCGCTTTATCACGGCGCGCAAAAACAATGTACCCATCACCATCTATGGCGACGGTACCGTGACGAGAGATTTCACGCACGTGTCGGACGCGGTCTCGGCAAATATGCTTGCTGCGAAAAGCGACAAGGTAGGGAAAGGCGACGTCATCAACATCGGTGCTGGGCGCAACGTGTCGATTCAGACTCTCGCGGAAATGTTTGGTGGAGAAATCGTCTATGAGGCACCGCGCATCGAAGCGCACGACTCGCTTGCCGATATCACGCGCGCAAAAGAACTCCTTGGGTGGGAACCGAAAGTGAGGCTCGAAGACGGCGTATCCGAACTCAAGAAAATCTTCAATCTGTCATGATTCTTGACGGCCGGGCAATCGCCGAAGACATCTATGCGTCGCTCAAGGAGCGGCGCGAGCGTTTGCAGCAGCCGCTTACGCTCGGCATCGTGGTGAGCCTGTCCGGCCAGGGTGGAGCGAATCCGGTCATTGAGTCGTTTGTGCGCATCAAAGGCTCCGCTGCGGAGCGGCTTGGCGTGAGAATGGAACGTGCCGATCTTCCCCACGACGGGAATACGGCGGCTGCCGTCGAAGTTGTGCGCGAGCTCGCTTCTCGCACCGATGCGGTCATTGTGCAATTGCCTCTCTTGCAGCATCTGGATACCGAAGCAATTCTTCGCACGATTCCTGCTGAGAAAGATGTCGACGCAATCAACCCCGCTGTTTCTGAAGATCTGAGAATCGTGCGAGCCCCGGTTGCTCTGGCAGTCTGGGAGATGCTCAAGCGCGGGAATGTAGAAACAGCGGGGAAGTGCGCTGTCGTCGTGGGTGCAGGCAGGCTCGTGGGCGCGCCCTCGGCTACGCTTCTCCGCTCGCTCGGCGCACGAGTCTCTATGTTCACGCTTGAAGAGGGAAGCATCGAAGACCTCAAAGAGGCCGACATTGTCGTGTGTGGTGCGGGCAAGCCTGGCTTTATCAAGCCCGAGCACATCAAAGAGGGGGCGGCTATTATCGACGCCGGCGCATCTGAGCAAGGCGGCGTCATCCGCGGCGACGCAGACCCCGCGTGCGCAGAAAAAGCCTCTGTATTCACCCCTGTCCCCGGCGGCGTCGGCCCCTTGGCAGTCGCCATGATTTTCCGCAACTTGCTCGATTTGGTAGAGACGAATCAATAGCTCGTTGATGAGCCCGCCCGGCAACGCCTCAGACCCCGTCTGACCCGTTGAAAATGGCTTGATTGCGCGGCCATGAAGCTCGCGTATACTGCAGCGCAATGGGAAATACGCGTTTTTGGGCATTCATCATATTCCTCCTCGGCGTGGGGCTTGGCTGGTACGTCTTTTCGGGCCAGACGGCTGGTTCGCACCCTTTTAAGCTCGGCCTCGACCTCTCGGGCGGTACGCAGCTCGTGTACCGAGCCGACCTCTCGGCGATAGCGGGCGATGATGCAGACGAATCGATGGCGGCGCTGCGCGACACCATAGAGCGTCGCGTCAACCTCTTCGGCGTCGGCGAGCCCATCGTGCAGACACAGAAAGCCGGACTCTTTGCGGGTGAGCCGGAGGAGAGGCTCATCATCGAGCTTCCCGGTGTCACGGACACCCAGATGGCAATCGAACTCATCGGCCAGACGCCCGTCCTCGAGTTCCGCATGATGAAAGAAGGTGTCGAGGAAATCGACGAGATGTCGACCTCGAGCATCGCGGCAGCTTTTGAGAACGCATCCATCACAGGAAAGCACCTCGAGACTGCGCAGCTGCAGTTCCAGACGGGGCCCGGCATGGTGAGCGAGCCGGTCGTCGTCCTCACCTTCAACTCCGAGGGCTCCGACATATTTGAACGCATGACGAGTGACAATGTCGGACGGTACTTCGGCATTTTCCTCGACGGTCAGCCGATATCGGTGCCGGTCATACGCGAGCCGATTCCGGGCGGCACGGCGGTGATTTCCGGCGGCTTTGCTCCCGAGGAAGCGAGAGAGCTCGCGCGCAACTTGAACTACGGCGCACTCCCGGTGCCGATAGAGCTCATTTCCACACAGACTGTTTCCGGCACACTGGGCGCTGAAGCTGTCCAAGACGGCATCATGGCCGGGATCGTCGGCGTGGCCTTCGTCGCGCTCTTCATGCTGCTCTGGTACCGGCTCCCCGGCATCGTCGCGAGCGCAGCGCTCCTCATGTACGTACTCGTGATGCTCGCGCTCTTCCAGCTCATCCCCGTCACACTCACTGCCGCGGGCATCGCCGCGTTCATCCTCTCGATAGGTATGGCAGTCGATGCGAATGTGCTCATCTTCGAGCGCATGCGCGAAGAACTCATTGCGGGCAAAAGCACTCAGGATGCGATTCGCGACGGCTTTTCTCGCGCCTGGCTCTCGATACGCGACTCTAATATTTCTTCGATGATAACCGCGGTCATCCTCTTCTGGTTTGGTACGTCGCTCATCAAGGGTTTCGCGCTTGTCTTCGGGCTCGGCGTGCTCGTCTCGATGCTCAGTGCCATCACGGTATCGCGCACATTCTTGCTCGCGCTCGGGATAGAAGCCAAACACGGATTCAGAAAATTCCTTTTTGGAGCAGGTACACGCGTATGACGATAATCAAAAACAGGGGCATATATTTTGCAATCTCGGCGCTCCTCACGATCGCCTCTGTCGGTGCGCTTTTTAGCTTCGGCCTACAAATCGGTACCGACTTCACGGGCGGCTCGCTCGTCGAGGTACGCTACGACGGTGCGAGGCCGGAAGTCGCTGCGCTCACCGATGTGCTCGAAGACGCGGGATTCACTTCCTTCTCGCTGCGTGAGACGGGGGACGATGGCTACACGCTCCGCGCTGCGACGCTGAGCGATGTGCAGCGTGACAATCTCGCCGAGACATTTTCCATTTCTGGCACAGATGCGTCGATCTCGCAGCTCTCGGAAGTGGGACCGACCATCGGCGAAGAACTGCGCAACAAAGCGTACATCGCCATCGGCCTCGTTCTCCTCTGCATCCTCTTTTTCATCGCCTTTGCGTTTCGCAAGGTCTCGAAGCCGGTATCGAGCTGGATGTACGGTCTCATCGCGCTCGTCACGCTCTTTTTCGACGTCATCGTCCCGCTCGGCGCGTTCTCCGTCTTTGGGTACCTGTGGGGCGCCCAAGTGGACACGCTCTTCGTGACGGCGATGCTCACGATTCTTGGCTACTCGGTGCACGACACCATCGTGGTCTTCGACCGTACCCGTGAGAACCTCCGCATCAATGAAGAGAAGGGAAAGAAAGAAGACTTTGCCGAGACAGCAGGTCGTGCGCTCAAGCAGACTTTCGTGCGTTCGATGAACACCTCGGTCACGACACTCTTCGCGCTCTTCGCTCTCTATATGCTCGGACCCGCGTCCACACAGGATTTTGCGCTGACGCTCCTCGTGGGCATCGTCGCTGGTACGTACTCATCAATCTTCTTGGCGACCCCGCTTCTGGTGGCGGTAGAGAGGTGGCGCTCCAAGTAGGGCTCTGTTGAGCCGTCGTACGACGCATTGCGAAGGCCTTGACAAGGATTCTAGGAGTGATATTATTAAACGTAAGAGCAGTTCCAGACCTCCCGTGCCCGCGCATTCGAAATAGAAACAGAGGGCAGTCAGTGTGAAGTTAGCCAAGGGTTTCGACCCTTCTCCTGGAACGAAAGATATCTCAAAGCCCCCTCCGCCTACCGGCGGACGGGGCTTTGCTCGTATGCAAAAAAGAAAACGCCGGCCCGAAGGCCGGCGTTCTGTCACAGGAAGAGAAACCAGTACGAATCGTGGAGCGGGTATCGTGTAGGGATGTACGCAGCTTCGTGTTGCACACTGCCGAGCCAGATGCACCCCGCACGCCAGATGCCCTCGTGCTCTTGTTCTCTCGTCGCCACGATGCCCGCCGGGTCAGTCCCGAGTGTCCGGTAAAGCTCTGGCATGTGAGCACTCAGAGCGCACACATCACGGAAGCTCGAAAGCTTCATCCAGTGCCGTTCGCCCCACTCAATGGCCGCATCTCCTGTTATCGACCGGCCGAAGTTCACCAACATCATGGCCGTCCGCTCGGTCTCGTACGCGTCGTCGTGCATTTTCCAGATAAGAGCACCCTCAGGCGTCTTTGGCGCTGCGATACGGATTGCTTCGTGCATCGGCACCCAGAGTCGGGGTACTTCCAAGAAGAGAGTTCGCCCCCGCTGCGGGGTCGGCTGCATGTGATTCCATGAGTACATGACGAGGCGCTCCTTTTATGACCACCCGCTTCCGCCAGTTCGCTTGGTGCGGTCGGGGTTGCAGAATCCGCCGCTGACGGTCGCCGGCTTATCCGCATCCTTCCCGCACTTGCGAGTCGAAGCCGTATCGACGGTTGCTTTTGAAGGTTCGGCAAGGTTGTCCCATGCCGGAAAATCATTGGTCCCACCCTCGCCCTTATCAGAAAATCCGCTCATCGTCGTCTCCTTTGTGAAAGAACAGAAAGAACCGTGCGGCGCCTCCTGTTCCGGTATGCGGTACCAAAACAAAAACCGCCCTTACTACACGAATACGTACTCGTGTAATAAGGGCGATTTTCCGTCGCGGTGCCACCTTAGTTTGTTCTCACTGGCTCCGCCTAGCTAACTTTTGGCGACACCAGTTATCTCTGTTACGGGAGAACCCGTGCTTCCACTTGCGCAGAAACCGGTCCTGCCTGCCGGTAGGCAGGCTCACCGGGCCCAACCCCGCATGCTCCGCCAGCTGGCGGATGCGGGACCCGGATCAATGACCTTTACTGCGTCCACTATAATCTTCCCAAAGAAAATGTCAAAAAGAGAAGCGCCGGTCTTTCGACCGGCGCTCTTGCATATCCAACCCGCCTTATTTTTTCTTGAACGGCGGCAATCCTTTCTCGATCGCGTAGAGGGTCGTTGCGTCGATCACCGCCTGCGTCGGGTTACCGTGATGACCGAGCTCTTCCTGTACAGACGTAAGGACGCGAGCGAAAACCGAGCCCTCATCGTACTCGACCACAATCGACTGTTTCGCCATACCGTACCTCCTTGGGAGAGTTTCAACCGACCGCGCGGAGCGGTGGCTGGCACTCCTCGATCTTGGCGACAAGGGTCTCGATGACCTTGGCGTCAGGAAGCGGAGTGTTCATGTAGAGGATTTCTACGTTCTCGCGCCTCGCCGCTTCTCCCATTCGCCTGAGCGAGACGGTGTGACTGTCGCCGCCGAGAAGTACGAGCATATAGTCCTGGCCGCGAAGCTGGTCTTCTTCACCGGTTGCGACGGCGGCGTCGAAGCCGGCATCGGTGAGGACTTGGAGGAAGTGGTTTCCCTCGGCGAAGCCCCAGTTGCCCGGGGCGACGACCAACAGTTTCTTCCGCATGACAATCCCTTTCTGCCTTCTGGCGGTTATGCAGATGTAAAGAGCCTACAGGCTCCTTACGCCTGCACCGAGCCACTTTGGCCCGGAATCTGCTTCGAAGTCGTTCGACCCAGATTCCGGACTCCAACGAAGAAGCCCCCTCTTGGGGAGGGGGCTTCTGGTTGGTTTGCGGTTGGTTTTTATCTCGTCCGTGTCGCAAATGCCAGAGCCCCCTCTGTCCAAAAGAAGTAGCTAAAGAAATACACGGCTGCTGCAAGTCGACTCATTACCGTGGAGCTTATACCTTGGCAAAGTACTGTCAAGAGCGTAGGATGGCGCGAACTATGACGAAAATCGGCGTGATGGGTGCAAAGGGGAGTTTCTCGGAAGAGGCGGGGCGGACGTACGCAGCAAAAGCGGGCATCAAGAAGTTCTCCGTCGAGTACCTCGTGTCGGCCGAGAATGTGCTCTCGCACCTGGAAGACGGGACAATCGACATCGGTATTTTCCCGATAGAGAACAGCAACGGCGGCATTGTCATCGAAGCAGTGCACGCGATGGCTGCGCACCGCTTTAAAATCAAGAAGATTTTTGAGATAGACGTCCATCACAATCTGCTCGTCAAGAAGGGGGTGACTGCCGACAAGATAAAGACCATCACCTCGCATGACCAGGCGATAAAGCAGTGCCGCATGTACCTCAAGCGCGTGTGGCCGAAAGTGAAGATAAAAGAATACATGGATACCGCAAAAGCTGCGGAAGACCTTGCGAGCGGGAAGCTGCCGGCCTCGACGGCGGTGATAGCCGCGCGTGCTGCCGCGCAGGTGTACAAGCTGGATATACTCGAAGAGTCAATTCAGGATTTGAAATTCAACTACACGAGCTTCATCGCGGCGGAAAAGCTGAAATAGAAAACGCCGGCCACAGGGCCGGCGTTTCGCTCAGTGGCGCGGCATTATGCCGCGCTTGAAAGATCGTGCTTGGGGATGACACGCGGCGCTGCGAGGTAGGTCTCGGCGAGGGCTTCGGTGATGCGCCGCGCGACTCGGGGGAAGTCGAATTCGCCCGCGTCGAGGACGACCTCCACGTTGGCCGTGCCGTCCTCACCGCCGCTCCAATCGATGCGCAGGTCGACCTTCTCGTGCTTGAGTAGGTAACTCTGACACGCGCCACCGAAGAAGTTGCGGTCTGTTGCCGCGACTCCCGACACTTTGCATTCCATGATGCGGGGAGGTTGTTCCGTCATCATCTGCTCCTTTCAAGGTTCTGAGTGGTGGAAACAAAAATCGCCCTTACAGCACAAAAGTCTTGTGCAGTAAGGGCGATTTTCATTTCGCGGTGCCACCTTAGTTTAGCAATTTGCAGACCGTAGTTCGTAGAGAATGCAAATTGTTCTTTATCCCGACCATGAGTCGGAACCATCTCTGTTACGGGAGAACCCGGGTCATACTCTCGCATGACCGCCTCACCCTTCGATTCGCCCGCTGGCGGACTCAGGGTAAATCCGGCCCGAACCCCAGCCACTGCCAGGAACCGAATCACAGGCTTTGTCTCCCGACAGCGTAGCGCCTTACGCTTATGGGTCAAGTCTTGACGATGCACTGCTCGGTGGTAGCATCGCGATATGAGCTGTAGAAGCGCACAGGTAGTCGGAATTATCATTTCGATTATTACCCCGTCGTCGGGGCTTTCGCGCTGCTAACGTTCATCAAACGTACGCAAAACGAAAGGCCCCTCAGCGGGGCCTTTCATCTTGAGTACTGCGTTCTTTTTGTTCACTCAAACCCGAGGGAGGATTGGCAATGGATGATCTACTGCTGCAAGCGGGAGCCGGTGTGTCGAATGTCGCGCCAAGCGATGTGGGTGCGGATCCGAAGTCGGCCCTGATCAAACGCATCGAACAGAGCTTTCAGCCACTCGCTCAACCACCTGAAAACATTGAGGAGGCTCGTTCGCTCGCCGAGCGGCTCCTACGTGCAGTTCCGGGATGCGAAAGCTTGCGTATGCGTACGCTGGCGGATGCGATTGCGGTTCAGCCCGAAGTAGTGCACGACAGGGTGTACGGCGCTATCGCAACAGCCGCAACGGCTTTTGGCGTCTCACCCGGGGTGCTCGTGCAGCAGATTGAGCGCACCAGGACTACGGTAGGTGTTCTCATGAGCCAATCGGGCAAGAGGTGATTCGGCAGTGGTTCTTTGTCCCCGCTTTTTGGCGGGGACAATGCTTTCTTGACAGCCCCGCTTCAGGCGTTATTCTCAAGATATGAATTACAAGCCGTCGGCCCTCCTCCTTGGACTCCTTCTTAGCCCATGCGGTGGGGGTTCTGCTTGTCTCTAAATCACAAAGATTCGGAAACAAGGAGGCCCCTCACCGGGGCCTCCTCTCTTATATAGACATGGAGAGCGCACATTCGTTAGTTCTTTGACTTCGTAAGAGTGTTTCAGTCACAAACCGCCCGTCGGGGCATCCGAAACCTCAAGCAGGAGTGAATGGAAATGGCTGGGAATGCAGAAAATCAAGTTGTCATCTTCGACACGACCTTGCGCGACGGGGAACAATGCCCCGGAGCGACCATGACGCACGAGGAGAAGCTGGAAGTCGCGGAGTTCCTCGACAACATGGGCGTCGACATCATTGAGGCGGGGTTCCCAATTGCCTCGGAAGGTGATTTCGCCGCCGTGCGCGAAATCGCACAGCGTGCGAAGAACGCCGTGATTTGCGGCCTCTCGCGTGCCGCGCCTCACGATATCGACCGCTGTGCGGAGGCCATCAAGCCGGCCGCGCGCAAGCGCATCCACACCTTCATATCGACCTCCCCGGTCCATATGAAGTACAAACTTCAGAAGCGACCGCACGAGGTCTACGAGATGGTCATTGCGCAGGTCACTCGTGCACGAAGCCACACCGATGATGTGGAATGGTCAGCAGAAGACGCGACGCGCACCGAACACGACTTCTTGTGCCGGTGTGTCGAAGCGGCCATCAAGGCGGGCGCGACGACTATCAACATCCCTGACACGGTCGGTTACACCGTGCCGGAGGAGTATTTCGCGCTCATAGCTATGCTGCGCGAGCGCGTTCCGAACGCCGACCAGGCACGCTTCTCGGTGCACTGCCACAACGACCTCGGTATGGCAGTCGCCAACTCGCTCGCCGGCGTCAAGGCAGGTGCGCGGCAAATCGAGTGCACCGTCAACGGCATCGGCGAGCGGGCAGGCAACGCTGCGCTCGAAGAGGTCGTAATGGCGATGCGGGTGCGCAACGATGTTTTGCCCTTTTGGACGAATATCGATGCCACTATGCTGACGCGCGCCTCCAAGCTCGTGTCGACGGCGACATCGTTCCCGGTGCAGTACAACAAGGCAATCGTCGGGCGCAATGCGTTTGCCCACGAAAGCGGTATCCATCAGGACGGCATGCTCAAGCACACCCAGACCTACGAGATCATGGTCCCCGAGACCGTGGGTGCGAGCAAGACGTCTTTGCCGGTCGGCAAGCACAGCGGCCGTGCGGGCTTCGAAAAGAAGCTCGCAGAGCTCGGCTATGTGCTGGGTGCAAACCAGCTCGACGATGCCTTCGCGCGGTTCAAGGCTCTCGCGGACCGCAAGAAGGAAATCTACGATGAAGACATCGAAGCGCTCGTCGACGAGGAAATCGCTCGTGCGCACGAGCGAATCAAGCTCGTCTCGCTGACTGTCATGGCCGGTACCAACGGACCGCAGAGGGCGACGATGAAGCTCGATACCGACGGTCAACTCGCGACAGAGGAGCGGGAGGGCAACGGACCTGTGGATGCAGTCTTCAACTGCATCAAAGCACTCGTGCCGCACGATGCGGTACTGGAGCTCTATCAAGTGCACGGCATCACGCTTGGCACTGACGCACAGGCCGAAGTGTCTGTTCGACTCTCGAACCTCGGTCGCGCAGTGACCGCGCGCGGCACCGACGTCGACACACTTGTGGCCTCGGCCAACGCGTACATCGGCGCGTTGTGTAAGCTGCTTGCGAAAAGGTCGGGGGTGCATTCGACCGACCCCGCAGGCAAGTAGCGACACTCGAAACGAAAAAGACCCCCGGACGGCATGTTGCCGCCCGGGGGATTTCATTTGCCCGTCTGCGCGAGGCAGGCTTGACGGTTCCGCAGAGGCTGTTACATTCAAAATATGAGGCACAAGGCTTCACAGTTTATCGTCGTCAATAAGGTCGTCGTCTCGACGGGGCCTTCTTTGGCGCGCGCGTAAACACAAACTCGCAAGCGAATCCAAGAGGCCCCAAGCGGGGCCTCTTCTCGTTTGCACAGCTCTTTGAAAGGACAAGACATGCGAAGGCAATTCACAGCACATGAGATAACAGCAGCAATCCGACCGCGGTCGAGCGCCTACGCGGCACGTTCGAGCGACGGCGTATGGGCGTTCTACGCAATCGAGGGCGTGTGCTTCATCAAGGAAAAGGCGGAGGCGTGCGCACTCATGCGCTGGTGCGACGATTCGGAATCCATGCTTCTCGACATGCTGGAGCTCTCGGGGAGAATAGTCTGCATACCCATCAGTACGCCGCACGGCGTGCTCGCCATCTCAAAAAGACTCGTTTCATAGGAGGAATCAATGGTCTGGACGGACAGGTGGAAACGGTACGACGAGATGTCGATACGCAACGCGATTTCCCCGTGTAATCGCAGCTTTCGCGTCGGGTGGATGCTCACGGCGTACGGGACGACGGATTGGCAGCTTTGCCGCATCGTGGGAGAGGCGAACGGGAAGGCGCATCGTATCGAACGCGTTCGCAATTGTTCCGCAGGGGAAAAAGAGACACTCAATACCTTGCTGTGGTCTGCGCAGATATGCATGCGGTTCAAGCCGGTCCTTGCAGGCAATCCCTGGGGCCTCGCATGTCTAGACTAGGACGAGCCGGCGCGCAGCGCGCGCCGGCAGTTTTCTTTTTTGGGGAATTGGTTTACCGTACCCTGAGCGCGGCTGCAGTGGCCGCGAAAATGGAGGTGCGCATGGCGCGGAGGCAGACTGCAAGACGTTCCAGGTTGGCCGAGCAGCAGCGGCGTCGGCAGGCGCTCAAGAAGCGGAAGGATGCCACTGCGGAATTTCCAAAGTCTCGCTGGTGCCGAGCAGTGAAGCCCCGCCAGGGCTAACGGCGCCTGGTCACGATCTGCCGCCGGCGCACCTCGCGCGCCGGCGGTTTCTTATTGCGGGACGTTCTTCCACAGCGCCCCAGGTATGCTTGACTCCCCTGGATACATGCCTATAATGCCCTGACCATCGCTCCTGATGGCTTCTGCCTGGTGTGCGCTAGCGCCTGGGCCTTGGAACCGGATTCGTCTCTGGGCGAACTGGAGAGGGGTGGTTGAACTTTGACAAAGGAATAGACAATCGTTTCGGACCTGTAGCGGGTCCGAGACAAACAATCAATGCAACAACATTGGTAAGAAACCCTTCGACATTCGCAAGGTGCGAATGCTCAGGGTAAAGAAACACAACACACAAGTAATAGATAGTTCAAAAGAGCATTCGCAAGAATGCACATTCTTTTGTTCCGTCCATCCTAAGAGAAAGAGTTATAAACTCCGTATCGGTT
>CAZQMS010000010.1:0-28399 GCA_964594735.1 uncultured Candidatus Saccharibacteria bacterium | reverse complement strand
CGTAGGTCGAGAATTTGAAGCCCTTGGTGAAGTCGAACTTGTCGACAGCTTTGAAGAGGCCAAGGTTGCCCTCTTGGATGAGGTCGAGGAGCGTGAGGTCGGGGCTTCTGTTTACATATTTTTTGGCGATAGAGACCACGAGGCGGAGGTTGGAGCGGGCGAGGATGCCGCGCGCCTCGTCGTCGCCGAGGAGAATGCGCTTGGCGAGGTCTTTCTCCTGCTGGCCGTTGAGGAGCGGGTACTGACCTATCTCGCGCAGGTACATCTGAACGCTGTCGTAGTTGCTGTCGGAGCGGCGATTCTGGAGTTTCTTGCTCTGGAGTATCAAATCGGCTGAAGTGTCTTCGAGCATGCCGCCGCCTTCGAGCACATCTATCCCCGCTGTGCTAAATCGCTCGTACATCTCCTCGAGGAGTGTCATGTTGTCCTCGATGGTCGGGAACTCGCGGAGAATTTCGTCGTACGTGATGTATCCGCGCTCGCGGCCGAGCGTGATGAGCGCGTCGACTTTCTCCTGCTGCTTACCGCCTTTGATGGCAGGACCTTGGAGCTTGGCGAGCTGCTTTTTCACGCGGCCCTGAGGTGCAGGCTGCTTCGCGGGCTGCTTTGCTGGCTGCGTGCGCTTGGCGCGCGAGACCGCGGAGCGGCGGCTCTTTGTGCGATTCACCGCCTTACCACGCACGCGCGAGGTGCGGGACTTGGCCGCTCCCTTTTTGGCCGCTTTCTTCTTTTTTGGTTTCGCCATAAATATTGTGTGAGGTCCGTCAAGACTCGTACTTTCTCGATGAAGATGCTGTGAAAATGAAAATCAAGATATGCAAGGCAAAAAACAGCCCCGTCATGCGGAAGCTGACTTTTCCAGTGCTCGCGCCCTATGTACCACCTCTTGCGCGAACGTCTGCAGAGTCTACACCCCAGCGTGGAATTTGGCAATCTCGGCTGTTAATAACTTGCACTCACCCATGAGCCTGCCTACCTCCGCCTCGTCCCCGATGCCTTCGGCCGTCTTGAGAGCCGCGGCAGCGGCCGCGAGGCGAGCTGCGAGCTGTTCTCGACGAAGCACTGAGAGGAGGGCGCGCGCCTCCCTCTCCACCCCCGCGCCTTTGTCATGCAAGCGCTCCGCTGAGAACCGCATCGATTCTCGCTCGGTCTCTGGCAGTGAGACGAGAATATCCATCGATTCTTTCCCCACGATATCTGTGAGTTCCTTTTCATACGCAGCGACGTCGAGTGCCGGCTTCGGCATCGACCGCTGCCAGAGGAGGAGCGCGTACGCCTGCCGTACTCTATCGGCCTTGTTGCTGTCGTCTACCTTTGCCGGCGTCGCCGCCTTGCGCACCGTGCCGTCGCCAGAGACCTTGGGTGTCTTATCAAATGCTTCGCGGACTGCCGTCTCGGAGACGCTAAGACGGCGCGCGATGTCATTGATGTACTGTTCGCGCTCAATCGGACTCTGCACGTCGGAGAGGTACGGGAGCACTATCGCCTCGACCGCACGGCGAAATTTGTCGGGCTGCGGCAAGTGTTCTGCGAGTACGTCGAGGAGAAATGTAATGATGTCTTTGCTCTCGCGTATCGCAGCGCGCCACGCGTCGGCGCCCTGCTTCACGATAAGGTCTGCCGGGTCGAGTCCTGTGGGCAGCTTCGCCACTTTCACATTGAGTCCGCCCTGCAGTGCCGCGCGCGCCGCTTTCCCCGCGGCCTTGATACCCGCCTGGTCGGCATCGAGCGCGAGGACGAGGTTGTCGCTCATGCGCTTGAGGAGCTGCGCGTGCTCGGGCGTAAATGCCGTGCCAGAGACCGCGACGGTGTTCGGCCACCCTGCCTGGTGGCTTGCAATAAGGTCCATTTGGCCTTCCACGAGAATGGCGAAATTGTGCTTACGGATGGCGACTTTGGCCCTATCGAATCCGTAGAGAATGCGGGACTTGTGAAAGAGCGACGTCTCCGGGCTATTGAGGTACTTGGGAGCCTCGGGTGAAGCCTTCTCGCCAAAGACGCGCCCGGAAAATCCCACGATACGTCCCGCACTGTCGGCAATGGGAAATACGATGCGGTTGCGGAATTTGTCGCGGAGCCCCTTATCGCCTTTTACCGCAAGCCCGGCATCCACGATCTCCTTGTCGGAGAACTTCTTTGCACGTAGGTAGTCGGATGCGGCTTCCCACGCATCAGATGCCCAGCCGAGCCGGAACTCATGCGCCGTCTCTTCAGACACACCGCGCTCTTTCAAATACTTCTTCGCCTCCTCGGTCATTTGCCCCGTATAGAATATCGTCGCGGTCTCGAGCAGCTCGAAGAGTCGCTCGCGGTCATCGCGTGCGCCTTTCTTTTCGCCTGCCCGGCCAGGGTACACGATTTCCACGCCCGCTTTCTCCGCAAGAATCTTGAGCGCTCCCTTGAAATCCAGTCCCTCTATTTCCTGCACGAATGTGAAGATGTCGCCGCCGACATTGCACCCGAAGCAGTGGTACGTGCCGCGCTCCGGCGACACGTGGAAAGAAGGCGTGCGCTCCGCATGGAACGGGCAGCGCGCGCGCATGCTCTGCCCCGCCCGCTCGAGCTTCACGTATTGCGACACCACATCGAGTATCGACAATTTATCCTTAATCTGTTGGACAGTATCGAGCGCCATCGGGGTCATTATGCACTTTCTATAGAAAATCGCCCCGGTCGAGAATACCGGGGCGATGACACGCAAATGGCGCGACCATACGCTGCGTAGGCTAGCCGACGAACCACGCTATCAGCGGAGGGCCCGCTGCCCCAACAATGCCGCCAACGATCATGCAGAAAATCGCGGTTGTACGGTCAGGGTGAGCAGTTGAGGGAAACAGTCGAATCGTCATGTGCACTCCTCAGTCGAGTTCGCAGACACGAAACGCGTCGCCCGTCGGATACTTCATCGAGACGCCCCAACGTGCGAAGTTGGTACGTTCGTCAAGTTTGAACGCAGACGTGACGCTCGCATAGATAAACTCCTCACGCAGCATTCTCTCGACACGAGCTTCAGCCTCGCTCGCGGAATCGTCGCATGCACGCGCCTCGCTTAGCTCCATGCGAATGCATTCAGCGATTACCGCCGCATTCGTCGGGCGGTACTGGGCGTCGAGCCGAGTTAGCGCTTGACGTACTTTTTCCCTATTCATGGCAGACCTCACTGCGTTGCGCTACGGAATTCATAGCATCTCCCCCACAAAAGCGAAAGGCCCACATGTCGCTCGCCGCAGCGAGCGCACGCAGGCCCCGCCTCGCAGATTCGCCGTGCTCGGCTCTCATCGCTCCGGCCGGCTTTCGTCTTCTCAAATGCTTCGCATTCTCAAAGCGAAAGCCCGGGCGTTGCCGCCCGGGCTGCGAAGAACGAGTTCCCTCACTTGCCGAAGTTGCGTTTCTGCTCTGCAAACCAACGCAGGGATTCTCTGAAGTCGTGCTCAGTCACGTCGAGCCAGAGCTTGTCGAGAATGCGTAATTCAGCATACGCGGTCTGGAAGGGCATGAAGCCGCTCGTGCGATGCTCACCACCCGAGCGAATGAACAAATCCACAGGCGGCACCCCACCGGAGAGCAAGTACTTCTCCGGATTCTTCTCGACCTCTGCGAATCCCCGATACCGAAGCTCCTGCATGAACTTGCCGAGTTCATGCTGCGGCATGCCGGAATAGTTGGCAGCGACGTGGATGGTGAAAGCACTCGGGTCTTGTTTTCGTGCCTGCAGCGCGTAAAGACGTTCGTACAGCGGTTTGTACTTCTCGACCTCGGCGAATTCCTCGAGCTTGCCGAAGATGTGGACGTTGCAGTCCAATTGGCTCACATGATCGGCGAACCAGAGTGCGCCTTCGACGAGCGAATCAATCTGCTCATCCGTGCGATTAGCCTTGTTTTCACACGACATGCCGAAAATCGTGAAGTGCATGGCGCCCGCATCCTTCGCCCACGACGCCATTTCGAGCGCCTTGAGAGCTCCCGCAACGTAGGCTTGCTCAAGCGGGATTCCCAGCTCTACCGCCTTGCGGCGATGACCGTTCGGTACGGCTGAGATATGGTATGGAACACCAAGCGCCGTCTGCATCAGCGCCGTATCGACTTGATTCATGCTTTCCCCCTCAATCGGGATGTTTCGCTTCAGATGTGATACCACGTTCGCCGATAAAAAGCGAAGACCTGGAGCATTCAGCTCCAGGTCTCTCTTTCGGTACTGAGATTACGATGCCACTGCTTGCGCGGGGTCCCCTACTCGCGCCATGAGCTCTTCGAGGAACTTGCGCGCGACACGGTCGACGTCGTCGTCCGGCACCCCACCAATCGTATGCACAGTGAGCGGCCGCTCTCCCACGAACGGAATGGCGATAATGACGTCGCCCAAACAACTGCCAGCGCAGAGCTCCGCCTCGGAGAAGGGCTGGTAGCCGTCTTCGAACCACCTTTGCGGGACGCGGTTGTACTTCCCGCGTGCGTGACTTGCGGCAAGAATGAAATCCGCTGCGACCATGTTCCTCCCATGCTCGGCATAGAACGCGGCGAGCGCCTGTGTCGCGTCGCTGTCGTGCGGCAAACTGCAACAGCCGTAGCGCTGCTGCGGAAACTTGATGCTCGGCATGATTCCTCCTTCTGCCTGTGACCAATTGGTGCCTAGGCACTATGTAGCATACGCGACGCGATAGAAAAAGCCGCCCGGTGGGGGCGGCTTTTCCTGGTGCGTCGCGCATCTTTAGCGCTCCATGGGGATGCGGTCGCGGTCGGTCGCGGGCATTGGCTCGATTGGCGCCATTGCTGCGTACTCCGCTTCCATCTCATCGACTAGCGCGTGCTTCTTGCTTCCCTTGAAGCCCGTGCCCGCTGGGATGAGACGGCCGATGATGACGTTCTCCTTGAGGCCAACAAGGCGGTCCACGGCGCCACCCACAGCAGCCTCCGCGAGCTTGCGCGGCGTGTTCTGGAAGGAAATCGCCGAGAGGAATGACGCGCGCGTGAGCGAGACTTCGGTGATACCGAGGAGGAGCTGCTTGGCCTTTGCGCCCTCGCCACCGGCATCTTTTGCGACCTTGTTGATGCGGTCGAGCTCGAAATCGGTGATTATCTCGCCCGCAGAGACACCCGTATCCCCTGCCGAGACGACAGAGACGCGGCTGAACATCTGCTTGACGATGATTTCGAGGTGCTTACGCGCCGTCGATACACCCTGGAGTTCGTAGATGCGCGTGATTTCGTTGATGATGTATTCCTGTGCGCGCTCTTTGCCAGCGAAGAGGAAGAGTTCTTCGAGGTCTGCGGAGCCGTCGGTGAGGAAGTCGCCCTTCTCCACATTGTCACCCTTCTTCACCACGATGGTGCGGTTGGGATGGATGCGGTATTCGGTCTCCTTCTTCGCGGCCTTAGCTGTCTTGGCCAAGGACGCTTCGCCAGGAACGATGGTGATGACCTTCTCCTGACCGTCTTGCACGATGTCAGCGATAACGCCGCTTACGCGTGCGATGGTCGCAGGGAGCTTCGGCATGCGCGACTCGAAGACTTCTTCGACGCGCGGCAGACCCATGGTGATGTCGCCTCCTGTCTGTGCGACACCGCCGGTGTGGAATGTACGCATCGTGAGCTGGGTACCCGGTTCGCCGATAGCCTGCGCAGCGACGACACCGACTGCTTCGCCGAGGTCGATCATCTCGCCCGACGAGAGGTCTACGCCGTAGCACTTCTGGCAGACACCGCGTGCGACTTTGCACTTCATCGGGCTGCGTACCACGACAGCCTGTACAGATGCGTCGTCTTCTATTGCTTTCGCATCGTCGCGGTTGAGGAGCGTCCCGCGCTTGAAGCTTCCCGCTTCCTCAGCGAGTACGCGGCCAGCGACGCGGTCTGCGAAGCTGCCGCCGATGTTTTCCTTGCCTGGACGCTTGATTTCCACGCCATCTTTCGTGCCGCAGTCTTCTTCGAGGATGACCACGTCGTGCGCGACGTCGAAAAGGCGGCGCGTGAGGTAGCCGGCGCGCGCCGTGTTGAGCGCGGTGTCAGCGAGACCTTTGCGAGCGCCGTGTGTCGAGATGAAGTACTCGATGGGCGTAAGTCCCTGCTTGAGAGACGACGTGATGGGGAATTCGATGATTTCTCCGCGTGGGTTGGTGATGAGACCCTTCATACCCACCATTTGGTGGAGCTGGACGACGGAACCGCGCGCACCTGATGTAATCATGTCGTGCACGGGACCCTGCTTGTCGAGCACATCGACGACGTGTTTGCGCAAATCGCCAGAGACTTTCGCCCAGATGTCGATGGTCGCGCGGCGACGCTCTTCGTCGGTGAGAAGGCCGTTCTCGAAGCTCTCGTCCTCCTTCTGTACTGCCTTGTAGCCGTCTTCGAGCATCTTGTCTTTTACGCTCGGCACCACAACGTCGGAAATAGACCACGTAATACCGGCGTGCGTCGCGTAGCGGAAGCCGAAGGCTTTTATCTTGTCGAGAATTGCCGGGATTCCGTCGAGCGAGTAGTGCGTGACGAGATTGTGCACGAGCGCGCTCATGCGCTTGTTGGTGATTTCCTCATTGAGGTACGGGAAATCGTTGGGGAGCACCGAATTGAAGAGGAGGCGACCGACAGTGGTCTCAAACACTTTCCCCTCATACTGTGCGTACTTCTTGTTCTCCGACGGGAGCACTTTGATTTTCGCGCGGAGGTCGATGACACCGTAGTCGTACGCGAGAATCGCAGCGTTGGTGGTCGGAAAGGCCTTGCCCTCGCCCTTGAGTCCGTCGACAGACTTGGTCATCCAATAGCAGCCGAGGACGATGTCGAGGAGCTTCGAGGCAACGACGACGTCGCCAGAACCCGGCTTGAGCACGTTCTTGTTGGCAGACATGATCATGCGCGCTTCGAGCTGGGCAGCTTCCGAGAGCGGTACGTGTACGGCCATCGCGTCGCCGTCGAAGTCTGCGTTGTATGCAGGGCACACGAGCGGGTGCACCTGGATTGCGTTGCCTTCGATGAGTACCGGACGGAACGCCTGCATCGACTGGCGGTGCAGCGTCGGGGCGCGGTTGAGGAGGACGTACTTGTCCTTGATGGCCTCTTCGAGAATCGGCCAGACCTCCGGAGCCTCATCTTCAATGAGGCGGCCGGCACCGCGGATGTTGTACGCGAGTTCACGCGCGAGGAGTCCCTGGATGACAAACGGGCGGAAGAGCTCGAGCACCATGTGCTTCGGGAGTCCGCACTCGTCGAGCGCGAGGTCGGGACCTACCACGATGACAGAGCGTCCCGAGTAGTCGACGCGCTTACCGAGGAGGTTTTGGCGGAGGTAACCGTGCTTGCCCTTGAGGTAGTCCGCGAGCGACTTGAGCGCGCGGCGGCGGCCACCCAAGATACCGAGCACGCCTGCACCGCGGCGCATGCTGTTGTCGAGGAGCGCGTCTACAGCTTCCTGGAGAATGCGCTTTTCGTTGCGGAGGATGACTTCCGGCGCGTGAATCGCGAGAAGACGCTTGAGGCGGTTGTTGCGGTTGATGACGCGGCGGTAGAGGTCGTTGAGGTCGGACGATGCGTGGCGACCGCCTTCGAGTGCGACCATGGGGCGCAGCGCCGGCGGTACCACCGGGAGGCGCGTGAGGAACATCCACTCAGGGCGCACCTCAGCACGCTTGAGCGCCTCGGCGAGTGCGAGACGCTTGCGGAGCTTATCTTTTTCTGCGGCACCAGACTTTTCGTAATCTTCGCGCACCTTCGTGATGAACGTGTCGAGGTTGATGCCCTTGAGCAAATTGTAGAGCGCCTCGGCACCGATAGCAGCGCGGAACATCGCACCGTACTTCACCGCAAAGAGGTGGTAGGCAGCCTCGTCGAAGACGACGCCTTCTTTGATGCTTTCGATTTCTTTCTTGGCCTTCGTCGCCTTTTCCTTGAGGTCGGTCTTCGCTTCTGCCGACGGGGCGAGCTTCAGTTTCTGCTGGTACTCCTGCTCGAGGTCTTTGAGGAGTCTCGCCCGCTCGTCCTCGTTGACCGAGGTCACGATGTAGCCGGCAAAGTAGACGACTTTCTCGACTTCAGCGGCGCTGAGTCCGAGCATGAGCGCAATGCGCGACGGGATGCCGCGGAGGAACCAGATGTGCGCGACAGGTGTCGCGAGGTCGATGTGACCCATGCGCTCTCGGCGCACAATAGCGCGGGTAATTTCGACGCCGCACTTCTCACAGACGATGCCGCGGAATCGGATACCGCGGTATTTGCCACAGTAGCACTCGTAGTCTTTCTCAGGGCCGAAGACGCGTTCGTCGAAGAGGCCGTTCTTCTCAGGGCGCTGTGTGCGGTAGTTGATGGTCTCAGGCTTCGTGATTTCGCCGTAGGACCACTCGTTCATGCGGTCGGGGCTGGCGAGTCGCATCGCGACTGCCTCGAAGTTCTGGGGAATCATGTCTTTTTTCTTCTGCATAGTGATTGAGTGGTGCTACTAATTC
This sequence comes from uncultured Candidatus Saccharibacteria bacterium, assembly GCA_964594735.1. Classification (GTDB taxonomy): domain Bacteria; phylum Patescibacteriota; class Minisyncoccia; order Phycocordibacterales; family UBA2100; genus UBA10103. The sequence continues at coordinate 19,961 of CAZQMS010000010.1, read as the reverse complement.
TGCTCGCCTGTCTCCATAAATTCGATGTCGATACCGAGTCCTCGCAAGTGTCTGACCAGGACGTTGAAGGTGGCCGGCGTGTTGGTTTCTTCGATGCGCTTGCCGCTCACGATTGCGTCGAACGCGGCAGAGCGGCCCAAGATGTCGTCGGATTTGATGGTGAGAATTTCGCGGAGCGAATACGCGGCACCGTAGCCGAGGAAAGCCCATACTTCCATCTCGCCGACGCGCTGACCGCCGTTTTGTGCCTTGCCGCCGAGCGGCTGCTGCGTGGTGAGCGAGTACGGACCGATGGAGCGCATGTGAATCTTGTCTTCCACCATGTGGTGCAGCTTGAGCATGTACATCACGCCGACTGACACCGGCTGTGCAAACGGCTCGCCTGTGCGTCCGTCGAAGAGGATGCGCTTGCCGCTCTCGTCGACTCCCGCCGCCTTGAGCTCGTCGCGAATCTCTTCCTCCGTCGCACCGGCAAAGCTCGGTACGATTGCCTGGTACCCGAGCATGTCCGCGGCGAGGCCGAGGTGCAGCTCAAGAATCTGACCCAGGTTCATACGCGATGGCACGCCGAGCGGTGTGAGGATGATGTCTACCGGCCTTCCCTCTGCGTCAAACGGCATGTCTTCCTCCGGAAGAATGCGCGAGATGACGCCCTTGTTGCCGTGGCGGCCGGCGAGCTTGTCGCCTACCGAGATGGTGCGGAGCTGTGCGACTTCGATGTGCACGCGCTTGATGACGCCGCTCTCGAGCTGGTCACCACTCTCGCGCGAGAATACTTTCACACCGATGATGCGACCGCGCTTGCCGCCTTCCATGCGGAGGCTCGTGTCTTTCACGTCTTTCGCCTTCTCGCCGAAAATCGCGTGGAGGAGTCGCTCTTCTGGAGTGAGCTGCGTCTCGCCTTTCGGTGTCACCTTGCCCACAAGAATGTCGCCCGGGCGGACTTCCGCGCCGATGCGGACGACGCCGTCTTCATCGAGGTTGCGGAGTTTGAATTCGGAGACGTTGGGGATGTCGTGAGTCGTGACTTCGGGACCAAGCTTGGTGTCGCGCACGACGCAAACGAATTCCTCCATGTGGATGGAAGTAAATCGAGCTTCTTTTGCGAGGCGCTCGGAGATGACGATGGCGTCTTCGAAGTTGGCGCCGAACCACGGCAAGAATGCGACGCGGACATTTTGACCGATAGCGAGCTGGCCGCCGACCGAAGTCGAGGTGTCGGCGAGCACGGTACCCTTCTTCACACTGTCGCCTACCGAGACGATGGGACGCTGGTGGAAAGTCGTGAAGCCGTTGGTGCGGGAGAAATTGACGAGCGGGTATTCGCGGGTCTTGCCCTCGCCTTTGACCTTGATCATCTGCGCATCCGCGTAGGTCACTTCGCCTGCCTCTTCAGCAATGACGAGACGACCCGAGTCGCGTGCGGCGATAGCTTCGACGCCGGTGCCGACGAGAGGTGCCTCCGGGACGACGAGCGGGACAGCCTGCTTCTGCATGTTCGAACCCATGAGTGCGCGGTTCGCGTCGTCGTTCTCGACGAACGGAATCATCGCTGTCGCTACGGAAAAGGGCTGGTTGGTCGCGACTTCTACGAAGTCGACTTCAGTGCGCTCAACGAGCTTGGGCTTGCCACCCTTGCGCACCTCGACGAGTTTCGGCGTGAGCTTGCCTTCGTCGTCGCGCGCAGTCGCAGCGTGTGCAATAGCGTACTGCTCTTCTTCGATTGCGTTGAGGTACTTAATCTCCTTTGTTATCTGTCCTTTCTCGACCTTCGCGTACGGCGTCTCGATGATGCCAAACTCATTGGGCCGCGCGTAGAGCGACATGTGCAAGACAAGACCGATGTTTTTACCTTCTGGTGTGTGAATCGGGCAGACGCGGCCGTAATGCGAGGAGTGCACGTCGCGCACTTCGAGACCAGCGCGCTCAGAGGTGAGACCACCGCGACCGAGTGTCGAGAGTGTGCGCAGGTGTTCTATCTCGTCGAGCGTGTTGTACTGCTGCATGAGCTGCGAGAGCTGGTCGGTCGTGAAAAACTCGCGGATAGCGGCTTGGAACGGGCGCGGATTCACAAAAGAAACCGGCGTGACCGTCTCCGGGTCTACCATCGCCATGCGGTCCTGGATGTTGCGCTTCATGCGAGAGAGGCCGACGCGCATGCGCTGCTCGAGGAGCTCGCCCGCGAAGCGGACGCGCCTGAAACCGAGGTGGTCGATGTCGTCTGCTTCCGCGTGCGGATTCTGGTTGCTCTCGGCGATGTGCGTCACGATGCGGATGACGTCTTCGAGCGTAAGAGTCGAATTGGAGAGGTCGGCCTCTTTCATGCCGAGACCGAAGCGGCGGTTGAAGTGGAAGCGGCCTACTTTGGAGAAGTCATAGCGCTCAGCAGAGAGAATGCTCTCGACGTGCTCGCGGGCTGTGTCGGACGTGGCGATGTCACCGTCGCGCAGGCGGCGGTATATCTCGACGAAAGCCTCCTCCTGCGTCTTCGCATTGTCGTGACCAAGAGATGCGGCAATCGCGTCGCGCGCGGCGGGAGAGCCGGCGAATTTGCCGAGTATCTGCGCGTCGTCGACGAGTCCGAGGACACGCAGGAGTGACGTGACCGGAAAGCGGCGCTTGCGGTCGACTTTTACATACATGCCACCGTCGGGGTCGGATTCGATTTCTATCCAGACACCACGAGCCGGAATGATTTTCGCGGCAAAGTAGTTCTTGCCCTTGTACGGCACGCTCTCAAAAAAGACACCGTAGCTGCGCGCGAGCTGCGGGACCACGATGCGCTCGACGCCGTTGATGATGAACGTGCCGTGCGCGGTCATCCACGGAAAATCTGCGAGGAAAATCTCCTGCTCTTTCTTGTCACCCGTCGTTTTGTTCTTGAGTTCGACGACCATGCTAAGCGGCGCCTCGTACGTCTTCATGGCGCGCTTCGCGTACTGCTCGTCCCAGCGCAAATCACCGAAGGTGAACTTCTTGAGCGTGAGCTCAAACTTCTTGCCGGAATGGTCGGAAATAGGAGAAAACTCGCGGAACACGCGTTCGGCACCACCTTCGACAAAGTCGGTGAAAGACTTTATCTGCGACTCTACGAGTGATGGAAGCTTGACCAAGGGCTCCCGGAACTTACCAAAATACTTCTGCGGACGAGGCTTCAACGACGTTTTTGCCATGTGTTTTTTGACCTAGGGAGACATGCAGTCCTCGCATGCGCATGCAAGGAAGGCGGGTTCGCCCAAGGCTGAGTTACGACGCACTCTATTAAATTTTTCTATAAAAATGCCCGTGTCTTTCAACGGAACTGTTTTGCACCGGGCCTGCATCGCAACTCAATCGATGCCCTCGCAAAGGTCGGCCAAATATATATGAGATATGTGGATGAGTCAAGAAAAGCAAGAGGTCCGGCGTTTGCGCCGGACCCCTCTTCTTTCCCGAGTACCCCTGCCCTACTCTTCGAATACGCGCCGCAAGCCCGGATAGACCTTGCAGACCTCGGCGATGCTCGCATCATCGCCCCAGAGCTTCAGCAGCGCCACCGCGTCCTCGCGGGCGTCCCTCAGCACTGTGCCCGTCGACGTGAAGTACAGAATGAGCTTCAGGTCGCGCCGCTGAACAGCATCGAGATGGTGACCCATACGCTTGAGTCGTTCGATGCGCTCGCCGACGACCTTTAACGCGGCCGCCTGCGCACTCTCGTCGTTTGGCCGCTCGAGCAGAACTTCGAGAACGTCGAGCAGTCGCTCCGACGTCAGTCGCTCCTTGCTACCTGGCTTCAGCGCAGCGATACGATCTTTCATTTGCTGCCGCACCTTGTCCCGTTCGGAGATTCTTTGCTCGGTGGATACCACGCGCAAAGCTGTGTTTGCTGTCATTCTCTCGACCTTCCCTCGTTTTACGGTTGACGCTAAGTAGCCGCACGCATCGTACTGACAGAACGCTAACCCTCAACAGCGACGGGGTCAAGCACTGGATCGTTTTCTCTTTTTCCACTCATCTATTTTTGCGTGGTTGCCGCTTTTGAGGACCGCGGGCACTTTGTATTTCTTTTTCTTCCACACAAGTACCTCCGGACGCGTGTAGACTTCAGGCGATGACACGCGCGACGCTTCGAGCGACTCGGCTTTGCCGAGAACTCCCGGCACGTGTCTCGCAATCGCGTCTATCATTGTCGCTGCGGGGAGCTCGCCGCCCGTGAGCACATACGGTCCTACGGTGACCTTTTTTGCTTTCAAAATCTTCTGCACGCGCGCATCGACACCCTCATAGTGACCAGCGATAAACACAATATCTTTTTTCTTGGCCAGCTTCACCGCCATTGCCTCGTCGAACTGCACGCCATCGGTGGCGAAAAAGATTACTTCTGCTTTCCGCCGGCCGGCGGACTTGCCGCGAGCTTTACCCTGAGCTTGTCGAAGGGCTTTTTCTACCGCGCGGAGCATTGGCTCTGGTCGCATGACCATGCCCGGTCCTCCACCGTACGGACGTCGGTCGACCCGCTCTTCAGAGACGCGCCCCTTGGGCACAAAATTTTTGGGGTCGTAGTACGACACCCGTATCTTCTTTTTCTCCTGCGCTTTCCCCAGGATAGACGCGTCGAGGTATGGCCGAATAGCATCGGGAAAAAGTGTGACGATGTGGAAATGAATCATACCCGTACACCAACTTTGCCATAATTTCGCGCCGCAGCCTTTCCGGAGTTGAGGCGGAAACGGACTATGTTGTATGCATTATCGATAGTACACATATTCATGAGGCAATGGCAAAGTTGGTGTCCGGGCATATATACTATGGGCAATGTTTGCGAAACTCCGTGCGTTCTTCGTGGCGTCATTCGTGGCCCTCTTCGTACAGCTCGCCGTAATCTTTATCTTTCAGATAACGTACCGAGGATTGGACTGCGGATTGCTTGAACAAAGAGTCTGCTCGTTCCCTATCTTTCTCAAGGGTATTACCGAACTCGTCGCATCGATCAATATCTACAGCCTCGGAGCCCCGACAATACTTCTCGCACTCATCATTGGGGCTGCGTGGCGTATTTATCGAGAACTTCGCAAGAGCGGTATGCGGCGGCGCGATTTTGTCGCCCCGTCGGCGCTCAACACTACTGACCTTTGAGGTCGGTGATGATGTCGTCGACGGTCGTATCGCGAACGTACGGCTCAGAGGCACCCGAATCGCCCTGCGCATCCGCACGGCCACCCTCCGGCTCTTCTATCTTGAGATTCACGCGCGCGTCGTTCTTCATACCGACGACGCGCAGCACGGTGCGGATTGCCTTTGCGGTCGCACCCGAGCGGCCGATGACCTTGCCCATGTCGTCGCGGTTGACGCTGAGGGTAAGGAGCACGCCCATCTCATCGACAACGCGGGTGATTTTCACATCTTCCGGCTTGTCTACAAGTGCCTTAACTACGTATTCGAGAAATGCCTGATCGCTTTCCATATCTGTCTTGCTATCTCCTAATAGAGTTACAGTACCGCAAATACCGCGGCTATCAAATGCGTGATGTTAGGACTGAGCCGGCGCTTCTTCTGGCTTCGGCTCTTCAGCGGCCGGCGCTTCGGCAGGTGACTCTGCAGCCGGGGTCTCTTGAGCGGCCGGAGCTTCCGCCGGCGCCGCCTCCTCCTTCTGCGGCTCAACGTACTTCGGCAGTACATTTATTTTCTTGCCCTGAATGATGCCAGCAGAAATGAGCATGTTGTGCACGGTATCTGAAGGCTTGGCACCGACAGAAATCCAGTATTTTATCTTGGCCTCGTCGAGCTTGCGCTCTTTGGCGCGGGGATTGTAGGTGCCGACGATGTCCGTAAACTTGCCGGTCTTTGGTCCCTCGGTGTGCTCCACGACGATAAGGCGGTACGACGGCATGTTGATGCGGCCGATGCGCTGCAATCTGATTTTTAGCATTGCGAGACTCTAGCAAACTTGGCATCCACCGTCAAATCGTGGTTTACTATCCCCAGCCAAGAAAGGGGGTGGTGACAATTGACGCCATGAAGTACGGTCTCATTTCGTTATTTGTGTCGGCAACAATCGTGATTGCCGGGTTCGCTGTCGCAAGTAAGTATGCTGCTTCCGACAACAAACCCGCGATTGCGAAATCGCCTTCCGACCGGTGAGGCTAGGCAAGCATGAAATACGGCGGCCGCGCTTGAGTGCGCGGCCGCTATCTTTTGCAAAAAACATTCGGCCGGCACGGGGATTCCCGTGCCGGCCTCACTCAGCATCATCTCGATTTCGCCAATCAGGCACAATGTGTCGATCATCCACTTGTGATGTCACCATGACGGTGAACTCTGCCACCTTCAAAGCGACCATCAGGGCGAGCAGCACCCATTGATATGCCATCACCCCGACCGCCTGAGACCCGCATAGAGTCCGCGGCCGTCGTCCACGTTCTCGTCATCGATTTCCTCGACGCTTTCGATGCTGGGCATCCCTTCGATGGACGGGATGTCATCGACGTCTGCGACGAAGATAACCGACAAATCGTTGTCACCACGTTCGATGTCGCTCCCGCTGCACTGCTCGATTTCGAGCACCGCATCGTCGATAACTGCGCCATCTTTTAGCCACGCACGATACCTTTTCATCTGCGCCTCCCTGACGCTTTGTTACTTCCGATACTCTAGGACGACTTTCTCTATTTCGCCACCTTTGTCGCCTCTTCGAATTTTACTGAGAGGAGCTTCGAGACGCCGTCATTGGACATCGTCACGCCGTAGAGCTCGCCCGCCGCGGCCATGGTGGCGCGATTGTGGGTGATGACGATGAGCTGCGATTTCTCGCCAAGCTCGCGAATCATGTCGGCGTAGCGCTTGCTGTTGGCCTCGTCGAGCGCCGCATCGGTCTCATCGAGGATGAGAAAGGGTGGCGGGTTCACCTGCGTCATCGCAAAAATCATCGCTATCGAGGTAAGCGCGCGTTCGCCGCCCGAGAGCACCTCGAGACCGCGAATCTTTTTGCGCGGGAGTGATACATCGATGGCGAGTCCGGCGTATATCTCTTCCTCCTCGGCCACCTCCACCTCTTCATCCTCGTCGAATTCTTCTTTCTTTCCGCGCCGAGGCTCCTCGATGAAGAGCTTCGCAGCACCGCCACCGAAGAGCTTCTCGAAGAAGCCTTTGAGCGCCGTATTGATGAGTTTGAGCCCCTCCTTGAAGCGCTCGTCTATCGTGCGCTCGAGCTCGGCGATGATTTCCTTTAGCTTAATCGCCGATGCTTCGAGGTCGGCAAGCTCACGCGTTAGGAATTCGTCACGCTCCTTGGTCTGATTGAATTCCTTTACGACGGCGTCACCATTGCCAAGGCCGCTTTCCTCTATCTTAATTTTCAAGCGCTCAATCTCCCGACGACGCTTGTCTTGTTCGCGCCTGTCCTCCGAAAGGGCGCCCTGTGGGATTCCCTCCTTTTCCCATGCGTGAATCGCTGCGCCTACGAGCGCGATACCTTCCCGTACTTCTTCTTCGAATCGCTGGCGCAAGGTCGCTACACTCTGCCGCGCAGCCCCTGTGGCATTGAGCAAATTCTGCGCCTCGCGTATCTGTCCCTCGAGCTCGATGACGTCGCGCTCCGCAGCAAAAGACGCTTCGCGGATGCGCGCGATTTCTGCGCGCATGTCTTCGATTTCTTTGACAACAGCGGCTTCTTCTCGCTGCTTTTTCTCGAGCGCCGCGCCGAGTTCCTCGACGTGTTTTTTCGCTTCGTGATTGGTCACGGGCGCCGCACCCGTCAGTCCCTCGATAAAGGAGCGGATACGGTCGCGGATGGCGAGCAGAGTCGACCGGACTTTCGCGATATCGCCGTCTTCGGCCGCCTCGGCTATCTGCGCATCGATTTCCCGGGCGAATTGTCGCACGTGCGGCACCGCGACAATCTGCTCTACGGTCACTGTGTTGGCCTCGAGCGCTCCCTCGGCGCGGCCGAGCTCTCGCGCGATATCGCCGGATTGCCGACGCATCTCAACGAGCTTCGCTTCCCGCTCTTGGAGCTTTTCGTGCAGCTCGTGCGCGCGCGACGACTCACCGGACTCATCCTTTCCTGACAGCGCGCGAGCCTCTTTGAGCCGGGCGGTGAGCTTCTTTACGTCGGCATCATGCTCGATAGCTTCATCGCGCAGTCGTACATCTTCGTGCGAAATCCAGGCGTTCTCTCGTGCGAGGTAGTCGCCGAGTTTTTCCGCAAGGAGCGCCTTCATCTCACGCGCCTTCTCAATCTTTTCCACCTGCGCACGAAGGAAATTGAGGTGCGGCGCTATCTCCCGGCGGAGCGACTTGGTCTTGTCGATATTGACCGCGGTTTCCTCGAGCTTCCGCTCACTCTCCGCCTTTTTGTGCTGGTAGAGCTTGAGCCCGAGCGCGTCTTCTACCATCTCGCGCCTCTCGCGCGGCGACGCATTGAGAATGCGGTCGGCCTCACCTTGCGAGATTATCTGGTAGCCAGAGCCGCCGATGTTGGCACCCGCGAGGAGGCGGATAACGTCTTTGAGGCGCACCGCAGAGCCGTTGAGCAAGTACTCGTTTTGCCCGTCGCGGTACACGACGCGCTCGACGACGACTTCGTCGAAATCAAGGTCGAGGAGGCGCTTCGAGTTGTCGAAGGTCACCTTCACGCCCGCGCGATTGGCGCGCGGCAAGCCGGGCGAGCCACCCCATATCAGGTCTTCGCCTTTTTTCGAGCGCATACTCTTCATCGACTGCTCGCCGAGCACGAATCGAAAACCTTCTGCGACATTGCTCTTGCCCGAGCCGTTGGGTCCGACAATGCTCGCAATCGGCGACGTGAAGACCATCTCGGTTTTCTTGCCAAAAGATTTAAAGCCGTTGAGCTCTATGGATTTGAGCGCGAGAAACATTCGTCTAATTGTAGCAAAAAAGTGAAGCCCCGGGCTGGCTTGCCCGGGGCAACATTGCTCAAAGGTTCTCGCATCGTGGCCAGTGTTCGCAATATGACCGCGGGTGCGTGCCGCACGGGCAGAGCTTTTCTCCCTCCACCGCCTTAGGCGGTTCAGGCCTCGGCTCTGCGACCTTTTCATCGAGACCTGGCGCAACTACCCTCATTCGATTTCTCCCACTGTTCGATTGCCTACTTTCAGTATACTGCTGCCTCGGTATTACCACCCCTTTGCATCCAGCGCCTTCTGCGCGGCGTCTTGTTCTGCTTCTTGTTTGGAGCGGCCTTCTCCGACAGCAACCTGCGCCCCCCCGATGACCGAGGCTACGCGAAATGTGCGGTCGTGGTCAGGGCCTGTTTGGCTGACGAGTTGGTACGACGGCGTTACCCGCTCTTTCTCTTGCGAAATCTCCTGCAGTCGCGACTTGGCGTCTTGCCAGAGGCGCTTCGCTACTACCTCGTCGGTCTTGTGGAAGAGTTGCTTCGATATGAACTCTTTTGCAGCGTCATACCCGCTGTCGAGGTAGAGCGCCCCTATCACTGCCTCAAACGCGTTGGCGAGAATAATCTGCCGAGCCCTGCCCGTATCGCGCGCCTCCCCGCGCGAGAGCAGGAGGTACTCGTTCATGCCGAGGTCTGTCGCGCATTGCGCGAGTGACACCGTGTTCACGAGTGCTGCCCGATACGCGGTGAGTTCGCCCTCCGGCTTGTCGGGATACTTGTTGTACAAGAATTCCGTTACCACGAGTTCGAGAATGGCATCGCCCAAAAACTCCAAGCGCTCGTTGTGCTCTCTGCCATTACCCCGGTTCTCATTGAGGTATGAGCGGTGCGTAAATGCCTGCTCCAGGAGTGCACGATTGCGGAACGTGTAACTGATTTTCAATTCGAAGTTGTTGAAATCGGACATACCAGCGGAGGTTATAGCTTACAGGTTAGAGGGAATAGTAGATGCATTTACTAAAACCTACAACCTAAAGCCCGTCCACTACTTCCGGTCTTTTTGCGCAAGCAGATTTATCGCACGCGTGACGACCGGCAATATGTCATCGTAAAAGTTCAAATCGCCGACTGAGGCGAGCGGGAACCACTGTGCATCGTCGAGGCCGCCCTCCTTTTTCAGCCTCAAATCCTGAAAGCTTGCCCGGGCGAGGTAGTACGTCGCATGCCGCTTCTTTTTGCCTCCGGCCGCGTTGCTATCGTTTGCCACGTATTCGTTCTCGCCCAGCTGATCCTCGACCTCTACATCGAGTCCGATTTCTTCCCTGACTTTGCGCTTCACGCCGTCGTGCTGCTGTTCGTCTTTCTGCAACTTGCCTTTCGAGAGCGTCCAATGGCCGAATATATCGTGCACGAGCGCGAGATACACCTCCTTTCCTTCACGTGCGTACACGACAGCACCTATGAGCTCTTCGACAGGCATCTTGCCTCCTTTTTGCGACGGTTGCTTGCGCGCCACTCCCTCGTTCTTGCCCGGTTCGCCGAGCTCCACGTAGACTGCGCCAAGAACGCCGTTCACGAATCTTCCCGATGACGAGCTGCCGAAAGATTTCGCGAGCTCTATCGCCTCGTTGATAGCAACTTTTGCGGGCACCTGCGCCCTATCGGCAAAGAGCAGCTCCGTAAGACCGAGCCTCAAAATGTTCCTGTCTATCGCAGCAATCTTCTCGAGCGGCCACTCAGGCGCCGCACGGACTATGACCTCGTCAATTTCCTTCTGCTTGGCGACGGCAGTCGAGAGGAGATTCTTCATAAAATTGGAGTCGCTGTCGCGCGCGCCAAACTCCTTGGAGTAATCGGCGAGACGCCCGATGCATTCATCGAGACTCATCGCAACATTTGCATCACGCTCGAAAAGCACTTGGAGGACTACGGAGCGTGCGAGGTGTCTATTAGCCATACAAACAAAGGAACTTCCCCACAGTGTAGCAGGAATCAATAAAGAGCAGGTGAACGCAGTGGAAAACTACTTGGTCTCGGCGGTTTCCTTCTCTTTCGTGTCAGTCTGCTGGCCGCTTGCGCGGAGCTCCTTTTCTTTGCGCTTGATGCGACGCTGCTCGCGCTTTGCTCGAGCGACGACGTCGATGACGACTTTGCCGCGATAGAGACCCGTCTCCGGGTCCACGCGGTGACGGAGGTGTACGCCGCCCTTTTGGTCCACCGTAAGGCGCGCCGCAGAGAGACCGTGGTGACTCCGGCGCTTTCTTGTCTTTGAGCGGTTTACCCGCATTCGGACTACCATAGTTTCGAGACTATACCCGAAACTGAGACAAGATTCAAGTGGCACGAGACACGAGCGATTTTGTCTTGGTTATAAGCCCTTGCAGTAGCTTGTGAGCCAGATCCGCCTGCGTTTTTAATTGATGCAATCTGTTGCTAGGAATATAGCCGACATCACGGGCGACGATTATCTGATTTTTCAGTTCCACGAGAGAACCGTGCGCGAGGTAATAGAACTGGACACGCTCCCTGTATCCGTGGCGACCAAAGCCTTCTGCAATGTTTGACGTGATGGATACTGCGGCTCGCCGCATCTGACTCGTCAGACCGAATGTTTCGTCTTTAGGAAAATTCCTCGTGAGCGAGTACACATCAAGCACCAACGCATGAGCTTCTTGCCATGCCCGAAGATCCGTAAACTCTTTGATGCTCCCTCGTGCCTCTTGCTTCATAATTCTTGTCTCATGACCGACGAGCAAAAGCTTATGCGGTGCAGATCCGAGAGCCCGTGTGCGCGGATGGCTTCCCGGTGCCGCAGAGTCCCGTAGCCTTTGTGGATGTCGAAGAAGTAGGGCTCGTATTCCAGAGAGTAGTCTTCCATGACCCTATCGCGGAGCACCTTGGCTACGATAGACGCGAGTGCAATCGCAGGAATACGCTCGTCGCCCCGCACGAACGACTCCTGGTTCCACACGTCGGAAACGCGCAACCCTGCGTCGAGGAGCACATCGGCTTTCCCTGGACTCACATGGAGCTCCTGGAGCGCGACGGCTGCAGCTTGCCGTGCAGCATTCGCAATACCTATCTCGTCGATGGTTCTCGCGTCGACAAACGCGGCAGCGTGACGAAGCCGTCCGTGCGCGGCCATGTATTCAAAAAGTATGTCTCGCTGCTGCGCGCTGAGCTTCTTCGAATCGCGCAGTCGCGGCGACCCTTTTTTCGTAATGAGGGCGAAGACTTCCTGCCAGTCGAAATCCACTGGGCAGAGCACCGCGCCGACGGAAACCGGCCCCGCGAGCGCGCCCCGGCCTGCTTCGTCGATGCCGATGAGGTACTTCACGATTCAATAATACCAGCGCAGAAGATGGAAAATGGTGCGGTGTATACTGCGGCTATGTCGCCCTCCTTCGCTAAAGCTACGGACGGGCAGGCGTGCGCATGAAGAACAATTTCGTACATTTGCATACACACAGTCATTACTCCCTCCTCGAAGCACTGCCGAAGACCGAAGATCTCGTCGCCGCAGCAAAGGCCGACGGCCAGAGAGCGCTTGCCATCACCGACAACGGCACCATGTACGGCGCCATCGATTTTTACAAAGAGTGCAAGAAAGAGGGGCTCAAACCCATCATCGGCGTCGACTTCTTTGTCGCGCCGCGCACGAGGCACGACAAAGAACATCGCATCGACGACGCTACGACGCGTCTCGTGCTGCTCGCGAAAGACGAGACGGGTTACAAAAATCTCATCCAGCTTGTCTCCACTTCGTACCTTGAGGGTTTCTACTACCGCCCGCGCGTCGACCGAGAACTCCTCGAGAAATACTCCGACGGTCTTGTCGCGATTCTGCCGTCGTTCTCCGGCGAGCACGCAAAGGCGCTCAAGGAGGGTCAGGAAGAGAAGGCGCGCGAGTCGCTCGAATACTTCAAGAAAATCTACGGTACTCCGCAATCCGGCGGATGCTACGTCGAAATCACGCACCATGCCGATATCGATGGTCACGAGGAGCGCATGGCGCGCATCATCGAGCTCGCAAAAGAGGCCGGCCTCCCGCTGGTCGCGAGCGGCGATACCTACTACCTCAAGCAGGATGATGCGGTAGCGCGCGAACTCGTCAACAAAATCCGCACCGCGAGCACGCTCAATCGCGACCTCACGGAGAACTTGCCCGATTTTTCTTTCATCACGCAAGAACGTGCGGCGCAGATGTTCCGCGACACCCCCGAAGCGCTCGAGAACACGGTGAAAATCGCCGAGGCTTGCAATCTCGAGCTCACGCTCGGCAAAGCGATTTTCCCCGCGTACCCCATCCCCGATGGCACGACAGCCGACGACGAGCTCCGCAAGCTCGCAGAAATTGGTATCGCGGAGCGTGGTTTTACGGACACGCCGGAGTTGCGCGCGCGCATGGATTACGAGCTCAGCATCATCAAGCAGAAGGGTTACGCATCGTACTTTCTCATCGTGGCCGACCTCCTGCGCTACGCGGCCAGCGTCGGGATTTTTACCAACACGAGAGGCTCCGCCGCTGGCTCACTCGTCTCGTACCTCTGCGGCATCACGACGGTCGACCCCATAGAATTCAACATGCCCTTCGAGCGCTTTTTGAATCCGGAGCGACCTTCGGCGCCCGATATCGACATGGACATCGCCGACAATCGCCGCGACGAGCTCATTGAATACGCGAGGCAAAAGTACGGTAAAGACCACGTCGTGCAGATAGGTACCTTCGGCACGATGATGGCGCGCGCCGCCGTGCGCGACGTCGCCCGCGCGCTCGGACACAGCTACGCACTCGGCGATACCGTGGCCAAGCTCATCCCCTTTGGCAAGCAAGGTTTCCCCGTCACCATCAAGGGCGCGCTTGCCGATACTCCGGAGCTCGCGGAGCTGTACAAACGCGATGCAGATGCGCGCGAAATCCTCGACCTTGCGCAAAAGATTGAGGGCAACGCGCGGCATGTCGGCGTCCACGCAGCGGGCGTGGTGATAGCCCCGTCACCCGTCACCGAGTACGCACCTATCCAGCTCGACCCAAAAGGAGGCAAGACCATCACGCAGTACGACATGTACTCGATTGCCGACGAGTACGGCGGCGTCGGTCTCCTCAAGTTCGACTTCCTCGGCCTCACCAACCTCTCCGTGCTTGCCGACTCTGTCGCGCGCGTGCGGACACGCCTCGGCGTCGAGGTCGACCTCAACAAAATCCCGCTCAATGACCCCAAAGTGTACGAGATGCTCACCGCTGGCCGCACGCTCGGCGTCTTCCAGATGGCGGGCAGTGGCATGACGGCGTACCTCAAGGACCTGCAGCCGACCGTCATCCACGACCTCAACGCGATGGTCGCCCTCTACCGCCCAGGCCCGATGGCATTCATCCCCGAGTACATTCAGCGCAAACGCAATCCTGCACTTGTGAAGTACCTCGACCCACGCATGGAATCGATTCTCAAGCCCACGTACGGCGTCCTCATCTACCAAGACGACGTGATGATGATGGCGGTGCAGCTCGCCGGCTACTCATGGGGAGAAGCCGACAAATTCCGCAAAGCAATGGGTAAAAAAATCCCAGAGGAAATGGCAAAACAGAAAGAGCACTTCCTTTCTGGCTGCATCGAGCACGGCATGAAAGAGAAAGCGGCACAGGAGCTGTGGCAACAGATTGAGACATTTGCAGCGTACGGCTTCAACAAAGCGCACGCTGCTTCGTACGGCAACCTCGCGTACAAGACCGCGTACATGAAGGCCAACTTCCCCGTCGACTACATGGCGGCCGTGCTTACCGCCGACGCGGGCGATGTCGACAAAATCGCGGAGGTCGTGGCCGAGTGTAAACAAATGGGCATCTCCATCTTGCCCCCGTCGGTAAACGAGAGCATGGGCACCTTCACGGTCATCGATGAAAAATCGATTCGTTTCGGTCTCTATTCGATAAAGAACTTCGGCGTCGGCGTCGGCGATTCGATAATCGCGGCGCGCGAAAAAGGCGGCAAATTTGCAGACATATCCGATTTCATTACGCGCAACCCCGATCGGAACCTCAACAAAAAGTCGCTCGAATCGCTCATTCAATCCGGCGCTATGGACGAGTTTGGTGAGCGTGGACTGCTCCTGCACAACATCGAGACGCTCCTCCTCTACCACAAGGAGCACATGAAAGCGCCTGTCGACCAAGGCTCGCTCTTCGGCGCAATGAGCACACCCGTCTCGAAAGTGCGCCTCGAGGAAGTCTCCCCAGCCTCGCTCGACGAAAAACTGCGCTGGGAGAAAGAACTCCTCGGCCTCTACATATCCGGCCACCCCCTCGATAAGCACGCGGCAAAGCTGCAAAACACCAAGACAACCATCAAGCATGCCAAGGAGCACCTCAAGGGCGTCGAGACGGTGATAGCCGGATTCGTCGAGACCGTGCAATCCATCCTCACAAAAAACGGCGAGCGCATGGCATTCCTCAAAGTCGCCGATCTCTCCGACACCATCGAGGTCGTCGTATTCCCCCGCACACTTAAAGAGCAGGAATCCCTCTTCACCGCCGGCAATTGCATCGCACTCAAGGGCAAAATCTCTGAGCGCAACGGCCAGGCGAGCTTCGTCGCAGAAAAAGCCAAGGCTCTATAGTTGTCCCCACCATTGACTCAGTGGTCGCATGCACTATTCTTTCCGCAGTCAGGTGAACAGGGGATGCGGAAATGCATGAAAGCGCAACTTTCGACCTCAAGGTCTTTCGTAACGGGCACGATGCGATTCTCAGAATGAATGGGGAGGTCGACGACGCGGATTTCGCCTTGGTGCTCGTGTGCGTGGAAACGCTCAACAAGCTGGCCCGCACGCCGGAGGAGTATTTGAAGCTCCCCCCGCATATACGGTGCCTTCTGCGCGGAGGTGCGATGCAACTAGGCAAAAGACGGTACGAACAAAACGATACGCGTGTGTTCGCGCTCGTTCGAGACATCGTCGGAAACGCCGAGCGCATCAAGACGCACGAACAATTTCGCAGACGCGCGCAGGCCTTCTTTGGTGGCGTTGCCTGTCTCGACTGAACAATTCTTTCGTTGCTGCCCGGGTCGCGTAGGCGCCCCGGGCATGAACTTTAATTTGACGCACCTGGGAAGCGATATATGATGTGTACATCGGAGATTGTCTCGGCCACCAACCGGGAGCGGGTGATAAGCCCGAGCGGAAGCCTAATCCGTACAAAGAGCGCCTCGCGCAAGCGGGGAAACTCGGTGGAACCGCGGTCAATGTATTTGAATCGCCCGAGTGAGTACGCGATGTATCGCGTGTTCACTCGGGCGTTTTTACTTACCAATTCATAGCAATTACTATGGCCAACATTGAACACATCCGGCACACGCTCGCGCACCTCCTCGCGCAGGCAGTACTCGAGAGCTACCCCAAGGCCAAACTCACGCTCGGCCCCGCCGTCGACAACGGGTTTTACTACGACGTGGACTTCGGTGAAGACAAGGTCCCGGAGGAAAGCCTCAAGACATTTCAAAAGACGATGAAGAAGCGCCTCTCATCGTGGAAAGAGTTCACGCATGAGGAAGTCTCCAGGGAAAAAGCCCTCGAAATCTTTGCCGGCAACGAGTACAAGGCCGAGCTCATCGAGGAAATCGCCGAGCGCGGCGAGACAATCACGCTCTACACCTGCGGCGGATTTACCGACCTGTGCCGCGGCGGTCACGCAGAGAATCCCGCACAAGACATCGACCCCGACAGCTTCAAACTCGACCGCATCGCGGGCGCATACTGGCGGGGCGATGAAAAAAATAAGATGCTCACCCGCATCTACGGCCTCGCATTTGCGAGCAAGGAGGAACTGGATGCCTACCTCGTCCAGCGCGAAGAGGCCAAGAAGCGCGACCACAGGAAGATTGCACGCGAGCAGGATCTGCTTGTCTTTTCCGACCTCGTCGGAAGTGGCATGCCCATGTATACGCCTAAGGGCAACATCGCGCGCAATGCCATCGTCAATTACTCGCGCGAACTCAATGCAAAGCTGGGCTTTGGCGAAGTACACACACCCAACATCAACAAAGCGGAGCTCTTCAAACTCTCAGGCCACTACGACGCATACAAGGAAGACATGCTCTCTGTCCGTTCGCAGTACGTGAGTGATGAAATGTTTCTCAAGCCGATGAACTGCCCGCAGCACACGCAGATCTTTGAATCGCAGCCGCGCAGTTACCGCGACCTCCCTATCCGATATGCCGACTTCGCGAATCTGTACCGCGACGAGAGGCCGGGCGAACTTTCAGGCCTCACGAGACTTCGCGCGTTTGCTCAGGACGATGGGCACATCTTTTGCCGCGAAGACCAGATTGAGCAAGAGGTCTCTGCAGTTCTCGGCGCGATTCAAGAAGCACTCGCGACATACAAGATTGGATACTGGATGCGGCTCTCGCTGAGCGACCCGCAGAACCCGGCCAAGTATCTCGGTGATCCTGCGGTATGGCAGCGCGCCGAAGCAATCATGCGCGACCTTCTTACCAAAAAAGGCATCGAGCACAAAGAAGCAGTCGGCGAGGCAGCTTTCTACGGCCCGAAAATCGACATCATGGCCGTCGACGCGATAGGACGAGAGTGGCAGATTTCGACCGTGCAGCTCGACTTTGTGCAGCCATCTCGCTTCCAGCTCGAGTACACAGCAGAAGACGGGGGAAAACAGACGCCGGTCATGATACATCGCGCGCTCATCGGTTCGCCCGATAGATTTCTCGGCATTCTCATCGAGCACTATGCGGGTGCGTTTCCCCTCTGGATGGCGCCGGTGCAACTCGCCATCCTCCCCGTCTCGGAAACGCACGCGGAGTACGCGCGCAGCGTCACGCAGGAGCTCAAAGACGCGGGACTCCGCGCGGAGCTCGACGAGACAGATAGCCTGGGAAAACGCATTCGCAATGTGAAGATGCAAAAAGTCCCGCTCTACATTGTCGTCGGCGACCAGGAGGTGGAGGCAAAGACCGTGACGGTGGAAGACCGCGCCGGTGAAAAACGCACCCTCGCACTTCCCGCGCTTCTCGACGAACTCAAACAAAAAATCTCCTCCCGCTCCCTCTAATACCCCCCTGTTTGTTTCTCCCGCGTCTTTTTTCGCTCCCTGCCACTCAGCTCATCCCCACACATATCCGCCGACCGGCTGATATGTGCGGGCTCGCGATAGGTATCACTTCAATTGAAAATGCTGACGCAACCACTGATCACTTTCGATTGACTCTACAATCATGTAGAGGAGCTGCTTGCCGATGCGAAGATCTGCCTTCAAAAGCGCTACAAGCTCCTCACTATCATACGGATACACCCAGACACTATTTTGCAGCTTTACAAAACCCGCGCCCTCAATCATCTCGCGCAACCTGACACGAACTTTCCGTCTACTCTCTGGTATGTCGAAGACAATGACTCGCCACCTCTCGTCCCATCTTTTCGGCAGCGCTCTCATACCAGCGTAAGCCTGCAGCCTTCGTAGCTCCTTTTCCCCACCCTCTGTCAATCGAAGAAACCCGTTCTCCAGTTTTAGATGCCCCGCCTTTATAAGTGATCTACGAGCTCGAGCGACCGATTCGTCCTGGCGTTCGGTATTGATAAGGCCCATCTTGTGCATAGCTCCGACCACATTCGGCGCGACAAGCGCAACACTTAAAACTCCGGCAGCCTTGATCACCTGCAATGTTGCGGTACGGATTCTATTCCTCCTCCCCTTTCGCCGAGAAATTTCCTCCATGCGCGTCATACACACATAATAGCCGGTCGGCTGGTATGTGCGGGTGAGGATGTTGATAGTCTGAAATACGTATTCAACGCGAAAGCCCCGGCATCCGCCGGGGCTTTGCGTTCACTTTCTGGAGCTGTCGCCAAGAAACTTTTCGAGCGGCGGGCTTTGGGAGTGATTAGGCGCGGGAGATGACGAGGCGCGGCGTGCCGTAGGCATCGCGAGTCACCTTCATCGCATCGCGCGTCATCGATTCATTCGTCGTAGGGAGTGCGAAGGTGCTGACCTCAGTCGCTGGCGTAGCGATCTCCTCAGTGACCTCTTCAGAGCGACTGCGCGAAATCATCGAAGTCGCGAGTGCAAGAGCACCACCCTTGTAGTAGACCATCAGGTACGCACCGGCAATCGCGAGAGCGATAAGTCCTGTCCAGTACGCGATATTCGCGATAGGACCCATGCTGATACCGGTGTACGGAATCTGCGTGAGCGAGACGTACGGACTCACAGGTGCCGCGGGAGCGACGTAGCTCTGCGTGTGGCAGGTGTACGTGCCGCCAGGACCGGAGACCGTGAGCGAGTAGACCGTGTTGCCGTAGGCGTAGAGCGAAGTAGAACCATTCGGAGCGACCTGACCGACCGACGGCGTGATGTACGCGCTGGTGACAAGTCCCTGCGAACTCCACGTGAGCGTAATCATGCCTGTCGTGTAGTAGCCCTGGCCAATCGTGATGACACAGTACGGAGCCTGGGCCTGCGGATAGACAGGGTAGCTCGGGTACACAGGGTAGCTCGGAGCGACATACTGCACTATCGGCTGCGGGTTCGCCTGCGTGACGGTCGTCACGTTGGTGTTCACGTTGGTGTTCGTGTTCACGTTGCAGCTGTTGTTGACGCAGTTGTTATTCGTCACTGGAGGCTGCGGCGCAGGCGGGATGTATACCGGCGGCTGCGGCCTCGGAGGCTGCTGCGGCGGGTAGCTCGGGTACGAGGGGAAGCTCGGGAAGGAAGGCGTCGAGAACTTCGGAGGCACAATGCTCATCGGGCTCGAGAACGGCTTGAAGCTGTAGCTTTCGTACTGTCCACACGAATAGCAGTCGTCGAGCGGGTAGGACCAATCATTACCCATGTCGTAGGACCAGTCACAGGTATAACAGTCGTCGAGCGGGTAGGACCAGTCACTGCCCATGTCGTACGACCAGTCGTTACCCATGTCGTAGGACCAATCGTTACCCATGTCGTAAGACCAGTCACTGCCCATGTCGTAGGACCAATCGCTGCCCATGTCGTAGGACCAATCGCTGCCCATATCGTAGGACCAGTCTTCCCCATCGGCGTGTGCAATCGTGGCAAATGCGCCCAAAGAAAGCGCTGCCGCAATCGCGACCACTGTGAGACCAAAGAGCAGGTTTCTTA
>CAZQMS010000009.1:0-34121 GCA_964594735.1 uncultured Candidatus Saccharibacteria bacterium | reverse complement strand
GGGGGCTTTCCCTGGCTGGGCAGGCGATGGCTCCATATCGGCCTATCGTAGCAGTAATGCGCTCATTTTCCGATATATTGCACGCTTGACCTGTCGGTTGCTGCGTGGGATGGTTGAGATATGAAAAAGCCCACGGTAATCATCACAGGCTGCGGCTACAAACCCATCAAACACGAATATATTCACCGTGGGGAAGTCTCACACGACTCGATTTACGTTGACGGCGCGGAATGCAAAATGAACATCGGCACGGCGGCTGCATACTACTTTGCGAAAAAGGGTGTGAGTGTCCTCATGGTATCGCGCACTCAAGGAAGCTTAGAAAAGATTCGCACCGGTCTTGTCGCACTCGGCTGTGACAAGCAACTTGTGGGGTACGTCGCTGCCGATCTGATGACTGACGACGGCATCGATAAACTTATTCAAGCTCTTTCAAAGGACGAAACGTACTATTGGGTGCAGTCAGTTGGCCTTGGTGCTGGTGCTTATAAAATCCCGAATGACAACATCTACCTGCCATTTGAAAAAATAGCACCAGATGTCATTCGAGCCGAGCTTGAGGTCTTGATTGCCACGCACCGGATGATGCTCAAACTTGCCCCGGTCTTCCGCAGACAAATCCGTAGAGGGCAGCACGCTAAGATTAGTCTCATTACGTCGATGTCGGGTGAGAGAGGATACCATTTCGGTGCTACCCACGTCGCTGCGAAGCACGCACTTGTCGGCTACATTAAGGGAATCGAGCGAGAACTGCACGACGAAGGCATAGAGATTGTCGATATTCGTCCCGGGGGCATTGATACGGGCATGTACGATAACCCCCACGTAAGAAAAGCAGTGGAGGAAATCAGTCGGAGAACGAAAATGTGGGGAGGTAGGAAGCCAATATTCGCACGCCCGCTAAACGTGGCGAAAAAGATTTATGATTCGATGTTTTCTAGCAAGCCGCGCAGGGTGTATCGTATTCGTGCGAAGTACCAACGCTAAATCACTCCTGGTTCGTCTCGAGTCTTAGATTGCCTGTGGCCACTATGGCATCTGCCGCTGTGAACGATTCATTCGCTGCGTGGAAGTACCCCGCAAGCGCAATCATGAGTGCGTTGTCGGTGGCGAGGTCGGCTGAGGGGGCGAGGACTATCTCGACAATGCCGTCGTGAGCGACGCGCTCGGCAAGGAGCTCGCGGATGTGGGTGTTGGCGGAAACGCCGCCGCCCACTACAAGCGTCCTTGCGCCGTACTCGTCGGCTGCGCGCATGGTCTTCTCGATAAGCGTCTCTGCCACGCAGTCCTCGAACTCCCGCGCAATCGCCATTTTCTTTTCTTCGTCGAGAGGCTGCATTTTCTCGACCTGGAGTCGCACTGCATTTTTGAGACCGGAGAACGAAAAGTCATGGTTGGTCTCTTTGAGCATAGGGCGGGTGAACTTGAATCCAGCTTCAATATTCTTACTTCGCGCTTCTGTAGCAAGACGACTGATTTCCGGACCACCGGGATAGGGGAGCTCCATGAGACGCGCCACTTTGTCGAACGCCTCGCCCGCGGCGTCGTCGCGAGTCTCGCCGATTCTTTTGTACTTTCCGAACGATTCCGATAGTACGAGTTCCGTGTGCCCGCCGGAAATCAGGAGACTCAACACCGGCCACCCAAACTCCCGCATCCTCCCAGACATTCTCACATTCTTGGGAATGTGAGAATGTTCCATCATGGGCATGATGACGTGGCCTTCCATGTGGTTCACTGCGACTATTGGAGTGCCCCAAAGTTGTGAGAGCGCCTTCGCGAAATTGATGCCCACCCAGAGCGCCGGCTCGAGGCCGGGACCGACCGTGACCGCTATAGCGTCGACGGCTGGTTTCTCATAGCGCAGTACATGCGCGGTAAGTGCTTTAAAAAGCTCCTCTTCGCGAGAGAGCAGCTCTTTGAGGGGGCGTATTGCCGCGACATCCGTGGGCGATGATGCGACCTTGAGCACCTCGGCTTGCCGGAGCGCATCTTCGAGTAGTGGAACAAGATTTTTGGCATGCTCTCGCTTCGCAAGATTGGGAAAGACGCCACCGTACTGAGCGTGGAGAGCTGCTTGCGAGTAGAGTGCATTGCCGAGCACTGCATACGAAAAATCGGCCGCAGTCCCTTGTGCGTCAATAAGGCACACAGCCGTTTCATCGCAAGATGTTTCAATACCGAGGACACGCATGCACAGCAGGATAGCTTAGACCGCTATTTTCGGCTAGAATCAAGCAAATTTCACTCCTATGGACACTCACAAAAACAAGAACATGTGGCGCGACAACCCACCCATGAGCACAAGTCCGCTCCGCTTCTTTCTTTTCGCTTCGGTGCCGCATTGGAAGGCGGCGCTCACGGCACTCTCGCTTGCAATAGCGGCCAACGTCATCGTCGCGTTTACGCCATACGTCTTCAAACTTGTCGTCGAGGGCGCCAACATCATCGCGCAGGGTGGTGCGTACGATGCGCTCGTCGGTGCAAGCGTGCTCTACATCTCAATACTTTTTTTCTCCAAGCTCATCTGGCGCGCGAGTGGATTCTCTTCGGCACGGTGGGCGACGGGAGCGTCGGCCACAGGTCGCTATGCGCTGAGCTCGTACATTACGCTCCACAGCCGTGCGTACTTTTCGGACAGGTTCGGCGGTTCTCTGATGAACAAAATTCGTCACGCGTCATCGGGGCAGCGCGACGTCGTAGATATCTTTTTGTGGGATTTTTTGGAGGTGGGTATCACCGCTGTTGTAAGTATCATCCTCGTGTGGCTCACGAGCCCGCTCGTGGCCGCGATTTTCATTACATGGATTTGTCTCATCCTCGCTCTCAATGCCTACCTAGGTCTTCGGCGCGTGCCCCTTGCTGTGCGCGCACACAACCTGGGCACGCACCTCAATGGCGTCACTGTCGACCTGCTTACCAATGTAAGCGCGATGCAAGAGTATGCCAGGCGTGAGTTTGAGATTGAGCGTATAAAGAGTTCCATCGACAATCATCGAGTTGCTCACCTCAAGAGCTGGTACTTTGGCGAGTGGACGAGGCTCTACAACGGACTCCTTCTCGCGGTGTTCGGCAGTGCGATGGTTTTCCTGACGATACAGCTCGCACAATCCGGCCTCCTCTCACTCGGGGATATCGTCCTCGTCCTCACGGTGATATTCCGCATCGAAGGGCAGCTCCAATCGCTCGGCTCCAACTTCAACCGCTTTGCAGAGATATGGGGCGAGATACGCGAGAGCCTCGAAGAGATAATCGCGCCGCACGAGATACCGGATGCGCCAGGTGCGGTAGAGTTGGATGTGAAGAGTGCCGACATAGAATTCAGTGATGCGACATTCCGGTACGGAGAGAGTGCGGTTTTCAATGGACTCAATCTCAAAATCGCTGCAGGTGAGCGCATCGGGCTCGTGGGACGCAGTGGCGCTGGTAAATCGACGTTGATGAGACTGATCTTGCGGCACCACAATCTCGATGGAGGCCGCATTCTCGTCGATGGCACCGATATTGCTACCGTGACACAGGAGAGTCTTCGAGAGGCAATATCCATCGTGCCGCAAGAGCCGCTCCTCTTCCACCGCACCATCCGCGAAAACATCCAATACGGCAATCCGACCGCGAGCCTTGAGGACGTCGAGCGGGCGGCGAAGCTCGCGCAGGCGCACGATTTCATCTCACGCTTACCCCACGGGTACGAATCGATGGTCGGCGAGCGGGGCGTAAAGCTCTCCGGGGGCGAGCGGCAGCGCATTGTGATTGCGCGCGCCATTCTCAAGAACGCGCCGATTCTTCTGCTCGATGAGGCGACGAGCGCGCTCGACAGCGAGAGTGAGGTCGCGATTCAAACTGCGCTCAAAGAACTCATGCAGGGAAAGACCGTGATAGCTATCGCGCACCGACTCTCGACCCTGCGCGAGATGGACCGCATCGTCGTGATGGACAAGGGTGTCATCACCGAACAAGGAACGCACGACGAGCTCGTAAAAAAAGGCGGTATTTACGCCGAATTGTGGAGCCACCAAGCCGGCGGCTTCTTGCAGGATTAAGCGCTACGCTTCGTTACGGGCAAATTGGCCCACGTCTTTTGATCGGGCAAAGAGCAGCTTGAACGCAACAGTGCATATCACACAGTAGACGATGGCGAGCCCGGTCCCCACGGCAAAGAGTCCCCATTCCACCGAATGTTCGACAAGACCTATGCGCGCCGCTTCGAAGGCGTAGGTTGGCGGAAGCATGAGCGCAACAATCTGTAGCACCTGCGGCAGATCGGCGATAGGGAAAAATGCAGCGGATAGCGGCTGGAATAGCCAGGGCAGAGACCAGGAAAGCGCCGCAAGACGAGTGCCAAAACGGAATATGATACCGAGGGTAATGATTGCTATGGCAAAGCCGAAAAGTGCGAAAACTAGGAATATCAGAGAGAGGTTGAGTAGTCCAACATTGAGCACATTGAGGTTGAAAAGCCACGCCGCAAGAGTGCCACCTATCCCGAGCAACAGGAGCGCTTTCAAACAACCAGACGCAAAAAGCGCAAGCATGTATTCCTTCACAAGGAACGGCGCAATGAACATGTTGCTCAAATTGCGCGACCAGATATTCCACATCGCCCCTACGGCCACGGAGTAGGCCGTGATCGCAACTATTTGCCACAGAAACATGCCCATGAAAACATACTGGGCCGCTATCGAATCGGCGCCCGTAAGGTAAGCCGCTATGAGACCGAAAATAATTATGTTGACCGTGGGGAAAAGAAATACATCGACAATGACCTCGAGCGAATGGATAGTGAGGTAGTACTCTTGCAATATGACGCCACGAATCCGACGGATGCTCATACGTCCGACCGCGCTATTTGTAAAAAGACGTCCTCAAGTGTAGGCTTTACGACCTCGATATCAGTGATAGCGCTGCCTGCTTTGCTGAGTCCGTACAAAAATTCGGGAATCGCCGCTTCTTCCGTGGGCACTTCGATACGATTGTCATCGAGCCACCGGTGCTTGAGTCCTCTCGAGCGAACAAACTCGTCGACACCAACATCTTTTCCTGTGGTAAATGCAACTACAAGCTTGGCAGAAGTGATGGTGCGAACGAGGTTTCGTGGCGTGTCTTGTGCGACGATGCGCCCCCTGTCCAAAAAAATGACTTCGTCGCAAATACGAGTGATCTCTTGCATGTTGTGGCTCGTATACAGAATACTCAGGCCTGTCTCCGCGCGCAGTTCTTCGATAAGGGAAAGCGTTTTGTCCGCAATATCGGGGTCCAAGGATGCGGTTGGTTCATCCATAAGCAGAATCTCGGGGTCATTGATGAGGGATTTGGCGAGATTTACCCGCGTTTTCTGACCGGAAGAAAGTCCCCAGTACAAATTGGATGCAATATCTTCGATTTCGAACCTCTTGAGAAGATTTGCGATCTTGCGCTCTGCAGTCGGTACGCGATAGAGGTCTGCATAGACACGAAGATTTTCATACACGGTAACGCGACCAAGAAGTGTATTGAATGCGGAGGCAGAATTGATCCGCTGTAACGATTCAAGACGATGTGTAGCGAAGTCCTTACCAAAGTACGTGACACTCCCGCCATTTTGCGTTGTGATACCGAGCAGTATTTGAATTGTCGTGGTCTTTCCCGCACCATTCGGGCCGAGAAACCCAACGATCTTTCCGCGGGGCACTGAAAAGGAAATTGAGTCGACTGCGCGGAACGACCCGTAATTCTTCACGAGATCAACGACTTGCAAAACATTTTCAGGGCCGCTCATACGGCGCCCGTAGCAGGTCGGTGCAACATAAAGTTCTTGAGCTGGTTTGCCGCGTCACGCGTGAGGTAGAGTCTTGTATCGGCTCGGGGCACAGCGGCGGGCGAGCTGGCGTGCTGATTGGGTGATGCGGTCCACACCTCCATGAGTGTGAGGCCAAAGAGGGCGAGAATGGGGCCGCGCTCGTTCTCTATCGACTGAATGCGGCTGAAGTTTATCGTCTCGTGCTGGCGGAAAATGACACCGGAGTACACCGTGATTGCGTTGTCGTTTACCTCAAAAGAAAAGAGAGCGTAATTCAGCGCGTGATACGCAATCGTGATGAGTGCCAGGGTGATGATAGCAGCGAGGAGCGCTGTCGTGAGCGTGGGCGGCAGTGCGCCGTCGAGCGCCTGTGCGGAGACGAGCACGACGCCGAGGTACACCATGAATATCGCGGCCAGGAGTGCGCCGAGCGACGTGTAGAAAAGCGCAGCGAGCGGCTGGCGGTGGCGGGTGTTGAGCGCGGGCATATGAGAACTACTATAGCGTAAAAGAATAGGGTCCCGCATAGTCGATCGCGGGACCCCGTGGGAGGACGTTTCTTCATTTCTCACCTCTCTTTCTGACGGCGGTTTAAGCCGTCGGTTCGCTCTGCCGGATGACAGAGTCTAATATCATTATACACCATGATAGTGTATATGTCAAATGTGGCTGGAAATGGGCGTTTGTTTTGGTACACTGCGACCGTCTGCGGCGCGCGCTTAGCTCAGTGGTAGAGCATCGTCTTGACGTGACGAGGGTCGGGGGTTCGATCCCCTCAGCGCGCACAAAAGAAATATGGAGCGCATTACGCTCACTGAATCGAATGTCGGAGAAACCGCTGCGAAGGCGGCGGATGTGCTGCGCGCTGGCGGCGTCGTTTTGTATCCGACTGACACGCTGTATGGCCTCGGCGCGGATGCGCTTTCCGACAGTGCCGTGAGTAAAGTGTTTGCAGTCAAGGCGCGCGATGAAGGCAAGCCCGTCCATTCGATTGTCGCGGATATGCAGATGGCCGCGGAGTACGCGGTCGTTTCGGGTTTTGCGCGCATTCTCGATACGAAACTGCCCAAAGGCAAAATCACGTTTGTCATGCAGAAACGAGAGGGGCTCGAGACCGGAATCGCACGCGACATCGAGACATTCGGTTTCCGCATCCCCGCGCACGAGTTTTGCATCGAGATGATTCGCGCGTTTGGCGCGCCGATTACCGCCACCAGTGCCAACGCGGCGGGTGAGACGCCACGGCAGACTACTGATGCGATACTCGCCTCGCTGGGTGAAAAAGCGCACGGGGTAGACCTCGTCATCGATGGCGGCGAGCTTCCCGAGCGCGAGCCATCGACCGTCATCGACCTCACGCACGATCATCCTCTGATTCTGCGCGAAGCGGCTGTGCCGGCCGAGAGCGTGTGGGACGCGATTCGCCACTAGAGCGCTTTTGGACGAAACCGAATCCTTTTTCTTGCTGCTGCAGCAGCGGAAGTTCGTCGATTATTTCGTGACAGAGTCCAAACTCGAGCGCTTCCGTCTCGTTCATTATTTTGCTGCGGCGAAGCATGTTCGCCACCACCTCGGTATCGTTGCCTGTTTCTCGCGCGAGTATGTATATCGAGCCGTGCAGATTGCTGCGGAAGACCGATACGGCTTCCTCGTGGGCATGGATGGGCGCTGTGGCGTCGGGAATCGTGTAGCGTCCCTCGTGAAAGAGGAATTGGCAGCCGCGCACCGCAAAGCGGCGTTTGCCGCCGAGAAAGATGGGGATGGCTGCGATGTCGAGCTTGCCGAATGCTATCGTCTCCACCTCGATGGGGAGTGCCTTGAGGTACGCGTAGAGATTGACGCCCGAATCCACATCGCCACCGCCCGATGCGATGAGCATTTTCATTTTCCTGACCGGCTTGTTGTAGAGTTCCTCGTTGATAGCCACGATGGCTTCCTGGACCGGCCGCTTGTCCACGTCGCCCGTGAGGGTGTACCAGATCTCCATAAGTGAAGTCTAAACGGTGCAGATGTGCGCTCTGTGAGGCGCATGTCCACGTGCCCCCCATGAGGGTCGTGTTCTTGAGATTGCGGGAGTACTTCGGGCCTCATGAGGGAGCCGCTTGCCGGCTGCCTCTTCCCGGGTAAACTGCAGGCATACTCGTTCATCTTTAACATCGTTTTGGACATATGAAATGGGAATGGAATACAGAAATGCAGCAGTGGGCGATAGGCGGTGCCATCGTGCTCGTGCTTGCAGTCGCGGGTTGGTGGTTCTTTACGGGTGCACCTGAAGAAGAAGCGGCGACGAACATTAACCCGACCCTTTCGGAAAACACGGGTTCTACGGGCACGACTTCGGGGACTACGGACGGGAGGCCGACAGTCGGCGTCAATACGGGTGAAGAGGTGCACGTCGATAATCAGCCTGCGGGAGACAGTGTCCGCGTGGTGGAGGCACGCCTCTCGCGCGTGAGCTGGATTGCGGTGCGCGACGACCTGCGCATTTATGGCGCTGCGCGTGTGACGCCTCCTATAGGTGGCGGTACGATGACAGACATCACGGTGCCGCTCCTGCGCAACACGGAGGCGGGGAAGACGTACAAAGTTGTCGTCTACGCAGATGACGGCGACCTGGTCTTCGACTTCAAAAAAGATGCGCTCGTTGATGGTCTCGACGACACTTTTTCGGCACTGCACGGTGATTGATTCGTCTCATCGCGGGGTTATGCACAGGCGGCGCTGAGGCGCCGCCTGTGGCGCATATACGCGCTACCATATGGGCATATGCCACCACAGAATACTGCTTCTGAGCCCGCGCCGTCGGCGCCTGTTTCAGCGCCCCTTACCAACGTCGTCCCAAACCACGGAAAGGGTGGCCTCGCGCTTATCCTCGGAGGGCTCGCGCTCGTCGCTATCCTCGCCGGCATCATTTACTGGCTCTCTTCGGGCATGTACTCGCCACAGACCGCGCTACAGAAGAAAGTCGGCATGTCGTACTTCCCACAGGGCAGGGCTTCGGCCGACGGATTTAAGAAAGGCTTGGCCGAACTTGGGTACGACGTCCAGTATTTCGAGAACGAATTGCAGCCAAGTCCCACGATGTTCGATGAGATAAAAGCGGCGTATCGTGCCAACATCGAAATAGACGGCGTGGACATGCTCTTCGCCGACCACGAGCAGCAGGCGATCGCTGCGGTGGAGCTTACGCGCGAAATGGGCTCAGACGTGCCGATAGTTTTCCTCTCTCGTTTCCATGACCCTGTAGAATACGGCGTCGTCGCCTCCTACCAATCTTCTGGCAACAACGCGACCGGAGTGATACAGAATCTCCAAGATGTTTCCTCGCGAATACTCCAGTTCTTCCGCGAAATCGAGCCGAGCGTCACCAAGGTCGGCGTGTTCGGCCAGGGATTCATGATTCCGGGCGTCGGCGAAGATTACTTTGCCGAGCTGAAGCGCCAGGCTGAGAGGCTAGGATTCGAGATAGTCGAATACACGGTGTCGGTGCCGCCGCCACAAGTCGGCGCGGAATTCGCTCGCATCGCCGCTACGATCGAAAAAGGTGATATCGATGCCATTGTGCATATCCCCGGTCACTTCTATACGCCGCAGCACGAGGACGAGTACAGGCTCGCGGTGCGGCTCGGTATTCCGCACCATACCTCGTACGACGACATGCCGGGCGGTGGCCACTTCGCATTTTCTTCAAACTTCCAGTCATCGGGCGAACAAGCGGCGCGCATCGCGGACAAGATTTTCCGCGGCACGAGGCCGACTGATATTCCGATAGAGTACGGCAGCAGAAACCTCTTGCTCCTCAATGACCCGCGTGCAGAAGAGACGGGCATCGAATTCTCCGAGAACATGCGATACCTCGCCGACGAGTACGACCTCGAGGTTGGAATACGCGAGATTTAGCGTCGCGATTCCTTAGCGGCGTCTGCGACTCTCCAGAGGTACCACGAAGCGGCCGTGGCGTGTAGACGCCACGGCCGCGCAAGCCTCTCCATAGTCTTTTTGTCGGGCAGCTTCTTGAGGCCGTACACCTCCTTGAAACCTTTCTGAATTGCGAGGTCACCTGTGGGCAGGATGTCGGGGCGGTAGAGCGTAAATATGAGTAGCATGTGTGCCGTCCAGACACCGATGCCTTTCACCTGCACGACGTGCTCGATTATTTCCTCGCTCGTCATTCGTGGAAACTTTTTCTCATCGATCGTTCCATCGAGGTATTTGCGCGCCAGGTCGCGCACGTACCCAATCTTCTGCGGCGAAAGCCCGGCTGCGCGCAACTTTGCGCGCGGAATTTTCAAAAGCCTCTCGGGCGTCTGCTTTTTACCGGGAAAGAGCCTGCACACGCGTTCGAGTATTGCGGCCGCAGCTTTGCCGGAAATCTGTTGGTACACGATGGAGCGCAGGAGCCGCGCGAAAATGCTACCCGCGTTCCTGTGGTACTTCGATAGATCGAGCTTTCCGTGCTTTCGCACGACCGCGGCCATCTTGGGGTCCTTCTTGAGGGCGCGTACGGATGCTGAGAAATCAGGGTGCTTCACGAGGGCATACTAGCAAATGTCATGGCCAATAATGTACGCGCTCGAACATTGTTCTAGGGCTATGCAAAAGGCCTGCTCGTGCAGGCCTGTGCAGTGGGCGCTTGTTTCACCACTTGTCTTACTAATTAGTCCTGAACGACTGACCACTTGCAGACCAGCTGAAGTTGCCCTGACTGTCGAGCGATTCTACGACGTAGTAGTACGTCGTATTTGGCTGAAGGTTGCCGATAGTGACACTCTGCGCGTTGGTCATCGTAGCGGAACCTGTCGCGCTCGGGGCCGACTGGTAGTTGAACGGCCACACGGTGCTGTACATGACGCGCGCGAGTGCAGGCACGTTGGAGTTCCACGTAATCGTCGCGGAGTTGGTCGACTTGCTTACGTTGATGTTGGAGAGCCACGGCTGGGGCACCAGAGTGTACGTCACCTTGCCCGCGCCATTGACTGTGCTGGTATCGGCTGAGCCACTCATCTGGCTGTTGATTGCCGAAAGTGTGATCGGACCGACGCGACCCACGGTCGCGATGCCGTTGCGAGCCTGGAAGTTGGAAACGGCCGCTTTGGTGAGAGTGCCGAAGTAGCTTGTCACGAGTCCTTGTGGGTAGATGCTCGGATCTGCTGCGAGAAATGTCTGGAGCGAATGCACGTCGGAATTGGTCATGCCGAAGTCGAGCTGTTGGGTGAGGAGTGCTGCTCGAACCTGCAGTGGGCTAAAGAGGAGGAATGCGGCGGCAGCAAGGGCGACAACGAAAAAGAAGATGGCGCCGCGTGCTGACGCAGATAGTGTCTTGGTCATATGATGATTCTAGGAGTAATGTTTCTGGCTGAAGACGAACCATGCCGGAAACCTCTGCGCTGGGGGGAGCGACTCTGACGCTATCCGTCTATTGATAGCTTCAGCTCCATCTGGGAGTTAGTTGTTACGTATGAAGAATATATCATAGATATGGTGAATCTCCTACTGTGGCTGTAATCAGCGCTGCGTATGCTCGCAGCATCCTGCTAAACACGCGTCGCTTCGCAGGGAATTTGCGGCGCCTCACCCGCAGGCTCGGCATCCTGCAAAAACATAGTCGCTTCGCTCGTTGTTTTTGCGGAGAGGGAGAGATGCGGCCAAGCGCTCGAAAACGCGCCGTCGCGTGCTTTCTCCGCTCGGCCCTGCTCGTGTCGCTCCGCCTGCTGACGGAGCCTTCGACACTCACTTTCGAATCCCTCCCCATACTCGCAATGATGAATCAAAAAAGCGCCATGCGGCGCATTTTTGAATCATTGCGGAGAGGGAGAGATTCGAACTCTCGAGACCCTTTCGAGCCTGCCGCATTTCGAGTGCGGTGCCTTCGACCACTCAGCCACCTCTCCTGGTGGAGAGGTGTGCATCGCCCATGCGGGCTTCCGCTTTTCAGCGATGGAAAAGTGCACTGCACTTTTCCATAGCCACCTCTCCTCAAGGAAGTACCAAGAGGCACTTCCTTTATGTGATCTCGGGACAAGTCCCGATATCATCGAGCGCGTTTTGCTTGCGCACAACGCACCAAACGATCTGACCGGAAAACACGATACCATTTTTTCACCCAAAAGCTAGAAAAGTTCGGGAAAAATGGTATTGTATGGCCGTTCGATGGCCCTATCGTCTAATGGTTAGGACACCAGCTTTTCAAGCTGAGAATCCGGGTTCGATTCCCGGTAGGGTCACCACTCGTTACGTTGGTAAGGGCGCAGCTTGACCGTCGTCATAATCTGCATGAAAAACACACATGTTGCAGGGGTAATCGCATTGGCCGTCCTCGCGGGCGGCGGGTATTGGGCGTACGCGAATCAGGGGTCGGAAGTACCTTCGACCACCAATCAGATGGGGAATACGAATTCCGGTGAGAATGCGCAGCCTGGGGGAGTTCACGGGCTGACTGTCGAGCCTGCGGCCGCTGCGGCGCGCGCAGACCTCGCGACGAAGCTCGGCGTGAGTGAGGGGAGTATCGTCATCATGCTCGTAGAGGAGAAGACGTGGAGCGACGGATGTCTCGGCCTCGGCGGGCCGGCTGAATCGTGCCTCGCGGCACTCGTGGATGGCTTTCGGGTAGAGCTCGAAGTACAGGGCGAGTCCTACGTCTACCGCACCGACAAGACGGGCCTCGCGGTACGCGCAGAAACAAATTAGCCTATCAGTGAGCGCCATTTGCTAGAATAATGCGATGGCCGAGCTGAAGACGAAGAAGACCAAAGCGAGCGTGGCGGCGTTCATCAATTCCGTCTCAGATGAGCGGCGGCGCGCTGATGCGAAGCAACTCCTCTCGATATTCAAGGAAGCGACTGGCATGAAGCCCGCCATGTGGGGCAGCAGCATCGTGGGCTTTGGGAGCTATCACTATAAATCCGAGCGCTCGACGCAAGAGGGTGATTGGCCGCTCACCGGCTTTTCGCCTCGGAAGGGGAGCCTCACGATATACGTGATGCCCGGCTTCAAACAGTACGCCGCGCTCCTGAAGAAACTCGGCAAACACAAGACGAGCGTCGGCTGCCTATACGTCAACAAACTTTCAGACTTGCACATCCCCACACTGAAGATGCTCATCAAGCGGTCGGTCAAAGAAATGCAAAAGAGGCACAAGACGACGCTGTAGCACATGCGATAATGGCGGAATGCAAAGAGGCGGGACGGTAGGGCTCATTCTCGCAGTATTCGGTATTCTCGTCGTCACGATTGGCGGTGGGTACTGGCTCTGGCGGGAAGACGCGACGCCACCCGCAGTGCTCGCACCTGTCGAGGAGCCCGCGGGGACGCACAATGTCCGCAAGACGAAGTCTTTCGTCGTGTACGATTCCAATTTTGCCTACAACGGCCGGACGCTGTACTACCGGAGCGGCACCGATAAGGCGACGGGTGAACCGCTCTACAGCATCGCTCCCGTCGCGAATCCTGAAGGATTCCAAAGGCTTGGCGGCGCCACAGCGCCAGCATCGTCATCGAGCTCGTTCGGCGGTGCGAGCACGTATCCACAGGCGGCATACAGCGTCGGTCAGTCGCAGCCGCAACAAGAGTCGCAACCAGCGCAGAGTGGGACAACAGGACTCGGCAGTGCGCTTGGCACGGGTAGTCCTCAGTACAGCGTGTCGTACTACACGGACGGTGAGAATGTCTACATGGTCGTCGAGACAGAGTCTGGCTCGAGCGCGCCACAGGTGGTGGTGGGCGCAGATCCGGACACGTTTGAGGTTCTCAATGCGGAATACGCAACAGATGAGTCCAATGTGTATGTGGTCATCGTGACGTGCGTCGGCGATACGTGCACCGCGACGATATCTATCGTGGCATCGGCCGACCCGGATACGTTTCAAGCATTTCCGAATCAGCAGCAGGTCTTGAATGAGGATTGCAGCGGGTACGTGATTGCTGATGCGCAGGACCAGTACAGCGTTTTCAACAACGGTCAGGTGGTCGACGGTGTGAGCGTGTACCTCATCGGCGAGAGTGGCAGCTGCGATGATACGCCGGTGCTCATATCTCCCTAATCGCCTCACCCAGCGCAGACCGCGTTTTGATATAATGCTGCCATGAGTACTCAGCGACTGCTCCTCCTTCTTGTCCCGCTCGTCATCGTGGCGGGGCTTCTGCTCGCGCTCGATGCGCGGAGGCCCAGCCCCGTGAACCCGGGTGGTACAAACACGCAGCCGCCAGCGCGTGCCACAATCGTCGGCACGATTACGTGCCTGCCGCATCGCGATACATCGGGACCGGTGACGCTTGAGTGCGCGCTCGGCGTCCGAGAAGACAGCAGCGGGGCGCACTATTCAGTCGATACGCGACTCATGGCGAGCATGATTTGGACGGAGCTCCCCACAGGAGCCCGTGTCCGCATCGACGGTGTCTTGACACCCATCGAATACCTCTCGAGTGACCACTGGCAGATATACGACATCGTAGGCATCATCAGTGCCACCTCGATTGAGCGGCTCTAATGCGCATGAACCTCTCGCTCATCGGTTTTTCCGGTGCCGGGAAATCCTACATCGGAAGAAAGATAGCGGATGCGCTCGATTTAGAGTTTGTCGATTTGGACGAGGTGATGGAGGAGGAACATGGAAAGCCGGTCACGGATATACTTGAGTCGCTCGGCGACGATGGATTCGTGGCGTACGAATCCGAAAACGCGATACGACGCACCGCTGGCAAGTCTGGGCTGCTGATTTCAACAGGCGGGAGTATCGTCTACGCTACCGATGCAATGAAGCACTTGAGGGATATGTCGACTGTCGTATATTTGAGCGTCCCGTATGAGATTATCGAGGAGCGTGTCGGCGATAGTGCCGATAGACTCGGCCGCATCGTGGGGCTCGGCGACAAAACGCTAAGGGAATTGTACGAATCGAGGGAGCCACTTTACAAGCGCTATTCGCACGAAATAATGTACCCCGAACGCATGACTCTCGAAGACATGCTCGCGCGAGTGCGGGACTTACTTGTTCAAGTCCGTTGACAGCAATGGAAGAGTTGGTATTTTGAATGCATGCAGTCGTTTACAACAGTGATGATGATGGCGAATCCGCGCGGCGGAGTCGTCTTTCGTACTGCATAAATCGCAATACCGAAGGCCCCGCCGCAAGGCGGGGCCTTTTCGTTTGCGTGCTCTTTGGGAGGCATAGATGGCACAGTGTGAAATCTGTGATTGGGAAGCGAGTCTGCGCGTCTTTGTGCGGCCTCGAGTCGGGGGCCCTCGTACAGCGCATGAATTCTGTTGTGACGAATGCAGAGTCGTGGGACTACGCGTCCTCGCAGCACAAGGCCTTGTAGAGACCGAAGGAATTCGCGGATGGGACGTATTCAGACCCGTCTGGGAAGAGTCCTAAGCCGGCGAACGTTCGTTCGCCGGCTTTTCTTTCATGCTAGTATGCAGCCCAATGACTGGGAGGAACTTCCGCACGCTTTTGGATGCGCAGTGGGATGAAAAGAAGTTTCTCTGCGTGGGGCTTGATACGGATTTTGAGAAAATCCCCGAACATCTTCAATCGAGTGGTCCGCACGAGGGCATCTTCGCGTTCAACACGGCGATTGTCGATGCCACAAAAGACATCGCATCGAGCTACAAACCCAACAGCGCTTTTTACGAAGCCTACGGCGACCAAGGGTTTGCCGCGCTACAGGCTACTATCGCGTATATCAACGAAGTCGCGCCCGAGGTGCCGGTCATACTCGACGCGAAGCGCGCCGATATTGGCAATACCAACAACGGATACATCGTGTCGGCTTTCGACTACCTCGGTGCAGACGCCATCACCGTGCAGCCGTACCTGGGAGCAGAGGCGCTCGCGCCTTTCCTAGAGCGCGCCGACAAGGGCATTATCGTACTGTGCCGCACATCAAATCCCGGAGCAGGTGAGTTGCAGGACATCGATGCGGGCGGAGAGCCTCTCTACATGCATATCGCGCGGTTGGTGAGCGAGTCGTGGAACCGCAATCGGAACTGCGGCCTTGTGGTAGGCGCTACGTACCCCGACGAAATGCGGACGATTCGCGCCGCAGCCGATGATCTCCCATTTCTCATCCCCGGGATTGGCGCACAGGGCGGAGACCTCGAAAAGACGGTGGCGGCCGGCAAAGACAGTCGCGGCAGAGGGATGATTATCTCGGCTTCTCGCTCTATCACCTTCGCCTCAAGCGGGGCTGACTTCGCGGATGTGGCGCGCACAAAAGCACAGGAGCTGCATGACGCGATACAGAAAGCGTTGTAGAATGCTCGGAATTATGGACGAAGGAAAAGTACTGGAAATATTGCAGAAAGTTGGAGCGTTCCGTTCGGGGCATTTTGTCTTTACCTCAGGACTTCACGCGGATACATATGTAAACAAGGACGCTCTTTTTCCATATACGAATGAGACTTCAAGCCTGTGTCGAGAGATTGCCCAGAGGACGAAAGAGAAAAAAATCGATGTAGTTCTCGGTCCCGCGATTGCTGCCGCTATTCTCTCTCAATGGACTGCGTACCATTTGACCGAGCTCACTGGCAAGGAAGTTTACTCAGTATACGCAGACAAAGATGGTCAGGGTGGTTTCATCGTGCGGCGTGGATACGAGCATGTCGTAAAAGGCAAGAATGTGCTCATTGTTGAAGACCTCACGACGACGGGTGGCTCTATCAAGAAGGCAGTAGAAGCGGCGCGAGCAGCTGGTGGTACCGTTGTTGCGGCGATGGCTCTATGCAACCGTGGAGATGTTACGAAAGAGATGGTTGGCAATCCTCCTGAATTCACATCGCTTCTCACCGTGCACCTCGAGCAGTGGCCGGCGGAAACCTGCGACCTCTGCAAGCGCGGCATCCCCATCAATACCGAGGTCGGCCACGGCAAGGAATTCCTCGCGCGACAGGGTACGTAGCCTCATAGGTACCTCATGAATGAGGGTGGTATACTGCCTCTACGCGTCAGCGATTAGAGGCTCACTTTTTCATCATATGCAAAGCAGCATGGGTTTGGTCTGGGGATTGATTATAGGAGTCGTCATTCTCGGCGGCGGATACTACCTGTGGTCACAGTCGCAGGACATGGCGGCTCCAGTCAATGAGGGTACTTCGAACCAGATGCCAGTCCCGGGTACTAATACAGAAGAGATGATCGTCGAAGGGGGCGGCAGTGTGAACGTGGGTGTGGGCGTCGAAGGAGAAGTCAATGCGACCCCGATGAATGCGACAGTTTCTTACGATGGCGTGAATTTCACACCAAAAAGCGTCACCATCAGAAAAGGCGGCACGGTGACATGGACGAGCAGTGTGGGGAATATGTGGGTCGCGTCCGCGCGGCATCCGGATCACACGGTGTACGCCGGTACGACACGCCAGCAGCACTGCCCCGATGCAAGCGGTACGTCCTTTGACCAATGCCAGGGCGGTAGCAACTACTCCTTCACGTTCAATAAGGTGGGCTCGTGGAATTATCACGACCACATCAACGCGTCCGTCTTCGGCACGGTCGTTGTCGTAGAGTAGCCCGATTATGCGCGCATTCCACGTACGTCCGCAGAGCGTGTACAGCGGGGGTCATCACTGCTAAGTACGTATGGACTGGCCTGAAGAACTAAAAGGGGAGTGGAAGCGGTCGGAGGTCTTGCGATACGGTGAGAATCCGCATCAAGAGGCGGCGCTCTACCTCGACGATGATGCGCGTCCGTGCGTCGCGAAGGCTCGCCAAATGCAGGGCAAAGAGCTTAGCTTCAATAATCTGCAAGATGCCGACGCCGCTTTCGAATGCGTGGCGGAATTCGAGGAGCCCGCGTGTGTCATCGTGAAGCATATGAATCCATGTGGAGTGGCGGTGGCGGAAAATGTTCGCGAGGCATACCTGCGCGCATTCGCATGTGATACGGTCTCCGCGTTTGGTGGTATTGTCGCGCTCAACTCACGAATTACAGAATCGCTCGCTGCGGAGCTCGTAAAGATTTTTCTCGAGGTAGTCATTGCGCCCGTTGCCGACGATGCGGCGCTCGCGATTTTGTCCGCGAAACCCAATGTCCGCGTGCTCCTCACGGGCGGTATGCCACCGAAAAACGGCGAGCGGACAATTCTCCGTTCCATAAGCGGCGGAGTCTTGGCGCAGACGGTGGACGACCGAGTATTTGACGGTGATGTGAAAACGGTGACCAAGCGCGCGCCGACCACAGAGGAGCTCGCAGACCTGCTGTTTGCTTTCACCGTGGTCAAACACATCAAATCCAATGCAATCGTCTATGCGAAAGATGGGGCGACGAGAGGTATCGGGGCGGGTCAGATGAGCCGCATTTACAGCGCCAAGATCGCTGCGATGAAAGCCACGGAGGAAGGCCTCTCACTCGACGGCTCCGTGATGGCGTCCGATGCGTTTATGCCGTTTCCCGACTGTGTCGAGGCTGCGCACGAAGCGGGTGCCACGGCCATCATCCAGCCGGGCGGCTCACTCAAAGATCAAGATTCCATCGATGCGGCCGATTCTTACGGTATGGCGATGGTGTTCACGGGAATGCGGCATTTCAGGCATTAGGCCTCGCTCTTGTTCTTTCGGATAAACATGTATACATCCTCCAAGGCTTTTACGGCGTCGCCTGCAGCGATGTTGTTCTGATGGTAGATGCCGTCGGTGATGTCGCCAGCCGCCCAGACGCGCGGGTGCGACGCACGCTGCGTGCGGGGGTCCACTTTTATCTGACCAATAGCATTTTTCTCGAGCGTGTCGCCGACCCACCCAGAATTTGGGATGAGTCCTATCTCGACGAAAATACCCGAGACAGGGAGCTCGATAATCTCACCAGACTTAGCGTCTTTGTACTTGAGGCCAGTGACAAACTGTTCCCCGAGCACCTCGCTGACCTCGGCATTGAGAACAATCCGGAAATTGGGGTGCTTCTTTGCAGCTTCAATCGATATTTCGTCGGCGCGGAATGTGTCGGTGCGGTTGAGCAGTGTCACGCTCTTGCAGTAGGCAAGGAGCTGCAGGGCGCTCTCGAATGCGGCGTTGCCGCCGCCGATGACTGCAACATCCATGCCACTAAAGAGCGGGCCGTCACAGCTTGCGCAGTAGGTGAGGCCCTTGTTGTCGTGTTCTGCCGCGCCAGGCACGTCAAGCTTGCGGCGCTGCGCTCCCGTCGCCACTATCGCAGCGCGCGCCTGGTACGTCTTGCCATCTTTTGTGGTGACTTCAATGTGGTCGTCGAATGTGCCGAGTTTCGCAGCCTCAGTCGGAGATATGACTTCGAGGTACTCACCTTTGTACTCGTCGACGTGTTTTTTGAGAGAATCAGCGAGATCGGCGCCCATAATTTTGGGAGTTCCAATCCAATTTTGAATCTCGCTCGAGACGGCGCTCTGACCGCCCCACTCAGACGTGAGAAAAAGTGTCTTGAGCTGTTTGCGAGCAGCGTACACTGCAGCCGAGGTGCCCGCGGGTCCACCGCCGATTATGATTAGGTCGTGCATACAAGAGGTTGTGGGGAATAGGTTAGAGGGAATAGATTTGCATCAATAAAGAGCGCCTCTGCATTTTACTACAACCTGTAACCTAAAACCTAATGACTACTTCCTTCGCAGGAATGATGGCAGTCCGCCCCACGAATCTTCGTCGTCATCAGTATTTGTAGAAGCCGCCGTGGTTTCTGGCTTCGGCTCCTGCCTCGGGACTTCCTTTATCGGCTCAGGGATGGGCTCTTTCTTAGGGGCCGGCTTATCAGCACGAGCGGGAATGACAGGGATGTCCGCATCTTTGCGCGGCGCGATGCGCTGGCCGAAGAGGTTGGGAGCCCGCGAGGTGGTCTCGGGAAAGCCTGTCGCAATGACCGTGACGCGTACCTGGCCCTTCTTGAGTGTCTCGTCGGTGACGGCACCGAAGATGACCTTGGCCTCGGGATCGATGGCCTCGGTGATGACATTGGCAGCATCTTGCACCTCGAGCATACCGAGGTCGTCGCCGCCTGCGATAGAGAAGAGGACACCTTTGGCTCCCGTGATAGAGACTTCGAGGAGCGGCGAATTGATGGCGGCACGAGCGGCCTGCTCCGCGCGCTTGTCGCCCATGCCCGTGCCGATACCCATGAGTGCCGAGCCCGCGTTGGCCATAATAGAGCGCACGTCGGCGAAGTCGACGTTGATGATACCGGTCTGGGTGATGAGGTCGGAGATTCCTTCGACGGCCTGCTTGAGGATGTCATCGCACATCGCGAACGCATTCTTGATGCCTGTCTCGCGGGTGACGATGGTAAGGAGCTTGTCGTTGGGAATGATGATGACTGCGTCTACCGCCTTGCGGAGCTCTGAGATGCCTTGCTCTGCGAGGCGCAGGCGCTGCTGGCCTTCAAAAGCAAACGGGCGGGTGACGACGCCGACGGTGAGCGCACCGAGCTCGCGCGCAATCTTGGCGACGACGGGCGCTGCACCGGTCCCCGTACCGCCTCCCATACCGCCAGTGATGAAGACCATGTCGGAGCCCTTTATGGCGTCCTGTATTTCCTCACGGGTCTCTTCGGCCGCCTGCTTGCCGAGGTCGGGGTTCATGCCCGTGCCGAGGCCGCGAGTGAGCGTCTTGCCGATGTGAATCTTCTTCTTTGCCTTTGATTTGTGGAGGTCTTGCGCGTCGGTATTGACCGCGATGAAGTCGACACCGTCGACCTTGGAGGAAACCATGTGATTCACGGCATTGCCGCCCGAACCACCCACGCCGATGACCCGAATTCTCGCGAAAGACTCAACTTCGGACTTCACCTGCTTTGACATAGTGAGAGCATAATAGCACTTTCACGAAAAGGGCAACGTTGACGATGCCATGCCCTTGGGGTGCAATATTTCGCCCAAAAATGCTACGGAAGCAGTGAGCGGAAGGTCTGTTTGAATGATTCCCAGCCGTGTGTGAAAAGGTCGGAGAGCGTCCCGCTGCGAAAGCCCATGTCTTCGCCAAAACCCCACCGACACAGGCCATATGCGACAGACCATGTCGCGTCGGAGGCGGGCATGCGCGCGGTGTTGGCTGCTTGGCCGATTTGCGCGGGGAGCTTGAGTACGCTCTTTGCAATGTCGGTTACGATGTCGAGTCCTGAGCCGCCGCCGGTAATCACGATGCCCGCGGGCAAGAGTCGCGAGCGACCGATGGACTTGAGATGTGTGTTGACGAGACCGAACATGTCGCGAAGTTTCGCCGTGACAATGGTCTGGATTTTTTTTGGCGCGATGTCGCTGCCCGTGACCGCGCCTTTTTTCATTTGCTCCGCTTCCGTAAGAGGGATTTGGAACGAGAGTGCAATGGTGTTGGTAATGTCCGCGGAACCGACAGGGTAGACCTTGAGCGAGACGGGGACATCGTCGTCGAAGACGACGAGTGAGAGCGTGTCGGCGCCGA
Source organism: uncultured Candidatus Saccharibacteria bacterium (assembly GCA_964594735.1). Classification (GTDB taxonomy): domain Bacteria; phylum Patescibacteriota; class Minisyncoccia; order Phycocordibacterales; family UBA2100; genus UBA10103. Next base: position 12,968 of record CAZQMS010000009.1, on the reverse strand, counting down.
TGTTGGCGAGTACGACGCCTGCGGTCTTCTGTGCTTTCGAGAGTGCGACGAGCGATGCGGCGAGTGGCGATGCCATCACACCCTCCACTTCTACCCCTGCGCCCTCGACCACCTCGATCAGGTCGTCGTGGTGTTGGGTCAGTGTGGTGATGAGGAGGGTATCGATGGAGAGTTTGGCACCCTGGAGGCCGAGAGCCTTGCCGATAACCTTGTTGCCATCGACGCGGTATTCGAGCGGGATGGTGTGTATGACGGTGCGGTTGGTGAGCTTGCTCGAGGCGCGGGTCTCGCTGTCTTTGAGTGCGCGCTCGATGTCGCGCTCGGTCACCACGCTGCCGGATTGTGTGAGCGATACATCGCCTGATGAGCGTGCCTCTTCGAGACCGACGCCACCGATGGCAAGGCGGGCGCTCCGCACGTTTACCTTGGCAGCTGCCGACGCGCGCGTGAGTGCCTCTTTGATAGAGCGAGAGGCTTCGGCGCGATCCGTGACGTACCCTTGTCGTATTCCTTTTGACGCAGCCGTGCCTGTACCGATGATGTGCATCGGTACATCGGTCCGCTCTGGCGGCAGTGCTATCACGACCTTTACGGTCGATGAGCCTACATCTATGCCGGCATAGAACTTGCGCATTTGACTATTGTAGCGCTTTTTGGCGCCATACGCGTAGCTATGTGCGGGGGATAATGGCTACTGCAAGCCATATTTGCGCAAGACGCGCTGCTCTTCTTTCTCCATGAAGTCGCCGTGCGCGAGACCTTTGAGATGAAAAAGCCCGTGGACATAGAGAAGTGCTGCGCGACGCGCGAGAGGCACGCCGAGTTGCTTCGCTTCGCGCTCCGCCTTGCGCATGTTGAGGAAAATCTCACCCTCATGAGTGTCGAGTTCAAACGAGAGGACGTTCGGGTAGTAGCTCTTCTTCCGGTACTCTTTATTGATGCGCTGAGCGAGCTTGTCGCCGCAGATGACGAGTGAGAGCTGGTACGAAGCTCCAAGCACGTCGCGCGCCATACGCTCAAATGGAATCCGCGGCACTTTTCCTCGTATCGTTATTGTAGTCTCTACCATAAAGGCATGTTCCAGATGCCCCAGATGCTAGGCGCGGGGAAGCGAGAATGCGAGGCGTATAGACATACGGTGAGCATTGTTGCGGGGTCCCGCAACGACGCAGATGGGGTATGTGGACATGCCGTTAGCGTGCGATCGGGGTGCTTTCACCAAACCGTGCAGGAGCCTGGCTCGAAGAGTCGCGCGTAAATGTGCGGCGAGGCTCCTTTTCGATGACTTTGCCCTCCTTTACGAGCTGTCGGTATTCGGCTCGGCGCTTGAGGAGCTTGAGTGCCCGCTTTTTCTGCACCGTCTTGGACTTTTGGCGCTCGTAGTAGCGATTTTTGCGGGAATTCTTCACAAGCCCCGTACCCTGTACCTTGCGGGAGAATTTGCGGATGACCGAGAGTGTACTCTCGTTGCCGCTTTTGACCACTTCAGCGTTTATAGACATGTGGGCGATACTCTACCATATGCCTCCACAAAAGTGAAGCGGCCGGGACACTCATGGTGTCTCGGCCGCGCTGATGCGGTATCGGCTGCCTCAGGCTGCAGCGGCGAACCTGCTATGCGGTACGTACGTAACCTGGCCATGGACATGTCGAAGCTTGTCGCGGAAACCCCGCCAGCCGGTGCGTCGCACGAGGAGTGTCCAGGTCGGTACGCCATTGTAAAGTCGGGCCGACACAAGCTCGAGTCCGTCCGACTCTTTCTCGCGCGAGAGCAGCTGGCGAGGAAATGTGATTTCAAGCCACTCCGCGCCGTGAGATTCACGCAGGACGATGCGGGCGCTCAGAATGGTTGTACCGATGATGTCATACTGGTCGCGACGCCAGTCGGTACTGATGCGCAGGCGTACTTTGTGGCCGACAAGATCCGATATGTCATCGACTGACGGAAATCTTGCATACGAAAGCAGATTTTCCAGAACGGTATTCGTGTTCATCGACGCCTCCCTTGTGGTGAATTCCGACGACTGCCGTCCGTATCCTAGCGGAGTATATACGTCGGAGCAACTTATGCTAGGGAAGAAGTCGGACTTCCCTAGTCGACAAGAGCGCAAGCTACGCCCTTGCCATCAGCGGCTGGCCCATACGGCGGCGCTTTAGGTAGTTGGTCAGGTCATCGAGCGGGACAGCTTCTTGTGAGTTGGTCACAACTTCGCGGACGAGGATAGTGTTCTCCATTGCCTCCTTGTATCCCATGATGAGGATGTATGGCACCGCAAACTGCTTCGCGCGCGTCATCTGTTCGCCGATGCGGTCGTAGAGGAGTGACTGATGTACCGGGATTTCCGCGCGGCGCAGCGTCTCGAGGACTGAGAGCGTGCGGCGCCGCGCTTCGGGTCCGAGGTGCGCAAAATAGATGGAGGGGATGCCACGCGCGTCGCGCTTCGCGCGCGTCTTGCCGCGCAGTTCGCAATTGATGGATATCACTGCAGCGGGAGTGTGCGCCGAGCCAAAGCGCGTCGCGAGCGGGTCGTAGCGTCCACCGAAAGCGATGGCGACACGGCTCCCTGTCTCCTCGTCGACCGTGGAAATCTCGAAGAGCGAGTGCGACCAGCAGTCGCGGCTGCCAAGCACGTGTGGAGAGAGTTCATACGGAAGGCCTGAGACTTCGAGGTACTCAAGAAGTTCCCAGAATTTTCTCCGCTCGTCTTCCGTGAGGTATTCCATTGCCTGAGGCGCACGAGGCGCGGCGGGATGCCCACGCTCGATGAGTGAGACGAGCGTGCCGAGCGGATCTGTAGCAGCGCGCGGGCGCAGCGTCGGTGAGATAGTTTCGATGTGTTTGCGGAGGTACGTAGAGACATCACGGACGAAGCGATTTGAAGAATCGTGAGAACCGATGTTGTTGATTGAGAGGAAGCGTTCGCCGATGCCCGCTTCTTCAAGCACGGCGTGCGCGACGACAAGGAGGAGTGCCTCTGCGACCGCCGATGCGCTTCCCACGACATGGAGCTCGAGCGTCATCGATGGTAATCCGCCAGTGCTCTGTACCGTGCGCCATGCGAGGATGCTGTCTTGCTGCGTGCGTGCGGCAGCGGTGCATCGCCTTGCCGAAGAGGTGAGCTGCCGTTCGTCGCGCCTTGCATACGCAATCTCCGCATCGTTCTTCGCGGGCTTTTTCGCATCAATCTTCTCGCGCGTTACGCGCATTTCATCGAGAGGTGAGAAACCGTAGTATTCCGCTACGCGTATCGCGCTCCCTAGAAAATCGGCGGTGGAAGCGTGTCGCGTATCCTTGAGCCGGATCATAAACAGGTGATAGGTATTAGGTTTTAGGGGTTAGTAATATTTTAAAAATATCTTCTCGCTGCTCTCCGGAAACCTGTTACCTACAACCTCATGTCTAATCATCGTATCGAGCTACGCCAGGGAAAAATGATATTTGTCCAAAGGGGAAGAGTCGGAGAAACACGCGTCCCACGATATCTTCGCGCGGGAGCACACCCCAGATGCGCGAATCCGCAGAGACTTTCCTGTTGTCGCCGAGCACGAAAAACTCGTCGGCACCGAGCGTGATGCTCACATTACTCGCACCGCCGTAGTTCTCGTCGTCCACGTATGGCTCATCGAGCTGGAATCCTTGCGGATTCGCATCATTTACGACGGTCACAGCATTGCCCTGGACGATGACTGTCTCGCCGGGGAGTCCTACGACACGCTTGATGAGCGCACGGCTCTCGTTGTGGGGCAAATCGAATACGACGACATCGCCACGCTGAGGCTCTTCTAGGTTGTACGCTACTCTATCAATAATGAGATAGTTGAGGTCTTGAAATGTGGGCATCATGGAAGCGCCCTGCACGATGTACGGCGCGGCTATAAAGAATCGGATGAAGAGTGCGAGACCAAGCGCTACCAATGTGTAGACGATGAGCGAGCCTTGCGATCCGCCAGCTGGCGGATTTCCTGCGCCTGGAAAGGGCGCAGCAGTCTGATTTTCTACTTTCGGCGCGGGGGAGTCGTTCATACGCGCGCTGTAAAAAAGTTTTCTCGTAAGAGCCCGAAAACTTTTTTCACAAAGGGCTTCATGTGCGAGTATTCTACTCGCTCACTGCCGTTGACACCAAGTATTTTGCATTGCGTGCAGCCTCGCAGTGGAAAACTGCGTTGCAAAAAATATTTTTTCTGGCAGAGCGAGCGCACGCATCGCTTTGGTGATTGCCCACGGCGAGGATATGATGTCGCAATGTCATGGGTAGTGATTGGTCTCGGTAATCCAGGGAGCGAATACGAAAATACGCGACACAACGCGGGTCGCATGGCAGTGCAGCATTTTGCAAAGAAGCACGATGCGTCGCTCTGGAAAGACCACAAGAGCTCTGATTCGCTCACGACGGGTGCGACGGTCGGGAAAAATCTACTGGCGCTCGTCTTGCCGAATACATTTATGAACAAATCCGGCGTCGCGGCCGCAAAATTTGTGAAATCAGTGCGCGCCGCCGAGAAAATGATTGTCGTCTACGATGATCTCGATCTACCGATAGGGAAGATAAAGGTATCTTTCAATCGCGGAAGCGGCGGCCACAAGGGCGTGGAGAGCATTATGCGCACCGTCAAAACAAAAAAATTTACGCGCATCCGTATCGGTGTTTCGCCGACGACCCCCGGTGGCAAACTGAAAAAACCGCAATCAGGCGACGGAGTGAATGCTTTCATCCTCAACAAATTTAAAGAAAGCGAAATGGATGAACTCAAGAACGTGTTTAAAAGGGTGAGTGAGGCGATAGAAATCATCGTGCAGGAGAATCCCCTCATCGCGATGAACAAATTTAACAGCTAAAAGCTTGCAGCTTGCGGCTTGCAGGGATATGACCATCAGTACTTTTAAGGAACTGATTGTGTGGCAAAAAAGCGTCGATTTGGCCAGAGAAATCTACGCAAGTACGGAACATCTGCCGCAAAAAGAGCAATTTGGTTTGCAGTCACAAATGCGGCGCTGCGCCGTGTCTATCGCGTCGAATATCGCAGAAGGAAAGAAGCGAGGTACCCGTAAGGACTTCGTCCAATTCTTACGAATAGCCGATGGCTCGGCCGCCGAGCTGGAGACGCAGATTACGATTGCCAGTGCTGTTTATCCTCATAATGCCGATTTTGCGCGGTCTGCGGATATGCTGCTCGAGGTTCAAAGGATGCTTGGCGGCATGATAAAGAAACTCAACTCGTGAATTTCCTGCAAGCTGCTAGCTGTAAGCTGTCAGCTACTGCACCGGCTTGAGGGTCATGCGACGCTCCTTCGGTTCGAAGAATGTGATGACGAATGGGTACACCTTGCCGAGCTCGAGCTTCGCGCGGAGTTCGTCCTCGCTCGCGAATTCGGAGATGTGCACGAGGCCTGCGACGCCCTCTTCGATAGAAGCGAGTGCGCCGTGCTTGTTGTACTTGATGACGACCGCATCCACCTGCTGGTCTTTCGTGTACTTCGCTGCCGCTGCTTTCCACGGGTCATCGATAAGTGCCTTGATAGATAGTGAGACCTTGGAATCTTTGATTTCGATAACCTTGACCTTGACCGGCTCGCCGACTTTGTACCGAGTCTTCGGGTTCTCGACGAGAGCCCAGTCCATTTCAGAGATGTGCACGAGGCCCTCGAGACCGTCTTCGAGCTTCACGAAGACGCCGAACTCTGTGGCGCCCGTGATGATGCCGTCGACAACATCGCCGACATTGTACTTCTCCACGAGCGAGCTGCGCTCTGAAGTACCCGCGCCCTTCTCGCTGAAGATGAGCTTCTGCTCTTTGGGTGATGCGGTGATTATCATCACCTCAAGCTTCTGGCCAACCATCTTCTTGAGCTCGAGGAAGATGCGGTCTTTGTCGCCGTCAGGGACGCGCGGGTAGTGCGCGGGCGAGAGCTGCGAGGCGGGGAGGAAGCCCTGGATGCCATTCCACGCGATAATGAGACCACCCTTGTTGGCATCGGTAATCGTGAGCTCGAATACTTTCTTCTGCTGAGACGCGATTTCTGCCTCGTTCCAGATGAGCGCCTGGCGCGCTTCGCGGAGGCTCAGCTCGATGTAGCCGTCCTCATTTTCGCTGCCCACCACTTTGGCCGTGATGACATCGCCGATGTTGACGCTCTTGAGCGTCTCGCGCGCCGAGAGGTACTCGCGGCCGTAGATGATGCCCGTGCCGAAAGGATGCAAATCAATAAAAACACGCGCACGTCCGAGCGCGATAATCGGGCCTTCGACGACATCGTCTATCGCGGGCGCACTCTGCGTCTCAGCGAGGAGTTCTGCCATCGGACCCTTTTTGACCTCTGGTACCTCAGACTCTTCAGAGTCCTTCTCCACCTTCTCTTCTGTTGCTGTAACCATTGTGTTGGTGCCTACGGGTTCTCCTGCTTGCTCTACCGTGACTATCCGGCAGGAAGAATGTAACCGTACGCTCTATTAATTAATAAGCGCCCCCAAGGGCGTGGGCACAATATATAGGAACAGTCCGGCCTTGGCAACCGTGGTACAGTAGTGGCAATGAGTTTCCGGTACATACCAGAAAAGGCACAGGGCTTTTTCGGCGAATTCTGGAAATTCGCCGCCAAGGGCAATGCAATCCAGCTCGCGGTCGCCGTCGTGATAGGCGGTGCGTTTGGCGGGATAGTCAACTCGCTCGTCGCCGACATCATCACCCCCGTCATATCTTTCATCACCGGCAGTGTCGATTTCTCAGCGCTTTCGTGGACTATTCGCGAGGAGCCAGCGCTCGTCATCGGATACGGCAAGCTTATCCAAGCGTCGCTCAACTTTCTCTTCGTCGGTCTCGCAATATTTGCTCTCTTCAAAATGTTTCAGGGCGTCTTGCATCGTTTCCAGCGCAAAGAGGCCGAAGCTCCACCTGCACCTCCGGTGTCCAATGAAGAAAAGCTCCTCACCGAGATTCGCGACATTTTAAAGGAGAGGCGAGCGGAGAGCGACGCATTATAGAAAGAGTTGAGCCCGGGCTTGCCCCGGGCTCAAAGTCGTGAATCTTCAGCGATTGCCGCTGCGACCCCAGTGCGAAGGGTCGTTCAGCCATTTGCAGCGTCCTTCGCCGCGGTCGTACCAATGCAGGCGAAGGTGAAGCTGGAACGATGGCATTGCCATCAGGGCGGCACTGCATGATTTCGACGAGATGGGCTCGTAGTCCGGCTCGTCATGGTAGATCACCTGTTCCGTGCTCTCCAAATCAGTCAGGTCGAAGTTCAATGCGGCCTGTGCCGGAGAGAGAAATACTACACCAAGAGCGATAGCAGCGAACATGTTAAACATCTTCAGCCCCTATTCACCGCCGGTGAAATTCCCATACGAATCCTGCGATGGCGACTCGCAGGTACTATAGCTATAATACCATAGAAATGCCCACGTGTCGAATCAGTGCGAGCATTGAGGGTGCAAAAAATCGGGGGCACGCGAAGCGTGCCCCCTGAAGAATTGCGACCTCGCCGTCCCCGAGTCACGAAGCTTCTGGTTCGGGGAATTCGCCGACCGAGCCGTCGTTGAGCTGGTGGAGCGCATTCCACGCGTTCGAGCCGAGAAGCTGTTGCTTCTGCTTCTCTGTCAGGCGCGGAATCGTCTTCGGCGGCTGCGGGGTCTCTTGCTGCATGGCGTCCATACGACACCTCGAAGAGCTGTTGATATCCTGTCACGCGCATGCGCGACATTTGAATCCTCGCGTGTACAGAAAAGAAGTCAATCTGCTATAATCCACAGCCATATGATTCTCACATTCCACCAGGGCGCATGTGTGCGAGCGAGTGCAGGAGATACTGCCATCGTCTTTGGCCCCGTCTCCAAGGCATCCAAGAACTTTAAGCCGGTCAATTTTGGCGCCGATGTCGCTTTCGTCTCGTTCAATCATCCCGACATGAACGGCGCGGAAGAAGCCGCGCGCGGTGACAAACAGCCTTTTGTCGTATCCGGTCCGGGTGAGTATGAGGTCAAAGAAATCACCGCGTCTGGTTTCCCAGCCGGGTCTACCTACGGCGGCGAGGGGCGCATCAATACGGTGTACTCGGTCAAGTTCGACGGGCTGAGCGTGATGTATTTCGGCGCGCTCGGCGACCTCGACCTTCCGAGCGAGCTTCTCGAAATGGATTCTCCCGATGTGCTCATCCTGCCGATAGGCGGCGCGGGCACACTTTCACCGGCCGAAGCCGCGAAACTAGCGGTAAAGCTCGAAGCCAAAATCATCATCCCCATTCTCCACGACGACAAGACGCTCAAGCAGTTCCTCAAGGAGGCTGGCGCCGAGAACTCGCAGTGTGTTGACAAGCTCACCATCAAACCGCGCGACGTCGTGGGCAAGCAAAATGAGGTTGTTGTGCTGTGTGAATAGTTTCGAGGTGTTTGGTTAGAGATTTTAGTCGACGGAAATGCACACTGTTGGCTCTGTGGCCTACCACCTAACACCTATTCCCTGTAAACTGTTCCCATGGTCCTCCAGAAGACTGTAGACAATCTCAAAGAGCGTTCCAAGGACGAGCGGCAAGTGGTCGCGGGCGGCATTGCTGTCACTATCATCGTGATTCTTTTCGTGGGGTGGGCAGTGCTTTTCTTCAAACGCATCCAGGCGGGTTCGCAGCAGGTCAACTTTGATAGCGGCGCACAGGAAGAATTCAATTTCTCCGCCACGCGCGATGCGCAGCGGGCGATTCAGAACTACGATGCGCAATCGAGCGAAGACCTCTTCCGGCTGCGCGACGACGCGGCAGCCAGTCAGCTCCGAGGTGAGCAGCACATTTACCTCCAAGAAATCGGCTCGTCCGGCCAGGGCGGTGGCTCAAACCAATTCGGCGGCTCGGATTTCTAACGTGTACCGTTTTGCACCCCCACTTGCACATGTAATGTCATATCCCCAAAACATGACCGGCCGGATGCGATTGGGGGATATCGTTATTTCAGCTTGAAGTGCGCGCGCAGCTTTTCATCAAGCTCAATTTTCTCAACAATGGCGTAGAGGACGTTTGAGCCAGCTCTCAGCTCCGCTTTAATGAGCGCAATGACCTCTTCACAATCGTGCGGATACACCCAGACGCTAGCCTGAAGTTGCACGAATCCGAGAGAGCGCAGCATTGTACGTAGTCGAAGACGGGTTTTACGATGTTTCTCTGGGATATCAAAGACAACCATCCGCCATCTGCCGTCCCATCGTTTTCGCGACCGCGCCTCGAGTGCCTTCATCTGCTGCTCTGTCTCGATAACCTCCTTGCCCGCGTTAGTGAGTTCCATGTAGCTCTTACCGTTCTTTCGTACAAATCGTACGAGGCCCTTGTGAGCCAGTCGGGAAGCGACCGACTTAATTCGGTAGTTGAATTTATATTTGTTCCCACCGAACTTACCAAGTAGCTGCAAGGTGTTGGGTGCAGCCATCGCAACGAGCAAAAGTCCCGCAATTGCCACGGAGGATAAGAGCGCATATTGAACGGTGTCTCTTCGCCGCTTCTTTCTCGCCTCCGTCTCCATTTTCCCCATATCCCCACATTATGACCGGCCGGATGCGATTGGGGGATATGAATGGGGACAAAATGGTTGGTGGGGACAGAACGAAATAGGCAAAACAAAAAGGCCGCCAATCGTGGCGGCCTTCTGCCTTGCTGGTGATGGTTCCATTACCATCAGATGAACTGCATCCTGCCCTTGCGAGTGTCACTTCGGTAGTCGATGCGAACGTTGTGTTCACCGAGTGGGTAGCGATTCTTGTCGTCGGTATAGCCGTACGCTTTGCCGACGATAAGCCAGCGTTCGCCCGGCTTTTCATCATCGGCGGTGATGCTCCCGATGATGACCTCATAAATCGGAGCCGGCGCGAGAGCGCTGAAAACGACTAGAGATGGACGCGGTTGGCGCTCGAAGAGCGCGACTTTCAGCGATTCCTTTGATGGACCGTTGATGATGTCGTACCGCGGTCGAATTGCTTTAACTTCAAGATGCTGACTCATCCGAGTCTCCGTAAAGAACAGTTCTCTTGGTTGAGGCGAGAACAGATGCCTCCTTCTCCGCACGTGCGGCGACCAATCCATCCGGACTGGAATAAATTAATTATACGACTAATAGGTGGCTCTGTCAATGTCCTGAAAGGTGACGAGGTAGAGCCATTTTAGGGTGGCGGAATAGATGAATTTTTGCTATAATAAGCGGACTTTATGGCTCGTAAACCTGCTGAAAAACCGGCTGATTCTGACGCGCCGAAAGCTCCTCATATCAACGTCGTCTCTCGCTCTATCACGACAGAGATGCGTGAGTCGTACCTCGACTACGCGATGTCGGTCATCACTGCTCGCGCGCTTCCCGATGTGCGCGACGGCTTCAAGCCCGTGCACCGTCGCATTCTCTTTGCCATGCATGAGGCGGGGCTCACCGTGAGCGCCAAGACGCGCAAGTCAGCGACCGTGGTGGGCGACGTGCTCGGTAAGTACCACCCGCACGGCGACAGCTCTGTGTACGACGCGATGGTCAAGATGGCGCAGGATTTCTCGATGCGCTACCCGCTCGTCATCGGCCAGGGCAACTTCGGCTCGATCGACGGCGATGGTGCCGCAGCGTACCGCTACACAGAAGCCAAGATGTCGCGCCTCGCGGGCGAGATGCTGAAAGACATCGAAAAGGAGACAGTCGATTTCCGGCCCAATTACGACAACACGAAGCAGGAGCCGAGCGTAATGCCCGCCGCATTTCCGAACCTCCTTCTCAACGGCACGCTCGGTATCGCCGTGGGCATGGCGAGCAATATCCCGCCGCACAATCTGCGCGAAGTTTCTGATGCGGCGATACACCTCATCGACAATTCGGACGCGACGACCGAAGACCTCTTGCAGTTTGTGCAGGGACCGGATTTCCCGACAGGCTGCATTGCATTCAACCAGGCGGACATCCGCCACGCGTACACCACCGGCCGCGGTGGCGTGGTGGTGCGTGGAGATGCGGAGATAGTAGAGGGCAAGAAAGGCGACTACCAGATTGTCATCACCTCGATTCCTTTCCGCGTCGTGAAAGCCGACCTCATCACCAAGATTGCCGACCTCGTGCACGAGAAAAAACTCGAGGGCATTCGCGACATTCGCGACGAAAGCACCAAAGACGTGCGCATCGTCATCGAGCTCAAGGGCACCGGACATCCGCAGACCGTGCTCAACTACCTCTACAAGCACACGCAGCTTGAAGAGACATTCCACTACAACCTCGTCGCGCTCGTCGACGGCGTCCCGCAGACACTCTCGCTCAAAGCGATGCTCGAGAGCTTTGTCGCACACCGCAAGGAGGTGGTGACGCGCCGCACACAGTACGACCTCCGCGTCGCCGAAGCTCGTGAGCACATCCTCATTGGCCTCAAGAAAGCGCTCGACCACCTCGATGAAATCATTGCACTCATAAGAAAGTCCAAGACCGTCGACGACGCGCGCGCCGGACTCATGTCGAAGTTCAAGTTCTCGGAAATCCAGGCGCAGGCGATTCTCGACCTCCGCCTCCAGAAGCTCGCGGCACTCGAGAGGCAAAAGATTGAGGACGAGCTCAAAGAAGTGCAGGCGCTCATCGAAGAGCTTCGCGCGCTCCTCAAGAGCGAGAAAAAGATGATGGAACTCATCAAGCAGGAAATTCGTGATATATCAGAGAAGTTTGGCGACGACCGCCGCACGAAAATCATCAAGAAAGGTGCGACGATACTCTCGGCAGAAGACCTCGTGGCCGATGAAGACTCGGTACTCGTACTCACCCAAGGCGGCTACATCAAGCGCACGAATCCTGGAGAATACAGGAAGCAAAAGCGCGGCGGTGTGGGCGTCGTCGACCTCGACACGAAAGACGAGGACTTCGTGACGAATTTCCTCACCGCATCCGCGCACTCGGATCTCCTTTTCTTCTCCGACCGCGGCAAGGTCTACCAGCTCAAGATGTACGAGCTTCCGGAGGGTAAGCGCGCGACCAAGGGTAAGTCGATAATGAACTACATTTCACTCGAACAGGGCGAGCAGATTACTTCCATCCTCGCGATGCCGAAAGAAAAGAAAGCCGTGGCCAACCTCTCGCTGCTTATGTGCACGCGCAACGGTACCGTGAAGCGCGTCGCCGCCGACAATTTCCACGAAGTGCGCCGCTCAGGACTCATCGCCATCGGCCTCGACAAAGGCGATGCACTCATTTCCGCGTCATTCATCCGCGAGGAAGACGATGCGATGCTCGTCACCGCCAAAGGTCAGTCCATCCGATTTGCCGCAAAAGACGTGCGCGAGATGGGCAGGCAGGCAGCCGGTGTGCGCGGTATCAAACTGGGCAGCGGCGACACAGTAGTCGGCGCGGGCATTATCCCCAAAGGCTCAAAGGGCGAGCTCCTCGTACTTTCATCGACGGGCTACGGCAAGAAGACGCCGCTTTCCGACTACAAAGTGCAGGGTCGTGGTGGCTCGGGCGTGAAGACCATGTCGATTACACCGAAGACCAAGCAGCTCGTGGGTGGTGCAGTCGTGCTGGGCACGGGCGAGCTCGTCGCGATGTCAAAAAAGAGCCAGACCATCCGCACGGGACTCGACGAAATTTCCACACTCTCTCGCGCGACGCAGGGCGTTAGGGTCATGAAATTGTACGAAGGGGACGCTCTTGCCTCATTTGTTGTGTTCGAAGCTGAAAGTGAAACGGCATAGCACCCCTCACTAACTCGTAATGCGACTTAGTGTTGGGGCGAGGGCGATGCGCTCGCATCTTTTGTGGTCTTTGAGACAGAACAAACGGAGGCTTGACCGTGATTCGATAAAGCATACAGTTGCCTCGGCCGCTCTTGTGGCGGCATTGAAAGGTCCTTGGACCTAAGGAGGATGCAATGAAGATGAGTTTTTCTGACATCGTAGTCGACGAGGTCATGCCTGGAAAGCGCGCATCCATATTCAACATGGCGGGCGCGACAAGAGTTCTTCTCGACATTGCAGAGAAGTTGCGTGCTCA
>CAZQMS010000008.1:30188-39166 GCA_964594735.1 uncultured Candidatus Saccharibacteria bacterium | reverse complement strand
GCGGCAAGATTGATGTCCTTGATGTCGTATTCCATCGTTCAATACATTAGCACATCAGTCTGACGTCTTCACTCTACTTTTTAGCTCCGCCATGATGCGGGACTTCCACTCCGAATGTTTATATGGCCCCCAATCACCCTCAACTGCCCTCTTGTTCTGGATGTTCGACAACTCATCGTGACCCACAATCGAAGGAGTCCGGAAAGCAGTATTGTCGAGAGCAGCATTCGGTGATTCAGGAAGGAGATGCGCAACATCTATATCTGTGTACTCTTTAATCCCATCCAATGTGGCAAGCTCAAGTTTTGTTTTAGTCGCGGCGTGAATGTACACCTCGACATTCCCGCGTAGCTTTACAATGTCGAGTTCGAACCCGGCGGCTCGCACGACTTTTTGGATAGCGGGTAGGTATTCCTCTGTTGTAACAAGGTCTATATCGTCATGATCACGCGTTAAAGCACCGTAGAGCCCATCTAGTCCGTATCCTCCCGCGACAGCGTATCGAGCACCTGATGACTCCAGGTTTCTCACGAGTCGGGTGAGCAGATGTAACCGTGCAATTTGTTCTTTCGACGCATTATACGTGTCGAGTGCTATCCGATATCGAGTTCTATCTGGATTTTCCATCATGCAGCAATGCTAGCACTGCATCATCAACTCCCCGCAAACGGAAGCCAGTCGACGAGGCCGACAGCGAGATGCACGTATGTGGCAAGGATAAGCAACGCGAGAGCAGCACCGATGACACGTTGCCTCATCGTCCGCTGACCAGTCGCGTATGCGAGCGATGCGCCAAATGCTGCGAGCAAGACGCCCACGAGCACATACCCCCGCAGCTCCCAATCCCACCCAGGCACGTCGAAGAACTCAGCAAGCGCCGGCACGAGCAAGAGGCAGAGCGCACCGAGAACGAATTTGAGCGTCCGATTGTCCCGCATACGCAAGATTATACCCTAAGGTAAGCCTAGTCGCTTGCGGTAAATGCAGTACAGAATACGGCGCAAATACAGTCGAAGTAGGTAGGAAATCGTTCGCGTAACGGTTGATATACTGGCTCATATGGAAACCCCAAAGATTAGCCTCGACGCGCATAAATCCGACGACGCTGTGCAAAAGGTCTTTGAGGATGCCTACACCGCGCTCTACGAGCAACCTATTCATGCGACCGAAGAAGAACTCAGAGCCTTGAGCAAGACACTCCTCGCCGCAATGCCTACTATGGAAAAGTGTCTGCGCGATCCTGAGTGGGCAAGTAAGGCCCTGCATTTCGTGACATTCATGGCGTACGCTCGGGAGGGAGACGGCACCGTTTTTCCGGAGGACGCAGAGGCAGGAGATGCTGCGCGACGCATCGTCTTTGAAAACCGCGATTATATCTTGCAGCGCGCTGTTGAAGAAGACGCTGGAGAGGGTGTTGTACTTTTTCGCGCCATCGAAGCACTTGAGGCCGACCCACAGTATCGCGAATTTGCCCAGGCAATCATTGCGACCGAAATGAAAAAGGCGGGTTTTGACTATGCAGAACTTCGGGAGCTTTGGAAGAAAGCGAGTAATCCGATGGACAAGGAGAGCGCATTGCATATTATGCGCCTTGAGCATCGCTATCCGAGCCTGCCGAAAACGCTCAACGAGGATTTCGGCATTGTGAATTTCCGCCGTTATCCGGAATCTGTCTTGGTACAGCAGTTTGAGATGCGGGAACGGACCGATATCCCCTATGGCATTTTGCTCTTCCCTATCGATGATCACAATGGTGCGTTTAGCGGCAACAGTGATGATGTCGGCACGTTTGCAGATTCATTGGGCGATTCGTATGCACTCCGTATTGTTGAGTGCGATAGCAAGTTCGATATTGCGAAGCGCCTTATCTCTCTTGAGCGTCGCTACGCGGACGCAGAGCGCGGGCACAAGATATCGTTCGCTGTTATCGGCGGCCACGGCAACGAGAACCTCATTGTGTTCGGTGGAGAGGACGAGCGACATCGGCTCCTGAAGACAGATTTCGCGGGCAAGAGTGCTGGTCGCATTGCGTCATATTTCGTAGAAAACCCCACACTTATTCTTGCCTCGTGCAGTACAGGCAAAGACGGAGCCATAGCACAGGACCTATCTACCACGCTCCATGCCACCGTCATCGCGCCGGATGGAAATACCAAACTGCCGGCCATCCGGTACAAAAAAGATTCGGGCACTTTTGCTGTCGATTATCACAATGTTCCGGCTGTCGAATACATCAACGGCGTCCGTCAGAATTCCATTTAAGTATGCCTGAGAAAGGTTCTCGGCGGGTACTAGGGTAGCCCGAACCGCTTGCGATAGATGCAGTACAGAATGACAGCGCAAATGCCGATGAAATACGCAGGGAACGCAATATTGGCGAATGTATATGCTGGCACGATAAAAAATATGAGGATGTTGTTGAGCGTCGAACCCGCGTACGCACCGAAATGCTCTGTCTCAGGAAATCGGTAAGCCTTCAGAATCGTGGGCACTCCGGCAGCCAAATCGGCTGCGATAGCGAACGCAATAGCAACGAGCGGGTTGCTCGTGAGTGCCCAGAGGACAAGCGCGAGCGCAGAGAGAATACCGCAGATGTAGTCAAACCTGCCAAGCTGCCAGTAGGCATTCCTATTGGTGAATGAAGTGAGGAAAATTATGAAGGGCATCAGGCCCGACATAAAGACGGGCAATACAGCCCATCCCACACCATGCGACAGTGCCGCTGCCGTCGCAATAAATGGCGCGACAGACCACATGAAAAACGTGACGCGATTCGGCTTCGTGCGCCCCTTGTATGTGCTCCAAATGTACGTCGCCGAGCTCGCGACATGAGCTAAGAAACCGATAATCAGCAACGGGTGGAACGTCACTCTTCTAGTATATCAACTCCATTGGTGACCCCACGGGGAATCGAACCCCGCTTTCATCCGTGAGAGGGATGTGTCCTAGCCGATAGACGATGGGGCCAGTCGCGACAATACTACCGAATCCCACGCCATTTTTCCACCCCTTCCACATACCCGCACATACCCAAGTATATGCGGGTGTGCTACCTCGACGTATTCCTATGCGTCCGCGGAGATCTTGGCGAAATCGCGAATGAACCGAACAAATACTTCGCCGTACGGTGTGAGAGTGTGCACAATCGATCTTCCCTCGTAGTCCTTGTCTATAAGACCTGCAGCGTATAGTCGACGAATGTGTTCGCTCACCATCTTCTGGTTTCCTTTGAGCACCTCGATGATGTCTTCCTGGATTACTCCCTTGTGGTCAGCGATATGGAGCAGTATCTGAATGCGCTTGTGATTCGCGACACCCTTGAAGTGCCTCTCAAGCTTCTTGGGACTCTTTGTCTTGCTACTCATATAGATACCCGCACATACCCAAGTATATGCGGGTTTATCAAGCTAGTCACGCTTTATGAGAATGAAGCGAGGTGAGCCATCGGGGAGGCTGCCGAAGAAGAGCTCTTCTGGGCGAAACCAATAGCCGTGCTCGTGCGGCCAGAAGTGCTCATAGAGAACGCCCACTTCCCCCGTCTCGCTGTGCTTCACGCCGCGGTGTACGAGTCGATACACTCCCCCCTTGTAGTGCTTGTAAATCTCGCCAGGCGCTGTGAGGGCCTCAGTCTCGCTTCCACATAAGGGTCCTGACGTCATAGTGCAATATCGCTCAGCAGAAAGTCACGAATCCTTTCCGACGACTCTCTGCGTGCAAATTCATCTCGCGTGAGCCACTCGTATGCCACATGCTCGTCGCTCAGGCGCACATCGAGCCGATCCGCTGTCCCTATGCAGAACAAGACAATCCAATAGCGACCATCTTTCGCATTGCGTGCGTCAGCATGGACGAACCGTACGTCTTTCAGCTCGATACCTGTCTCCTCTCGTACCTCTCTTTCCGCGGCATCGGTAAGATTCTCGCCTTCCTCAACTTGCCCACCGGGTAAATCCCAGGTCTGAGGTCGCGTCGAATCCGTCGAAGACTTTTTTAGTGCGAGAATCATTCCGTGCGGATCTTTAATGATGACCTTCTGGGAGACGTGCATACTTAGTGTTTTAGCCAATCCTCGTCCATGCGCACGAGGAGCTCTGCCGCACGTTCTGGTTCTGCCATCAGTTTTTTCACCGCAGTCTCCAGTCGAATGCCCTGCGACGCTTTGATGAGCAGCACGTCCCCTTTGCGTAAATCTGGCAGGAGTTCTTCGGCGGCTTTATCACCCTGACCTAATTCATACTCGCGGATGCGCTCACTCGGGAGACCCGCTTCGCGAGCAGATTCTGCTATCGCTTTGGAACGGATGCCGACGGTCACGAGCATGTCGCAGGCCACTCCAGCGCGTGAGCCGACTTGTCGATGCGCGTCTTTCGCATAACGACCAAGCTCGAGCATATCGCCCAGAATCGCAATCTTGCGTCCTCCCGTGTTTACATCTTCGAGAATATCGAGAGCGGCAATCGCCGCAATCGGCGACGAATTGTATGTGTCGTCGATGATCGTCGTGTACTTGAGCCCGCGGAGGAGTCGCACTCTGCCCTGCGGCGGTACCCACGATTCAAGAGCGCGACTCACGGATACGCTGTCTACTCCAATGCAGTCGCCCACCGCAATGGCGGCAAGAGCGGCGTATACGCGTGGCCTGCCGAGGGTGCCGCGGATAGATACGGGGAGCGATGACGCTCCATGGTTCGCGCGAAAGCGCATCCCGACCGGCTCTTCATTTTCATAGAGTATCTCCTCATGCGTCGCGAAGAAGTCATTGTTGCTCTCGGTGCCATACGTGACAGCAATGCCGCGGAATTCCTCTTGCAGCGTCCGCGCCCTCGCGTCATCGCCATTGAGTACGAGCTTTCCACCTGGGCGAATATACTCCGCGAGTGAACGCTTTTCTTTGAAAACCTCTTCTGTCGATGAAAAGAATTCCACGTGCGCCGGTATGTCGGGTACGCCCGTGAATACCGCTATGCTCGGGCGTAGCCACCGCGCGATGCGCCGTATGTCGCCGGGCCTGTCGGCACCTACCTCGATAATGAGCCACTTCGGGTAGGCATTGGGCAGTACCATGAGAGTTACACCTTTTCCGAGCACTGCCATCCAACGAAAGGGGTCTGACCAAGGATTGTCGCAGCCGAGAATCGTCAGTGGCACGCCGATGTCGCTATTGAAACTCTTTTCGCTCTTTCGGATATCGAGCGCCCCGGAGAGCCCGGCATACAGCGCATCTTTTGTGGTCGTCTTCCCTACACTCCCCGTGATGGCAATAATGCGCGGTTTGTACCGCATGAGCACGAGTCGCGCCTCCCACGTAAGGATTTCGACAAGAATGCGCTTGAGAATTGTGAGCATAGTGGGTACGGCCTTATCGGTCTGGCGGAATGCTGTAATAGTTAATCAAGAATTTCGCAATGTCGAGGAACGGCTCGGCCAAGGTGGCGGATGCAAATGTCGCTCCTCTCGGATCGACGGCCACAATAAACACGATAAAGCGTGCATCGTGCGCGGGAAAGTACCCGAAAAATGAGTGCAAGTAGCGATCTGTATAGTATTCGCCAGAGGGCCCGACGAGTTGGGCTGTGCCTGTCTTCGCCGCTATCGAGTGCCGCTCTTGCCTCAGCCTTCCATCGAGGAGCGCCTCGTCAAAGACTTCTGTGAGCATACGCGTGACCTCCTCAGCGGTTTCCGGTTTGAATACCTGAAGCCGTTCTTTCTCCTCGACTTCACGCACAATGCCACTTGAAAACTTCACGTGCGAGACGATGCGGGGATTGGGAAGCATGCCACCGTTCGCGAGCGCTGCGAGTGCACGCGTCATAGCAATAGGAGAAACAGATACACCCTGCCCGAACGATGCTGCCGCAAAGTTGACCTCGGGTCCGGTACCCTCGCCGAGCGGCGAGAGATCACCAGATACTTCGTTGGGCAGGTCGATATCGGTCTTTGTGTCGAGGCCGAGATTTTTCATGTAGCGCGTAAACGTCGCAGAACCGGTGCGCTCCTCGACGAATGTCGCGCCGAGGTTGAGCGACTCACTCAGCACTTGCTGCATCGTCGCCGTATGGCGAGCCTTCTTATCGTGATTGCAAATTGTCTTTCCTGAGCGCGTAAAGCAACCCGTATCGTTGTAGGTCGTCCCTGCAGTCACAGCGCCCGCATCAATGCCTATCGCCATGGTGAGCGGCTTCATGATTGAGCCGAGCTCATACCGACCTTCGACAAGCGGATTGGTAAAGAAAGCTGGATTGTCGACTGTATTGAATGTGTTGGGATTAAAGGATGGCCGTGCAGCCATGGCCACGATCTCCCCGGTCTTCGGATCCATGACGATAGCGGCTACTGTTTGCGGCGAATATGCCTCGACCACTTGCTCAAGCGTTTTCTCCACCTGTGCTTGAACCGATGGCTCAATGCTCGTGATGACACTTCCCTCTTGGTCACGCACATCCGATGCGAGCGCTGAGCGCACGTTGGTGAAAATCTCGGCAAATGGGTTCACGTAGAGCCCGCTTTTAGTATGCGAGAGCGTGTCTTGCCATTCGCGTTCAAGCCCATACATACCAACACGCGTCTCACCTTTGAAACCGACGAATCCTAGTACCTGCGCCGCGAGCTCCTCACCCGGATACTTGCGCCACTTGTTGCGCGTCAGCACCACTCCAGGGATTTTCAACTCGCGAATCATTTCGGCCGTTTCATCTGAGACGCGCTCGTGTATGTCTTCCCATGGGTCATTGCTCTTCGCGGCACTCGCTAGAAAACGCGCCTTATCGATTCCCATGTGCGCGCTGAGCGCGGAGTACGCAGCTTCAGCGTCTACAATATCGCGCGGGACTATCGCGAGGAGCCAGCCAGTCTGAGTCACTGCAGCCGCTGGAGTCTCGCCGTCCTTCCTCGTAAAAAGTATGTCGCCGCGCGATATCTCCTCGCCGGCTCTCTGGACGTACTGACCGAGTGCATCATCTGCATATGACTCTCCTTGGACTATCTGTACGAAATACAATCGTATGATAAGTACGACTGCCATCACGATAAAGAGCGCACAGAGGACACGTGCCCGTGCGACAAGTGCCCCTTTCATACGCTTCGAGATGGGCTAGATGCCATTGCCGGGTATTGTAGCAGCAACGGTAGCACCCGGTTTGTACACATAGTGTGTCTTCTCGACTGCGGTGAGTCCCATAGTACTCGCAACAGACTCATCGACTTCTCCTGAGAGCGCGTAGTATTCCTGCTCCATCGCGGCGATTGCACTCTGAAGGCGCATTGTCTCGGTACCAGCCTCCTTGCGCGCGACGATGTGCAGCACCGATGCGCCCACAAAATAGAGGTAGAGCGACGCAAGGACCACAAGTGCCACAATTAGCGTACGCGCGATGACGCTCTCGTATGGATGTTCTGCTGTTATTGAAAGCGACTTGCGCGCAGCCGAAAAATCCAAGCGACCTTGGAATATGGAGGGTGAATATTTACTGATTTTCGTGAGTTTTCCCATACTTTTCTATGACTCGTAGTTTTGCGCTGCGTGCGCGGGGGTTTTGTGTAATTTCATCATCGGAGGGTGCTACGGGTTTGCGCGTGATTCGCCTTCCCTCACCCTTTTTCTCAAGTTCCACGAAGCGCTGCTTTACGATTCGGTCCTCAAGTGAGTGGAAGCTAATCACTGCAAGGCGTCCGCCGGGACTGAGCAATGCCCAGGAGTTGCGGAGCGCTTCTTCGAGGCTCCCGAGCTCGTCGTTGACCGCGATGCGCAGTGCCTGGAACGTCTTCGTGGCCGGATGGATGCGACCATACCGTGCAGCCGGTGGCACTGCGGATTTCACAATCTCCGCGAGTTCCTTCGCCGTGCGAATTGGCTGCGCTTCCCGCGCGTTCACGACTGCTCGTGCGATTTTGCGCGCGTGCCGCTCTTCGCCCCATCCGTAGATCACATCTGCGAGCGATTCCTCTTTCCATTCGTTGACAATGACGTCCGCGTTGAGTGCCTGGTCTTTGTCGTATGCCATGGAGAGCGGCTCATCCGAGAGAAAGGAGAATCCCCTGCCTGCGGTGAGCTGAAAGCCAGACCAGCCAAGGTCGAAGAGCGCCTTATCGATTCGCGCGATGCCGAGCTTTTCGAGCTCGCTTCGTAAGTATCGAAAGTTGCGATGCACGATATGCACGTGCTTCGTCTTGTCCCAAAGCTCCTGCTTCGCCCGCTCGACCGCCTCGGCATCGGCATCGAAGCCGATGAGCGTACCCGTGGTGAGCCGCGCGAGAATCTCCCGCGCATGACCCGCACCTCCGAGCGTCGCGTCGACGACTGCGTCGCCACCTTTGATATCGAGGTAGTCGACTGCTTCGTGTAAAAGAACCGTGCGATGCCCGATTGCGTCTGACGGCATCGGATCGCTGGGAGATGTTAGGCGTCGCGTGCGCATGACGTTTGAAATGATCCCCCAGCAATCCGGTGCAACTAGAGTGCTCCTATCTCCCCGAGCTTTTCGGCGAGCGCATCGGCCTGCTTTTCTATGCGGGCTTTGTAGGTATTCCACCGAGCAGCGTCCCAGACTTCGACACGGTCCGACACACCGGCAAATACGACATTCTTCTTCAGTCCCGCGAACTCTTTCTGGTGCTCGGAGACAAGGACACGGCCTGCGCCGTCGACCTCGACCTCCATTGCACCTGAGAGCAAGAAGCGATTGAATCCGCGCGTGTCTGCCTGGGCAAATGAAAGCTCCTGCAGCTTTGCGGCGACTTTCTCCCAGCTCGCGCGTGAGTAGACGAACAAACAATTGTCGAGACCACGCGTCATCACCACTTTCTTCCCAAGTTCTTTGCGAAAAGACTTCGGGAGCGATACGCGGTTTTTCTCGTCGAGCGAGTGTTCGTATTCTCCGATGAACATCACCATAAAATCTCTGTGCTATGGTTTCCCACTTTTTCCCACTGCATTAGAGTATATACCACTATACCCCACTGCTACACAGTTATCCACACTT
>CAZQMS010000008.1:0-30088 GCA_964594735.1 uncultured Candidatus Saccharibacteria bacterium | reverse complement strand
CGACTAGCCTCGCAAAGCGAGGCGTCGCTCAGTGTAAACACGAGCGAGTCGAAGTACCCTGAGTGAGCGTTAGCGAATCGAAGGGCACGTCACTTCATGTCCGCGCACTTCGACTAGCCTCGCAAAGCGAGGCGTCGCTCAGTGTAAACACGAGCGAGTCGAAGTGCCCTGAGCCTGTCGAAAGGCACCTCTTTACCCTTCCACTCGTCTATTCCCAGTCACCCTCGATAAGCTTCAATTTCTTGGCGCGACTCCAGCCCTTTATTTGAATTTCTCGCACTCGCGCCAGAGACTTAGACGAGAACGGCCGCGAAACGTATCGGAGAATAAAGGGGCCCTGCTGTATCGCCATGCGGGAACCATCTCCACGGTTGTGCTCGTTCAGGCGGTCAGTGGCGTTTGTAGTGATACCAACGTAGTATCGTCCAGTTCGAGCTTCGGCAATGTAGACATACCAATCCATAGGCAACACATGGTACCATCGCGCAATATATGCTCAGTATTTTTCGCGGCGCAACGCCAGACGCCCTCCTCTCGCTTCAAGAAGAGCTCGCCGTGCGAAAGACCGATCAGTTCATCCTCCTGTTCTCCATGGGCTCGCAGTTTGACCACCTCATCGTGCAGCACGTAAGCAGGCTCGGCGTGTACTGTCTCGTGGCCGACCCGGCAAGCGTAAAAGCAACCGATGTGCGGAAAATCAAGCCGAGCGGCATCATCCTCTCAGGAGGCCCTGCCAACGTCTCCGATGAACGGCCGCCCTTTGACACGAAGATATTCGACCTCGGTATCCCGACGCTCGGCGTGTGTCTCGGTTTTCAGCTTTGGGCTCATCATGTGGGATGTAAGGTCGTCGCGGGTGAGAAGCGTGAATTCGGTGTGCACATGCTCACGACGATTGGCAAAGACCCACTCTTCGCAGGTATCAAGAAGAAGACGCAGGTGCTGCAGAGCCACGGCGACAAGGTGATGCCGAGTAGGAAGCTCGCGGTCTTGGGCAGTACGGAAAACGCGCCGGTCGCGGCTGCCAGACACAGGCACCTGTGGGGCGTGCAGTTTCATCCCGAAGTCACAGAATCCATCGACGGTGAAAAACTCTACGACAATTTCCTTCGCATCTGTGGCATCATCGAACGCTTTCCGGCGCACTCGGTCGCCAAGCGGAAGATCGCGGAGCTAAAGGAGCAGATTGCGGGTAAGCGCGTACTCATCGCGCTTTCGGGAGGCTCCGATTCATCGGTGGTCGCATACCTCTTAAAAAAGGCGGCAAGCGGTTCACCCCGAACGAAGTTGAGGGGCGTCTACATCCGCGGCATCGACAGACCCGACGACGAGGCGTACGTGCGGAAGATTTTTGGCAAACAGAAATGGCTTGATGTGAAAATCGTGGATGCCGGCGAGAGGTTTCTAAAAGCGCTCAAGGGCAAGACGAACATGCGAGAGAAGCGACTCGCCATGCGCGGCATCTACACCGAAGTGCTCGAGGAGGAAATACGCGCCTTCAAAGCCCACTTTATTGCACAAGGCACGCTCTATACGGACCTGCGCGAGAGCGGCAAAGGGCACGCAACAGGCGCCACGATTGCAGAGATCAAAGTCCATCACAATACCGGCATTACTTTTTCAGTGCCGGAGCTTTCCCCACTCGATACCGAGGTCAAAGATTCCGCACGCTCTATCGGCCGCGACATCGGCGTCCCCGAAGAGCTCTTGATTCGTCACCCGTTCCCCGGGCCGGGACTTATCGTGCGCATCGAAGGAGAGATTACCGCAGAGAAACTGCACACCGCGCGGCGCGCAGACGGTATATATATCGAAGAACTTCGCACATCGGGACTCTACAACACCGTGTGGCAGGCGGGCGCGACACTCACGCATTCGATGCACACCGAGAGCAAAGGAGACGGTGCGGGTCTTGGCGCGGTACTCGCGCTCTGGGCGGTATGGAGCGTCAACGGATTCACCGCGCGCTTCGCGCAGCTCCCCTACGATTTTCTCGACCGCGTCTCCCGCCGCATTACCAACGAAATCCGCGAAGTCGGCGCTGTCGTCTACCGCATCTCCGACAAGCCACCATCTACTATTGAATGGGGGTGACCCGTTACAGACTCGTTGCCAATCCTACCCCAAGTGCGAGTAGGCCGAGGCCAACATCGACACGTTTGCGAACCCATACCACAAGTGGATCAGTCATAACGCGAGAGAGTCCCCAAATGATGACAATCGTTCCGACTGCCGCGAACGGGACAAGGTACGTTAGAAGAGCGCAGCCAATCAGGAGCGCGGTCGTGGCGGCAACCCGCGCAACTCTGTCTCCAAGAACAGTAGGAACTGTCTTTTTGTACCCCTGGTCTACTTTTGTGTCAGCAATATCGTGCAGTGTCTCACGTCCGAACATTATGAACACGACCGCCGCGAACAAAGGGAGCAGCTCAGAAACGTCGGCACCGAATGGGACTGATACAAGGAGCGAGAGTCCTACCGTAAGCGAAACTACTGTGACGGGTACTAGTGGTATACGCCGCGTTTCCGAATAGAGACCCCAAATAATCGCTAGTGCTGCCAATAGCAATCCTGCCTGCACGTTACCCGTCGCAACAACTGCTATGAGCCCGCTACAAGTTGTCCAAAACAGGAGGAGCCATCCGAGGAAAAGTCTTGGGTTGTCATACGCAAGCCTTTTTCCTTTTCCCAAATCGTGGACTCGGTCGCGCCAGTCATTCTGCAGCATCGCAACTGCCATAACAATAAACAACGTCATTAGAACGAGGAAGTCCGGCCGAACGCCCGCGTATGCAAAACTCACATACCCGAGAACCGCCAACAACAGACACTCTGCGGGACGAATTGCTTTCAATAATGGAAACATCTGAACGTTCATTTTACCAAGAGTGTGCAATATTCTACCGAGTTCGGATAGGACATTCGCACGGCTTTGCGCGAAGAATGGTCATTTGCTGACCTGGAGTGTCTATGTGCACCTTTTGCGAAGACGAACCGGATGCGAGTTCGTGCGCGAGTGGTGATCGGTGAGAATATCCCCTGCGCGCCATCTCACGCACGAGGGCGTCATGCCGTGTGTAGAGCGCCTTTGTCTTCCCTACCCATCGCAGCGTCTCGGGATGTCGCGAATACCCTCCTTTGCCTTTGTGCTTTGTCAGAATATTCCACAGCCCGTGTAGCTCACGATGCTCGCCGAGGAGGTGCTTGCGGCAGAGGCACGTGGGGTCTACATCCCAGATTCGCATGTGTGGACCTACGGGGAGTCGAACCCCGACCTCGTCCATGCCATGGACGCGTTCTACCGCTGAACTATAGGCCCAAGTGAGGATCGAAAATGAATGCTACCATTCATTTTCTCCGAACGAAGGGTCTATACGATCCTCAAGTATAGGCCCAAGTTGATTTGCCTCGACATCCTAACAGAGACTCACGCGCGCTCCAATATGCGCACGATGCCCTTGTCGGCATCTACTTCCACCATGTCCCCCTCTCGAACCACTTTGGTACCCATGCGAGTCGCGATGACGCAGGGTTTCTTCATTTCCCTCGCAACGATTGCCGCGTGACTTGTGAGCCCACCCTCGTCGCAGACAAAAGCCGCGGCTTTGTACATAACGGGCAAGAATTCCGGCCGCGTCATCACCGTAAACAAAATGTCGCCATCGCGCACTCTATGAAACTCGCTCGTCTCAAACACGACCACTGCCCTGCCGGTGACTTTCCCTTTCGACGCGCAGATGCCCTTCACTTCGGTCGCGCCGTCTTCAACCTTCAAGATGTGTTTGTGTGTCAGAGCAATCAGTGTCGCCGCCGCATCTCCCTGGTGTATCTGCACGCCATCGAGCGACCAATACATGACGAAAGGATGCCTTCGGGCGCGAAGGTCTTCGAGCTTCCATGTACCGTTCTCAACTTCATCCCAAGTTCCATATTCCATATCCTCCATGGAGGTGCCAGACCGTCGTGCGAATTCCCGACCGAAGCGATTCGCGGCGGTAACCATCTCAAGGAGTTCTGCTTTGCGCACATCTTGCATAGTGGCAACCACCTGCAGTGCGGTGAGAAGCGCTTGCGAACGCGGAGAGATGTCTGCTGTTTGAAACCTCTGAGCATATTCATACGGCGTAGAATCGACTAGCTTACGCAATTCCTCATGCGTCGTCTCGTTCGGTCCTCCGTAATCGTTGAAAATGTAGTAGTACTTCTTGCGGACACTTTCCTTTTCATCTTCTGTCGTCGCGCGTCGATACTGTTCCGCGCATTCTTTGACGTAGTTTGGCGCAGCCGACTGGCCGTATTGCTCCATAAGCTCGTCGATGCGCGCACTGTCGAGCCCATCCGCTGCGAGCAACACTTTCAGATTGTTCTGGAAATAGTAGCTATACGCTTCGAGCAAATTGTTCGTGGTGAAAGGTCCGCTAAACTCCTCTCGATACCTCTGCATCGTCGAACGGAGCTCCTCATCGGAAAGAGTCTCAAGCTGCGTCGCAAGGAACTCTCGACTGAACACCCCAAACGTCTCCAACTCTCGCTTGCATTGCTCGTACCAGCCCCAACCCAGCTTCAGTAGTGTGGGCAAATTCTTCTCGACGAGCGCGTCCAGCTGATCGCCACGCATGTACCAGTGAGCCTTTCTGCCCTCGGCTGCGTAAATAATATCCGCTTCTTGCCCGAACTTCTCTTTGAAGCCAAACGTATACAGTGGAGGGTAAATCGTTATGTACAGCGGCATTGCCGTCGCCCCAAGGAATATCCAGGGCTGGGTCTCTATCTCTCTTGCTAGGTCTTTCACAGTGCCATTTAAGCACGTCATTGAGCCAAAACAGAGACATTGACAATAGCCCCGGAGGTGGTATAATTAAAAGAGATTCACGGGTCAGAAGCCCGTGGACATAAATTCAAACGGGGGTGCCCGATGGCCATCCGCAAAATCGCGTACATTCAGCGTCACGGCAAGAAGCTCAACCTCGACGGCGACAAGTCATTGTGGCGTCCGCTTTCGCCACTGACCGACGCGGCAAAGAGGGAGATCGAGATCGTGCGCGACCGCGGCGGATTCCGTAGCGGTTTCGACGAGGTCTTCTCGTCCGGGTTGCTTCGCGCCGACACGACTGCCGCGATCATGAGCGGTCAGCCCACGCCGGCGATCGAACTCAACCCACACGCCATCTGGGACGACAAGGCCTGGGGCAAGGCGTTCTTCAATGCCGATGGCTCCGCCAAGTCCACCCGCGACATTCTCGCGGACAGCGCGGACATCCTCAAGCCCGTCGGCCTGCTCGGCGCCAATTTCGTTCGTCGCCAAATCGCGACGATGGATCGCTGCCAGATGCTGTTCGTCACGCACAACCCGATTGCCGAGGCAATCGTGGCGGTGCTCACCGACCAGTGGCCGCTCCAGGCGCCGTTCAAAGAATTCGCCGAGGGCGACATCGTGTCGATCGACTTCGACGAGAACAACGTCTGCCTAAGGCACACCTTGCACTCGGCTGCCAGCGCCCTCGCTCCGCGCGAAGGCATCGACGCCTGACTGCATGCGCACATTCAAGGCGAACGCCCGGACTTGTTTCCGGGCGTTTTACTTTTCTACTTTTCGTACCGTCCCCTTCTCCGCATCCACCTCCACCATATCGCCATCCTTAAAAACTTGCGTTGCAAACCTCGTGCCTATCACGCAGGGCTTTTTGAGTTCTCTGGCAACAATCGCCGCGTGACACATAATGCCGCCCTCGTCGGTGACTATCGCCGCGGCTTTCTTCATCGCTGGTACGAAGTCAGGAGTCGTCATCGCAGCCACAAGGACTTCGCCCTCTTGCGCGTCCACAATTTGAGATTTCTTGAGCATTATCCGCACACGACCTATGGCTTTCCCCTTGCTCCCGACCTGTCCCCTCAGTTCACTGATACCTGGCATCGACTCTTCAGCGCGTTCAACTTCTGGATGCGCCTTGATGAACTCTTCAAGCGATTCGACCTTGGCCTCATGTTCGCCAACTACGACAAAATTCGCACAACGCGTTTTGAGGATTTCTATCGCGGGCGGGCTCGATATTTCACTTCGCAAGATTGCCTGTTCGTATCCTGCGAGTTGTGGGTACATCCGCACAAGACTGCTCCGGAAGAATCTGTCCGTCGCGTCGAAATAATTATCACGCACACGTAGGACATCGGCAGCGGCTCGAATCTCTTTCGGTGTTCTATCATCAAGCGTCGGGTAATACATCCAATCGAAGTAGTACATTGTGTCGAACACATGCTCTACCACTCGCTTTAATACGTCGACATCGTCGGTATACCCCCGCTCCCAGTGGGGCAGAAGGATTCGCTCACCTTCCACATGCAGAGCCGTGTACTTCTTGAACCATTCATCACCCTCTCGGTTTTTCTCGAGAATCGTATCGAGCAAAGACTGCTTCCACGCGAGGTTCTCCCATATTTCGATGACATCGTTGTGTAAATAGTGGATTGTCAAAATCTTGTCTCTATATGCCGAAAGCCCAAGCAAATCTCTATGATGTTCTAGCGAGGCATACCAGGCCTGCTGGATGATAAGCGTCGTATCTCGGGTGTACTCTTTGCTGAAGAGACTCATATTTTCCTCACGACACCATTGTCTGCGTACACCTCCACCATGTCGCCGTCTTTGAACACACTGGTGGCGGATTTCGTCCCGATTACGCAAGGCTTCCCTAATTCTCGCGACATTATTACCGCATGCGAGAGCAAACCTCCCATATCTGTCACAATAGCGGCAGCTTTCTGCATGATTGGTACAAAATCCGGCGTAGTCATGGATGTCATAAGAATGTCTCCAGGCTTCATTGCTTGGAATTCGTCCTTGCCCATGATTACGCGCGCAGGACCGGTCGCCGTACCCTTGTTGCCGCACTGTCCTTTCAGAGAATCTCTACCAAGCGTCTCGCTATCTACCGCGAATCGCGCGCGAACGAGCTCGACAACATGCGCGTCATCAACAACTCTACCGCCAAAAAAGACAACATTCGAAGCTTTCCTTTTCTGGATTATTGCGTGCACGTTAGACGATGCCTGGGCTGCGTCGTACAACTCCGGCGGTGTAAGAAAATGTATATCCGATAGAGCCACGCCCAGCTCATCTGCGGCCTTCGTAACAATCCCATGACTCTTGAATCCGATAATCTGGTAGAGCTCCGCACCGCACTGGTTGAGATACAGCATGTCCGATGCCATGGCGGCATATTCACCCAGGCCTTCTTTCCTCACCAATTTCGTCTCTTCACCAAGCGTGGCAATATCTCTGATAAGCTCATCGAGTGTGAACGGCTCCCCGATAAACCCTGTGAATCCAAGCCAGGCATATTCTGAGAGGTGAGATTCTAGCGCTTCTCGAATATCACTCCGCGCGTCCGCCGCCTTTTTTATTGTTTCGCTGGATAGTGGTGCGCCGCATTCCTCTACAAGCATTTCTTTCAGTCGGTGCAAATCGCGCTGCCGGCGCATGAGAGGCGTAGTAGGTCGCTCTATGTAATCGCTCAGGTTCTCACTGTTCAATCCGCGCTTTGTAGCTTCGACGTTTAGCAGCTTCTCGAACTCTACTCCAGCAAAGTATCCGACTGCCCAGTAGAACGTTATACGTCGAAAGCGATTTGTAATTTCGGAGAGCGACTCAGATGCACGAACTCCCTCACAGGAAACAATATATTTCAGTAACAGCGCCGTTTCTGAATCGATTCTCTTCCTAAGCTCTGTGAAGAAATCAAACCGCCTCTGTGCAATCTGCAGCACTACGAACGTGTGGAGCGAAGAATACGTGTCCCTAGAAGGAAACACATCTCCGTTTCTCACTACGACATAGCCAGGGTTTGCTATCTGCAGACCAATTTCCTTGGCGAGCTCAGGCACGTACCATACCGCCCAGAACCACGCATTAAATGGCGGCGCATGATAATGACCCGCAAAGATGTAATCGTCCCTGTGAGGCAGGTCATCAGATACAGCATTTTTCTGCTTCGAGAGTGTCGTGATTGGACGAGACTGGGTGATGTAGAATTGCCCCGCCTCGAAAGCCCACTCGATGTCGCAGGGGAATCCGTAGTGCTTCTCGATGCCGAGCACCATCTGTGCAAGCTGCAGAACTTGTTTGTCGGTAAGTGCCGGCTTCTCACCCTCGGGCTGGGAAAGCTCTCGCCACTCGTTTCCACCTTCCTTGGCGCGCCACAGCGCGCGACTCTGGTATGAAATATTCTTGTCGATGATGCGGCGTGGCTCCTTCTCCACGACGAAGCTGTCCGGGGTGACCTGACCGCTCACTATCGCCTCGCCGAGACCAAAGCCCGCCTCGATAATGAGCTGATTGTAGTCCTCGGTCACAGGGTGCACTGAAAATGCAATGCCACTTACTTCACTCTGTACCATTTTCTGCACGACGACAGCCACGGAGATGTGTGAGCCGTGCATTCCCTTCTCAAACCGGTAGAAAATCGCACGTGGAGTAAAAAGCGATGCCCAGCACTTTTGTACATTGGCGAGCAAGTCATCTCCCGTTGTGTTCAGATAGGTCTCGAGCTGTCCTGCCCAGGCGGCCGTCGCGCCGTCTTCTGCCGTAGCACTCGAGCGCACCGCGACATACTCCGCACCGAGTTTCGCGAACTCATCGCGTATCGCGGTTGCAACATCTTCCGGCATTTTAGCGGAGACGATAAGGCCTTGAATCCGCTCCGATGCCAGCTCCACCGTACGGAGCTCATTATGATTCACACTGTGAAAGATGGTGTCGAGTTCCTGATTGAGCCCTGCTTCATCGAGAAATCTCTCAAAGGCACTGGCAAGTACAACGAAGCCGGGTGGCACGAGTATGCCTGCCTGAGTCATCTCGCCAAGCGACGCGCCCTTACCACCGGCTATGCCCGCATCGCCTTTCCCAAGCCTATCGAAAGGCCGGATAAGTTCCATGGAATCAGTATGCGATGCTTAGATGAATATGTAAATCGGGCGAACAAAAGGGGCGCTGTCCGCCAGGCGGAGCGCCCCTTCGAGTGTCGATTCGCACGCCTCAGCAGAAGGTCACGGCTGTCAGGATACGAAATCCCTTAGCCTGCTGGAAGCATGTCCCGGGGGATACGACGTAGGTTACGAGAGCGAGGACGGAACCCACGGCGATACCGATAAGTGCGCCGCGCACCAAAGAGAGCCGCAAAAGCGTAGTACCGATGACGATCATCGCCATCATGCTGAGATACATGAGCCACATGGCGTCAGCCTTTCTCCCTCTGGAAGGGTGTTATGGAAGCAGTGCGCCACCTTCGCAACAGTAGCAAGCAGGGCTGTCAGCGCAACTAGTTCTCCTGTGGAACTAGCGCGGGAGGGTTTGCGAGACAGCGCGTGAGTTCACGGGTCTCGGTCCAGCCGCACTTACCGTTGGATTGCGGCTCGCATGAGGCTTCGCGGTAGCAGGCGTACTCCGCGCGATACTCACACGTGGTGATGATGTCGCCCGCTTCGTCGGCCGACACGCAGAGCTGGCCGGAGCACCCGGCGACGGCGCACCCGTTGGCCTGAAGGCCGAGACCCGCGCTGTTTTCGTACGATACAGGCTGCTGCTTTTCATTGACGAATGTCCTGCCATCAGGTGTGCGGCACTGTTCTGGATAGGATTCCATAATCGGGTAGCCCGCGAGCGCGCATTCTTCGAAGGATCCGATAGAGAGAATGCGCTGCTGCTTTGCAATATTTGAGAGCGATATCAAAAGCCCCGCCACGATGGCGAGTACAACGAGGAGTCCTATGAGGGTAATGGTTTTCGTTTGCGGATTCATGGCCACATAGTATCAGACGCACAAACAAGACACAGATTACATTTGGAGTGCATAGAGCAATCGCCTATAGTACGTGGACCCTCTCGTCGTTCAATGGATAGGATAGTCCCCTCCGAAGGGATTGATGTCGGTTCGATTCCGGCCGAGAGGAATAGTTAATCAGTTTTCTCCTGGTCGAGCGGATGCAGTGTGCTCCACCTCCCTATGAGCGCGCTTTCCAGCGCCTCACTACCCGTTCGTTTATCCAGTCCGCGGACTTCGAAGAAGTGTCCTGAGCCAGCAATGAGCTCCACCCTCTTCTCATAAACCTCAATAGCGCTTTTGGCGTTCTCTAGTGCATGCAGCACTTGTGGGTTCTGGTCTATAAAGTCTTCTGCAGCTTTTCGTATCTCTTCTGGAATCGGGTCAAGCGCCGGGCTGTTTTCAAGATTCTCGTGCATATGGCTTATTCTGCTTCAAATAATGCGCTCAGTGATTCGCCGCTCTCAATGCGCTTGATAGCGTCGCCGAATATCTCCCCCACCGATACAACTTCGATTTTCTTCGAGACTTCTCCTGCGTGAGAGATGGAATCTGTAATAAAAAGCTTTTGTATCGGTGACTCGTCTATCGCCGCATGCGCCTTGCCACTCAGAACCCCGTGCGTCGTCGCAGCATAGACTTCCCTCGCGCCGCTTTCCATCAGGAGCGTCGCGGCGCGGGCGAGCGTACCGCACGTATCTGCCATGTCGTCGACGATGAGTGCGACTTTACCTTTCACATCGCCGATGAGCTTCATCCGGGCTATTTGGTTGGGTATATCACGCTCTTTGTGAATGATCGCAAGGTCGGCTTCTCGCATGAGGCGCTTCGCGTATGACTGCGCACGCACGACTCCGCCGGCATCGGGTGAGACGACCACTAGGTCGTCGGACGCAAGCGCATCTGCAAAGACCTGTTTGAAGTGATTGATAAAAACCGGTCGTGCGTAGAGGTAGTCGACATTGGCGCGGCGGAAGAATCCACCTATCGCATCGTTGTGCAAATCCATCGTGAGTACGCGGTGCGCGCCGAGCGCATCGAGTGCCGTGGCAAAGACACGCGCCGAGATAGGCTCGCGCGGCTTCGCCTTTCTGTCTTGCCTCGCGTATCCAAAGTATGGAATCACCGCTGTTATTTCACGTGCGGACGCACCGCGCGCCGCGTCGAGCGCAAGGAAAAGCCGCGTCCAGTTGTCGGCAGGAGGATTGGTGGACTGTACAAGAAAGACATTTTTCCCGCGCAAGTTCTCGAGGAACTGCACCTGCTGCTCACCATCGGAAAACACCTTTGTCTTTACTTCACCGAGCTTCACCCCCACCCTATCCGCAATTCTTTGCGCGAGCACGTCATTGGAGCCAAGCGAAAAGATGCAGAAATCCATTGCCAGATTATAGCAGGACGTATGGGCTCGCAATTCAGTCCCTAAATCGCTATAATCCCCGTCACGCACCCTTAGCTCAGTTGGTTAGAGCGTTCGATTCACATTCGAAAGGTCTCAGGTTCGAATCCTGAAGGGTGCACCGGGAGAAATCCCGAGACGAGGTTTTTTGCCGGGCCGTCGTATACCGGTAGTACGCACGCTTCGGGTGCGTGTAGACTGGGTTCGATTCCCAGCGGCCCGACAAGAACCCTCGTTGATGACGGGCCGTAGTATACCGGTAGTACGCATCCATGGGGTGGATGTAGACCGGGTTCAATTCCCGGCGGCCCGAAACGAAGTGAGGGACGTAGATACGCGCAGCGTATCGACGGGAATTGAACGGCGGAGCGTTGCGAGTCCAGCAGGGCGAGCCGCGAGCCGGTGCCCAGACCGAGTCGTGCGACGGCACGACGAGAGTCGAGGGCTAGTCCCGGCGGCCCGAAACGAATCGTACGCACCTGCCATACTTGACCGGAGACCCCCTGGGTCAAATACTGTGAACATGCGCTCATTGGTACGCCTCGGCGTTTCCATGCTCGCCACATACGGTGCCGGTTTTCTGAGTAGTCTCTTCGTCAAAGATGGCGTCCGCGGCTGGTACGCCGCCCTCGACAAACCTTCTTTCACACCGCCGGATTGGCTCTTCGGCATCGTGTGGTTCGTACTCTACGGCCTCATGGGGCTCGCCCTGTACATCGTCTGGACAAAGGACCCGCAAGCGCGCGACATGCGCGGCTGGGTGCCACTTTTTTTCGCACACCTCCTCCTCAATGCAGCATGGGCGATATTCTTTTTCGGCTTCCACGCGCTCCTCATCGCACTCATCGACATCGCGCTGTTGCTGTGGTGCGTGGTGATGCTTATCGTCGGCGCGTACGAGATAGACAAGCGCGCCGCATGGCTTCTCGTACCCTATGGTGCATGGGTCTTCTTTGCAGCAATACTCAACGCATCAATTTGGCTGATGAATTGATTTTGTGGACCTGGGGGGGGATCTCCCGCGGCTCTCGGCTCGCCATCGCTCGACTCGGCCTGGGCACCGCCTCGCGGTTCGCGCTGCTGCGCTCACATCGCTCCGGCGTTCGATTCCTCCCGTCGAGATACATAGTATCTCGACGGTCACAAAACCCCGCGGGGGAAAGGTGGAAAACCGGATTGGTTTTCCAGACGGGGGTCGGGGTTTTGTGGACCTGGGGGGAATCGAACCCCCGCCTCCGCAATGCGAATGCGGCGTTTTACCACTGAACTACAGGCCCGATAGAACGGCTACAGAATAGCGCATCGCCGTTCGCTCGTCTATTTGACGTTGACGATTTTGTACTTCTGGAGACCTTTCGGTGTCTCGAAAGAAAATGTATCGCCTTTCTTCTTTTCCATAAGCGCAGCGCCCATCGGAGAGAGGTGCGAGATTTTGTGTTCCTGCATGTTGGCTTCGGCAGAGCCCACGATTTCGTACGTGTGCTCTTCTTTCTCGCCCTGTTTCTGAATCGTCACGATGCTGCCGAGCGACACGGTGCTGCCCTTGGTGTGCTCTATGATGCGCGCATGCGAGAGCTGCTCCTCTATCGTGCGGATGCGGTCTTCAGTCGCCGCCTGCATATTTCGCGCCTCTTCGTATTCTGCGTTTTCGGAAAGGTCACCGAGTGAGCGTGCGTATTCAAGCTGCTCCGCTATCTCGCGACGACGCACGGTCTTCAGATGCTCAAGCTCTGTGGTGAGCTCATCAAACTTCTCTTTGCTCAAGTAATTGGCGTCTTCGTTCATCATATTGAATCTAGGAAACGCGCCGTAATGAGGCGCGCCTGCCTGCCGATAGGCAGGGTGGATGCATTGTACAGGAGGGGCAAGAATTGCCAAGTCGGACAACTTCTTGCTATTTCACGTACTCCGGTCGCTCTGCGACAAGCCAGTGAAAGAATGGGACGAGGCCGGGCGATGCGCCCGAGAGCGTCCCCGCGGGAGCGCGCTCCAACACGACCGCAAACGCATACTTCGGATTTTCCGCCGGCCAGTATCCCACCGACCACGAGTTCATGAATTCATTGCGCACCCCAAGCTCCGCCGTGCCCGTCTTGCCGGCGATTTCTATACCGGGAATATTGAGTGAGCGCACGGTGGCACGTGCGAGCGAAGAGCTCACAGCCATGCGCATACCCTCGCGCGCCACCTCGATGTTCGCTTCATCGAGACCGAGCTCAGAGAATTCAGGCGTCGAATTCGCCAGGAGCTGCGGCTTGAGAAGCTTGCCACCGTTGGCGATAGCTGCCGTGAAGCGCACAGCATGCAGCGGCGTTATCTGGAAGCCGTACTGCCCTATCGCTGTGTGATACGTGTTGCCCACGCGCCAGGGGTCATCTGCACCAAAAATCTCTTCCTTCCACTCAGGTGTCGGTATAATCCCCGCCGTATCACCGCGAAGATCGATGCCCGTCGTGCTTGCAAGTCCAAAGAGGCGCGCGTACTCATCGATTTTGTAGATGCCAAGACCTTTTTGTGCACCAAAACCTCCACCGATGACGTAGAAATACACGTCCGATGAGACGGCAATGGCGCGACGCATGTCCACGGCGCCGTGCGCTGCCCAATCGCGAAACACGGTGGGAAGCTCAGGGTTGTAGGGATTTGGCACGGTCAGCGCACCTGTCGAGACGATTTCCTTGCTCGGATCTATAATCCCTTCTTCGAGCGCCGCTATGGCGAACATAGGCTTCACGATGGAGCCAGGCGTGTAGAGACCAGAAACTGCGCGATTGAGAAGCGGAGTCCGCGGGTCATTCGACGCTGCACGGACAGCGTCCGTATCGCCGTTCACAAACGCGGCGTTGCTGTATTCGGGGAACGATGTAAGCGCGAGTAATTCACCTGTGTGGACGTCCATGATGACGGCAGCCCCACCTTTGAATCCATGCGTCTGCGCATGCGACCAGAGCGTCGAATACAGCTTGCTCTGCAACTCAGCATCAATCGAGAGCGTGAGGTCCGCGCCATTTTTCGGCGGTATCACGATATTCTCCCGCTCAACTTCTCCGCGCGCGTTGGTCTCGATGACCGCACTGCCATTCTCTCCCGCAATCATGGATTCGTACGACAGTTCGGCACCAGAGATGCCCGCATACTCTTCGCGCCACCAATTTCCCTTTGCGTCGGCTTTTGGGTACTGCACGAATCCGAGTACGTGCGAGAGACCCGGCGAATCGGTGTAGACGCGCAGCGCAAACGAGTCGCCCACCTGCACAGGCAGGCTTGTAGACGCGACAGCAGTAGTCGACGCAATCTGCGCTTCGTTCCACGCGAGCTCCTCACCTCGCCGGTCGTATATGACGCCCCGCGTAGCGAAGATGAGCGAACGATCGAGCGTGTTTTCTTTCGAGATGTTCGCATATGTCTCCCCCGAGACAACCTGCAAAGAGAAGGCACGGTACCCGAACCCCGCGACGACAAGCGCAAAGCAGATGCCTACGGCGAAAATCGGCGCGACCGCAACCGGTTTTTCGACGCGACCCTCAAACTGACCGCGGCTCAGCCCAGGCAAATTGCTCGAGTCGAGAAAAATATCTTCGGGCGCTATTTCGCGCACATGTCTCGACCGCGCTCGTCTGTCAAACATCATTGCCCTACTATACCCCATGAGATAATCTCGCGGGAAATAAGTGCACTCACCATGGTGAAGCAGCGTGAGAAATTATTTTCGTCGCCGCTCGGTTTTCATATCTCACCGGGCATACGCCCCACCAGTTATCGCAGAAATTGCATTCTCAATGGCTCTAGCAGCCACACAATAAGTATCGTGAGAATTGTGAAATACGGGACAGTGACGAGCGACAGCTCAGCCGGAAGCCAGATGAGGTCTATCATGAAAGCGAGCGCGACCGCCTCCCATGCCGGATAGCGGATGCAAAGTGCAAGGATACAAAGCGCTGTCAGCCACGGGCTTCCCACGATGGCGCTCGCACATCCCACGCACGCAATCAAAATGCGCATACTATTGAATCGGTACGATATAGACGTACCGCAGCGACGCGAGATTGACCGGTAAGCTGAAATACACCGTCTGTTCGGCACTCGCAGAATCGGACTCGACGCTGCCCACGAGACCGACTGCTCTGCCGCGAAGCTCTGGCGCGGTGACTGGCTCGCCCACAGAAATAGAAATCGCGCGCGGCATACCGACACGTGCATTGCCACCGCCGCGGCCACTCGCCGATGCAACCGCCCCAGATATCATCACGTCTATTCGGGCTCCTCCCGCCAGAATTTCAGAAACGAGCGACGAATTCTTTTGTACCTCACTCACGCGTCCGACGACGAATCCCCCTTCGGACAAGACGAGGCTTCCCGCGGTGATACCAGCATCGCGGCCTGCTCCCACGACGAAAGTCCCATACGGAGATGAGCGTACCGACGACACGACAGGCACAGTCACGCCGCGTTCTTGCTGCGAGAGACTAAGAAGCGAGCGCAGAAGTTCGTTCTCGCTGGCAACAACTTCGTACGCCGCCGCCTTTTCTGAGTTCTGTTGCAGCTGGGCGCGAAGCATCTCTATTTCATCTGTAAGCGCCCGTCGCGAAGCAAAGAATCCGGAATCCAGCACGGTGCGCTGCAGACCCGCGCTCGCAGCCCACACACTCGAGGCCGCGCTACGAACGAGATTTCGCACTGCCCCGCCAGAGATGAGGTCGAGAAAAAACAAGAGGAGGATGAGGAGCGTGGCATACAGCAGTCGAGAACGTCCGCTGCGCTCGCTTGAATCGTGGAATTTGAATTGTCGTACCATGGCTACTCGGTCGGCACGAGCTCGTCTTCGCTTCTGAGGAGCGAGTCGCGGTATCTGTCGAGATCGTTGAGCACGACGGACGTACCACGTACCACTGCGGTGAGCGGGTCACTCGCGACAATGACGGGGACACCGAGGTTGCGCGTGAGGAGTTCTGGAAGTCCACGAATGAGCGCGCCGCCGCCGGCCAGGTGAATGCCGCGCCGCATCACGTCGGAGAGGATTTCGGGCGGCGTTGTTTCGAGCACTTCTTTTACGGAATCGACAAGCTCTTCTATCGAATGCCCTATCGCATTGCGAATATCTTGGTCGGTCACCATGATTTCTCGCGGAAGACCGGTGACGAGGTCGCGGCCGCGAATTATTGCTTCCATGTGCTGCCTCGACGGTGACACGCTCGCGATGGCTATTTTGAGCTCCTCGGCACTTTTCTCCCCAATGAGCATTTTGTACTCGTTGCGAATGTGGCTCACGATGTCTTGGTTGAATTTATCGCCCGCGATGCGCACATTGCGCGCATTCACCAAGCCGCCGAGCGAGACAATGCCAATGTCCGTGGTGCCGCCACCGATATCGATAATCATGCTTCCCTGCGGATCATGGATAGGCAGCTCGATGCCTATAGCAGCTGCCATAGGCTCTTCGATAATATGCACCTCACGAGCACCCGCGGCGCGCGCGGCATCGCGCACGGCGCGTACTTCTACCGACGTGATGCCCGAAGGCACACCCACCGTGACACGCGGTCCGAGGAGTTTGCCATGCCCTGCCTGCGCCTTGTTGATGAGGTAGGAGAGCATCTCCGATGTAATCTCGAAATCGGAAATGACGCCGTCGACCACAGGCTGCACCGCCTGGATGTGCGCCGGTGTGCGCCCCATCATCTCGCGTGCCTGCTGCCCCACCGCGACCACCTGGCCCGTCTTGGTATTCACTGCGACAATCGACGGCTCGTTGATGACAATACCCCGACCCTTCACGTAGACGAGTGTGTTTGCGGTACCGAGGTCGATGCCGATGTCGTTGGAAAAAAGTCCCAGAAAGCGCTCTTTGTAATTGCGCATGCGTCGGCGAAATGTACTCATACCCGCACACTAACATTGCCGAGATTCCGCACCGGAGCGGGTATCTCCTGTAGAATAATTTTAGCTCCGTCAGCAATCACTTCTTTACGCTGGCATTTTTCCATAATAGGTGTCGGCAATGTTAGTGTGCGGGCATACTATTTCTGAGCCAAGTGCTCGACGATACTACTATCTGCGACGAAGGTGGCTGTACCGGTCGCGCGCGACACCACTTCTACTCCACCTTGCGCCATAGTCTTCTCCGACACAATGACTCGCACGGGTATCCCCATCAGGTCTGAGTCTGCAAACTTCTCGCCCGCGCGCACGTCGCGGTCATCGTAGAGCACTTCAACCCCGTGCTCACGCAAAAGGTCGTAGAGCTTATCTGCCTCTCCCGCGATGTCCGCGTTGCCACCGGTGATAGACACGAGGTGTACGGCAAAAGGTGCGACCGACTGAGGCCACACGATCCCCTTCTCATCCGAGAATTTTTCTACCAAGACACCCATGAGTCTCGTGATACCGATACCATACGAGCCCATCCACACGGGAGTGTCAGTGCCAGTGCTATCTTTTACCGAAAGTCCAAGGTCGGTCGCTTTCTGCTGGCCGAAGTTGAATATATTGCCGACCTCTGCAGTGTTGCACTTCTCCAAATCCTCGCGCTTCACGCCGAGATTCTCTAGTGTCTCGTCGCTGAGTACCTCCTCGTTGATAGCGATGCCTTTTGCGCGGTCGATGTACGTGACATCCTCAC
The DNA here is from genome assembly GCA_964594735.1 of uncultured Candidatus Saccharibacteria bacterium. GTDB lineage: Bacteria > Patescibacteriota > Minisyncoccia > Phycocordibacterales > UBA2100 > UBA10103. The sequence goes on along the minus strand of CAZQMS010000008.1, from coordinate 12,255 downwards.
CCGCATCGCAAACAGTCTGAAACTCGTGACTGAATTTTGTAAAGGCGCCGCCAGCCGCAAAGGTCACGTATGTATCATCTCCGATACCGAGCCGCTTGAAGACATTCATGTACGCAGGCTTCGTGGATTCGTAGTACGCGAGGTGCGCGGCCTCATCCGCGGCAAAGGAATACATGTCTTTCATCACGAACTCGCGACCGCGCATGATGCCGCTTTTCGCGCGTAGTTCGTTGCGGAGCTTCGTCTGGAATTGGTACACCGACACGGGCAGATCTTTGTAGCTCGAGATGTAATTCTTCATCATCTCGCCTATCGGCTCCTCATGACTCCAGCCAAAGCCGACTTCGCCACCCGCTTTGAGCGACGACTTGAACCACACGTCCACCACTTCGTCGCTCCATCTATCGGTGCGCTCCCAGAGCTCCTTTTTCTGCAGCGCCGTCATGATGAGCTCTTGGCCTGATATCGCGTCCATCTCTTCGCGGACAATCTGCTTGATTTTCTCGAGCACGCGCAGTCCGAGCGGCAGGTACGCATACACGCCCGCCATCTCTTTGTGGATGTACCCCGCACGTATGAGTAGTTGCGCATTCTTCGCCACCTCGTCTTTTGGCGCTTCTTTTCTCGTCTTGGTGAAGAGCTGTGATTGCCGCATGTGAGCCACATTCTATCGCATATCGGGAGTGACCCTATTGACACTGTCGCGCTTTCATTTCCGCGCTTGACTCAGCAGCCACGATTCGCTAAGCTCCTGCCACTCAGGCTCGCTCGAAAAAGATAGCCGGAGGCACCGTGCAAGCGCCGGTGTTCGTTCTTGTTCGGAGTACACACAAACCCCAGATTAGGGAGTCTAGGTTGACGCAATCATCACAATCGGACTGGCGGGACTGTATCCCGCAAGACAAAGGGAGGGTGCGCGAAGCTGCAGTACCGTTCGTGCAACAGCTCCATTCTCCGCAGCCGGACCCGGCTCGCACCTTCGACAACCCGGCATGGCCGAGTCCGTGGACATCACTGGTTCCACGCTCCGCTCTGCTGGGCGACGGCACACGCAAGGCGGCCTAAGTCTCAGGGAGGAATGTCTCAACAATGAGACGCGCCGGTGAGCCTCGTGCTCACCGGCATAATTTTTTATAACAGTCGCAAAATATCCTGATACGTCACCGTAATCATGAGCATGATGATGAGCGCAATGCCGAATGCATTGAGGAGCTGCATCGCGAGCTTCGGCGCATCGCGGCGCATGAGCGCTTCGATACCGACGACGAACAGTCGGCCGCCGTCGAGCGCGGGAATCGGAATGAGGTTGATGATGGCGAGGTTTACCGATATGAATGCGGCGAGAGAGAGTACATAGCCCCACCCATTCTGCGATGCTTCTCCGACTGCACCGATGATCCCGACCGGACCCGTCACATTTTCGAGACTCGGGTTGCCCTGCAAAGCACTTTTGATGATATCCCACAGGCCCCCGAGCGAGAGCACAAAGGTGTTGTATGTACTTATAGAGGCAGCCGTGAGGGATTCGCGAAGAGGAAGCGACTCTGCGGTGACGACGGCGAGCCCGAGCCCGACGGCGGGCCTTCCCGCCTCTTCAGATATCACGGCATGTGCAGGACGCACGATGACACTCGATGTTGCGCCTGCACGCGCGTAATCGATGGTGACGTCCTGGCCACCCCTTTGACTCACGAAAGTCTGCACCGCCGCCGGCGAAAGCTCGGCACCGGCTCCGCCCGTATCAACCACGCTGAGAATCTCATCCCCCGGCTTGATGCCTGCAGCACTGGCCGGTGAACCGAGCACGACATCTGTGACGAGCAGCCGCCCGTCGTCGACCGGCCCGTCGACCACATGCAAAATGCCGACCGAATATGCGCCCGCAAAAAGCACCCACGCGATGACCATGTTGGCTGTCACGCCAGCGATGAGAATAATCGCCTGCTTCCAGCGAGGTGCATCGATAAGACTACCGGTGCCATGCTGACTCCCCTCTTCCTCACCGAAAAGCTTCACGAATCCGCCAAAGGGAATCCAGTTGAGCGTGTACTCCGTACCGCCCCACTTGCCTATGAGAAATGCGCGCGGCGGGAACCCGATACCAAACTCATTGACCCTGACGCGGAAAAGCTTTGCGGCAAGAAAGTGCCCAAACTCGTGCACGACGATAAGCAGCACGAGTATCCCTATGACGATAAGCGCCGTCATAGCCTAGCTCGACATTTCCGTCTCTTTTGACTCAAACATTTTCTCGAGATCTTCGTTGGCTTTGTCGACGCGCTTTTGGAGCTCGTCTTTGAGGAAAAATTTGTCGTCTTCGGTGAGCGTACCTTCTTTCTCGCGGGTCTGTATTTCCTTCCACGCATCATCGCGCGCAAGACGCACGCTCGTGCGCGCCTCTTCGAGCTTCTGCTTGGCCAATTTCACGAGCTGCTCTCGCCGCTCAGAGGTAAGCTCTGGGAACGACACGCGTATTGAGGCGCCATCGGCAGATGTGCCGACGCCGAGGTTGGCGCTCGTAATCGCGCGTTCGATGTCTTTGAGTACGCCCGCGTCGTAGGCGCTCACCCGGAGCGTGCGCGCATCCTCCACCGAGACGTTGCCCACTTGTTTGAGCGGCATCATGGAGCCATAGGCGGATACCATTATAGAGTCGAGTATTGCCGGAGCTGCACGGCCGGTGCGGAGGCCTTTGTATTCTTTCGATAGCCACTCCTTGCTATCGACCATCTTCTCATCGAGCACTTTGAAATCGTAGTCAGCCATAATGTGAAAATTGTACTACGCTTTTGTAACTGGCACCAAGAGCGCAACCTGCTCGAGGAGTGGCTTCACGAGCGCACCCCTATCGGCTACATAGGCTCGCGCACGGTACACCGCGTCGAGCCCCTGAAGTCTCTTCTCTCTTGGCGCATCTGCCAGCATGCTCTCAATGGATGAAAGAAATGTGAGCACCGCGCCCATGTCCCGCCGTTCATCATCACCTTTCTCGAGAAGCGGCTTTATGAGCTCGAGCCTCGCCTGCGGAGCGCTTGAAAGGAATTGCTTCGCATCAATCGCGCTCACAGTCTCCGCACCATCCAGTACAAGCGTCTGAGCGCGTGAGCGCACCGTGGCAAGCAGCGTATTCGGTGCAGGCACGATGAGAAAGAAGAGCGTGTCACCCGGCGCGTCTTCCAGCGTCTTGAGGAGTGCATTTTGCGCCTCGCTCGTCATGCCGGGGGCGACGAGCACGAAGACACGTCTCCCGCCGCTGCCTTTCAGCGCAGCACGCTCTCGTATCTCTCTCGCATCGTCGACACCGAAATGCGCATACGAGCGCACGAAAACATCCGCGTTGCCCTCGGTACGAATACCTTCGCTTTGCAGCAATGTAAGAATCTTGGGTACCGAAGTGGAATCCCCCGCGACAATATGTGCATTCCCCACGAGCATAATTGCTTGAGTATACCAACACACCCATGCTATATACTGCGCGCATGGCAGAACCCAACAAAGCACAGCAAACCGCCCTGTTCATAACACGGTGGATTGGCTCTACGGCTTCAATCGTATTCCACACGATACTTTTTATCGGCACCTTTGTGCTCGCATACTCGGGCCTCGTCGCGTTCGACAGGATGCTCCTCGTTCTCACGACCATCGTTTCTCTGGAGGCAATCTACCTCGCCATATTCATCCAGATGACGCTCAACTATACGAGCGAGAGCATCGAGGAAGTCGAGAAAGACATCGATGAGATTCAAGAGGACATCGATGAGATGCAGGAAGACGTCGAGGAAATCCAAGAGGATGTCGATGAGCTCCAAGAAGATGTCGAGGATATCGAGGAAAGCGAGGATGCAGATGAAAAACGTAAAGCGGAGCAGCGCCAAGCCCTTTCAAATATTCAGAATGACCTGCAGAAACTCATGCAGGACATATCCAAGCTACAAAACAAATAGCCCGGAGTCGCGTCTCTCGGATTGCATACACACATCTCGTCTGGTCGGTGGAAATGTGTGTATCGAGATTTTACAATCATTCAAAAAGAAATCGCCCGACGGAATCGGGCGATTCCGTCGGGCTTGTTCGTCAGCGCGCTACCTGAGCAGCGCATCGACGGATTTGTCGCGCGCGTTCAACCACACGAGCACGCCGGTGGCAATGCCAGCCCCTGTGACGAACGTGACGATCACCCATCCCGTTAAGGTTGGCTGAAATGAAACGAACGTCCACACGAACATTGCGACGGACGCGAGCGAGACAAGCGCTCCCAGTACGCGCCATGCCCACATGCGCGCCGATACGCGCGCCGTCGCAGCGCCGATAGTTCCGGCAATCACTGCGAAGATAGCCGCAGAAATCGCCGCATTGAGCGCGAGACTTGGCAGATGCTCAAGCTCGTACCCAGGGTGGACGTTGGCAAGCCAGCCAAGTCCGATAACGACAACGTACGTCGTGATCATCAGCGTTGCGCCGATGTACGCGCCGAATGCCGCGAAACGGATCGCGCGGCGACGACGAAAGAGGCTGATTGCAGTCATCTGTAGCTCCCTAAGGTGAATGAGGTTTCTATCCTCTCTCAATTATAGCACATCTATGTGCATCTGTCAACGCTTCGCAATGATGGCTTTCTTATAGGTTTCGAGGTGTTTGAGTGCTTCGCCTGTGCCTTTGGCCACGCAAAATGGCGCGTCTTTGGCGAGACGTGCTTTGACGCCGGTGCGGCGGAAAACGAGTTCGGGCAAATTGCGCAGGAGCGAGCTGCCGCCCGTCATGGTGATGCCATTGTCGATGATGTCGGCGGCGAGCTCCGGTGGCGTTTCTTGCAGCACGTCCTTGATTGCCTGCACCATCGTGCGAAGCTCCTTGCCGATTGCACGCACCACCTCGTTGGTACCGAGCTCGACGGAGCGTGGCAGGCCGGTGAGGTGGTCGCGACCTTTTACATACATCGTGAGCTCTTCTTCTACCGGCACTGCCGAGCCTATCTGGATTTTTATTTCCTCCGCCATCTTGTCTCCGATGGAAAGATTGGCATTTTTCTTAACGTAGTCTCCGATTGCGCGGTCGATTCTATTGCCTGCACATTTGACCGACGTAGATGCCACGATTCCACCGAGCGAAATCACCGCGACGTCGGTCGTGCCGCCGCCGATGTCGACAATCATGTGTCCGCGCGCTTCGTGAATGGGAATGCCCGCGCCAATCGCCGCGAGAATCGGCTCTTTCACGACGTACGCTTCCTTTGCGCCGGCTTTCGTGGCGGCCTCGACGACCGCGCGCCGCTCTGTCGATGTCACGCCCGCAGGCACCGATATCATCACCTCTGGCTTGAAGAGATTCCACCTACCGAGCGCCTTGCGTATGTAGTAGCGGAGCATCGCCTCTGTCACGCGGTAGTCGGCGATAACGCCGTCGCGCATCGGTCGGTACGCAGTGATTTCGTCGGGCGTCCTGCCCACCATCTCTTTCGCCTCGTTGCCAACCGCGAGAATTTTGTTCTCTTTGAGCGAGACGGCGACGACTGAAGGTTCATTGAGCACGATGCCTTTGCCCGGGACGAACACGAGCACCGTCGTGGTGCCGAGGTCGATACCAAGCTTAGGTGTGAGGAACGACATATGCCGCTGGATTATAGCGTCTCTTGCGCAGCTTGTCCCCGTACAATCCGGAACATTTCTATGAATCCCGTTTTGGTGGGCGTGTTAGTTCTTCCGGAACTTCTCAGCAGACGCTTTCTTGGCTGCCTCCGTATGATTCTTGGGGTTTATCTCCCACACAAAGACTTGGAAACCTACGGTTTTCCAACGCTCGTCCGCTAGCGCGGACGCGCTGCCTTCCTGAACGGGGAACTCCCGTTCCCCGACCCCCTCCCGTTTTGGTGGGTGCGCTAGTTCTTACGGAACTTCTCAGCAGACGCCTTCTTGGCTGCCTCTGTATGATTCTTGGGGTTAATCTCCCACCAAAACTTCTTGCTGAAATTTTGGGAGTCGTCGCAAATGCGCTTGAGGTAGTAGAGGTCTTTGGTCGGGATTTGCTGCAAGAGTTTGCCCATCCGCCCCATGGAAACGGCAGGTAAGCCGTCGCGGATGCGGGCCACATTGATTCGCTGCACAAAGTAGCGCATGAGCTCCCCCCGCTCCGTATCGCGCGTCTTTTTAAGTGAGCGCTTGAGCTGTGAACCGATGTGCTCCATGCGAAGAGTATACATCCGGCAGAGCGTGTGCTATACAGTGCCCCAGTCATTCAATTCCGACGTGACGGTGCGCGGGCACGCGCGGCCCCAAATGCCCCGCCGTTACTGTCGGAGAGAGGGGCCGTGTCTGCCGCTGAGACACGCCGCTCCATGCGGAGACGATATCGTGACCGCCTGTCAGGTGTCGTTAGTCCCTCTCGCAATTGCGCCCGGCTGCATGCAGCCGGGCGCTTTCATTTTCGGCCATAAGACACTATATTTTGTATATGCGAATCATTCTCCCCCACGGAGAGAATCCCGCTCTGCGGGAAGAGTCGCGCGAGATACCGCTCGCGGATATTTCGAGCGCGCACATTCAGGAGCTCATTCGCGAGATGAAGCACCTGCTGTCGAAAGAGCAGTTCGGCGTCGCGCTCGCCGCATGCCAGGTCGGCGAACCGCTTCGCCTCTTTATTGTGTCGGGACGGGCTATGGCGCGAGGCTCGAGGAATTCTCCCGACGAGGACGACGCAAACGACGAGCCTGAGCAGCCAGCGCTTCCCGACCAGGTGTATATCAATCCTGTCATGACAAAGATGTCACGAGGCAAGACTGGCAAGCACGAGGGCTGCCTTTCCGTGCGCGGCAAATGGGGCATCGTCCCGCGTACCGAAAAGGCGACCGTCACCGCATACGATGAAAATGGTACGAAATTCACGCGCGGCGCGTCAGGCTTTCTCGCACATATATTCCAGCACGAGATAGACCACCTCGACGGCATTCTCTATATCGACAAAGCGACAGAACTTTATGACGACAAACCCGAAGACGAATAGCATCCGCTTCGCATTCTTCGGGACGTCGCACATCGCCACGATGGTGCTCGACGAACTCGAGAAAGCATCCCTCGTACCTACGCTCCTCATTACGATGCCGCCGCGAAAAAGCGGCCGGGGATTGCAGGAGAAAGAGACAGACGTTGCCGTCTGGGCAAAGGCGCGCAACCTTCCGCTCGCGTACGACTGGAGAGAATTTGAAAAAAGTCCGTCCGCATACGAATGGGACGTGGCCATCGTGGTCGACTACGGCAAGATTCTCCCCTCCTCACTCCTCTCGGTACCGAAGCACGGTATGCTCAACGTCCACCCATCGCTCCTGCCGCGCTATCGCGGCGCCTCTCCGATGCGAAGCGCAATACTCAACGACGAGAAGGATACCGGCGTCAGCATTATCCGTATGGATGCGGAAATGGACCACGGGCCGCTTGTCGCGCAAAAGAAAGTCTCGATAGAGGGATGGCCGGCGCACAATTCTGACGTCGAGAAGTTACTTCTGCCGATAGGGGGTGCGCTCCTCGCACAAGTGCTTCCTGAGTACGTGGCTGGCAATATCGAACCAATCGAGCAGAATCACGATGTGGCGACATACTGTACGAAATTTACCAAAGACGACGGCCTCATCGATTTTTCGGATGAAAGTCGGAAGAATCTCCTCAAAGTGCGAGCTTTCGAGGGGTGGCCTAGCACCTTCGCATACTTCGAACGTGCTGGGAAGAAAATTCGCGCGAGCATAATAGATGCGGAAATAATTGATGGAAAATTCACTCCAACCATCGTGCGTCCCGAAGGGAAAACCGACATGTCATACGAGCAGCTCCTCCGCTCAGGCGCAAAGCCGCTCTAATTTCCTTTAGCTGCCTATGTGCTTACTCAATTGAATAAGCACATAAGGTCGGAGCGCCCTCACCATCTATTCCCCGGTGCCGAAGCGCATAAAGCGCTTGATTGCGCTCCCGGTCTTGCGAATGAAAGAGCGGTGCAGGCCTTTCTCGCGTCGCAGCTGGCGCACGAGCTCTTCCTTTGCATCGTCTATCGCCGCATTGACTGATACCGCGTGGTTCGTGGCACGGGCGACTGGCCCGCCAGGGTACGTGACGAGGAACTCCGCCTTCCACATATGCTCACTGTGCCGCTGGTTGCCTGCCGCCTTCCCTATTTCGATCTCGCAGCGCGCCGCGCTCGCTTCCGCACCGAGTATTTTTTCTATCGAAGTCACCCTCTCGTCGAGGTATGCTGCCACCTCCGGCGTCATCTCATAATTCGTTGCCTTGATGCGAATGTCCATATCCTCATTGTACACCACGTGGCGCTTCCGCTCATGAAGTAGGCCCCGCGTGAGCGGGGCCGTGGCGCTTCTTGTGTGCAATCATGCACAATCTGGCGCGAAGAACTTGTAGGAATCGATGAACTTCGCGACGGTAACTTGGGCCTTTTCTCCGCCGCGCAGCGAGACGAAGGTCACGAGCACGTCGTCTGCGCGCCGTGCATCGGGCTTCTGCACGATATCGACAAGGTGCACAGCTTCGCTGCAATCCTTGGCTGTGTAGCGTCCGAGCAGGAGCGTCTCGCGGGCCGCCATTGCTACCGCAGCAACTTGCATCTTGGAAAGTTCGCCGCTATAGGTTTGGAGCACTTTCTCCCACTGCCCTACCAGTCGACTATCCTCTGCATTTCCCAGCGTCATTCCGCACTTCCCCTTTTTCATACGAGCACGCCGCGTGCCCACGCCTACTATACACGCTCCGATTCCCCGAACCGCCCGCCAACGTATGGATTTTTCACCCCTTTTGGCTATAATCGTCAAGATTCCGGGGTAGCTCAATGGTAGAGCAGCGCGCTGTTAACGCGTTGGTTACAGGTTCGAGTCCTGTCCCCGGAGCCAATTTGACATTGTCCATCTATCATTATATTATATTTCCGCGCTAATCAGGCGCTGGATCATTGAAACGAGGGAGGCATCTACTATGTGTATGCTAGTACGACTACGCTAGGGCTTTTGCCCCTGCGCACATGTCATGAGATCTGAATAAGGACTCTCTGGTGATGGGCGCATGGGCGTCCGTCACACTGTTCAACCCCGACGAGCAAGGCTCGTCGAAGACAGATCAGGAGAGTCTGATGTACTTCAATCGCAATCGCGGGTCCAAACCCGCACTTCGGCCGCTTCCATCCGGCATGCCGGAATACATCGCGGTCGAGATCACCGAGTCAGAGTACAAGGGCCGCCATCAGTGGGTCGCACGCTACAGGCTGTACAACAACGACCTCGAGAGCGACTTCATTGACGTCGTGATCAACGTCCCGTACTACTTCCGGCCGTCGCCAGAATCAGGCGATCGGCTCTGGGTAAGGCCGACGGCAATGGCGCCGCAGAAGCGCCTGGTATTCGCGGACGCACACGAACGTGTCCGTGATCACTATGCGCCGCTCACGGTGCGTGCTGAAGAAGAGCTCGTCCTCGACACGTTCTACTGGTCGAGGGAGAGCAGGCGCTATCGCGCTATCCACGATGGTTGGGTGCTGGAACTGCGGGACACACTCGGTATCTGCCAAGGCGAGTCGTGGCGGGTGCGTGTCGGGACAATCTATCCCGGAAGCGGCACGATCGAGGTCAAGTCGATCGGACCGCATCCGAAGATGATTTATGAGCCACCGATGAAAGTCGGTCTCATGAGCGTCATCCCGATCTTCGGGAAGCGCGAGATGCTCGAGGGCGATGTCCTCAGCTGCTGGCGCGGGTGGCAAGACACGCAACGCGGCGGTCAGCTGCACGCAGAGATCGAGCACAGGGGTCGGATCATCCGGCTCCACTGCTCGGAGCTGCGCAAGGTTTCTGCCGGCCTCAATAAGGACGGCAGGACGATCGAGAAGATCGTCGGCCTCGTGAGCGTGAACCGCGCACATAGCTACCTCGCCGAACTTGTACTCGTCGAGGGCGAGACCGTCCAGAAGCCGGAGCTCGCTCATCACGAGTCGCAGCGTTCCCATCGTCCGGTCGAGGAGCATAATCCGCTCGACGAACCGGATGACTACGAAGGTTCGCAGCGGCAACTCGAGGATGAGATCCGCTACAACTCGGATCCGCCCGACTACGACTGACCTTCTACCGACTCGCACGGCACTGCGAGACCGACTACCGCCCCGGTGCTTTTGGGCGGTTTTTTTATTGTCGAGCGCCTAGTAGTTGGAAATCCCTCATCGCTGTACGCCAGTCTGCGGTTCTGAATCTGTCCAGCTCGGGGAGCCATCGATCTAAAAGCTCTTTAAGCAGCTTGCACTACAAGCCTACTTGCACAGCGTGTCATAATAGGAAGCATGAAAAGGTACGCAATCCGGAAGGCGTTTTCATATCTAAAAAACAGCGAGTCGAAGTTTCCGGTAAGGATCATTTTTCCGAATAAATCGACCTATCAAAACCTGCCGGGTGAAGCGCAGGTAGTCGTGCGCTTTAAAACGAGACGAGCCGAATGGCGTACTCTTGTTTTTAACTACCTCGGCTTTCTTGAGGCATATCGGTTAGGCCAAGTAGACATTGACGGTCCGGAGGGAGATGTTGAAGCTCTGCGTAAGCTCTTGCGGATGAGCTTTGAGATGTACACAAGCCCGGCGCAAAAAACTTTTAATCCGATCGCATACTTCCTCAAGCGATGGCAGGAACATCGCCTAAATAACAGAAGCTATCTGCAAGAAAAGCGGAACCTGTACGCGCACTACAATATGCCTGCGGAGTTTTTTCATTACATGAACGGCGAGCTGTACGGCTATACCGAGGGCTATTACGAAACCGGCAAAGAGACACAGAACGAAGCGCAGTTTAAGAAATATGACTACATGTGCCGCAAACTACGTCTAAAGCAGGGCGATAAGGTTGTGGAGGTCGGTTCTGCGTGGGGCACGATGGCTCTGATGATGGCCAAGAAGTACGGAGCCAACGTGGTCAACTATGGCCTCGTAGACGAACAGAACCGTGTTATGCAGGAGCGCGTGATAAAGATGGGACTGCAAGACAAAGTGAAGATAGTTCAACGCGATTGCCGCGAGCTTGGGCACGAAAAGGAGCGCTATGACAAATATGTTTCGCTTGGCGTCTTGGAACACGCGGGCAAGGATTGTGTGGAAGACTGGATCAAGAACATCGCGCAGGCACTCAAGCCGGGCGGTATTGGTGTCATTACCAACGTTGGGCACATGAACCGCTACTACACCGACTTTTTGATCGGCAAGTACATTTGGCGCGGATGCTACTTCCCCTGCATGGGCGACATATTTAAGTCCTTTGAGAAGTACGATCTGCATCTGGTGGATCTTGAGGACACCCACTTCTTATACGCCGATACGATGGAGGTTATGCTTGCAAAGATGCACGAGCACTGGGACAAGATCCATGCGATCAACCCGAAAATATTCGACGAGCGATTTAAGAGGATCTGGACGATGTACTATCTCGGCTCTATCGAGGGGTTCCGCAGCAAACATTCGCCCCTGCAGACATTCCAATACACCTTTGTTAAGGGCCGGGGCGATGTCTACCCTCGCACTCGAGAGTTCCTCTACGACAAGCCGTTTGATACCTCGGATATGTACGAGTACGAGGTGCCGCTCGGCCAAGACGGGTTTCCTGAACTACGCAGTAAAGTAACGCCCCCTGATCTTAAAACAGGCCTGCCGTTTGAGGCGCTCGCGGCCGCGCAAGCTGAGCCAATAGTCTATTGATGCGTGAAATATCGAGAGCGGAAATTGAAACGCGCGTTCAAGTAGAACGCAAGCAGCGCTATTACAAGTCCGGAAAGAATGCGAGCGAGAATCGGGTGCAGCGAAAGGATCTGAACACAGAAACTGACTAATACGACGGCAATAATGAGATTGAGAACGTATATAGAAATGAAGTTCAAATATTCAGCAGGCTTTGACCTACGGGATGCGTCAAACACCCACCAATGGCATAGCACCCAATGAACGGTCGTCGCCAAAACAAATGCGATAGGAACGGCGAAGTAATATTCTATCGATGACGAAAGCAAAAGATAGAGAATCGCCAACTCAACAATAAAGGAAATAATGTTGGCTATGTCGAAGCGTATAAAAAGTACAAACCTTTTCCAAAGGGAGTGTCGCATGGATACGCACATAATACTGGTTCTGAACGCGTCCAGCCTAGGGAGCCAGTAGATAACCGGTACATGATTTCGATGTCGAGCTCGTGCGATATAATCGCCAAGCCGTGACCCATTCAGCTACAAAATCCGGGAATCCTCG
>CAZQMS010000007.1:0-40355 GCA_964594735.1 uncultured Candidatus Saccharibacteria bacterium | reverse complement strand
CACCCGAGCTATTCGTGTCTCGAGATACTCAAGAACTACAGCCATAGAGATGCTTTGGTTTCGTGTACGGGACTATTACCCCCTAGGGTGTCGCTTCCCAGCGACTTCCACTACCTAAGCATTTTGTAACTCTACCTGTTGCCAGCGCTGTAGCCTTATGACCCCCATTCCCAAAATCGAAACGCGATGGAACGCGCTCCGATTTTGAGGCTGAGTTTGGGCTCCTCCCGTTTCGCTCGCCGCTACTAAGGGAATAACTATTGTTCTCTTTTCCACCTGGTACTGAGATGTTTCACTTCCCAGGGTATGCTCCCTCAATCGTTTAAGTTGAGAGTCATATGGGTTTACCATATGGGGTTTCCCCATTCGGAAATCTCCGGATCGTAGGTTGCTAAGCACCTTCCCGAAGCGTATCGCCGCTATGCCGCGTCCTTCATCGCCTTCTTCAGTCTAGGCATCCACCACACGCCCTTACTCAGAACTCCTGTAAAGGAAATCTGAGAACCTTCAATACGCGTATGCGTACTGAATCCGTCACACACTTTCGCATGTGCCGGAGCGTATCGCTTGTCTGCTACAAACAGACAAGACTTTCTTTCTTTTTTTGTCCCGATTTTTTACGTCGGGATTCCTGCATCTCATATGGGAAAGACCACCTATCGCGGGTTTCAATCGCGGATAGGAAGAACCCACATGAGAAGTTTTGATTCTTTGATGTCGAATTCACAAAGATGCAGTTGCCTGCTTCTTTGAAATTCTCGCTATTCGTAAGTCAACGAGCAGCGTATGTATGTCGTGCTCTTTCGAGCGTGAAAAAGGCCGCTTTCGCGGCCACCTCGTCGGTATGGGTTTCCCCACCGATTACGGTTGCCGCCTTTCGTACCTGCTTTCCGAACACATACGTCAGGCGAGTATAGACGAGCCAGCACCCCCTTGTCAAATTTGCCCCGCCCTAGAGCCAAAATGCCGCATTTTGCCCGGCAGTGGATAACCCGGTGGATAACGCGGGGATAGCACCTGGATAAGTCCCTGCTCATTTGGGGGCGCAATTGCGCGCCAAAAGGCGGGTCCGCCATTTTGGCGGACCCGCCTTGCGTGTCCCTATTCGCCTGAGGGCAGCCGTGCTACTCAGAGTCCTCCTGCTGCCCGCCCCGAGACGCCTGTCCACCCTTGCGTCCTGCCTCGGACGCCTTCTGCCTGTCGTTGGCAAAGTTGCCTGGATTGTTCTCCTTACCCTGCGACTGACCGCCCTTTGAAGCTATCTCGCGCTGCGTTTCCTCATCCATCGCAGCAAAGCCGCGATTGCTGTTGCCCTGGTTCTGGTTGTTGTTCTGTGCCATACGCTACGTGTTTATCGTCAACTAAATAATGCTTCGCTTAGACCGCTGTGCGCTATCGCGAGTTGCTGCGGCTATTCGAGCCGCGACCACCGCGTGACGCCTTGCCACCCATGGAAGCAATTTTGCGCTGTTTCTCAGAGTCCATCGCCGCGAAGCCGCGCTTACTGCCGCTCCGATTCGAGCTTTTCGAATTTGTTGCCATACAGTTGTGTGTCCCGCCTGGAGAGGCTGGGACTTTTTTGGCGTTGGTGACTAATATCGACCCTGGCCTGTTATCAGTTGTACAGGAGGAGCAATGAAGCCGACGTTAAAGCGGCAGAGCTACGTGCGTTCAGAAAGAATGTCTTCTGCTTTTCGTATGTCGTCGGGCTCGGTTATCTCTATCCACGTGGTGCCCTCCACGGCCTTGAACGGTACTCCAGATTCTTTCGATGCCGCAATGATAGTTTGCGGTAGACCAAATTCGTCGCTTCCCGGCGCCTTGGGTACGAGTGGGTAGTCGAAGAGGTGCGTGTCGAGTACAAAAAGATTCGTACTAAGCAGACCTGGTACGTCGCCGTGATTTCCTTCAGTGATGCTCAAAATATTGTGTTTCTTATCTATCTCTACTTTCCCTTTGGATTTGATTTGGTCCCGTTTTTGTACGAGCTCCACCCAATCAGACGTACGCAAACACTTTTGCACGTCCTTGGCTCCATAGATGTCATCAGACATAAGAACTATGAAACGATCTTTCAAGACTTCTCGCGCCTGCCACAGAGCGCCTGCGGTCCCATCAAGCTTTTCTTGCTCAATATAGAGGAGTCTTTTCTTGCCAAATGCGCCCCCAAAATGGTTTTGTATCGCGCTCCCCAGATAACCTACGATGATAATCACTTCGTCGATTTCGTCGGGCAGCACTTCAAGCGCGTGCTGGAGCAATGGTTTACCCGCGACCTGAAGGAGTGGTTTCGGTACACTCGCCGTGAGTTCCTTCATTCGAGTACCGCGGCCCGCTGCGAGTATCACTGCCTGCATACCCGGTTAGTAGAATGTGCCTTTGCGCAAAGCGACACGTCGCCTTTGCGCGGCGAGTAATGATGGCTGTCCCTGAATCGAAAGGGCGAACGTCTGCATGTTGATTTCGATTATATACGCCCGCCAAAGGCACATTTCACTACCGGGCATAGAGTGTCATTCTATCCGACAAACAGCGCGCCCGCCAAAAGGCGGGCGCGCATGCAAACCAAGACGCGAAATTAGCGGTCGTGGTGCGAGATTTCCGAGCGGACGCGTTCTATCGTGCGCGCTGCGGCCTCTTTGCCTCCGAGACCGAAAGCAAGACCGAAAGCAAGCGACGCGGCGATGACGAAGCCCGTGAAGATGGTCTGCACGAATTCCGTCGCGACGCCGAGCTGGTTGAGCGCGGCGAGTATCGCCGTGACCCAAATGGCCCACTTCGCGACTGTGCCAGCGAGGTTGGCACCGTGCGCACCAGCGGCGCGCGCAGAACCAGCGACGAGGCCCTTCACGATTTCCGCGACGACGGCGCCGAGGATGAGGATGAGGGCAGCCACGATGACCTGCGGCAAGTAGAGCAGGACGACCGTCTGGAGGAAGACCGTTACCCGCGTGAGGCCGAGTATCTCGAGCGACGCTACGAGGAAGACAAGAATCACGAACCACATCACGAGCGTGCCCAAGAGGCGTCCGACATCGAGAGAGAAGCCGGCGCTCTTGGCAGCATCATTGAGACCCGCCGCTTTGACGGCATCGTCGATGCGAAGCACGCGCACGACCTCCACCACAACGCGGTAGAGAATCACACCGATTATCCAGCCGATGACGAACACGATGACCGCGGCGAGGATAGCCGGCAGATACGCAGCAACCGTGTACCAGAGGTCGTAGAACGAGCCCTGGACGGCACCTGCGGACTGAGAAACTATCATATAGATGTATTTATAATGTTATTAAGATAAATAACGGTTCGACCCGTCGCCTTTCATGATAGCAACGGCCAGGGCTCTACAAGCTCGCGGAAGCGCGCTGTGTGGATAGGCGTGACAATGGAAAAACCGAGAAAATAGGCCGTATGCGAGGCGCGGAGAGAGCAATGTGTGAGCCGTACATACCCGTACGGTGAGCACATTGCAGAGGCTCTGCAACGACGCGGACGGCTTATCTTCTCGGTTTTAGAGCATCCGGGTCTTGTCGAGGAGAACTACGTGCGGGAAGTCGAGCGTGTCTCGTATGAGCTTGTCTTGGATGGTGAGCCGGTAGCGGAATTCGGGGGTGGAAAATGCGGCGTAGCGTATCTCGCGCCCAAATGTCGGTTCCAGCTTGCGGATGGTGTTCTCGAGGCGTCGCTCGTTGAAACTGTCGAGTGCGACGAGGAGGTCTGCCGGGCGCGAATCGTCGCCCATGAATGCTCCCGAGAGGATGACAGCTGAGACGCGGCCACTGCGCTTGAGAGCGCCGACGATGGTGTCGAAACGGATGGGCGAGACTTCGTGCACAAATCCAGAGATAGCGCGAAGGTGTTTGAATGTCGGATTAATCGTCCAGGTCTTGATTGCCCCCTTACCCTTCACCTCACGCTTGGTGCCATTGGCGAGTGTGATGCGAATCTCCTTACCGCGCTTGATGACACCGAGCTTCTCGAGCGCCTTTACTTCTTTCTCTGCAGCAGCTGGTGAGACGGCCGCACGCTTCGCGGCGAGCTGTATGGTAAACGTATCATTCTGGTTAAAAATAAAAACGCGCAGTATTTTCGACCGCGCTTGGTTCCCGATAAACAGCCCCAGAAAGTCGTCTTTCATATAGCTTGATAGTATCACCCTGCCCAGACCACATGGTGGGGATGGGGATAGTGGAGAAGCTATTTCTTCATGAGCGCATCAACGAATCGGGCGACTCGATGTACCTCCTTTACATCGTGGACGCGGACGATGTTAGCTCCGCGCTCAATACAGAGTGCGACCGCTGCAAGCGTACCCTCGAGCCGCTCTTCTGGTGGCAAGTCGAGCGTGTAACCGACAAATGATTTGCGGGATGGACCGGCCAGTATCGGGTACCCGAGCGATTGCAGCTCTTCGAAGCGACGGAGGAGTTCGAGATTCTGT
Source organism: uncultured Candidatus Saccharibacteria bacterium (assembly GCA_964594735.1). Lineage (GTDB taxonomy): Bacteria > Patescibacteriota > Minisyncoccia > Phycocordibacterales > UBA2100 > UBA10103. Next base: position 35,911 of record CAZQMS010000007.1, on the reverse strand, counting down.
TCCACCGTCTTTCCAAAACCAATACCGGGGTCGACGATGATATTTTCTTTTGCGACTCCCGCAGCGAGTGCGGCGTCTATGCGTTCCTGCAATTCTTTTTTGATGTCACTGAGGAGGTCGCCGTATGTCACTCCGACGTAGCGGCCACCGAGCTTCTCGTTCTGGGCAGCGTCTTTCGACTGGCTCCGATTGTGCATGAGTACGATAGGTACAGAATGTCTCGCCGCGACGTCTAGGATGGAAGGATCCACTCGCCCACCCCACACATCATTAATAATAGAAGCCCCCGCTTGTATTGCGGCGTGAGCCACCTCCCCTTTATATGTATCTATAGAAAGCGGAATCTTCACTTTTGATGCAAGTCCTTTGATTACCGGCAGGACACGCGAGAGTTCCTCATCAACTGAGACGGGCGACGAGCCCGGGCGCGTGCTCTCTCCGCCCACATCAAGTATGTCTGCGCCCTCTTCTTCCATACGAACGCCTCGTGAAATGGCCGCCTCAGCGTCAGCGACCCCGTCCCCGGAGAACGAGTCGGGCGTGATGTTGAGAATCCCCATCACATACGTTTTTGAGTCCCAGTCGAATTTCATAGAGTTTCGTCTATCTCCCACAGCGAATCATGCTGCGCTCCGACTTCGTCCCACAGGTCGATGACCGGTTTATGCAGAACGGGGTGGTACTCGAAAGACGCGATATCCATGAGCGGCACCAGAACAAACGCGCGTTCGTGCATGCGCGCATGCGGGATGGTGAGTTCCGGACTTTCGACCACGTCCCATCCATACAGCAAAATGTCGATATCGATTGGCCGCGGCAGATTGTGCGTGTCTGGCTGTCTGCCAAGTGCCGTTTCAATACCCTTTATCTGTGCGAGCAGGTCATGGGGCGTGAGCTCCGTTTGCGCACGTAGTGCCATGTTGTAAAAGCGCGGTTGGTCTGTGACATACATCGGCTCGCTTTCGTAGACACGCGACTTTTGGAGCACCTGCACGTGCTCCCCGAGCATCTCTATGGCTCGCTTGAGATTGCCGAGTCTGTCTCCTTCATTGCTCCCAAGCGCGAGAAAAGCCGTCTTCATGGGCGCATCGTAGCGCGCACCGTGCCGCACGCAACTCCGCTAGTTTATTGCCTCGCGCAGCCGATGATGTAGTTCCGGGTCTATCAGCCCCTCATCCCGGGCCCAGTTGATGAGCTGCAACACCGCGTCGTTCTCATCGCGCATCAATTCAGCCTGACCTTCGGTGATTGTATTGGCCTTTACCTGCTGTTCGATTTTGTCGAGCTTCGTTTTGGCCAGGGCGTCCACATCCACTCCCCGATGCGCAGCGGCCTGCGCGATGCGGTCGAGTGTCATTGCCACGTCTTTGTACCTCGTCTCATCAGGCCTCCCACTGTCGTCGAACTGAACAGAATCAAATGCTGCGACGAGCGCGGAAGGGAGAATCTTGCGCCAATTGAGCGGTTCAATCTCAATTCGTTTCTCCGGTATGCGTTCAATCATGTGAGGATTATGACATGCAAAAACCCGGACTCGCGTCCGGGCCTTCGATTCTTGCGGAAACACCAAAGTGATTTGAGAGCACATTTACCATCAAGCGACGACCCCGCTCATGGATTGGGGTTTCGTTTGTCCGGTCGCTCGCGATTGTCTTCGAGCATCGCTTCGAAGAGTGCCGTAAGAGCTCGGATGGTTTTGGGGCTGTAGCCGCCGTTTCTTGGATTGCAAAACGTGACAGCAGTACCGAAGCCGACCATTACGCCGACATCCCCATCAGCCGTTCTGGTGAGTACGAGCTTCGTGCTCGTATAGTCGTCTATGCGTGAGACTCTCGCTGGTTCCGTCATCATGTACTCCTCCCAGGGTAACGTAGCACAACACAATGTATAACAAAACGGCCCTGACAGGCCGTTTTGTTTTTGGAACGATGAAAGTTATTTCAGCGTAACTTTGCCGCCCGCTGCCTCCACCTTCGCCTTGAGGGCTTCGGCGTCCTCCTTCTTCATGCCCTGCTTGAGCATGACCGGGGCGCTCTCCACCATCGTCTTGGACTCTGCGAGACCGAGGGCGAGGGCTTCTTTGACCGCCTTGATGACCGCAATCTTCTGCTCGCCAGCAGCCGTGAGTTCGACATCGAACTCCGACTTCTCCTCGGCGGCAGCGCCGCCTGCGGCAGGAGCCGCAGCGACGGCCGTCGCAGACACACCCCACTTCTCCTCGATAGCCTTCACCAAGTCATTGAGCTCGATGATGGTCATCTTCTCCACTGCTTCGATTATCTGATCTTTGTTCATACGTGTTCGTAAATACTATTAAGCTGTTTTCTTTTTCGCTACCTCCGAGAGGGCGATAGCGAAGCGGCTGCGCGGCGAGTTGATCACCTGCGCAAACATGCCACGGAGCACATCCATCGACGGAATTGTCGCGATGTTCTGCATGGTCTTCGCATCGACGAGCTTGCCGTCGAAGATGCCTCCGACGATTGCGAGCTTGTCGGCAAACTTCTTGCCAAACTCATGCACGAGGCGCGCGGAGGCTGTGGCATCGTCGCCACCACCAAACGCGACCGCGAGCTCGCCCTCGAGCGGAAGCTCTTCGTGCTTGTGTCCAAGCTGCTCGAGCGCGCGACGGATGAGCGTCTTTTTGGCGACCATGTATTTCACATTGTCTGCCTTAAGCGCACGTCGCATCGTCGACTCGTCGGCAACGGAAACTTTGTTGAAATGCACGAACGTCGCCGAAGCGGCATTCTTGATTCCATCCACAAGCTTCTCGATGACGACAGCCTTTTCTGCTTTCGTTTTTGCCATAGCACATATGGCTATCTTTTAACCAAGGCTCCGCCCTAGGCGGGCTGAGAATCTTCGACCTCGGCAAGTCTGACGGATAGGTTTTAGGGGTTAGGTTATAGGTTTTAGTATTTCTACTATTCCCTACAACCTGAAACCCATTCCCTATTCCTGCTCGCTGTCTCTAGCCTTGTGCGAGGCATCATACACGAGCTTTATGCAAGACCAAATATTGACAATGGTGTCAAATGTGATATTATTAAAAGAGGATTGGGAGGCGTATTCATCCATCGTGTCAAATCTGGAGAATCGCCATGTCTCGTCAAATCGTAAGCGTCCACACCACGTCAGTAACACGTCATCCGCATTGGAATGATGTGAGCGACTACATCGAACGGAGGTTCGAGCTGGTTCCGGAACTTAAGAAGTGGGCAATTGATGCAGTTTCCGCCCACCTCATGGGAGTACCAGAGCGTTCAGCGCGAGCGTTCCGTGTCCTCGGTGAGAGGGCATCGGCCGATGTGCGGTCTGTGTGCCGTCACTACGGCATCGAGATTCCGCGCTCAACGCAAGACAATACACGAGTGTAGGTTCTTGCCAGGTCCCTACGCTGCGTGGCGCCGCCCCAACGACCTTGGGGCGGCGCATTCTTTTTATTCCTGAACTTGCTCGAGCATCCGCGCCGCAGCGGCGGCGACCTGCTGTTCTTCCGATTCGTGTTCCGCGAGCATGTTGACGCCGATGGTGATGCCGAAGCTCACACCGATGAAGACGGTGAATCCCACGAGGCTCTTGGTAAACGAACCCACAGGAGAGGGTCTCATATTCGATATTATACTATGGGTATGCGCCCCTCCGCCTACCTCGCAGCGCTCCTGCTCCTCTTCTTTCCCCTTGCGTCATACGCGCAGGCTAGCTTTCCCGAGCAATCCCTCTGGTTGTCTGATACCAAACCGACCGTCGGCGAGAAAATCCGCATCTATGCGGTCATCTACAACGGCTCCGATAGCGAGGTCAGCGGCACGCTCACCTTTATGGTCGACGGCAAGAACAACGGCAGCAAAGACGTATCCCTCGATACCGGCGAAAGTACGGTTGTCGCCTCGCCGTGGACGGCCGTCGAAGGCGAGCACACCTTTACCGCCACGTTCACCACGGGCGCAGGCACCGAGGCGGTCGCGACGAGCGAGTCGGTCACTGCCTCCGTCGACGCGCCGCCATCGGAGGTGGAGCAGGCGGTGAGCGAAGCGAAGAACGTCACGACGCAAGTCGCGGCGACTGCGCTCCCTGTCATTTCCGCCATCGGCAACAACATCTACGCGGCGACAGAGTCCTTGCGCAACGCAGGCATCACATACCTTGAAACCAAGATCGAGCCGCACAGAAGCAACCCGGCCGTTCTCGGCACCACGACCGTGAGCCGGGTCGAGGGCTTCCAGAGCACGGATTCTGGTGCATCCGATTCACCAGGCATCGTGGCGAAGGCACTGAATGCGGCAGCTGTCGGCACGCTCGCCGTATTCCGCTCATTCTGGCTTTTCTATCCAATACTCGTTGTATTGCTTCTCCTCATATTCCGCTGGCTCTACAAATGGGCCACCCGCCCCCGCTTCTAGCAGTTTAGTCCCATCCGCTTGCTCGACGGCCTGGGTACGATAACTATGCGACAGCATAGTTATCGTACCCATTTTACGGAGCATACGTCCATGGAATCGTCACATAGTTGCTGTGCGGCGGACTTCCCACGCCAGTCTGCATGTAGTTTCGAAATGCCGTGAGGTCGCCACTGAAAGCTGGTCCCGTGCGTATCTCATACATGGCAACAAAGAACTGCTCGCCAGCCAAAGCGCCGGCCACGAGATTCGTATCGTTCTGCGAGGACTGTATAGACTTCGCTAGAGAGTGGCCCGTCGCAAGAGTAGAGCTCCCCACAGTGCCCTTGAAAATATCTCCGTACCTGTTTGCTTCTGTGCTTATAAACGCCGAGAGATACGTGCAGAAGTCGTGTGTCGGATTGTACGTACCACCAGACGAGTCCAAGGTATCTCCTCCACAACTCCAGCCAGCATCCGGCAAGCCAGCACCGTTGCTCATGCCCGGCGTGCCGTACACAGTCCCGCCACCGCTATCTATCGCTCTTGAAGACGAGGTGCGGATGTATGTGTCGTTACTGTGCCAGCTAGAGGCGAGCGTGCCTTCTGCCCCGCTGTCTACACGTTCCATCGATTGATTCGCCGATAAATTCCCCTTCTGCGCGGACGTCCCTATCAGTCCCGCAACGCTCCCAGCACACCACCCACCACACGTCGCGATATCGGGTGTGCTATCGAACACAGTTCCCACTTCATCCGCGAGCTGCACGACAGCACCCGCATCTGGCAAATCCATATCAAACAATGCGTCGTGCGCTTTACTGGTGGCCTCAGCCCTGTCTTCGACAAGATACAGTCCGTTTGGCGATGCGATTCCACTGAGCGCCGCAGCCACACCATCTATCGACAGGTGCACATGCGCCATGTCGAGCTCGAATGGCGTGGTGTTGAGAAGCTCTATCCACTCATCGGTAGCGAGAGAGTCCGTGCCCGCCCAAGCAATCTCGTTGATGATGAGTGGTCGCTCTACCGCATATACATACTCTGATGTCGATGTGGCTGAATTACCCGCGGCATCATACGAGACAACGGCGACAGTCGTCGACGCGACGAACACTGCATTCGCCGTGGAGGATGTCGCCGATGTAGTTGCATACGCAACGCCGTTTATGATGACCGCGTAGTACGCAGCGTCTGGCACGAGAGCCCACTCCACCTCCACATCTTGCGTGACAAGAAGACAAAATGACGAAGAGAGCGAAAGCTCACATTGGGGCAATGTCACCGTCGCAGTGGCGGGAGGCGTCAAGTCTACGAATATGGTCCTCGAGGTGCTCGTCGCTCGGTCACCACCAGTATCTGATGCTGTTACGGTCACATCCGCAGCTCCTTCATTTAGCGCCAAAAATGCAACCCAATTTCCGCTTGCGTCTGCTGTTGTGCTTGCAGTGAGCGCACCCGATTCCAAGCTCACTACCGCATCCGCCTCAGTCGTCCCGGCAAATGAGATTGTCGAGGTTGCAAAGAATTCGCCTGCGAGCGGCGAGACTATGCTCAGGCTCATCGGCGTGGGCTCTGGCTCCGGTTCACTGACCTCCTCGCTGCCCACGCTACTGACACCGCCTCCCCCGCCAAACCCCGGCGTCACGGGCACCATCTGTTGATACAGCGGCGCATCCACTTGAGTCTGCTGCGAGACCTGTTCTGCAACATCATCCTCCGCCAGCGCTGACGCTACCTCCTGAGGCGCATCGCTCTCAGTCGGCGCAAAAGTCTGCTCCACTGGCTCCGCGCTCGTCGGCTGCTGATTCTGCGGCGATGGCGAAGGCGCGGGCGGCACCTCTTGCGCACCTCCTAGCGCCACAGCAGCTGCACCAGCTTGCCCGGCGGAATCATTGAGGAGCTCATTTACATCACTCTGCGTGAGGCTCGAGCCATACAGAAGTTTAGCGACGTTAAATGTCTTCAGAATGGTTTCTTTCCTGTCTTTATCTTTCTGAGAAATATTCATCGCCTTAAGTCGGCCGGTCCTTTTTTCTTCCTCAGCGGCACGGAAGAATAGGTCAATAACCCCCGCACCGGCTTCGACCGCTTTTTGCGATAGATGGGGCCAGAGATCAGAAACGACGTCCTCGTCAACAGATAGCTCATTTTTATACTGTCCGTTCTTGAAGCTTTTTCTGACTCGAGCAATTTTGAGATTATCTATCCCACGCGCATAACCATTTTGTACCGTTAACGTATCGATTGCGGGTCTCGGGTACTCCTTAGAAACCGTGTCGTCGCTGACGAAATTGATGTTCGTATAGCTTGCAACTCTCTCGAAAGCATCATCTATCGTAGAGTACGTGGGTGGTCTTACTGAAGTCGGAATGGGTATGTTTCCCTCAATGAAGCGAGCTGTGTAGTCCTCATATGTATCCCCACTTGTGTGGTCATCGTTCCTCACATGCGCCGGAACCGTCGCGTCTTGTATGAGGTGTATTACATGGCCCAACGATTCAACACCACGCTCTTTATCGCCCCAAACGTATTCATAGACGGCCCTATCCCATGAAAAGTCCATTGGCGATGAGAACCACTTGTCTTCATATCCGTGCCCGTACCCAAGAAAGCATCCTCTATCGTCCTTTTTGCTTTTCACCAGGCACATGAACTGGGCCTGAGCAATCGTATCCTGTGCCCACTGTTTAGACGGATGAGTAATGAAGCTGATGGGCGCGCCATACCATCCAGAGAGGCCACGCCCGTTGATGGGGTCATAAAAATGGTTGGCATATCGGGGATGAGCATCTTCTTCACCGGCACCACGGATCACGAGTGCGCTTTCGGCGTCAGAAAAAGCATCCCCATGCAGGCGTTCGTATGCCTTGATGGTGACCTCTGAAAGACCCCGATGAGTCGGGACGGCATAAGCATTGACACCGGCGGGAGTCGTGAATACAAGCAGAGTAAGTACAACTACTCTTCGAGTTTCCATTTTTGAGTGTACGAGTTGAGGCGGAACTTCTCGAAATGAACTTGCTCACCGGTCGCATCAAAAAATTCTATGTCCGCCTGTTTTCCACTTGAGTATGGAACAGACCGATTTAATCCCTTCAGAATCTGAATGTATGTGCCAATGTATCCTCCGTTGGCCGAGTTCAAGATGTTCTTTAAAGCGCTAATTTGATCTTCGAGTGTATAGTACCGCGCTGCAAGTTCATAGTCTTGACTCTCCAAAGCTTCTACGAATAGTCGCAGTGTCTCTTCGGGTGTGGAACCGCCGTACTGATCATTGCGCATGTCCTGTTCGTACTGTTCTACCGATTTCATGTACTGCCTAGCCCCCTCAACAGCCGGGCCGTATGTGCGGTACGTGTATACGTAATACTTTGCCCAGTGGTATCCGTACCATGCTGGGTACGCAAGTACGAGTAGAACAACCATCCAAAGCCACCATTTTCTTATTAGGCGCCTCACCATATCCACGGAAGAATTATTGCACTCATTGCATTCTGGTTCATGAAGTTATCCCCAATGTGCAGGGGGTACCGGCCGACCAGAAACAGTCCGCATAAAAAGGCCAGGAAAGTAGTGAAGAGCAGCCACCTCCCCGTTGGCGAGATGTAATCTTGCCATGCTTTCGACAAATGAATCGACCATTTTTGAGCAAGTCTGTCGGTAAGTACTATCGAGAGAAGTGCGAGCAGTAGACCAGGCAGCGGAATGAGAAGAAGTGCTCCATCTTGAGTCAAAGCCCAAAGAATCACGGCCATCGACACGGCAGCAACGCCAGAAAATAGGAACTTAAGAGGAAGCGGAGACCGACGCGATCGCCATCCGCTCCTAAGCCGAATCTTGCGCACGAGTGCAAGTACTACCGAACCAATCAGTACGGCAGGGAGTGCATACGTGACCACGGGTACGTAGCCCAATATAAACCAATACAACGAGCCGTCCCCTGTCATCCCCAGCTCATTTCCGATTGCGGCAACGCCCCAGAAAGTGGCGAACAATGCCATCGTCACCACGATTGGCAGTAGATGACCAGAGATTCTTATCTTTGCGGTTGAGGTAAAAAGGTAAACTGATATCGCGAACATCGATATGAAAGCTGCAGTCGCAGCATTCTCATACTCGCCGAAGAAGACATCCGTCGGCAAGCCCGCGAGAACAAAACTGACCAGACCAAGCGCGAAAGCGGTTTTCCAATTCTCGTGCGTGAGTCGCCTCAGTGCACGGAGGAAAGCAAGAAGTATGGCGGCCGATAACACAATTGTAGCGAGCGTGCCCTCATGGGTAATGTACCCCCAAATGTACGAGAAGAAAGATACGTTGGGGAAATAGGCTGCCACGTCGCTAAACCGACTACCGTGTACGTACACGAGATAAGTTACGACCGCGAGCAAAATAGCAATCCGAACAAGTCCGTATAATCGGTCCGACAGCAGCATCTGCCTACTCTCATCACTGACTGGGTGGGCTAACCGATTATTCGACGCATCAATGTACTTCCTCAATAAAGGATCCAGGGGAGCACTTCGGCCTTCTTCACGCATAGTGCCAATTGTAGCTCCATGCGTAGCTTCATGCATATAGATTTGTGAACAAATATCCCCATATCAAAAGACACTCTAATTATGCTATAGCACAATTAGAGTGTAGGGGACGACTGCGAGAAACTGAAGGTCGGTCCTTCAGATGGGTTTCTCCTCATGCTATGGGGAGATGTGTTCTCCCCACATGCTAGAGGGCGTTGATTTCGCGGGTGAGCTCGCTCGCGAGACTGCGGTCGCCGCGGGCCTGTGCCTCATCGCGCGCTTCGGTGAGGTACGTGCGGGCATTCTCCATATCTCCCCTCGCGCGGTACTCGCGACCGAGCATGATTTTGAACTGCGTTGCGCTTGTCGCGTTCACTGCCTCTATGCCTCGCTTCAATATATCCATGGCAGCCGAAGTGTCCTGTTTGTAGGCGTACTTATACATCTCGTACATGTCGGTGTAGTTGGACTCAAGCGCTGGACTCTTAGTGATCGACTCCTCGTAGTATATTTCTGCTTTCTCGTAATCTTTTGCCGCGTGGAAGTAATGCTCACCGAGATTATGGACTGCAATGGCGTCTGTGGGGTACAGATTGCGCAGGTACTCCCATATCTCTACTGCGCCAGCATGATTGTTGACCATGCGGTAATAAATCGCGAGGTCGAGCCATGCTTCATAGTTGGTCGGATCGGCATCGAGAGCGTCTGCAAGAGTCGTCACGTTCTTGCGATAGATCTCCTTGCCTGACTCTGGGAAATCCGCTGGAAATGCGGGCTCCCGCACAATCGTCGGGACGGGATTGGTGATGGCTGACTTCGAGAAGCCGAGAGAGCCGTCCTTCATGTAGATAACCCCGCGCTGGAATGCCCAAAACAGCGCGCCGGCAAGGAGAATCAGGAGGACAAGCGTCGCGGAAATGATTGTATTTTTTTGCATAGATTCACATTCTATACGTGAGCTCGTCCCAAAGCAAAAGCCCCTCCTTTCGGAGGGGCTTTGCTTGCTTGTGTTGTCGCCACAAGCGGCGACTGGATGGAAGGCTAGCCTAAGCTAGGTCCCACCGAGTCGTTAGTTCGTCTTCTGGAGCGTCTTCGTGCTCGAGCCGCCAGCCGGGAGGCCAGGGACTGCGTAGCCGTTGGTCCAGTCGAGGTGAGTCGATTCAGACGTGGTCGTGGCGTTGCCAGACCAGACGAAGTTCGCAGCAGACACCGCCGTGGAGGCAGCGACCGTGAGGGTTGGACCGACTGACGAGCCAGTATCACCCATGATCTTCGTTGAGATCTGCTCAGTGCCGCTACCCGAGAGAGTCGCATCGATGCGAATCTCGAAGTAGCGCGTACCACCTGCAGGAATCTGCAGCTCAGACGTACCGAGGTCGAACGACTTGTTGCCCGTCGTCACGTTGCCACCGCTGTTGATCTCCGCGAGGAGACCGCCAGTGAAGCCCGAGACGGGGCTCGAGAAGCCCGAATCAGTGTACGCGTAGAGCTCCATATCCGAGAGAGCCGAGATCGAAGAGGTCGCGATGTTCGCGGTGATCTCGTCGATACCCACACCGAAGCCGGTGTTGCTCGCAGTGATGCTGAAGCGGTAGATGATGTTTTCACCGCTGACGAGGTTCGTCGTCGGCACATCAATTACAGCAAACGTCGGGTACGAGCGATAGACGCGCACCGGCGATGTGTCGGTGTCAGTCGTTGAGCTCGTATTGATCGTAGTGCCCGACTGCTGACCGACGGCACGAGTGCCGGTCGAATCAGAGCCGTCGTAATCAACCTCGATCACGAGACCATTGGTCGTCGTGGCCTGACCCGTGCCAATGCCCGCAAGGTCACCCTTGACGGTGAGTACCTTGAAGCCGTTGGCCGGGATGATCACGTTGCCCGAGAGGGTTGAGGTCGCAAAGCGTGTGCCAGCGAAGGTCGCTGTACCTACCTGCGTTGCACCATCCCAGATCGTGACCTGTGTAAGGTTGTCCGGAGACGAAGAAGCTGCGCCGTTGCTCATCTGGAGAGCGATGCGGTCGAGCTTCATGTCTTCGTTGGTGCCGTTGAAGCGGAGCGCTGTGAGCGTTACGCCTGACGTACCAGCAGCTGCGAGGGTAGCAGACGGGCTCGAAGAATCGAGTGCGACCGTGAGCGCGCCGCCAGAGGCGACTGTCATGGTGTTGCCTGCCTGTGTAGCAGCAGTCGACGATGTCGGGGTGATCGTCTGGCTCGACGTGACTCCCGTACCCGTGAAGGTAACGGCAGATGTGAAGCCGACGCTGAATGTACCACCCGTGATCGAGGAAGGAATATCACACTTAATCGCGACATTCTTCACTGTGCCCTTTGCTACGAGCAACGGAGTGTCGAAGCTGAAGTTGAAGTCCGTGGCATCCGTGTCGAGGGTTACAGACGAGCTATTGAGGCGCGTCGCACCATCGTACGCAGCACAGTTGTTGAGGTCATCCGTCGTCGTGAGAGATTCCGTGAAGCGGAACTTCGCAGCGTTGAAGCGGACATCCTCGCCGGACTGCGTGGCATCGAAGTTGATGGCCGACACAGTCTGACCCGTCGCACCTGCGACGATTGTCTGCGCAGCTGGAGTTCCTGCAATAGAGAGGACTACCGAGCCAGCGCGGACCGTCATGGTGTTAGCCGAGACAGCCGAGTTGGTGAGGGTAATTGTGTTGCCAGTGATCGTACCGCGAACGTTCGTCCAGTAATCGGACGGCGTCGTGGTAGCGACAATGGTGTCACCGTTGGCAAAGGAGCTCGAGAGCTGACCCTTGAGGGTGTACACCATGCGGCCGGTCGGGAACGTCACCGTGTCGGTGAAGGTCACCTTACCGTCAGTACCAGTGCCCGTCGTACCATCGACAGGACCCGCGACGACGACACCGTTGGCGTCGACGAGCGTGATGTTGTCGAGGTCGGTGGCATCTTCAGTACCAGAGATGTCGAAGCCGAACGTGAGCGAAGCGACCGTAATCGGTTCACCCTTGATGTCTACCGCGAAACCGCCGAGGGGCTGGTTGGGCGAGAGTTCAACAATGTTCTGAGCAGCGACTTCGTTGGCGCGCGAGACCGAGGAAACGGTGCCCGCGTTGACCTGGACTACAGTACCCGAGAAGAACGGAGTTCCTGTCGTGAACTGAGATGCATCATCGATGGCCGCCGTCGCCGACGCTGTCGGAGTGATGCCGTAGCCGAATGTCTCGCCGACTACGTAGATGTCCGTGGCCTTGTAGAGGTCGAAGCTGATCGTGCGGGCTGGGCCGTTGACGATGTCAGCCTTGACCGTGAATTCTTTCTGGAGACCCTTCTGGACCTCAAGACCATTGCCCGGGAAGACTACTGTGTAGTACTTACCATCTGCAGAGATCGTCATCGGGTACGACGTACCATCGACGACAGTCACTACGTTGGCGAGGTCAGAGGCAGAAGCTGAACCAGACTGGTTCCAGCGAATCGACTTGACCCACTGGTCCTCAGCAGAGCCCGTGTTGGTGAGACGGATGGCGCCGAACGTGAATCCGGTCGTGCCAATCGGCTTACCTGTCGTGCTCGAGTTGAGCGCAGTCGTGTTCGGGTCCTCGCTGCCGACAGCGGCAGTCATGGAACCGATCGAGAGCGTGGCGTTGATCGTGTGCATCGCACCCGAGATCGGGAGCGAGCCGGAGACCGTGCCGTTGGTGTTTACACCGACAACAGAGAGACCGATGATCTGACCAGCGTAGGTGTTGAGACCGCTCGTGAGCATGTTGCCCGCGACCGTGAGCTGCGCAGACTGACCCGGCTGGAGCGTGATGCCCGCATCGAGAACAGCCTGATTGTTCGAGTTCATGGTCTTGGAGTTGCCAAGAGCCTGGCCCGTCGCATCAACGAGGATGATGCCGTCGAAGACTGCCTTGTCGCCAAGACCGTTCTTCTGGACAGTCACGTTGTTGATGGTCACAGCCGCCGCGCTCGTGTTGGTGAGCGTGAAGGTTGTGAACGGAACGCGCGAAGCGCCCTGTACAGCAAGCGAGTTCGCCGGCTGGGAGCCAGCCATCACCTGGAGCGTGCCGCCTACCGTGCCGCCCGGGGTTGTGCCCGGAGTCGTGCCTGGTACGCAAGCCGCAGCAAGTGCGTTGGCCTTAGCACGCGTCGAAGGACCCCAGTAACCGTTGCCAGCCGTGAGGCCGACCGGAGTGAGGATGTCCGCCGCGTACTTCTCCTGGAACTTCCTGACCGCGGCCGCCGTAGCGGGGCCGAAGAAGGAGGTTTCGTTGCCCGGAGAACCTGCGCCCGTAGCTGCCACGCGAGTGTCAGCCATCGTGTTCAGGAATTTCTGGATCTGCATGACTTCAGCGCCCGACTGTCCCTGACGGAAGTTCGTCGTGAAGGTGAAGCTCACGCAAGCGCCGCCGGAGCTAGAACCGCCCTGGAGCGCCTGGATCTGTGCGAGAAGTGCCTGGATCTGAGCCTGGAGATCACTGATGCTCTGCGCTTTCACCGGAGCGGCGAAAGAGAAAGCAAAACCGAAAACCAAGGCAACAGCGAGGAGCACAGCCGCAACATTCTTTGTTGCTAATGCTTTACTCATATTTTGTGTTTGACCTTTCTCCCCGCGCCTTTCAGCGCGAGGCCGCACACGTGTTCTTTCGACAAAAAGCACGTGTACTTTGTGCGATCCCGATATTCCGCTTGTTGGCGGATCGAGACCACTAATAATTTTGCTAGCCCCTACTCCTTTAATAATGTCGACGCGGAGAAAAGGGATTAGCAGCAAGAAGGGAATTCCGCCTCCCAGGCGGATCGTGCGGGATGTTCTCTCGTAACTGGACGATTCAGATATGCGGAAGTATTCATGCGTCATTGCAACGCATGAAATTATTCTCATGAGATTGCTCATGAACAGGATGTGCGACATCCATGATTTCTTCACACTATATGTTGTGTCAAAGAACGGCGCAGAGTGCGACATCAGGTCGCTCCCCTGTTCTGATGCGCCCCTCGGGCACATCAGCGCAATTATATACCAGGGGGTTATCCAACCGTGATTTCGATGAACTCTACTTTGTGGATAACCTGTGAGCAAAAAAGCGCCATCTCTGGCCCTTTTCTGTACATCAGATTACCGGGGCACAATACTCCAACCGTAGGGGGGAGTCAATAATATAGACGAGCCGCTCCACGGAATATTTCACGAACGCTTCAGGTGCATATGGCGCACCAATAAAGGTATGTTTTAAGCCATCCTTAGGCAGCCAGCGAATACCTGCTCCAGCGCTTAAGCCCAGTCTTCCTTACAGCACCACGACTGACCAAATCAAGCAACTCACGCTGTATCATCTTTTCACTGTACTCCGGCAGGTTGGCCGAGATGTCTTTAATGCCCAGGGAGCCGCCTACTTTGAGTATTTCCAATATACTTTGGACGCGACCACTCATGGTTCCTATAGTCTCGCCCTGTGCAACGGACGTCTCATTTGCGTCCGATATCTTGCGACTGTCTCCCGTATCCTTTGTATTGGACGCGTCCTTTACGGGGGACGCGTGGGGTATACGAAAACTTGTTGCGCGAACATCTGTGAGATCTTCGCGCGTCAGCGAGACGTTCTCCGAGAGAATCGAGCGCTGCGAAGCGACAACGAAGCCACCCAACTCATCGAGGGCCTCGATGACAACGGAAGCGTTCGCCTGCGATACGTGACCAGAAACGGCCATGATACGCACGAGAGAAATGAGATAGCGCACTTTCGAGAGAAAGCCGGCGACCGCCTGCGAGTTGGTCGACCTCATCTCATCTCTCATGGCAAGAGCATCATCGAGAAGACCTGTGGCAATGGAGCGGACGCGCCCTCGCGACGGCTCTTCCTGTGAAAGATGGTTGGTGAGGAGGTGTAGACCCGCAGCTATGCGTTCTGCCCTGCGATACGCACGATCCGCCGCGCGATTCTCACCGAAAGGGTTGGTGCGTACAGAATGCTGTTCGATAAATCGAGATAATGATTCGGTCCTTTGCGTGTCCTTTATCTCGTCCATTGTAGGTTTTTATGCGTCTCTGAGATGTCTTTGAGAGCTCTTGGACATGTCGAATTATATATAGGACGTATCCGATACGCAACAGCCCAGACCTGACGGGTACGGAGCTGCGCACAAGGGACGCATCGCAAAATCGGCGCGTAAATCAAGGACTTTTTCGTCATCTGCCGTGCAGCGCGTGATATTATTGCTGCATGGCCGACAAACGCGAAAGAAAGAATAGCCGTAAGAAATCGGTGGAAGAGTCTTCTATTGCGCCCCTCGTAAGTAGCGAAGCAATGCGCGGCGTCGTGGCAATCTTTTTCATTGCCACGGCAGGCTTTCTCACACTCGCCGGGATTGGCGTGGGCGGCTCAGTAGGGGAGCTCCTTTACACATGGCTTACGTGGCTGCTTGGTGTCGGGTACATGCTCCTGCCGCTCTCGCTTGTCATGCTCGCGGTACTCATCTTCCGCTCGTTCGAGCGCAGTTTTGGCTGGGTACAGCTCGCAAGCATGATCGTCTTTCTCCTCTCGGCACTCAGCCTCATCAGTCTCTTCTCCCCCACGAGCGGTGGGATGCTTGGCGATGCCATCGCGACAATATTTGTGTCCCTCGTCGACACCGTCGCGACGGGAATATTCCTTGTCGCTTTCATCATTGCCGCACTTATCGTCGCGTTCGATGTAAACCTCTACGCAATGTTCACATCGCTCAGAGCATGGACTACATCGGAGCCGACTGCCCTCGACAAGGACATCGACGACGTCCCCGTGACAGGGCTCCCCGACGAAACAGACGAATCCCCTGAAGATGAGACCCCTGAAGAGGACGCCTCTCGAACTTCGAGTCAGCCGGTCGTGAAATCCTTTGACAAGCGCGAGAGTACGCCCGCGCAAGAAGGTTTCCCGATAATCGCCGCGACGGGGAGCACGTACACGCCACCACCTGTATCACTGCTCGCAAAAAATAAGGGGAAACCTGAGGTTGGCGACGTGAAGGCCAACATGAACCTCATCAAACGCACACTCCAGAATTTCGGTATCCAGGTAGAGATGGACGAGGCGTCTATCGGCCCGACCGTCACGCGCTACTCGATGAAGCCGGCCGAGGGCGTGCGGCTCTCGAAGATAGTCGCACTTCAGAGCAATCTGGAGCTCGCGCTCGCGGCCTCGCCATTGCGCATCGAGGCGCCGATACCTGGCAAGGCACTCGTCGGCATCGAGGTGCCAAATGTCGCGCGCACAACGCTCGGCATGGGGCCACTCATCGCAGACGAAGGCTTCGCCAGCTCCGCGAAATCGCTCCTCACTGCACTGGGTCGCACGATTACCGGTCAGCCTATTTTTGCCGACCTCGCCAAAATGCCGCACACACTTATCGCAGGTACCACAGGCGCCGGTAAATCGGTGACAATCCACGGCATTATCGTCTCCCTCCTCTATCGCTGCGGGCCAGAGAGGCTCCGATTCATCATGGTCGACCCGAAGCGCGTCGAACTCACACTCTACAATTCCATTCCCCATCTCCTCACGCCCGTGATTACTGACGCGAAGAAAGCCATCCTCGCACTCAAGTGGCTCGCAAAGGAAATGGAACGACGGTACAACATCCTCGAGACTGAGAAGGTCCGCGACATCGCTTCGTACCATGAGAACGTACTCGCTCCCGCACTTGAGCGCGGTGCCGAAGAGGGTCAGCCGCTCCCTGAGGCAATGCCCTACATCGTGCTCATCATCGACGAGCTCGCCGATATCATGCAATCGTACCCGCGCGAGCTGGAGGGCGGCATTGTGCGCCTCGCACAAATGAGCCGTGCGGTCGGCATCCACCTCATCCTCTCCACGCAGCGGCCGAGCGTGAAGGTCATCACGGGACTCATCAAGGCCAACATCCCGGCTCGTATCGCACTCCAGGTCGCTTCTCAGATAGACTCGCGCACGATTCTCGACATGGGCGGTGCCGAATCGCTGCTTGGCGCGGGCGACACCCTCTTCCTCTCAGGTGAAATGTCGAAGCCCGTCCGTATCCAGGCACCATACATTACGGAAAGTGAGGTCAAGCGAGTCGTCGCACACATCGCCAAGGCAAACGAGGGCACCATCCCGAGCGAAATAGATTTCACCGACAAGAGCGCACAGCATGGCGGCACTGATGCGATATTCGCCTCTATGGAAGGCGAAGGTAGCGACGAAGACGACGAGCTCTACCCCGAAGCGAAAAAGACTGTCATCGAGGCCGGGAAGGCTTCTACCTCCTACCTGCAGCGCAAGCTCGGCGTGGGCTACGCGCGCGCCGCGCGTCTTATCGACTTACTCGAAGATCGCGGCGTTATCGGCCCTGCCGACGGCGCGAAGCCGCGCGACGTCATCGGTGCGGGTAATGCGGACGAGCTCGCACAAGAGCCGCAGGGTGAGGCTGACGAGGCAGAGGACGAAATGCCGCGGTAGGTATGATTCCCTTCCGCGATTCAAACCTAAGCAAAACAATCGTCGCACTACTCTTTCTGGTTCTCGCTGCGTATGCGTACTACGAGACGCGCGGCCTTCTCTACGGCCCACGCATCCATCTCGCGACAGAGCTTGTGACGTCGGATGACCGATTCTTCCTCATCGAGGGCACGGCCGAGCGCATCGCCACACTTTCCATGAACGGCGCGCCGATATCCGTGACCGAAGACGGATCTTTCCAGGAGCCCTATCTCCTTGCGCCCGGACTCAACCGCGTCGTATTCGATGCCGAGGATAAGTACGGAAACACCCGGCAGGAAGTGCTGCAGATTTACTTTGCGGGTGACGCTGTTTCAACTTCAGTCCCCGCGCTCCCCACGAGCACCGAGCCATTTTCGACCACGACGCAGGGTGTAGCGTCCTCTACCCCGTGAGCTATACTTCAGTTATATGGCAATGACAAAAAAGGAAAAAGCTCCCCCGAAACAGACCGGTACAGGCACCGATAAAGACATCGAGCGCGCACTCTCAGATATCAAGACAAAGTTCGGCGACGACAGCATCATGATGCTCGGCGCTACGCCCAAAGTGGATGTGGACGCAGTACCGACGGGCTCTATCGGTGTCGATTGGGCACTCGGAATCGGCGGACTCCCCCGTGGCCGCATCATCGAGATCTTCGGTCCAGAAAGCTCCGGCAAGACGACGCTGTGTCTCCACGCCATAGCTGAGGCACAGAAAAAAGGCGGCATCTGCGCGTTTATCGATGCCGAGCACGCACTCGATCCCGAATACGCAAAGAAGATCGGTGTCGACATCTCTACCCTGCTCGTGTCGCAGCCCGATACAGGTGAGCAGGCGCTTGAGATAGTGGAGAGTCTCGTGCGAAGCGGCAAGATAGACGTCATTGTCATCGACTCCGTCGCAGCGCTCACTCCCAAAGACGAAATCGAGGGTGACATGGGCCAGAGCCATGTCGGCAAGCAGGCGCGCCTCATGTCGCAGGCACTGCGCAAGCTCACCGCCATCGTCGCACGCACCAAGACCATCGTGATTTTCATCAACCAGATACGCATGCAAATCGGGGTTATGTTTGGCAATCCCGAGACGACCCCGGGCGGCAAGGCACTCAAGTTTTACACATCGGTGCGCATCGATATCCGTCGCATTGCGCAGATAAAGAAGGGCGACGAAGTCATGGGGGGCAGGCACCGCGTGAAAATTGTAAAGAACAAGGTCGCCGCTCCCTTCCGCGCTGTCGAATTCGACATGCTCTACGGCGAGGGTATCTCGAAAGAGGGTGAGGCGCTCGCGCTTGGCGAGAAAATGGGATTCGTCGAGAAATCAGCCGGCGGCTCGTACTCCATCGGCGAGACAAAACTCGGCCGCGGTTACGATGCGGCCCGCACCTTCTTGCGCGACAACAAACCAGTCCTGAATCAACTCCTCAAAGATATCCGCAAAGGATTACAGGACGGAAGCATCACACCCAAGTCCTCTGGCGGCGGGAGCGAAGAGTAAGCATGGAGTTCCGGAGAGCAACCGAGGCTGACTACGCCGGCATCAAAGAGATCATCGCCCTATTCCCCGAACAGCTCATGCAGCAGCATTTGCCGCGCGCAGAGGAATTCTTTGTGGCAGAAGAAGGCGGACGCATTCTCGGCTGCTGCGCACTCGAGGTGTATTCACAGAGGCTCGCCGAGGTCCGTTCGCTCGCAGTCCTCCCCGAGCATCAAGGCAAGGGCATTGCGACCGCTCTCGTAGCAAGGTGTCTCGCCGAGGCGGAGGCTCTCCGTGTGCACGAGGTACTCACCATTACCGGCGCCACCGCGCTTTTTGAGAAGCACGGCTTTGGCGCATTCAACAAGGAAAAATTTGCGCTCTTCAAGATTCTCGAGTGAGGGTAATCCAGTAGCGCAGTTTGTCTGGTCCACCCTCCGGATTTGGAACTTTGTACTCAAAAACCCCACCATTCTTTTCGATAACTCGCTTCGAGGCAACGTTGGTTTCGTCGCATGTGATGAGCACCTTGTCTAAGCTACGCTCGCGGCATTTCTCGAGCGCGAGCGTGAGCATACGCGTCGCGTATCCCCTGCCACGCTTTGACGGCCGTACATCGTATCCGATATGTCCGCCAATACTTCGCAGCTTGTCATTAAGTTCGTGTCGGATGCTTATCCGTCCTATGTACTCGCCATTGTCGACAAGCCAGTATATCGAATCCGCCACAAAGTCTTTCGGTAAATTTTTCCCTAGCGAACGTTCACGTTGCTTCCTGCAAAATCCCTCGAAATCAGACTGGAGTTCTTCGCGCGAAAGACCCTTGTACTGCATCGAGCGAATGTTGTCCTCCCGCTGAAATTCTTCGACTGCAGTGATAAAAGAGTCCTTACATGCGACAGTCGGTTCGACAAGTTGCATGTCCAAAGTATAGCTCAAGTGGACATTCTCTTTTTCTTGGCTACAATGCGGCCACTATGCTCAGCTACAACGACGTGAAGCCAGGAGTGGCCGTAATTATCGACGGTGAGCCGTACGTCTGCACCTGGAACAATATAATGAAGAAGCAGCAGCGCCGTCCGGTCAACCAGACGAAAATGCGCCACCTCATCAAGGGCAATACGATGGAGTACTCTTTCCAGCAGTCAGACAAGCTCGTCGAAGCCGAAATCGAATCAAAGCCTGCCATCTTTGTGTTCCGCGACGAGAGGAAAAACGAGTGGGTGTTCCATGAAGCGGCCAACAAATCTGCGCGCTTCGTCGTATCCGACGACATCGTTGGCGAATCTGCGGGCTTCCTCAAGCCCAACATGGAGGTCACGACACTCTCTTTCCAGGGTAATCTTTTTCGCGTGAAGCTTCCCGTAAAAGTCGAACTCAAAGTAGTCGATGCCCCGCCGGATGTACGCGGCAACACTGCCCAGGGCGGTTCAAAAGTGGTCACACTCGAGACGGGCGCAACACTCACCGTCCCCATGTTCATCAAAGAGGGCGACGTACTTCGCATCAATACAGAAACGGGTGAATACGTAGAGCGAGCGTAGGCTGCTCTTAGGAGAACGCCTGCACGGCGCTCACGAGAGCGTAGATGCCGACAAAGTCGGCAAGGAAAACAAGCGGTGCAAGCCTCCAGGCGCTCATGTGAGACATGCCGATAAAGGTCACCCCGACTTCGTCTGTAGGAAGTGGTATCGCGATAAGCAGGCAACCGAAAAGGACGGAAACGACGCGCAGCTTCCCTCTCGAAAGCCGACGCGCAAAGACGTAGAGCTTATCGCCAAACGCGGCGTGGATTATCGCGTCCATCAGCGGCGAACGAATACCCTTTACAAGCACCAAGTCTATCAAGGTGGCGCCCAGCGCGCCCAGCGCGGCGATATGCAGTGCTGGCGCTGTCTGTGCAAGCTCGTAGAAGCTCCCTATCGCAATCGGCGTTGTCACGAAGGTCGAGTACATGAGTCCTGCGACAAGGCTCGCGAGCGGACCGAAGGCGGTGCTCGTATCCATAATCGTCGCGAGCGTACCGGATTGGAGCAGCCATATGGTAATGCCCGCAGCGATGACCACGAGCCAGGCCTCTGCCGTAGCGGCGAACGATTGACGAGGTTTGCGAGCCATTGCTCTGAAGTATAAATGACAAGACCGCCCTCCGGGCGGTCTTGTGTGGGTAGCTCGGCGAGCTACTTCTGAATGAAAGGCAGAAGGCCACAACTCTCGGCTCGCCGCCGCTCGCCTCGGTCGCAGCCCCCGCCTCGCGGTCGTGCGAGCTCGCGCGACATCGCTCCGGCCGCTCCTGCCTTGCGAACGCTACGCGTTCTTAGATCAA
The DNA here is from genome assembly GCA_964594735.1 of uncultured Candidatus Saccharibacteria bacterium. Taxonomy (GTDB): domain Bacteria; phylum Patescibacteriota; class Minisyncoccia; order Phycocordibacterales; family UBA2100; genus UBA10103. The sequence goes on along the minus strand of CAZQMS010000007.1, from coordinate 14,736 downwards.
AAAGCCCGGCCTAGGCCGGGCTAGAGATTATTTTTGAATGAAAGGCAGGAGCCCCATGAAGCGGGCACGCTTGATTGCGGCCTCGACGGCGCGCTGCTGCTTTGCCGTGAGGTTGGTGCGCTTTCGCGACATCACCTTGCCGTGCGGGTTGATGAACTGCTTCAAGAGGTCCACGTCCTTGTAGTCGACGTGCTGGATATCATTCTGTGTGAGGATATTGTTCATATGTTAAAACGGGATATCGTCGGGATTTATATCATCCTTTGGGTAATCGATGCCAGAACCGCTCGACGCTGCTGGTTCGTCCTCGGGCACATCTTCCTTTCGCGCACCACCACCAGAGCCTGAGCCGCGCGGACCAAACTGCACAGAATCCGCAATGACCTCGGTGCGGTACTTCTTCTCGCCATTTTGCTCCCAGCTGCGTGTCTGCATCCTACCCTCGACGTACGCCGAGCTGCCCTTCTTGAGGTACTGCGACACCGTATCTGCCTGGCGACCGAAGACGACCACGTTGTGAAAATCAGTCTGCTCCTGCTTCTTGCCGTCGCGGTCTTTGTAGACGCGATTCGTCGCGATGGAGAAGTTGCACACATTCATGCCACTCGGGAGCGCGCGAAGCTCAGGGTCGCGCGTGAGATTACCAAAGAGAATCGCCTTGTTGATGTACATATGAAAATTCTAACACTACTCCTCCGTGATGTCCTGAAGCGCCTTGTCGAGGTCGACTTCGGAGACCGGTGCCGCAGCCTCTTCCTCGCGGCGGGGTGTGCTCTTGATGGTATCGGTGCGCTTTACTTCGCGCAGTGTCGGCGCTTTCATGCGAGCGCGCGTCTCCTCGCGAACGGTCTGGAAAACGATAGAGCGAAGAATGGTCTGGTCGCGCTTGAGCTTCTCATCGAGCGCACTTGCGGCCTCGATAGGCGCCTCAAATTTGAGCCAGCCAAAGTATCCCTTGTCGTGAGATACGTACTTGTCGCCCTCGCGAGCGTCCATGGGGTATGCGAGCTTGGTGAGCGCCGGAGCACCTTCCGCGATGAATGAGCCGCCTGCCTTTTCTATGACAGCGCGAATCTCACCGACAATCTTCTCAACCTGTTCTTCAGCGACAGTGGGGATGATGTGGTAGCCCGCTTCATAAATGCGGGTGAGGACCTCGCTTTCGGAGGCCTTGTCCATAACTGCACTCATTTCCTCTGTCATATTGTGGGCGCACTCTATCACGTGAGATTGCCCCCTGCAACAATCCGTGGCTCTATGACTCTATAGTAAGGATGGTGCGGAAATTGCCCCGAAAACCCGGTGTTTCCGCGCTCCCCTCGTCCAAATCACCCCGCTTTACCACGAAAGTGCCGTTCTCCTCGAAAACGCCCACTTCGCTCCCGCCCCCTGCCCACCAGCAGATGACGCCCGATTTCTCGCCTTCGTAGAGGGCCCAGCCCGACCCTTCTATCTCGAAACACGAGCCGTCGAACTCTCCCAGCGGGTACGTCTTGTCGCTTAGCGCGACCGACACGGCCGAGCGCGGCATGCCGGGCACCACCGGGCTCTCCCCGACTTCGCTGATATTCCAGTTAAAGACTGGTCCCTCTGCATCCATGCTCGCGTTCTCTGTCGGTGCAGGCGTTACGACGAGCCATATCGCCGCAAGAATTACGAGACCGAGGACCGCGAGAGCTGTCCAAACTTTTGTCATGTGCTGCCACTATACAGCGATTCCAAAAACGCGCACGGCATTCTGAAGCAACCGCTCCCGCACTTTCTCGCAGTCCTCGCCCCGAATCTCGGCGATTGCCTGCACGACCATCTCCACGTATGCCGGTTCGTTGCGCTTCCCCCGATGCGGGACAGGGGTTACGTACGGCGCGTCAGTTTCCGAGAGCAGCATGTCGAGCGGCGCTTTGCGAATAACCTCGTCGTAGTCGCGCGCAAACGTAACCACGCCCGTGAAAGAGAGAGTGAAACCTTCGTCGAGGAATTTCTTCGCCACAGACCAATCCCCCGCAAAGAAATGCACGTCGCCTCGCACTTTCGCATGTGCCCTGAGAACTTCGAGCGCATCATCGTACGCATTTCTAATATGGAGCATGAGCGGCTTCTGCAGCTTGTTCGCCAGCTCTATCTGCTCGACGAACGCTTTCACCTGCACGTCCTTCGTGTCCTTGTCGACGCGGTAATAGTCGAGCCCGCATTCTCCGATTGCAATGACCTTCTTCGACGCGCCAAGTGATTCGTAGGCCGTCGAATCAAACACCTCGCCACGCGACGTAAACTCCTTTCCCTCGTCGCCGAGCTCTTTCTTGTCGTGGTACGACTTCGATGTATGGATGGGGTGAAGCCCTATGGTCGCGTAGACATGCTCGTGCTTCTCGGCAAGTTCTACTGCGGACTTCGATGTGTCGTACTGCGTGCCCACAATATTCATACCCACCCCTTGCTCGCGGGACCTCTCAATCGTCGCATCCCTATCGGCATCGTATGCAACAAAATTTACGTGTGTGTGCGCGTCGAAATATTTCATATAGCTATGATACCTATCGCGAGACACGATACTACGACAGCTATCAGTTTACGCAAATTGATATGCTCTTTGTACCACCACACCGATAGGACAATTGGTATCAAAATGTAGTGTGCATGGATGACATAGACCAGACTGACGTACCCTGTTGTAAGCGCGTTCAGGAATGTGTAGTACGAGAGGAAGCCGAGTATACCGATAAGAATCGACAGCATGACGTCTCTCTTATCGAGATGTGCGAAGTACACACCTCGTTCTCGCTTTTGTTTCGCGATTACTGCTAGCGACGAAACCATTCCCGCCGCTTGCGTGAACAAAAGAAGGAGCAGTACATTTGGGTCAGCATTTGTTCCGTACTTGGAAAATATCATTGCAATTGAGGTGAGCACAGTAGAGACAACGAGCAGGTTGAGCCCCAATCGCAAATTCATTTGCCGCGCATGCTCCACATTGGAAATCAGGAGCAACGGTACCGTGAGACTGAAAGCAATTCCGACATATTCTTTGATTGTAAGAGGTTCGCTGAAGAGCCACACACCGCCAAGCACGACAATTATCGGACCGAGCACCTTATTGATTGGGAAATAGAGGACACTATCGATGTTCTTCAACGCCTCTATGCGCAAATAATTCCCAAAACCATGTGTTAAACCCGAGACAATTCCAAATAGTGCTGCGAGTTCCCATTGCACAGGAATGGTGCCGACCCATACAAGGAGCAGTAGCGCAAGTAACCCAGAGACCGCGTACATGATGAATCCACTGAATGCACCGTCGCGCCCCTCTTTCGCTACCATTCGTTGGAAAAATAGCTGGACACCGGCCAAGGCCGTCGTAGCGAGCGCCCAATATAGCGTGACCGAGTCCATAGTTAATCCCTGTGCGTGAACAATGTGACCGACTTTTTGTGAGCAACAAAATTTACGTGTGTGTGCGCATCGAAATATTTCATACGGCCGTACCGACAATATACCCCGCGCAGGCTTCAGTGCCGCAGCGACACTCCATACGCTCGCCGTTTGCCATGACCGGCCGATAATCCGACGTAATTTCATCTCCCGCGCGAATATCCCGAATCGCGACATCTGCCCCATGGAGCGGAATGGTGTTGGGGTCACACGAGTGGTTTACCGAGCGCCCCGGTCCCATCATGTAGAGCCAGCCGCCCTCGTAGCGGAAGACGAAGCGCCGCTGCTCTTGCGGCAAGCGCGCGTACTCATCGTCGGTAAGCGTGTTGGACGTGTCCCAGGCGACGACCACGTCGCATGGCTTGAAATCCTCAAGAGCAATGAGCCCATTGCCCTGAATTTTGGACTTGCCCACCGCTGTCTTTACATCGAGCATTATTCTTTTCGCGGGAAAAGATTCTCCGGCTTTTTGTTGGCCATGATGGCATCAATGATTTTCTTACTGGTCTCGGGCATAATCGGCTCGAGCATGAGGTCAATAGCCGCGAGCTCGCGTACCATCTCCGCGATGAGCTGCTGCCCCCTTTCCGAATCAGTTTTAACGACTTTGAACGGTTCCGTCTGATTGATGCGCTGATCAAGGGAAGTGACTCGACTCATCACATATTCCGCTGCCGTGTGGAATTGGAGCGCGAGCATTGCTTCAGTAAATTCACTCGGGTACGGGACGAACTCTACCAAGACGGGGCCTGAGAGATTCTTCTCCGCAAGATTGAGGATGCGTGACGCAAGGTTACCGATGCCATTCGCGAGATCCGCGTTGTACGCCTCTTTGAAGCGCTCCATCGTGACGTCACTGTCCTCAAAGGGATGCACGTGACGCGCGAGGAAGTAGCGGAGCGCATCTGCGCCGTATTCGTCTACGATAGTGTACGGATCGATGACATTGCCGATACTCTTCGACATTTTCTGCCCACCTGAGGTGATGAAGCCGTGGTAGACCACCCTGTCAGTATTTTTGACATCGGCCGACATGAGCATCGCCTGCCACATCACCGATTGGAAACGAACCTGGTCTTTGCCAGCGACCTGCATGACGTCCCCATGGGTCCAAAACTTATCGAAGTCACCCGCAGAATCCTTAGGCCAGCCGAGAGTCGATATGTAGTTGGTGAGCGCGTCGAACCAGACATACATCACCTGATTGTCGTCGCCCGGCACCGGTACACCCCACGGCAGACGCGCCTTTTCTCGCGAAATACTGAAATCCTCTAGACCCTGCTGGACAAACTTGAGAGCCTCGAGCCGGCGCCACTCGGGCACGATGACACCCTCTGTTGAGAGGTACTCTTCGAGCTGGCCTTGGTAGTTGCTGAGTTTGAAGAAGTAATTCTCTTCTTCAATCTCGACCGGGTCCATGGTCGGATGATTCGGGCACTTGCCGTCCACCAGGTCGCCCTCTTTGAGAAACATCTCGTCGCCGACGCAGTAGAGTCCCTTGTATTTCTTTTTGTAAATGTCCCCCTTCGCGAGACACCTGCGCCAAATTTCCTGTGCTGCCGCTTTGTGATGCGGGTCCGTGGTGCGGATAAAGTGGAGGTTTTCAGAAAGACCGAGCTTCTCTTTGAGTCCACGAAATTTTGCGGCGTACTCATCAGTGTATTCCTGCGGGTCTCGCCCCTCCTCCTTCGCCTTTTGGTAAATCTTGAGTCCGTGCTCATCGGTCCCGGTATTGAAAAACACCTCGTCGCCGAGCAGCGTTCGGTATCGCGCGTAGATATCAGCCTGCACGATTTCGAGCGCGAAACCGATGTGCGGGTCAGCGTTGACGTACGGAAGCGTGGTTGTGAGATACAGTGACTTGCCCATAGATGCACTACGCTTCTTTCTTCGGCAATCTGCCGGCCTCGAAGTCACTCACAAACTCCTGGAGCGTAGCGGCAAGCGGAACCGAGAGGATGACGCCGATAAATCCCGCAAGCTCCGCGCCGATAATCAAGGCGAGGATGACTAACAGGGGCGGCACACCCACGACGCGCGTCACGACTTGCGGATAGATGAGGTGATTCTCAAACTGCTGAATGAGGATGTACACACCAGCAATCAGGAGCCCGAAAATCGGCCCACCCGAAACGAACGCAATCATGACAGCGGGTATCGCCGCGAGAATCGGTCCGAAGACCGGAATAATCTCAAAAACGCCGGCGATGACGGCAAGGAAGAGCGCATGCGGCACCTGCAAAATGGTGAGCGAGAGATACACCAAGACGGCGATAAGCACGGCAAGAATAAGCTGTCCTTGCATCCAGAGGCCGATTTTGTGCTGCGAGCGGCGCCAGAGACCAAGCACGTACGCCTGGTGGCTCTTGGGTGTCACGATGCGGAGGAAGTCGTCGACACCGGTCTCGACCACCGCAAAGTAGAAAGAGAAGACGACGATGAGAATCAGGGAGAAGACGCCGCCGAATATCTGGCTCGCCGCTGAGAACGCATTGCCGTATGCAGACACACCGAGCGCCTCACGGAAGCTCGACATGATTTCGTCCGACGTGACCGCTGTCGGCGGCGGAAGCCCGAGAATACTCGAGTACGTGTCGAAGGCGCCCGCGTGCGTCAGGTAGTCAAGGTACGATGGGAGCGAGGAGACGAACGTGGCGAAGTCTTCAAGTACGGAGGGGAAAAAGAAGTAGAACAATATGAAAAAAACCCCGAAAAGGAGCAGGTACACGGAGAGCACCGAGAGAATGCGAGGAATACCCCTTCTGAGAAAGACACGCACGCCCGGCTCCACAGCAGAAGCAATAACAATGGCCGTGAGCACAATGAGCGCCACATCGCGAAGCACCCACAGGAGCCAGGCCGCCACCAGGAGAACGAGAATTTTGAGAACTGTTCCGGTCGAGAAGGAAATGTTGATGTGCTTTTCCGGCATACGCCGAATCGTAGCACAACGGCTTATGCCTAAGCTATTCGGGCAAGGAGGCTCTCGATGCTCACCCGCTCCTGCTCACCCGTGTCCCTATCGCGCACCGTCACCGTGTCTTTGAGCGATTCCGTCTCGCCAAGCGTATCAAAGTCGATGGTAATGCAGTACGGAGTCCCGATTTCATCCTGTCTGCGGTACCTCTTGCCGATGTTGCCGTTGTCGTCCCACATGATCCGCCAGCCAGCGGAGCGGGGTTCTGCTTTTTTGAGCATCGCATAGACCTCTCTCGCCTTTTCGACGAGTTCCGGCTTGTTCTTGAGAAGCGGAAATACCGCTGCCTTTACCGGCGCCACCGATTTCGCAAACTTGAGATACGTACGTGGCTCGCCACCAAGCTCGTCTTCTGTGTACGCAGATGCGAGCACGGCGAGCACGGTGCGGTCGACACCAAACGATGGCTCAATCACATGAGGGACAATGCGCTCACCTGTCGCGTCGTCGAGATACGAGAGTTCAGTGCCTGATGCTTCCGCATGTGCGGTCAAATCGTAGTCGGTGCGGTACGCGAGACCCCACAGCTCCTTTTGACCAAATGGGTAGACGTACTCTGTGTCGACGCTGTGTTTCGAGTAGTGCGCGCGGTCTTCTGGCGACACATCGATCTGCTTCACGTGAGAAAGCGGGAGACCGATCGCCTCGGCGAATGCAATCTGACTCTTCTGCCACTCTCCAAACGCGCTCTCCCACTCTTCAGGGCGGACGAAGTATTCGATTTCCATTTGCTCAAACTCGCGAGACCGGAAAACAAAGTCGCGCGGGGCGATTTCATTGCGAAAGGCCTTACCTATCTGGCCGATACCAAACGGTAGCTTGGGATGGAACGAATCGATGACATTTTTGAAATTGACGAAGATGCCCCCGGCGGTTTCCGGTCGCAGATATGAAACCGAGCCTTCTGTCGCGCCTATCTGCGTCTGGAACATCATGTTGAACTGACGAACCTCACCGAACGTACCTCCGCATTCGGGACACGCGTCTTCGACATGATCTGCGCGGAAACGGCGCTTGCACTTCGTGCACTCGACGAGTGGGTCGGCGAATCCGTCGACGTGCCCTGATGCTTTCCACACCTCTGGATTCATGAGTATCGCCGCGTCGAGGCCGTACATGTCGTCGCGCTCCTGTACGAACATGCGCCACCACAGATTCTTGATGTTGTTCTTGAGCTCGACGCCGAGAGGCCCGTAGTCCCACGTACCAGCGAGTCCGCCGTATATCTCGGAACCCTGGTATATAAAGCCGCGCCGCTTCGCGAGGGAAACAAGCTTGTCCATGGATACTTCCGACATGGATGGAAGTCTACCCTAAAAAGGGGCTTTATTTAACAACCGTGGCATTGGCTGCAGAGAAACCCGGGTCGGTACCGACAATAGCGTCTGACGACGATTTGCCTACCTGTGCGAGGTTAGTCGAGACATCCGGCGTCGCGCGCTTCGTCACCTGGCCACCAGTCGCCGCATCGATTGCGGTGAGCGTCACCCCCTGCACGAGGGCGGGTTGCTGGCCTATCTGACTCGTCGATGGCGTGAGACCAATCGCAATCGCTATCTGGCGCGGCTGGTTGCCTCCTACGCCGACATTCTCGCCTATCTCCCCCACATCCCAGGTAAATGTGCCGTCGGTCTGATTGAACGTAAGTTTTTCGCTAGCAGGCGCGTACGAACCAATCCATCGCACATAGGGCGGCAGCTTTGCCGTGATTTTTCCACCCGTCAGTTTGTTGGTCGTGTTCGTAATCGTGAAGACGAGCGCATACGTGGTCTCCGAGCCCGCTTTCGGCGGCATGGGACCGGTCGAACCAAATGGGTTGGCATAGTAGAGCGCCTGGGCGTTGAGCTGCAGGTCGGTCGCGAGCTTCACTTCCTGCCGCACCGCGGACTGGAGACTCTGCGGCACGCCGCTCTCCGAGACGCGTTTACCCGCAGCGTTGATACTTATCGCAAGTTTTGGGTTGACGATGTTTTGCAACTGCTCTGAGGAAGGCATCTGAAATGAGAACGAAAGCGTCCCCTGCGCACCCGGCGCAAGCGATGCGAGCGCACCACCCGTGGTGGATTTGTCCCAAAGCACCGTCTCATCGGTCGAGCGGTAGAACCCATCGATAGAATGTACCGTGCTGCCGTCGATGGACAGGCCACTGAGGCGTGCCACCACGATAGCATCGGTGATTTCGGTGGAGAGATTGTTCTTGTACGCGACCGTCACGAGCACGTTTTCCCCCGGTGCCGCGACGACGTTGGTGCCACTTTGTTTGTTGGCAGTCACCGCGAGACCGAGGAACGTCTGCGATATCTGCATCGCGTACGCGTTGTTTGCGAGCACGTTTGAAATCGCGACCACGTCCGATGATGGCCGCGTCCCTGCACTGATGCGAAAGACACGCTCGTCGCCACTCTCGCCACTGAGTGTCCCGCTCAGTTGAATCGACTTCCGCTCGCCCGGCGCGAGATCGCCTATTGCCCACACACCCTCTGCAATCGGGGCGAGACTCCCCGAGGTGTACTTGAATCCAAATGGATAGGCAATCTGTACAAGCACATCGCGCAGAGGCGCGCTCGCGTTGGACGCGACATGCACCGTAAATTGCACCGGCTGACCAGACACAGTCTGCGTATTCCCGTCTACCGAAAGCGAGAGCGGCGACGTGCTGAGCACGAGGTTGTAATCTTTCTCCGCGACGAAAATCGCACTCGAGCCCTGGACGCGATACTCGAGTTCTACTTTGACCTGCTCCGCGACACCCGACTGGCCTGCAAATACGGCTGTCACCGTGCCCTGTCTTCTGCCGCCTGGCTCGATAGTGCCAAGTGAGATGCGCTGACTGGGGAAATCGGTCTGGAAATCAAGCGGCGAACGCGTACCTTCTGGATAACTGATGATGAGGTCGGCGAGCTCGAGCGAAACCTTGTTGCGATTCGTGACTTCTATTTGGAGCTTCGTCGGCTCTCCCCCTGCGATTTGGGGCGGACCGGAGATGCTGATGTCGATATTCGCCGGTGCGGCTGCAGCGCTCCCCGCGCCGAAGGTGAAGTAGTACGTAAAGAACCCGAGCGCAACAACGAAAAAAACTACCGAGAGGCCGAGAAACCACCAGAGCGCTCTGCGCGCGTAGCCGATAGCGCGCGGTGCGACACGCGTGTTCTCGAGCCCCTCTTCATGCTCGACCCACTCTTCACCCACGAGCGGGTCTACGCCTGAGAGATCGCGCCTCGGGCGCTCCTTGAGCTTGTCTGAGAGCGAGCGGCTATACATCGCACGCCGCAGACGTTCGATTTTCTCTTGCTCGAAGTCGTCCATTCTGACAATTCTACCATCTCAGTGCCTTATTTCTCGGTGTCACCGTCGTTTCGTTCGAAAAGAAGGTCATCGGGAAGACGGAAAAGACCTTCGTCGTTGCGTTTTTGTTCGAGGAAATGCGCAATAAAACCGACGGAGCGCGGGATTATGAAGAGCGCGTTGAAGAATTCCGCGTCGACGAGCTCTTGAAGCTCGCCGCGTGTGAAACTGTCTTTCTCGGCGAGTATGTCGAGGAGAAGCGCCGCCATAACGCCATCGACATTCAGTATCAGATTACCGCCCTTGCCCGTGGTGACTTTCTCAACGCCGCGCGCGAAATCATAGTGTGGATGTTTTTTGAGAAGCCCCGAAAACTCTGAGAGCGCTTCGACGCGAGGGTCGGGTAGCCCCGCACGATATTTTCGGTGCCCGATACCTGCCAGGAGATTCCCGCCCTTAGTCCGCGCCTCTACGAACTCCGCTCCGGAGAGTCCCGACGAGACGCCGTCGAGCCATGCATGCGCAGCGGCATTCACCGCGCCGCCGAACCGTGGGCCAATAGTGAGGAGGCCGGAGGCAAGCGACGAAACCATGTCTTTGCCGGCGCGCGCCGTCACCATCGTATTCACCGCACCGGAAACGTGCCCACCGTGGTCGATGAGGAGCTCGAGGATATTTGCCACGAATGCTGCCGTCACCGGCGAAACATCGCGACCGAGGAGCGCCCGCATGAGTGCTGCGGCGAATGCATTTTCTTTTTGCTTCAGGAGCTTGCCCTTTGCCACGAAGCGCGGGATTGCTTCGAGATTCACCACCTCGCGAGTCGATAGTATGCTCTGCTTTCTTTGCATAAGTGCGTCTGTATCAAACACCCTATCACGCTCCCCGCCGCCCGGCAGCTCCCGCATGTCAGAGAGAAATTGCGGGAACGTATCCGGCGCCTTCGCGCCCGCGGCGCGAAGCGCGTCACGCTTGGCGCGAGCACTTTCATCCTTGCGGGCTACGAGCGCCTTCGCGTGACCAAACTGCATGTGCTCGTCAAACGCTTCGTCGATTACCCCGGCTATGTAGCAAAGCAGTGGCTTCGTGAGCGCTCCACTCTCGAGCATGTCCACTATCTCGTACTCGTCACTCCCCCCGAGCTCGCCAAAGTACACAATCGCTTTCGTGGCGGAGTCACTCTCAGCGAGCGCGAGCACCCCACCGAGCGATGTGACCGGGAACCGATCGCCACCTATGGAAACGGAGAACGATACGCGCTTGCCGGCGAGCACGACAGAGCGGATGAGCTCGTTGGTCATGCCGCCCGAAGTCGACACGACGGCGATAGAACCCGGCGTGGTCAGCTTGGACGCCTCAATCTGTGCCGCATCGACGCCGCCGATGGCACCGAGCTTCAGATAGCCGGGGACGAGGAGCCCTACCCCAGACGGGCCCGCGATGAGGTACTTTTTCCCGAATCGATGGATCAGTTCTGTCGCGTGCTGCTCCGGTACGTTTTCCGCAAATATGTGCGCCCCAAGCGCTTTCGGGTAGCGCTCGAAGAACTCGACAGTCGTACCATACGTACGCCGGCCCGACTGCATATTGAGGAGCCAATCGACACTCCGAGCCGATACAGCAGCGATGGATTTGTGGCACGGAATGAGAATTTCCCTTTTGCCAAAGAAGAATTTCTGAGCCTTTCGATTCGAAGCGACGATGCCGACCACGGACGGTACCTTCTTGCCGGATAGGTAGTCGAAATCAAGAATTGATTGAATGATGCGCGGGTGATTTCCTGCCACAAGAATGGTATTCGTCCCCGCACGGATGTGTCCAAGAGCATTCATACTCTGATAAAAGTAATCGCGTCGTCGACAGCTTTCGTAATGACATCGCTCGAGCCTGCAATAGAACCGAGCAATTGCTCTTTCCGCAAAAATTCCCCCATGAGCGCGAGTCCTGCTTCCTCGTGCGGTCCACCACGGCGCACGAACACGAGGACGTGTTGTGTGCGCAACTTCGGTGCAACCTCCTTGAGCGCATCGATGATACCGAGAAACGTCGTGCGTACGTCTGTGAAATTGGCCACGCCCCCGGCAATGACCAGCGCCTTCTTCTTTGCCTTTGATGCGAGGAGTAGCTTCAGTATTTCCCGCGCGTATAGGTACGTCTCCTCCCGCGATGGCCCGCCGCTGTACTCTCCGTAATTGGCCAGAAGTCCGCCCAAACCCTGCAGTTGTACCTCATCGGCAATAACGATGCTCCCCCCGCCACCAGAGAGCAGGAAAAAGAGCGCCCCATCGGGATTGATGACCGTGAGCTTCAACGACGCAGGCGTCGTAGCCGCGAGCTCCATCACCCGATTCTCCGCCTCATGCTTCGCCTTGCTCTTTACGATGTCCCGCTCACCCCATCCTGATCGGCCAGGTGCACCACCGACAAAGAACTCGCTAGCACTATCGACAAGCACCGCCGCATCGAGCAGGTGCACTACGCCGCCCCGGACGACGAGCGGATTTATTTCCAAGAATCCGAAATGATTGTCATTAAAAATTGTAACCGCATTGCGAAGGAACGCTTCAGGCAGGCCGGATTTCTTAGCGATAGTCGCGACATCGGTATCGCTCACTATCAGGTAGTGCTGCACTGCTTCAGGGTGCGATTCGATATCGATACCGCCCTCTTTCGTGTGGAGCATTCTCACGCCGTCGCGCACACGCTCGAGCGAAAAGTACTGCTCTTCTGACTGCTCGTGTGGAAACATGGGCTCGAGGAGGAATTGCGAGAATCCTTTCTTCTCCCATTCACGTATTGCACTCTTGATTTCGGAAGCGGTACCGTCGATGAGCACAAGTCCCTGCTTCATGCGCTTCTTTACACCCTGGTCTACCTTCGCCACCCACCGGCCTTTCGGTATTGATAGCTTTCCCGAACGAAGCTGCACACCTTTGTATGCCTCGCCGAGCAGGAGCTTCTTGGCTCGGTATTCGTGTATCTTCACCCGCGCCATATTCAAAATGTCAGTTTGAAGACGTTGGTATCTTTCTTTTTAAAACCAAGTTTTTCATACAATTTTTGAGCGGCGAGACGATCGTGGCCGCTCGTTAGATACAACTGCGTCGCTCCAGCTTTACGCGATTCCTCGATAAGTACTTCCATCACGCTCTGACCGAGCCCTTGCCCTCGATACGCTTCATCAACGACTACATCTTCGACAAAACCCGTCTTCTTTCCGAATTTTTGCACTAAATACGAAGTCCCCATACCCACGATTCTTTCCCCATCTTTTGCAGCGACAAACACCACGTTTTCGTCGGCAATAATCTTCTCAAGTTCTTCTTGTGTCCCCAACGGCTCTGAAGCGTCTCTGCGTAGTTGTGGCAAGAGCGCGTTGATATCTTCAACAGACACACCAAGTTGTGTCAGCCTGTGAACTTGAATCATGCAAGAGAGCGTACCGCTACAACTGCGTTTCCGCAATTGCTTTGTTGATAGATGATAGAAGCTTGTCGCGCATGGTCTCCGCCTCGAGAAGCGATTCGCCTGTGTAGGCAGTGTGGGTAAATAGAGCTGTTGAGAGTGCCTCGCTGGAGATGTAGCCGAGGGAGTACAAGATGCGCGCGACGCACACCATCTCTATCGTACCGAACGCATCGGTCTTCTCTTGCATGAGCGCGCCGTGCGCTTCCGCAAGCGCCGCATAGAGGTACGGATTTTGTTCCTCGCCGTGCACCAGCCGCATCACCAACTCCGAGATGCGCGCGAATGCGCCGATGCCACGACTATCCCCCGCGGCAATCTGGATGGCGGTCGACCCCGCGACGCGCCACCCTCGCTTGCCCTTCACGAACGATACGTTGGCGCGCGTGTAATTCTGCAGGGCGTAGCGCATCTTGGAGCGCTCCGTGCGTACCGCTGTCGCCCGAGCACGCACGAGTCCGAAATCTTTTGTGAAAAGCACCACGGTGCGGTCGCTCTCTCCGCTCTCGCGCGATGCGAGAACAAGCGCCTCCGTATTGTATTTTTCGTACATACAGGTTTAAAGCGGGTACAGACTGCCATCCGTTCTCAAAAAACTCCCATTTTTGCTCTCTGTCCAATTCTCCGTAATCGCATAAATCTTCGCGGCTTGGTCTCTCGGTAGCTCACTGCCTTCCGGATTCATTTTGGAGAGCACGTTGCCAGGGTGAACGGCAAATGTCTTTACATGCGAAGGCAGCTCTTTGACCAATCGGTGCGTATACATATTCAATGCGACCTTGCTCGCGCAGTATCCGTAATTGGCGACGCCTTCGTCTTCCTCATCATGAAAGGACGCACGACAGCTCGATATGTTGATAACGAAGGACGGTGTTCCTGTTAAAAGTGGCAAGAATGTCTGAGTCACCATTAGTGGAGATACGGCATTAATGTTGAACATCTCACACAGCATGTCGCGCTCAAGGAATCCAATTGATGATACCTTTTCCTTGCGTCCGTTCGTCGCAGTGTCCTTGTTGACCGCCGCATTGTTTACGACTAAATCAATCCTTTTAGTAACAGCGAGAATCTTCTCGTAAGCATCCCGTATGGACGCATCATCTGTTACGTCTAGTGCTATTGATTTAACATTCGCAATGTCCGTACTGGTATTTGCACAGTGCAGTCCCGCGAAAACAGTAAAACCACTCTCTGATAAATGTTCGACAAAACCTCTCCCCAGGCCCTGTCTTGCACCTGTTACAAGAGCGTATTTCATCGTGCATCAAAGGAAACGGACGTACCGGTGGCTTTCTCAATCTCTGCGCGGTACTTCTCGACAATGCGCCGCTCTTCCTCAGAGCCGGAAAATGTGTACGCGGCATGCTCCCCAGGTTTGAGACCACTTTCCTTGCGGTACGCCTGAATAGCACGGACAGTGTCGCGGACAAATCCTTCTTCTTTCAGTTCATCCGTGAGCATCGTATCGAGCACCACGTCCGCGCCCGCAAGTTCGACGCGCTTCACGTTGACCTCGTCGGCGATGATATCGAGATACTGCTGCGCAAGCTTGAGCGACGATGGCACGGAGAGCTTGGAGA
>CAZQMS010000006.1:0-83749 GCA_964594735.1 uncultured Candidatus Saccharibacteria bacterium | reverse complement strand
AGTATGCGTGTGTAGTACTTCGTTAGCTTACAATGGAACGGCACGTAACCTCGACTCTCGCGCATCACCGAAGCTCTGCGCGGTTAGGCTACCGTACTCCCGAGTATACCAGGAGACCTTGCACTCCCGTCAAGATACGCTCACGCTGTTGATTACCATGGGACTCTGTGGCCTGTCTTGCGCAGTGGTCTTAGAAGCCTCAATCTCGCGGACGACCTCCATCCCCTGTACGACCTTGCCGAAGACCGTGTGCTTGTCGTCGAGGAAGGTGTTGTCGGCAGTGTTGATGAAAAACTGGCTGCCGTTGGTATCTGGTCCCGCATTGGCCATCGATATCGTCCCTGCGAGATTTTTGTTCTCAAGGTGTATCTCGTCTTCAAACATATAACCGGGTCCGCCCGTCCCCCAGCGCGCCATCAGCGAGTCGTCTTTGGTCTGCGGATCGCCACCCTGAATCATGAAATCCTTTATCACGCGGTGGAACTTGGTGCCGTCGTAGAAGCCCGCTCGCGCGAGCTTCACAAAATTGGCGACCGTATTCGGTGCGTCTGTGTCCATGAGCTCTATCTCTATATCTCCCTTATTAGTGTGCAGTGTCGTTTTCATCACGCGAGTATATCAGAAACCCGTATGCGTCTTGAGGAACTCGAGCTCCTCGGGTGTCGACGCGCGGCCGAGCACTGCATTTCTATGCGGGTAGCGGCCAAAACGGTCGATGATGCGCTTGTGCTCCCACTCGTACTTGAGCGCATTCCAATTCATCGACGTGAGGAATAGCCAGAGCGCTTTGCGGTGCGCATTGGCCGATTCGCTGTGCATGTACGGCATGTAGAGGAAGTGCCGCATGCGCGCTGGGAGCTTCCTGTCGGCGCCGAGCGCCACCGCCTCGCGCGCGAGCTCAAGCGCCTTTGCATCAGTGGCAAATGCTTTTGGCGAATTGCGAAACATGTTGCGCGGGAATTGGTCGAGGACAATGATTTCCGCAAGCCTGCCCTCGGGCGCTGCCCTCCACCCCGTCGTATCTCCGCGCGCGACTCGCTCATACACAGCACTAAATCGCTCGCGTATCTTCGCATCAAAATCATCGCTCTTCTGAAACCAATCCGCGGGTGAGCTTTCCTTGAACCAAAAGTCTATGACCGATTGCCACTCCATACCCCTATGGTACCAAAAGAGACCGTGCGTTCGGCTCATTCCTGCGGCGTCTCGCGCGACATCCTCTCTCGCACTGCGCCGTAAGCCAGGTAGAGACCGTCGTGAATCACGAGCGAGGCGCCTGCGAGGACAAGCATGTAGAGCGGCCAGAGCGCGAGGTGCATGAGCGATGCTTCGCCGGTACACGCAGTGAAGACGCAGTTTACGTCGTTCTGAGGACTCGTGAAAAGCATGCTCGCGAAATATAAAAACATGATGTACGCGGCCGCATACACAAGCGAAATCGGTCGCGGCCGCTCGCGCAGCGTGTACGCGAGCGCGAGAAAAGGCATCGTCATGTGCAAGAGGACGGACACCTCGTTGGAAAATGTGAATCCTTCCACCTGCACGTAATTCGACGTGTTGGAGAGGTCGAAACCGAGGTAGTGCCCCACAAAATCCGTCACCCACAGGAGCTGCGGCAAGAGCCCCACACATGCAATCCCCTTCGCGAGCTGGATGTTGTGGGTATAGAAAGCAATCGCGAGAAAGAAAGAGACGTTGTTGCAGTACCAAAGCATGAGGTACCAGGTCGATGCATCGCGCATGAGCGCTACCGCCACGAGCACCTGCAGCGCGGCAAAAAACGCTGCGGCAGCGTAGTTGGGATTCTGTCGTATCCAGCCAATCCACCGACTCATAGGGCTATCGTATACGGCAAAGCGTGGCTGTCTATGAAGACGGCCGCCTGCATTAGCTGGCGCCACGCATGGAGTAAAGAAGCCGCCGCCCCGATTCGAGGGCGGCGGTACAGGGAAAGGTGTCGGCACGGTCAGATTTCCTGACCGCGTACGCGAGCGTAGGGTTCGACTTTCGGCAGCGTCTTCTCGAAGTCGCGTCTCACGCGGTCGATGATCTCGAGCGTATCGTGCCGCTGGTCCAGATAGCGGCAGAACTCCTCGTTGGCGAGCCGGAGTCGTTCCGACACCGTGCACCGCGGAGGCGGTGGCGCCTCCGCATCTCTGCGCGGCTCACCGCTGGCGCCGATCGTGAATCCGAACAGAATCAGTGCAAACGCCGCACAGATGCGGCTTGAACGTCGTCGTGCCATCGATAGACCCTCCCTCGTCTTGTCTTTCCTACCCTCTCTATATCGGACTGCAGCAAAACGTCAATGCGTCCCTGCTGTTACCGCTTCTCTTTCTTAGGCTTCTTCACATTCTTTATGCCGATATTCTTGACCACACCCTCCATGCGCGGCGCGTGCCAGAGCGCCGTGCCCCGCGCTCGCTTCC
The DNA here is from genome assembly GCA_964594735.1 of uncultured Candidatus Saccharibacteria bacterium. Classification (GTDB taxonomy): domain Bacteria; phylum Patescibacteriota; class Minisyncoccia; order Phycocordibacterales; family UBA2100; genus UBA10103. The sequence continues at coordinate 81,320 of CAZQMS010000006.1, read as the reverse complement.
GCTCCCCTTTACCTGGGTTCATGCTCCCCATTAGGCACGAAGAGGCATGACGCTCTGATTAAGAACGAAAAAGGCGCACTAGTTCAACATCCAAATCATGTAGTTTAGGTACGAGGCAAAGCTCACCCACGCGATGTACGGCAGCAGCAGGAGCCCCGCTATGCGCGAGACGCGCCAGAATGCCACGATGTTCGCCACAATCGCAGACCACAGGAGCACGATCTCAAAGAGCGCGAGCCCCGGCGATTGCAGGCCGAAAAAAAGAATTGACCAGAATGTATTGAGGACGAGCTGGAAACCGAATGCCGAGAGCGCCACCTGGACCTCAGGCCTCTCCCATCCTTTTTTCCATACGATGAAAGCTGCGATGCCCATGAGGATAAAAAGCGTCGTCCACACGGGGCCAAAAATCCAATTCGGCGGCGCGAGCTCGGGCTTTGCGAGCGTGGCGTACCACGTGGGTATCGCGGCAAAGGTAAAGAGCGCGCCGATACCGCCCGCGATTTGCGGCAGCGCAAGCGCTACGATGAATGCGATTACATTGCGTACTGTCACCTCTCGATTATACCGCTAGAAAAAGACGCTCGCAGACGCGATACTCGCGCCCGCAAATCCCAAGATGCCTGCTATCGCCGCAGCGAGGACGCCGCGCATGAATTGATTCTGCATATCCCGATGCTACGCGACTTCACGCAGTACACCTAAACTTCATGAGCCCGGGCGCTTTCCCCTCCTGCGCTCGCGGATACGCTCGAGGCGCTCGCGCATGCGCTCCTCGAGCGCCGCAGCCTTCTGTGAGGCGTACCATCCCATGCCGCTGAGCACCGCATCCACCGCGAGGAAGACAGCGAGCGCGGTGAGGAGTTGCTCGAGCGAGAGGTTGGGCGCGAGCCAGAGGTACGTCGGCACAAGACTCGCCATACCGATCACCACATCCATGGTGCGGTTGGCGGGCGTCTCTTCTATCCGCACCATCGCCTCCCACATCTCGTAGGCGACAAGAAGCAAGAGCGAGATGATGAGCGCAGGGATGACATCGAAGCGCAAGAGGTAGATGCCGAGGCCGAGACATATTCCCGAGATGAGGTGCACGACACTCCAGAGGTCTACCCATTTCCCCTCGCGCCACGCATCAGTGCGCTCAAATCTGCCGTCAGGATGCCGAATCACCCGCGTATTGTACCAAGCGCCACGCACCCTACCGCTCGTCGGATTCGGTGCGAAATGGAAGACGGCTCAGGAGCTCGTCGACTCCCTTTTTCATATCTTTCGACGTCGCCGGGTCTTTCAAGATGTCCTGCATGGTGTCCCAGAGGTCCTTGTGGATGATGCGCTCGTTGTCGAAGAGGTACGAGGGGAACTCGTGGAAATCTTCGAAGTATTCGATAAAAGCCGCCTTGCGCGTCGCGCGGCTCGGGTGCGTAGCGACCTCTTTAAACTTCACGAAATCAAACTTCTTTCGCGGCCCCGCCTTTGCTTTCAGCTCCCTCATGAACTCTGTCGCAGCGCCACGCAGCGCAGGCACTCTATTTGCGCGAGGCGCGTCTTGATGTACTTGTTCTTGCAGTGACACACGAAGACTACTGTCTCGCGCGGCGCATCCACCCATTTGCCGTTTTTGTAGAAAGTTTTTGCCATAGCCAGCCGCGGGCCGGCGTCTGACGCGACTCACGTCGCGAGGGAGAACGACCTTATTCCGCATTCTACCACGAATGCGTTTTCTCTCCTATCGCACCGGGAGTCCCTTATCATTCGGCCAGTGCTATCATTTGTTCATGCTTTCTACTCAGACTCTAATATACGCCGTTCGCATTGGTGCCGGGCTTGCTACTGTAATCCTTATCATCGCGGCCACCGGGATAAGCGAGAACTTCTACGTTCTTCGTTTTGCCATCATGACTGTTTTTGGAGCGCTCGCACTTCTCTTCTTTCAGCTCGGCAACAAACGAATCGCCCTTGCCGCGGCACTCACAGCCGCGCTCTTCAACCCATTCGAATACCCGTCTCTCGCTCGCGAGATTTGGGTCATCTTGGACATTCTGGCGGCAGCGGGTATTGCGTACGCTGCATACTGGGCGACCGATTCATACAAAAAAGGTACACGATTCGAAGATTACGTGGCGTCACTTTTTCCCGAGCCTGATTTTGTTATCGAAGACAGGACGCGAGACACTGGCAAGCATCTAAAGCGACGAGTCGAGTCAGACGGCCATCCCGACTACAAGATTCGCGCCGTCGCCTCTGGCAAGATTTTCGCCGTCGAGTGCAAGTGGCGGAGCAAGTGGGGATGGCAGCCCAACGGTGGCGAAGGTATTAGGTGGAACATGGGACAGCAAATTCGATACGAAGAGTATCAAAACCAGACCGGCATCCCCGTCTACGTCGCATTCGGCATCGGCGGGACGCCCGACAAACCGCGTGAGGTGTACTTTTTAGAAGTCGAAAGACTTCGATACCCTTTCCTCTATCGCTCGTTGATAAAATCCGGCAAATCCTCGTCGAATATCTAATCGAGATCCAAAAACTCCCAATTTTTTAGGTCGTGTGGGTTGTACGCGTACTTTTCCGTATCGCTGTATCGCCAACTGCCTTTGTCATTCAATACAATGCCACCAAACAACTTCTTGCCTTTCTTTTTCTGCGCTGCGATGTAGCGAGCAAGTCCCTCGGCGCGCGGACCCGCTGTCTGCGCCGTAAGTCCGCTTTTCGTATCAAAAAGTCCAATTCTTCCGTCTTTCATCATCACGATAAAGTCGACATAAAACGCATGTTTCTGCCCATGTTCGACATACGGCACGGCGAAATACGACCCGTCTTGTGATCCGTTGCGGAACCACCACGCGACCTCGTTGCGCGGCTTTTCGAGAAATTCAATAAAATCCTGCTCAATCGCACTGTCCTCGGTCGCATCCGCGAGCAGACTTCCTTGCGGACTTCGTGTCTTTCCGTAGTACGGCTGAATTATCGATTTCTTATAGTCCTTTTTTGTGAACGCCAAATTGTAGTTGATTGTCTGGGGCACATTCCACGGCCTGTCATTCTTGACTATATCCCGCTTGCCGGACCCGACCTTTTCCAAATACTTTTCTTTCGCGCGATTTATCGCATCGACAATCGGCTGACGGTTTTCTGTCGCAAGCACAATCGCTTGTACCTTTGGCCACTCGTCCTCCGTTCGGTAAACATCAAAGAGTTTGTAAATGGCGGTTTTTACTCGGCTTATCGAGCGCATTTCGGGAGCAAGCGGGGTAAGATTGTTGCGAACGAACATATCAAACGCATTTTGCAGTTCCACCTCATTTTTTGGGATATCCAACGTGCCTGCTTTTTCAATCGTCTTTGCTTCCTGATCGATGTCGTAGATACGGCCGCTCGCTACGAGCTTCGTGTCGACGATACTGTGGTCTTTTTTTATGCGCGACATTGTTTTGAGCGCTTTTGCCGCATCGAGGAAAATAGGATCAAAATCCGGCGAGAGCCGCGTTTCCTCACGGAACCGCTTTGAGTGCCATGATTCGAGGTTTATATCCTTGTAGTCGTCCCGCCGTTTGCCCTCGTATACCGTGATGTACTCGCGGGAAATATCCTCGGCGACCTTGATATCCGGCAGACTCGTAAAAACATAGCCGAGATTCAATTCGTTGTCGTCGTAGTGTTTCTGCTCCGGCATACGCATAATGCGTCCGAGCGTTTGGATAGAAAATGTCATGTTTTCTTCCCGCCACTGCCGGAACAAGACGAGAAGCGACGCACGTGGACAATCCCAGCCGAGCGCGATTGCTTGCTTGAAAATCATCACCTCGACTTCGTTCTCGTCCTTCTCAATATTCTCAAGGTTTATTTTATTGTCTTTTTCGGAAAGGTATATGGCGAGTCTGCCGCCTTCGGTCGTTATGCCGTACTTACCAAGCGTTTTTACTACATCATCCTTCTTGTCGGCAAGTCCAGCTTTTGCATCGGGGATTTGTATCAGCAGTAGTGGGTTTACACTTGACCCCTCGGCTTCGAGTTTCTTTTTTAGCGCCGCACGACGCTTGAGCGCGCTTTCGAGCACGAGTTCGTCTGCCGTTTTATCGTTCTTTTTCTTATCGATGACATAGTGCTCGAAGCCGGGGTTTATGACGATTTCTTTCTTTATCATGCCCTCGTTTCTTACATCTTTCAGTTCGACTTCAACACCCTTGAGACTTCTCAGTTGAGGCGTTGCGGACACTTCAATTGTTAGTTTTGGAGCGATTCCTTCAATAACCTTCAACGATTCTTCGCCCTTTGCTGTATGATGACTTTCATCGATGATGAGCACGACGATGCGTCCCTCGTCTTTCGTGCGTTGAACGACCGACGTTAGATTGTTATCGCGCTCGTTCGCGCGAGTGATGATGCCTTTCTCACCCTTGTTGATACTGGCCCAGTTGAGAAACAAGATTTCATTCTCGGCGATTTTCCGTTCTTGCAGATCGGAGAAATAGGAGCATTTTAGCCCCACGCCGTACTGGTCGTAGTATTTCTTTAGATTATTTCGGCTCTGGTCGTGTAGTTTATTGACGGCTATCCATACGAAAGAGAAATGCTTGCCATCGATACGCGAGTCGATAAGCCGCTTCAGAAACTCGGCCACCATCAACGTCTTGCCCGAGCCGGTGGGCGCTTTGAAAATCAGCACCTTGTTGCCATCCGCATCGAGCAATTTGTTTGACTCGCGTTTTAGGTCAACGACGGCTGTCTCTTGGTAGTCCTTGAATTGAATCCATGCCATATCTTTATTTGAATATCTCCCGATACACTTTCAGTATCACTTCGGGGATAGCGCAGAGCGTTACTTTGCTTTTTACATCAGCAAATTCTTTTTCGTGAGGCTCGTCGCCGAGCGAAAAGACGTAGGTGTTGAAATGCCCGTCCATTTTCTTGATGGCCTCTTTGTACGAATCGATGGCGTCCTCGTGGAATACGATGCCGAGATACTTGTCAGTATTTTTGAAAATCTTGAAGTCCTTGCCCTCCTTTACCAATTCAAACGCCGCCTCCTTGATGCAAAGCATCTCGGTCGACTCGTCCACCAGTTTGCGTTTATTCCTGTCCGACGGCTCGGCTTCGACAAATGCGGTTGTGTAGTATTTGAGATTGCCGGCTAGTCCATCGATTTTTTGCCCGTCTGTAGTTTTGTATCCTTTGATGACTTTTGACACGCGCGGGTAGCATATGTCTGTAGAAATCCTATGCTTGATTTTGCCTCCGTTGTTATCAAGCTCCTCATTATTTGTACACAGAATAAACTTTCGATTGCCGCCATCCTCTTTGTTCAATTCCAAAACAGCATGTCCCGTAGTCCCAGAACCGGCAAAAAAGTCGAGTATAACTGCCGACTTGTTGTCGTGCGTGGCCATGTTTGCCAGATACTTTATTAGAGACACGGGCTTCGGAGCATCAAATGGAATCCCCATGGCTTTCAATGCATCACTTGCGTCTGTATTTGTCTCAACGCCACACTCTTCCTTCGTTATTAAATCAGAGGGAGCAATGAAATTACCCTCGCTGTTTAGGGTCGTATATACGGTTGCCGGAGTCTTCTTTATTTCAAAAGTAAGCCCGTCTTTTAAGTATTGATTAATTCTTGCTTGACCCCACGCTGAATGGGCAAGGATTCTCACGTCATTTTTGTTGAAACCACCTTCTTCAATAATATCGTCAAGCAATTCCACCTTGTACGATCCGCCGTAGTCACCCTTCTTAAATGTCTGCTTCACTTTCAAACTGCCAGCCGGAAAGTTTAGTTGGACTCTTTTATTCGGCAAGTGCCATAAAGGTCCTTGTGTATTGTATGAACTTTTACCAAACAACTCTATTCGTGTTTCTTTATAATACGCGAGAATATACTCATATTTCGTTCTCATAGAATACGAAAGACTTGGTGCTTTCGCGACTCTATTCCACTTAAACATTCCTATAAAATTTTTCTCTCCGAAAATTTCATCGCAGAGCATTTTTAGAGGAGCTTGTTCGTTGTCATCAATACTTATGAAAATCACGCCGGTTTTCTTGAGTAGCCCTTTTGAAAGCTTCAACCTCTTTTCCATGAAAGCAAGCCACTTGCTGTGCCGATACGGATCATCTTTTTGGACGACGCGTGCTTGTAAATCGTTATAAATAAAGTCATTGTTTCCAGTATTGTAGGGCGGGTCAATGTAAATCACATCAATCGCTTCTTGGTGCGTAAAGTTGAGCACGGCGAGCGAGTGATAGTTATCGCCCTCAATGAGAATATTTACTGGCTTTTTTGCGTCGGTTTCTACCGCCTTTGATTTCACCTCTTTCAGCACGGGGAAAGGCTTGCCCGCCATTTCGTTGGGGAACATCTCGCTCGGTGTCCTAGCATCCGGATTTATGAGGACGTCGATTTTCTCCTCGGGTAAATCCCTATGCCACACAAGGCCGTAGGTCGTTTCCTTGATTCGCTGGATCTCCTTTATCAACTCCTCTTTCGACCATTTTTCGTAATCAATTTTCTTGACCATAAAGCATTTTGATCCAGTATAACCCAGTGCGCGCCGCGCTGGCCTTGCGGCGCACTAGGCCTGCTCGAAGAAGTCCTCGTCGAGTTGTTTGACCTCGTAGGTGTCGGTCACCTGGACGCCGACGCCGTACGTGTACATGAGGTCGGCGAGCTGGTCGCCATCGACCGTGATGATCTTGTGACTCGCGTCTTTGGCCTTGCTAAGTGCTTTTTGGTCAAATTTTGACGTCGTGACGAAGATGCCTTTGTTGGTATCGCGGCTCATCGCACCGATGAAATCGCGAATGTCCGACTCACGCACCTTGCTGTCTGCAAAGCGCTTCGCCTGGATGTAGATCTTATCGAGCCCAAGCTTGTCCTGTGTGATTATGCCGTCGATACCGCCGTCCCCTGTTTTCGGTGTCTCCACCAAGTCGCCATATCCCATCTTTTCGAGGAGCGTCAGGATAACTTTCTGAAAGTAAAATGGGTCTATCGTCTTGAGCTTCGCGAGCAACTCTGTCTTGACCTGATTCTCTATCTTATTGAATCCGGCATCTATCTGATCCTGCGGCGTAGCTGTCTCGTCGAGGTCATGAGACACTTTGGTGCCACTCTCTGTCTTTTGATGCGCCTGAAACTCCGGGTCTGACTTGATCTCTTTGAGCGAGAGCTTGCCCTTTCTGAGAACTTCTCGGCCTTTGTCAGTGATGCGCACAAGCGCTCGCTCCGGTTGCTCTATCATCCCCGCCTGTTTCAGGTACGCCTTACCCCAGCCGATCCTATTGAGAATAAGGATATGTCCCGACTTCGTCCTTTGTTCGAGCAGGTCCTTGGGCAGATCCCCATAAAACTTCTTTGCGACCAGGACTTTCAAGGCAGCCGTGGAGACATCACCCATCTCTGCAAGGGTTTTAAGGATAGGTATGAACGTTTCGTGATATTTCGGCACCTCCTTCATAACGGGAGGATTAGATCACAAATCCGAGCTTTGGGAAATGGGAGGCGCGGCACCATCCCACGACTCAGACGGGGGGGGTCTGAGCCGTTGGGAGTCAGCGCCCGACGTACTTAATAGGATTCTGGCTCCCCTGCTTGAGAACGTGCACGACGGATTTGTTCAGATACTTCTCGCGGATTCCTGGCGGCGCGATCGCGCCCTCGAAAGCGATGCGGCCTTCAATTTTTCCCTTCAAGCCGTTGGGGCGTATCCACGTCTGCGCAAGGTAGACTTCGCGAATAATGCCCGCATACACTGCGCAGACGACACGAGGCATATCATCTCGCAATCGGATTCGCCAATACTTGCGTGTTGCTTCGTACAATTCTTCAGCGGGCATGTCGTGCCTGTATAGTCTGTTGATTCGGATAAGCAAAACAGGCTCGTCGAAGACGGCCGGTTTGGCTTGGTATTCAATCTCGATATCACGCACGCTCATTTTCCCGCGCACATGCGCATAGTGACCCGTGACGATGTTGGTAAGATTCTCCAACCCAAAGACATCGATAATCGCACTTTCTACTTCAAACGCCTCCCTTTCAGAAAGGCCGTGGCGCAAGATGGTGAGACCGACTTCCAGGCCGGCAGCCTGAATCTCGCGAATAGTGCGGATCTTCAGAGTCTCTTTGGTATTTTCCTCGAGAGCACCGAGCAGGTGCGAATTGATGCGATTGCCCCTACCCTTGCCGACGTAAAAAGCCTTGTTCGTGCGCGGATCAGAGAGGATGTAGACGTAATATCCCAACTTCTCTATCGTCGCGCGCGACAATTTGTGCATGCGTGAAAATCATCCCACGAATCTTCATTTTGGGGAACCTGCGGGAATCTGCGCCAACTTGGCGTCTACTTGCTCTAGTACTGACGCTCTATCCATGCGATTCGTCGGCATACGAAGCAGGTTCAAATTGGAAGTGTTTGCAATCGAATTTATGAATGTGTCTCGCTCCTGCCTGTCTGGTCGGTCATGGCTGCTGCCGTCCAGCTCGATAACAAGCCTGACGCTTACGTCACTCTTTTCGCACAGTACGAAGTCTGCAGATTTCCTGTCTACCTTGTTTCTCAGAACAAGCCTGTCGCGATACGAAAGTTCTTTACTCGGCCGCAAGAGATGACTGTAATGGACTTGAGGGAAAACGAAGTACCGGTCTCCGTACAACTCCTGCAATGTGTCAAAAAGTTCGCGCTCAGTGTGTATATCAAATATGGATTCCTTTCGTGTGTAGCTGAGCGGCGTCTCCCGGCGGCGCACGATGAAAAGTATCACGGCCATCACGACAGCCGCGACGAAGACGGCGATCGTTAGCGCCCACAAAAACAACGGCAACATTTCACTCACGCCAAACATGGTCTAATGCTCCCACAATTCTTCATTTTGGGGAACTGGGCATGGTGCCGAGCCGTCCTCACCCATTCCGAATCCTTTTTTCCAATTTTCCCCAATTCCCCCAATCCTCATTACAGTCTTTTGCCCTGGCCGGTCAGGCAAAACACTGAAATAGAATCCGGACCCACAAAATCTTCATTTTTCGAACTGGGTGGGCTCGTCCGCGATTTTCCAGACGCCTTTTTCCATAAACGCAGGGATGGTCTGGCGCCCCGCTTTGTTGAGCAGGTTGGTGTAGGAGAGTTTGTGCTTTTTTGCGTAATCTTTGAGCGTAACAATATTTTTGCCCTCGAGGTACGCGAGGCGCTTGTGGTAACTGTTGGTGAGTGCTCGGCCGATCAATTCCTCCATTATCTTGGTGGATCCTTTCTGCTCATACTCTTTAAACGCGTCGTAGTAGCGCGCGCGGTTTACGAAGGCAATATTGATCGGCACGTATCCTTCGCGCAGAAGCGCGAAGTTGTTGAGCACCCGGCCAATGCGACCATTGCCGTCGCAAAATGGATGGATACCCTCGAAAACAAGATGGAGGCGCGCTATGCGAGAAACAACATGACCACTGGCGTCTGCATGATACGTGGCAACCATGTCGGTAAGTAGGCGCTCTATGTCTTTTGGATCCGCACCGATGTGCGCACCCACGCGCACCCACTCCCCTTCTTTGCGAAAGCGGCCGGCAATCTCGTTGCGGATGTTGGCTATGAGTGTTTGGTGGAGAAAAAGTATGAGCGGCAAGGAGAGCTCGACTTCTTTGGCTTTTTTGTCTATATAGTCCATCACGCGGGCAAGATTTTTTGCCTCAAAGAGCTCACGCTCGCTTACAAAGCGATCGAGGTCGATCTGGAGAAGAATTTTTTCGGTCTCTTCGAGTGTGAGAGTACTATTTTCGATCGCGTTTGAGTTGTAGACATGCTCGGGGATCTCCGCCTCGTTGAGTGTTCGAATAAGCGACTCTTTGCCCGGCAATGCACGGTAGTAGCGCTCTCGAAGCGAGTTTATTTGTCCAAAAACGTGCGGAGTACGAGCCATAGTTCAAGTATAGCATGCTTTCACGCTAATTGCAATCATAATCGTGAAAACTGTGGAAAAAACGCTATTTTTCACGGTTATACGAGACCTGCCCCCCAGACGGGCACTCATGTAAAAGCCCTCCCAACCAAGAATCCCACGGATCTTGATTTTGGGGAACTCGGCATGATGCCGCCCCCATTCGTCTCCCCAGCCACCCTCCATTCTCCTCCCCATCCACCCCCATCCATCCATTCCCCCACCTCACCCCTATCCCATCCCCCGATTTCTTATTACAGTCTTTTGCCTGCCCGTCCGTAGCTTTATGCGAAGGAGGGCAAAACACTAGAATAGATTCCACAGGGTACGAGCACAGTACGTCGCGAAAGAGATATGCACCTCGCCATCCTTTTGGGGACACTGGGGCTTTTAGGACGTGGTAGGATTTTAATGAAAAGGTCGAGAAGTATTTTTTACCCTCACCAAGAAACCTATGTCGAATCCACTTAGCACCATCGACTGGGTCGCAATCGCGCTTGTTATCGTCGGTGGCCTCAACTGGGGCCTCGTCGCGGCGGCCGATTTCGATCTCGTCGCTACGCTCTTCGGCGACATGACGATGCTCTCGCGCATTGTCTACGGTCTCGTCGGTGTCGCGGCAATCTACCTCGCCGCTACGTCGATGAAGCTCGCTCGCAAATAAGAGTCTCTCAAGCCAGCCGCCCGGGCTTTCCCGGGCGGCTGCTTGTTTTTATATGCTTGATAAAAGCCGCGTAAGATTCGCCAGATCCGACGACAGTGGGCTTTCAGGCCACTGTGAGAGAAGCGCGGATATGACTCGCTGCGTGTGACCGAGTGTCTTCTCTTTCGAGGCATTGAAGCGTTCGAATGTCGCGTCGCCCAAAAGCGCGTGGTCTTCCAGGAGCTCCGCATTGTTGGCGATGACATCGGCGCTCTTGAGGAGTACGGAATCATGCGAGAAGTGCGCGATGTGCTCGAGGGCTTCCTGCTTGCGCTCATCCCACGAGCCTGTCTTTATTTTTTCCGTCACACTTTCCACAAGTCGCGCGACACTCGCACCAAAGCGCTCTGCGAGCATCGCGCTCGTCACTTTCTTCTCTTCGGTACTGTCTTCTATCGTGTCGTGCAAAATCCCCGCAATAATCACGGCTTCCGAAGCACCGGCGCGCGCGAGGATAAGACCCACTGTGAGTGGATGAGCGAGGTACGGAATGTCCTTGCCCTTGCGCTTCTGCTTCTGGTAGACCTCGTGTGTCTTGAGCATGAAGCGAATCGCGCGCTGCATCCTTTCCGTGTACATCATGTGTCCACTGTACCACTCGCACCGTGCAGGCTAGATTCCGCCCTCTCCGCACAGTCGTCTCGTCTATTGCACACTAAGAGAAAATTGAATCTCGTCGCCGCTCTCCACCGCCTCGGCGCGGCGCACCGCCGCTTTGAGCGGAAGAAGGTAGGTGCCGCTTTTTTTGTCGGGAAAAATCGAGGTGCTCCAGCTCGTCTTCCCAATCGTCACACGTACTTTCACCGCCCCAAAACCGCGACGCGGCCCCGTGTGCCGTGCCTTGATCGCGTCCGATGTCTTTTTGTCGACATGTACAAAGTGCCACGCCGCCATCTCCCCCGGCCAGAGCCAGACCTTGCCTTTGACTTTGTAGACAGGCCCCATAGGTACACTCTACCGCATAAAGAAACTGCGCCCCGTGAGGGGCGCAGCCGTGAGAAGTCCGCGAGGACTACTCGCTCAGGAACATTGGCGCCACCGTGAGGACGCTCTCCTGCCGCAGCGCCGCACGCAGCTCGTGCATAGCGGTGTGCGAACCCGCTCCACCACTGAGGAGCGCGGAGGGCGAAAGCGAGGGACCGAAACGCCCCACCTTCCGCGTCTTGAGGAAGAAACACTCCTGGACCGGCACGCCGAGCTCCTTGGCGAGCGCGACCTTGGCTTCCTCGTAGGTCCCGACCGCGTCGATGAGGCCGTAGTGCACTGCATCTGGCGCTTCGAACATGAGAGCGCCAAGCGAACGCAATTTCTCGACGGAGGTGCGGCGCGCCGATGCGACGCGCTCAAGAAAGCGCCCGTACATCGTTTCGAGGTGATGCTCGTAGTGCTTGCGCACCTCCGGGTCTTCCGCCTCAAAGGGGCTTCCGAAGATCTTGCCCTTGCCCCGATGCATCGTTTCGACCGTGACGCTCTTCGCGCGGATGTGGCCTCCGAGGAGGCCGCTCCCAAGCTCCGTCACGCCGCTGTATCGCACGAGTGACGCACCGCGCACCCCAATGCTTCCGACGATCGCGTCGCGCGCGGCGAAGATCCGCGTGGCGCCGCAGAGCGCCCACACGCCGCCGGACGCGCACATGTCGGTCACGTGCACGAAGACTGGCTTTTTCTCCTTGCATGCCTCGATGCCTTCAGCAATGAGCTGGCTCCCGACGGGAGAGCCGCCCGGCGTGGAGCAGCGCACGACAACGCCCTTGATGGCGTCGTTGTTCGCGGCAGCCATGAGCGCGAGTTTCAGTTCCTCGCCGAAGGACGCGAACCGCCGAGCCCAGGGGCTGACGGTCGTCGGGTCGGTCAGGACGGGACCGCTGAGATTGAACACGAGAATTGTGTTCTTGCTTGAGATGTACGGAATCGCGCCGTACGGAGCGCCGCCCGCGAGAGTGAACGTGTTCCGCGCAAAGCGAATCACAAACATGACAACGAGGGCGAGCAGTGCGAATGCACCGAGCACCTTCGCGATACCGATGAAGAAGTCGAAGACGATGTCCAAGGCTACCTCCCCAATGTGGATATGGAACTGCGAAGACTATGCCTCACCGCATTCGAGGCGTCAATTAAGGGGTACCCGCTGATGACGTGGCGGTCAACACAAGCGAGGTGCGGATCTTGTCGAAATCTGCGAGAAGTGCCGCGCGGTCGAACTCGCGCACGGCTCCGGGCTCGCCTGCCTGGCTAGGGAAGTTCTCTATCGCCGCGTAGCGTATGAAGTAGCGCACCGCCGTGCAGGGCCTCGATCCTGCAATCGCGTAGACGTACTCCTCATACCGATTCCCTGCCGCCGCCTCACTCGTGGTGGCAAGCGAGTATGTCACTCCGTTTTCGGACATCGCCGTCGCTTTCACATTCGGAAGCACAAAGATGTCCCCCGTGCACGCGAGTGCGCGCGGGAGCTGCTCTACAGATACCCCGCTATCCGCTGCTGAGAGGTTGGTGCCCGTCGCCATCTCGAGTGGAATCAGGAACTTCACGCCAGGTATCGGCTTGTTCGGAACTCCCTCGTACTGGTAGCCCGCATCGAGTCGGTACGTGCGCGGGTATTTGATGGTGACGCCTGTCGAGCTCGAGGCATATGTCGCGCGCGTAGACTGCCCCGCGATTTCTATCTCGCAGTTGCTAAAAGTCTCGACGCCACTTTCGGTGATGAATGCCGTGTCGCCTTTGTTCCAGAATATAAAGCTCTCGTCTTCGCTCCCGTAGCGAGCGCCGGACGCGGAGATGAGCTGCGGATACTCGAGCGAACGAAAATCGCTGAGCTCGAGCGCCACTTTTGATTCGTAAAACGTCGCCGTGATGCTCTTGTCGGCATCACACACAAAGCGCGCCGTGCTGATGGGCTTCTCGCCAAATCCAGGGACTTTCCCGCCAAAAAAGTAGAATGCCGCTGCGCCGACGAGGGCAAGCCCTATAACGCCGATGAGTACTTTCTGTACCATACCCCCATAGTGCCACTCCCACAGAAAATGCAAAGCCCGGTCACACAAAGTGGCATAACACTGCGAAGCAGTGCTTCTGGATTGGGTCGTACGGCGCCTAACAGCAAAGTATTTCAAAGGACGCGGCAGGGTATTTTGTCCATGCCACTTTGTGTGCACGGGCAAAGACCCCGGGGTGCCGGGGTCTTTGGGGGAGAAAATACCTAGAGAAGGCCGAATCCGGTGGCTGCGAGGTAGCCGCCGAGGAGGACCGCGATAGCGCCGCCTGTGCCGTACCAGGTTTCGTTGTTGAACTTGCGGACGAAGCGCTGGACCGACTGTATCGGCATCGCGAGGTAGAGCACGCCTTCCACCGCAAGTACCCAACCGATGAGTGCAATCACTCCGTCGGCATCTGCAGTGATGTTGGGGTATGTAAGAATAATCGCGAGACCGGCGAGGATCTCGGCGAGTGCGATAACAAGGAGAAGCGGCCTATTCGCCACGAGCTGGGAGATCGCCGGCATGATAGACCTGCGGCGATAGAGCACGATGACGCCGACGATTATAAAGTAAAGACCGAGGAGTTGTGAGAGGAGCATACGAATAATTTATTGATATACGCGGATTTTATCACGCAACATTTCATTGAAAGCGCATTTTTGCCCTACCTCTGGATAACTTGACCAATAAGCTCTGAGGCGTATGCTCCCCTCACGTTCAACACACGCTCAGGGAGGTTGAAATGTTGCAACGTCTGATCATTCTGCTCGTTGTCATTACGTTCACGTTCACCCCAACCGGCGGAAACCCCACCGACAACCCCGAGGTCGATGTCGCGCTCGTGCTTGCCATCGATACGTCAGGCAGCGTCAACGCAGACCGCTACCAGCTGCAAATGTCGGGCTACGCCGAGGCATTTCGCTCCCAGCAAGTTGCAGCCGCAATACAGAGGGGCATCCGTCAGTCTATCGCTGTCGCAGTTGTGCACTGGTGCGACCTGATGAGTCAGCGGGTCGTCGTCCCGTGGACGCGACTTTCTGACAAAGCGTCACTCTTGCGCCTCGCTCGAGTTCTCGATGCGGTACCCCGCGTGTACAACTGCACCTCTACTTCAGTGACAGGAGGAATTGCATTCGCCACACAGCTCCTGGATGCCGCGCCATTCCGCTCACTCAAGAAGATCATTGACGTGTCTGGCGATGGCAAGAACAGCGAGAGCCCTTCCGCTGGATACGCGAGAGACGAGGCGGTGAGCCGCGGGTTTGTCATCAATGGCCTCGCGATTACTGCACAAGAGAAGGATGTCGTCGATTACTACAGGCAACAAGTCATCGGCGGTCTAGGCAGCTTCGTCATCGAAGTCAGCTCATACGGTCAATTCGCTCAAGCCGTGCGGAGAAAGCTGGTGCTGGAGATCGCTGGGCTTCGGTGATGCAGAGCGGCGAAGGTCCCGCGCGTGCGCGGGACCTTTTCTATTTCTCTTCCAAATCGAGACACACAGAATTTATGGCCGCCGCCTGCTGGCTTACGGCACTTCCTCGCTCTACGCTCGGTCGCAGTATCACTTCTCCTCTAAATCCAGACAGACCGAATTTATACAATATCTTTTACCTGTTCTCGTGGGACCGTCGTCGAAGACGTGTCCTAGGTGCGAGCCGCACCGCGCGCACGTGATTTCGGTGCGCGCCATGCCCAGCGTGGTATCACTGTGCGTCTCGATGGCACCCTCGCGGGCTTGGTCGAAGGACGGCCATCCCGTGCCTGAGTCGAATTTTGCTGTCGAATCGAAAAGTGGGTTGCCGCAGGCTTTGCACGCATACGTACCATCGGCATTTTCGTGAACGTACTCGCCACTAAAGGGCGCTTCAGTCCCCTTCTCGCGCAGAACAGCATATTGCTCGGGAGTGAGCACCTCCTTCCACTCCTCTTCACTCTCCGGCATGGGGACTCGTGTCATGCGCACATTGTATCAAAGTCCTTATGTCGCAGGCGGCGGATCGCCGGAGAGAATCTGTACGACTGTCTCGTCTTCTAGCTGCGAAAAATCGGTGTACGATGCGCCGACAGACGTCGCCGCAGATTGTTCGAGGCACATCACGTCATCGGCGAGGTCTCTCACGAGCGAGGCGCTCTCACCTACGCACACCGGCACCGCAAAGACGAGCCGTGCCTTTGGGAACTTCAGACGCGCCGCCATGAGCGCCGCGCGTGCCGTCATCCCCGTCGCGATGCCGTCGTCGACAAGGATGACCGTCTGCGGGATGTAGCCCGCCGAAAACGTACCGCTTCGGTACGTACGTTCTCTGCGCTCGAGTTCCTGCTGCTCCGAACCGACGACTCCCTCGACGGCCGCGCGAGAGATCGATGCAAAGGCGATAGCTTCGTCGTCAAAAAGAACGATGCCCTTTGGTGCTATCGCTCCTACCGCCCACTCTGGATTAAAGGGCGCGCCGATTTTCCTCGCGACGAGTGTATCGAGCGGGCATTCCAGTGCTCGCGCCACTTCGTACCCCACCGGGACGCCACCGCGCGGGAGTGCGAGCACGAGCGGACGCGCGTAGTCACGCTCCGCGATTTCGACAGCGAGTCTTTGCCCCGCTTCTTTTCTATCGGCATACACCATGCCCCTAGTATACAGATTCAGCCTTTTAACCCGGGATTTTCGCATCGACCCCACGACCCGCGCGGTTGCGCTCGGTCTCGGAGAGGTACTTCTTGCGCAGACGTACCGACGACGGCGTGATTTCCAGGTACTCGTCTTCTGCCATGACTTCGAGACCGCGCTCGATAGTGAGGTCAAACGGAGGTATGAGGTTGAGCGCTTCATCGGTGCCTTTGGAGCGCATGTTGGTGAGCTGCTTGCCCTTTGTGGGATTGACCGCCATTTCTTCGCCCTTTGATGTATTGCCGATGACTTGACCTTCATACACTTCGACTGCCGGACCGATGTAGAGCACGCCGCGCTCCTGGAGGTTCCACAGAGAGAAGCCCAGCGCCTTACCGCTCGCCATCGAAATCATCGAGCCCACCTGCTTTTTCTTAATCTCTCCTGCGTATTCTTTGAATCCGATGACACGCGACGAAAGTATTCCTTCTCCTTTCGTATCGAGCACGAACTGATTCTTGTAGCCAAGGAGCCCGCGCGTCGGTCCTTCGAAAATGAGGCGCACGGAATTTTCGTGCACTTTGAGATCCTTCATCACAAACTTGCGGACACCGAGACGCTCGATAATCGGGCCCTGGTATTCACTCGGCGTATCGACGATGACTTCCTCGAAAGGCTCCATGCGCTTGCCCGCTTCTTCGCGGATGATGACCTGGGGCTGCGAGACCTGGAGTTCAAACCCTTCACGGCGCATGTTCTCGATGAGAATTGCTATGTGGAGTTCACCGCGACCCGACACCTTCATTGTGTCGCCGCCGGAGAAATCTACCCGGAGACCCACGTTGATTTCGAGCTCCTTTTCCAGCCGATCGCGAATTTGTCGGGACGTGACGAATTTGCCCTCCTTGCCGGCAAAGGGTGAGTTGTTGACGAGGAAGTTGAGTGTGATGGTCGGCTCGTCGATGGCGATAGCAGGAAGCGGCTCCACCGCTTCGCTCGTCGTAATCGTCTCGCCGATGTAGATGTCTGGGAGACCCGCGATGAGCGCAATGTCCCCTGCACTCACTTCTGCCGCATCAATCTTTTGAAGCCCCTTGAACGTCGACATCTTGGTGATTTTCCCCTGCCGCGTCTCACCAGTCGGCTTCTTCACATACACAGTATCGCCGGCGCGAAGCGTGCCTTCGTAGACACGTGCGACCGCGAGACGTCCGAGGAAGTTGTCGTAGCCGAGGTTGAACGGCTGCGCGCGCAATGGTGCAGATGCATCGACGTTCGCATTGGCCGGCTTCACGTGCTCGAGCACGCAGTCGAGAAGTGGGTCCATGGTGGTGGACTCGTCGGTCAGTTTCCTCTTGGCGAGTCCCTGTTTGCCGATGGCATACACTATGGGGAACTCTGCCTGCGCATCGCTTGCGCCAAGCTCGAGGAAAAGTTCGAGCACCTGCTCTTCTGTGCGCGCGGGGTCGGCCGCAGGCTTGTCTATCTTGTTGATGACGACGATGGGACGGAGGCCCAGCTCGAGTGACTTTTTCAGTACGAATCGTGTCTGCGGCATGGGACCCTCTTGCGCGTCGACGACGAGGAGCACGGAGTCGATGGAGCGGAGGACGCGCTCGACCTCGGAGCCGAAGTCGGCGTGGCCAGGTGTGTCGACGATGTTTATCTTCGTCATTGCTCGCCCTGAGCTCGCCGAAGGGTAAAATACGGCTGCGTTTTTGGAGTAGATAGTGATGCCGCGCTCCTGTTCGAGCGCATTGCTGTCCATCGAGACACCTTCTTCGGCGACACCCGTCTGGCGCAAAATCGCATCGGTCAGCGTGGTCTTGCCGTGGTCGACGTGCGCAATAATCGCAATATTCCGTATTTCCATATTAAAAGTGTTGATGCGGGTCGTCTCGTTGTTGCGAGCTGCGGTCCTCCCTCACTGTATTGTTCATACAGCTCGGTTGGGTCCTCGCTCGCGCCTAGATCCGCCCTCGCCTGAACACTTTTCGTAGAGGAAAGTGCCCCTTTGCGGGGCACCCCGTGGCTCTATTCTGCCCTATTTTTATGGACGCGTCAATCAGAGCTGCGCGTCGATGGCTGCTCGGAAATCACTGAGCGGGAGCGCGCCCGGGATCAGCGTTTTCCCCGTGATGAAGCCCGGCGTACCCTGCACACCGAGATTCGTCCCTTCCGTCTTGTCTGCCTCGATGAGGGTCATGTACTCGGCGCTGTTGGATGCGACACGTGTGCGGACGGCGCTCGCGTTGATGCCGCTGATTCCTTGCGTGAGCTGGAGAATAGTCTCCTCGTTGCCAAATCCACCGTGTTCTTCATCTTGCGCTTCGTACATCGCTTCGCGCCATTCCCAGTATTTTTCCGGATAGAGGTCCCACACAGCCCTGCCCCAGAGCGCTGCAGTGACCGAGTCTTCGCTGAGAAATGCGTAGTCTTTGAAAACAATCTTGAGCTTCCCGGTGTCGACGTATTCCTCGATGAGCACAGGGAGTACGGGCTCGGTCGGTATCTGTGGGTGTCCCACTTCTACAGCCTTGCAGAATGGGCACTGGTAGTCGGACCAATACGCGAGGACGACTGGCGCATTCGCATCACCGATGAAGGGATGTCCCTCGATGCTCACGTCGGAGATATCAACATCGGGAAGCACTGCTGTGCCTCCACTCGCCGTGCCTCCCATTTTCGAGAGACCCACCATGACGAAAGCGCCGATAATCACACCCGCGACCACGATTGCAATCGGAGTGTACAGACTGCTAAGGTCCCTTTTTTGTTCTGGCATAGTCAGCCCATTCTACACCATCTTCCTGAGGAGCAAACATACTCTACGCCGCTGTCTTGAATTTTGAGATGGCATCCTTGAGTTTCTGTTTTAGCGAGACATAGAGCGGTATCTCATCAGGCTGCTTTTCGCCGAATTGTTTGATTGTGTCTCGCGCGGACGAGAGTACTGCCTCCTTCATTTCTCCCCCATCGATGCTCATCGTCGTGAGGTCAGAATTCGGCGGCCACATTATCCCAATATGGATACCCTTTCTCTGTTGAATCAATTCTAAGGCCTTGCGCTGCTCCGCTTTGAGCAAGAGTCCCTTTTCTATTTGACGAAGCGAAGCAGCCTTATCGAGAGAGCCTGCTTGCACCAATGAGCCTGCTCTCTTCTGAGCAAATTCCGCTAATTTCATTTCGGCGACTGAGGGCTTAATGTTCTCGAGTACGTCGAAAGGCATCGTTGGCAATATCAGGATATTTTTTGGAGGTTTGCCGTGTCGCTTGGTGAATTCATCTATGTACGCCTCTATATCCATTCGGCCGAATCCCCCATCGTAGTATGTTTCCCCGTCAATCTCCGGAATCTCGCCTGTTATGTATGGAATGGACATAGATGCCATAACTCCATCGACCATTCCCGGCTCTATGGTCTTCGCATCGAGCAATCGTACTATCGGCTCCTCGTCGCCTTTGACAGGCTCCGTCGCAGTATAAATCAGATCTGGCTTCGCTTTCTTGATACCGTCTATATTTAGCGCATACTCTCCTTCTTCAGTCCATAGTTTCTTTATCATCCGAATCTTGATGACTTCCCAAAACCGCGCTGGATTGATGAAGTCTTTTGACGAAAGCTCTTCAAGCATCATGGTTGTACTCTTCTTCATCGCCTCGATACCTGCGACAAATGCGGTCGCGACAACCGCCCCTGTTGATGTGCCAACGACCATGTCTACTTTCTCAGGAGTGAGGCCTACCATCTGCAGAGCCAGTCCTTGCCCCGCCGTATAAGGTCCCTTCATCCCGCCCCCCATCATGATCAGCATCACCGTATTGTCGGGGTCATTAGGATTCTCGATTCGAGACTTTAGGTTTTCAATCACGACACGCAACGATTCCTGCCATTTTTCGAACTCCACGTGCTGACGCTTATCGAAATCTGCGTTATCGCGATTCGCTTCATCGCGCATGAAATCATCGCTAGTCTTTCGTCTCAGATTGAAACCCTCCGTCTTCTTTGACCAGCGCTCGTCGTGGAATGCACGTTCTTTTTCAAATGAGGAATTGGATTTACGTGGAAGGCGCTCCGACATCATGTCGGTCTAGTATATCAGCGCAGAGCACAGCAATAGCTCAAAGCGCAATAAGCTGATTGAGCTTGGCGCGGGTCTTGGGGCCGACGGTGCCATAGCCCGCCTGGCCGGGGCCCGCGATGCCGTGCTTGACCTGGAATTTCTGAACAGCCGCGCGCGTCAGTGGGCCGAACCTGGTAGTCTCCTGCCCTGGCGAGCCGGCGCCGCTTTGCGCCACGCGCGTATCAGGATCTGAGTTGAGGATGATTTGGACAGTCTTTACATCAGCGTGGACCGAATTGAGCGAGAGTGGACGCGTGACGGCCTTCAGCATGCCACCGCCTGGAGCTGCCGATACGGTCTTCTGCTCAATCTCGCCACGAACGCCAGAGAGGACACCCCACATGCCCGGATCCTGACCGCCGTCGAATTTGAACACCGAGACGCCGCGCACCCCCAATCGTTTCGCGAGGTCTACCCGCTGCTGGATCGATGTGGCATCGGGCCACACGACGTAGCGAAATGTCATGTTGGAATTGTTTTGGTTCGCAAAGAGGCTTGATGCCGCGGCGGCGAGGAGCGCCGAGTTTGCACCGAGATTGCTTGGCTGTGTGCTCGTGGGGATTGCGGAGATATAGGAGAAGTGCATTTCACCCCAGGAGGCGCGCGTCGGGGTGAGCCCGCGCTCTTGCGCAAGCGGCCATGCGTAGCCGGGATTGAATGTCCAGAGAATATCGTAGACGTACTGGTTGTTCGCGTAGGACGTCACCGCGTACTCGTAGCCGTAGGTGGGGATGCCGATGAGCATCTTGTCTTTTGATATGTCGGCGCTCATGTAATTGACCACTTTCTCTATCCACGCAGGGTCGCCGACAGGTGCGTAGAGTTCGCCGCGCGCTTCGTACTGCGCATTGACGCTGCGGTCGATGCGCTGTTGGTCGTACGCCATGATGCGCACGCGGTCGCAGTAGGTGTTGATCGCTTTGAGGTCGTTGGAGTACTCACCAGCACCCGCGGGCATCGTCACTCCGTAGTACTGATCGCTCAGCGGTATTCGAGTCTCGATAGTACACATGAGCCACTTCGTCCCAAGCGCCGCCTGGAGCTCGCGGAGGAATGCTGAGAAGTGGTCGCGCGTCTCAGCGAGCTTGTGCTCGAAGTCGATATCGATGCCATCGAAACCCTTTTGATTGACCGTGCGCACGATTTCATCCACCAGCGCTTTGCGTGTCGTCGGATTGCTGAGGATGCGGTGCATGAGCGGCCGATCGCCCGACATCACCGTCGGGATGACGCGCACGCCTTTTGCCTTGGCTGCAGCATGCAACGAGAGCCACGGTTCTTGATCAAGATTGCCGTTGTCGGATAGCGTACCGTCTTGCTTCAGTGTGTACACGAACGCATTCACTTCGGTGAGCTTGTCGAGGTGCGGGAGCGTATCCGCCGTACCTGTCGCGCTCCTCCAGTACGGTATCCAGCCCGTTACTTCGAATTTTGACGTCTGCGCTGCCGCCGCACTCGGAAAGACACACGCCGCAACGAACAGCAACAAGAAAATGCGAGAGCGCTTCATCACTGTCATAGACGGAGTATACCAACACTCTCTTACAAGGTCTTTGAAAAAATGATGTGGAATGCCGCGTTCATGAACGCCGACACGGTGTACCGATTTAGAGCTTCAACTTCTGCACTTCGGCTGCAATCATGCGCTCGATGGTGCCCTCAAAAAGTCTGAGTGCGAGCGGAAGCTTTGCGTACACGTCGTACGCGCCGTCTTGCACCGTGACCGTACCTTCAATGTGCTTGCCTTCTACTGTAAATGCAAAAGAAAGTACGTTGTCGCTCCACTCCTCTTTCACATCCGTCGCCTTTTCAGACATCTGAGAGCGGTGTTCATCGAGGAGTTGCTTGAGGCGCGCAACCCCCTGCTCCGTATTACCTTGGTGAGGAAGAGAGAATTTCATGCCGCGTATTCTACAATGGCGCGAAGGCTAATACCACGTCGCACTTCCATCCCCTTCCAAAGGAATTCTCTCACCGAGGTATTGCGGCATGCGCCCCGTCACAATATCAAACACCGCCTTGACCGAAGCGGGCACTTCGCGCACGTAGTCTTTCTCGGCACCGTCGCCCTCGGCGAGGACGCCATATGCATCGATTCCGAGCTCGCGCGCAATAAAGAGCGCGCGCGGCATGTGAAAATCCTGCGTCACGACTATGACCGATTGCGCTCCGAACACATCCCGCGCTCGATACATGCTGCTATAGGTATCAAAACCGGCGTGGTCGAGGAAAATGTCCTCAGCAGGTATGCCCATCTCGAGCAAATACTTGCGCACAGGAGTCACCTCATCGACCGCTTCTTCACCGTTGTCTCCTGTCACGAGAATATGGTCGACGTGTCCCGCTTTATAGAGCTCGACGGCTTTTGCTGCGCGCCGCTCGAGGACGGGAGACGGCTTCCCCTGGTATATCGACGCACCGAGCACGAGCGCGACATCGCTATGCCGGATATGTGAAATAGATTCGTGGATGTATGGTCTCACTGCGAAACGCATCAAAATCGGCGCGGCAACAAGAAGCGCGGCTGCGATAATCGCAAAAAATCCACCGTAGCGAATAAGCCTGCGCATACCAACAGTATGCACGAAAAAACCGCCGTGCGGCGGTTTTTTCGTGCATCACATGACAGCCTTACTGCGTGACCGTGAAGTTGAGCGCACCCGTCGTGTACGAACCGTTCTGTACCGATATCGAGTATGTGCCCGGTGTTACCTGCTGGAAGTACTGCGCGCAGACCTGACCCTGTGCGATGACATCGCACGGAGAGACGTATTGCGGAATGGTGTAGTAGATGGTCGTGCCACCGTTGAACGACGGGAGGTGCTGCGTACCGCCGACGCCGAATCGCACGGTGTTGTCGGTCGCACTGAATCCACTACCTGTGAGCACAACCTGCGTGCCCACACGACCAGAAGCGGGAGACACTGATGAGAGTGCGAGCGAACCGGTGTTTGAGCCCGACACGCTCACCATAGCGGTCGAACTATTCGTCTGGCCAGACGCGTTCGTCACTGTGAAGCGCACTGTGTACGTACCCGCCTGCTGGTAGGTGTGCGAGAAGGTGAATGTCTGACTCCCCTGCGCGTACGATGTCTGCGCGGGAGAAAGAGATGAACCGTATTGATTTTCATCGCCCCAGGTCACGGACACCGTGACAAAGTTGCTGTAGCTCTGTGGCGTATTGTAGACCTGGACCGACCACGTGCCCGTCGAGCCGGTCTGGAGCGATGTCGGACCCGAGATGCTCGAGATAATCGGCGCACCAGCAGAGCCGAGCGAGGTCACCGTGAACGGAAGCGAATTCGACGAGAACCCTGCGCTGTTCTTGACGGACACTTGGTACGTCGCGAGCGTTACTTGCTGCGTTCCGTAGCCGACAAGCTGCGACGGGACAGTAAACGTGAGCGAGCGGCCGTCGAACGAGTTGATGCCGGTGATAATCCCCTGGCCGAACATGACCGTGTTGTTTGTAGAGCTGAAGCCCGTCCCGTATATCGTCACCGTGCTGCCGACCGCACCGCTCGTCGGTGAGAGGTACGAAATCGAGAGCTGTCCGGTCGGACAATTGTTGTACGGGTATGAACATCCGCAGTTCGTCGTGTACGGGTACGTGCCACCCTGGCCGGGCAGGCACGGTTGCGTAAAGGGCACGATGGAGAGTGAGAGCGCATTGCTCTGGCCACGCGTATTCGCGACGTACACTTGCACGGTGCCCGTAAGGTACGTCGGCACCGTAAACGTGAGCGACGTGCCGCTTAGCGACGAGATGCCGGTGAGCGGGACAGAGCCGACGTAGACGGTGTTATTGTTGTAATCGAAACCCGTGCCGTACACAGTAATCGGAGCACCCTGAGCAGCCGAGTTCGTCGAGAGTGACGAAATCGTGACGGTCGACGGATACGTTGGGTACGTAGGATAGGTCGGATACGTGGGGTACGTCGGATATGTCGGGTACGTCGGGAACGGATTCACGACGTTGCCACCCTGGCCGGGCAGGCAGATTGCTGCGCGCGTCGCGCTGTCCACTGCGCCCGTCGCAGCAATGCCTCGCTCACGCTGGAAAATCTGCACCGCAGCTTGCGTCGCGCGGCCAAAGTAGCCGGTGACCATCCAGGAGCCGCCGCCAGGATAGTTGCGGCTCACGAGAAAGCTCTGGAGAGCCGATACGTCGCTGCCACGCATGCCGATTGAGAGGTCGCGTGAGAGCGAGGCACATGTCGCATAGTTGTAGGATGTGCCGTAGGTTCCGCCCGTGTAGTACGCCTGGGCCGACACGGCCGAGGCGCAAAGAAGCGTTGCAAGACCGACTGCAGAAACGATGAGCTTTTTCATATAATGATGCGAAGAATAATGGCTAACATTATGGCTTTTTGGGTTGACCAATTGCCTAAATCCTGGGCTAATATCCACCTTTATGCACTTTCTTCTCAAAAAGCGCAAGGGGCGGCATTGTAGCCGCCCCTTCCGTGCGCTAGTCGATAAACGTGAGGGCTTTCCCGCCCTTTCCAGCGCGACCAGTGCGTCCGATGCGATGCACGTAGTCTTCGTACGTCGTCGGGATGTCGTAGTTGATGACGTGACTCACGTCCTCCACATCGATACCGCGCGCGGCGACGTCGGTCGCGACAAGCACTTGAATCTGGTTCTTTTTGAAGCTCGAAAGGGCGCGCTCGCGCTTCCCCTGCGTCTTGTTGCCGTGAATTGATTCTGCCTTGAAGCCGCGCTCAGCGAGAAGCTTCGAGAGCTTCTCGACGCCGTGCTTCGTGCGCCCGAACACAATTACTTTTGAGAAACCCGGCTGCGTGAGGAGGTCGTGCAACACGTCGAGCTTGTGCTTCCCCTGCGTGCGCACGATGTCCTGGTCGACACTCTTTGCAGTGTCCCCCGTCTTTACGGAAATCGATACCGGATTGTGAAGGAAATCACCGATGAGCTTCTCGATGTCGCGCGACATGGTCGCCGAGAAAAAGAGTGTCTGCTTTTCGGGACGCATGTGGCTGAGAATCATGCGCATGTCCGCAATGAAACCCATGTCGAGCATGCGGTCTGCTTCGTCGAGCACGACCGTCGAGAACCTCGAGAGGTCGAGCGCGCGGCGCTCCATGAGGTCCTTGAGACGGCCCGGCGTACCGATGACGAAGTTGGGATGACGGCGGAGTGTCGTTATTTGGCGATTGATGTTGGCGCCTCCGACACACGTCACAGCACCGATGCGCATGTGCGCCGCGAAGCCCCAATACTCCTCTTCTATCTGCGTCGCGAGTTCGCGCGTCGGCACCATGATAAGGACGCGCTGGTTCCTGTCCGTAAGCACTTTATGGATGAGCGGAATGAGGAACGCGGCAGTCTTACCGGTACCCGTATTCGCGATACCGACGACGTCTTGTCCGAGCAGCGCGTGCGGAATCGCACGGTCTTGGATAGGCGTCGGGGTCTCGTAGCCCTTTGCGGCAATGTTGGTCTTGAGTCGGTCATCGATTGCGAAGTCCGCAAAGCGGTGCTGAGGCACAAACTTTTGTTCTACTTCCGTGACGACTGCTTTGTTGATAAAACGTGACACGTCGATGTGCTGCCCGGCGCGGGCGGGACGCCTCGTACGAGGTGCGCTCTGGCGGTATCCGCCGCTGCGGTTGCCGTGATACGGCCGGCCTCCCGAACGGGACGCATAATTTCTCTGGTACATGTTCTAAGCTGGTGCCCTGAAAGGGCGAAGTAATCCAGCGTCTCGAAGCTTTCATCCTTTCTATCGACTGGCAGGACGGTCCTGAATGAAGCTCCAAGACAAGCATTATTCCTCTTTCGCTCGCGCGATTGGGGTGAGAACGTTGGTAAATTAATAGTAGCATATAGCTATTGCCCTGTCAAACTGCTAGGATGGCCGCATGAAGGGGGGCGAGAAAAGCGAAGAGCTCTGGGATGTCGCGGTGATAGGCGGCGGCCCTGCCGGCATGATGGCTGCAGGTCGCGCTGCTGAAATGGGCGCGAGAGTCATTCTGCTGGAGAAGAATACGGGGCTCGGAAAAAAGCTTCTCATCACGGGCGGTGGTCGATGCAATGTCACCAATGCGGAGTTCGACAACCGAGTCCTACTCGCGAAATTTAAAGAGAGTGGAAAATTCCTCTTCTCCCCCTTTTCCGAGTTCGCGGTGCAAGACACACTCGATTTTTTTCATACGCGGGGCATGCCCACGAAAGAGGAGGCGGAGAAGCGCGTCTTTCCGCTCGCAAATACCGCGCGAGCGGTATGGGACGTGCTCGTGGACTACATGCGCATGGGCGGTGTGGAGGTGGTGCTGAATGCCGCGGTGAAGCATATTGCACTAGACGGGACGCGTATCACGCACGTCGTCCTGAGGGGCGGTCGTACCATCCGTGCCCACTCTTTCATCCTTGCGACGGGCGGCACCTCACACCCCGAGACCGGCTCGACGGGCGACGGGTACGCCTGGCTGCGCGAGGTAGGTCACACCGTCGTTGAAGGAGGCGGCGCACTTGTGCCGATTCGCACCAAGGACACGTGGGTACACCGCGCCGCGGGGGTGAGTCTGCAGGATGCGAAGATTACGCTCTACCAAAATGAGGTGAAACAAGCATCGGCTTGCGGCAAGGTGCTCTTCACGCACGTTGGCCTTTCAGGCCCAGGCATACTCAATATGAGTCACGAAATCGGCGAGCTTCTCAAGTATGGTGACGTGACAGTCGAAATCGACATGCTGCCAGACATGGGATACGAGAAAGCCAACGCCGCACTACAGGCTCTCCTCAAGGAGCACCACGTCAAGCTGATAAAGAATGCTTTGGGCTCGCTCACAGCACCGGCGCTCGTGCCGATTGTCCTTTCACTCGCAGAGATATCGCCGGAAACGCCGTGCAACAGCGTAAAGCGAGACGAACGCCTGCGCCTCATGCGCACACTCAAGCACCTGCGCGTCCAGGTGCGAGACCTCCTCGGTATGGATAAGGCCATCATCACCGCGGGTGGAGTTGATATGAAGGAAGTCGATTTTAAAACAATGCGCTCGCTGAAGTGCAACAACCTCTACCTTGTCGGCGACATCCTCAATGTGCAAAGACCCTCTGGCGGGTACAGTCTCCAACTCTGCTGGACCACGGGCTTTGTGGCAGGGACTACCGCGGCGGCAAGTCTCAAGACAGCGGCAACTCTGTGAGGACCTTGTCGGTCCCCGTCTCCCCCGAAGCATAATCGGCCCACCGCACCCACGAGGGCTTGATCCACATTACAACCACCTCAGAGCGGTCGAGCTTCGTAATCGGTGCGTAGTGCGTGCTGCTCGACATGAGGATTTCGATGATTTGCGAGATGCGCTCGGTCTTTTCTTCTTCGTGCGTAAGCTCTGTCGCAGTGCCTTCTATCTGGAGCGTCTGCGGGACATCGAGCGTGCCCACCGTAAAGGCGACGGCTGGATTGGCGCGCATCGCCTGGTACTTGCGACTCGCGAAAAGGGTCATGAAATAGATGTTGAAATTCTCGTCTGCGACGTAGTAGATGGCGCTCGCGTGCGGCTTGCCATCGGTGCCGGCAGACGCAAGCACACCTGCATTGTGAGCTTTCAAGAAAGCGAGCGCTTCGTTTTTCTTATCGGTAGACATGAAAAAGTTATTCGCTTGTAATCCCATCGAAATGCTCCTCCACTACGTCCGCTTTTGCGACGTGAACCGTGCCATCTTTGTGTTCCGGCGGTGAGTAGATAGTGTAGAGCTTCATGTCCTCGGTGGGTGAGGTGTTGATGATATTGTGCTCTGCCCCCGCAGGTACCACGATTGCAGTCCCGTCCTTGACGATGTGCTCGACGCCATCGAGTATCGCTTTCCCCTCCCCGCTTTCACATCGCAGGAACTGGTCGAGCTCGTGCACCTCTTTGCCGATTTCCTCTCCCGGTTTCAAACTCATGAGGACGAGCTGGGAATGTTTTCCCGTGTAAAGAACACGGCGGAAGTCAGAATTCTCGCGTGATGCACTCTCTATGTCTGTTACGTAACCTTTCATATGCTTACTCGAATTCCGTGGGACGGGCGGACGCGGCTTCAGTAGCAAACTCCTCGGGGCTTTCTACTTTTCCAATCTTGCCTGCAAACTTCGCGCGCACCGTCTTGACGCTGTAGTAAAGCGCAACCATGGCGACAATCGACACAGCTTCGAGCAAAGCAAACGCTACGTAGAATTCGCGCGCGTAGTACCCGAGCGCGGTGAGTTGGGCACCAACAAGGAGGGCGCCTGAAGTGACAGCATTGAGAACGAGTACAATCTTTCCGTGCGGGCTCGTGAGACCAGCAAGAACAAGAAGAACGACGATGACGAGGACGCCGATGGGCGCCGTCGTTTGCAGATCGCCAACCGTGGGTATTGATATGCCGCAGAGAACCGCGAGCGTGATGAATAGTGCGCGGACAACATCGCCGTAGTAGTGGCGTATCTGGCCAAAAGGATACTGCGACGGGTGACCTGCAGGGTACGGGAGTGTCATGGAGCAATTATACACCCGCGGAAAAGGAGAGCATCAACGCGCTTCACCCTCGAAATTGGGCTCCACGATGCCCCACTGCATGCGCTCCGCGTCGAGCTTCAGGTACGCACTCTTGCCGAGGGAGGGCGACGCAGTCATCGGATCACCAGGGGCGCGCTCGGCGTAGTTGACGACCACGACGCGCACGTGCCGCGGATTGGTGCTGAGGTTCGTCGACTGCGGCGCAATGCGGTCGCCGAGGAGATAGCCGTCTGACCCGACATAGCCGCGTTCAGTCTTGAGCGCTGCAACAGCGTAAAAGAACGTGCCGCTTCCACCGCCTTCTTGTGTGAGTAGAAAGACGACATCGGTATCACCATCTCCGTCGAGGTCGGTCTCGAGTTCATTACCAAAGTAGCGCGTCACGAGGGTACTCGCAGAGCCGGGCGCAATCTCTGTCTCGGATACTCCATCCCGGAGTCTCACGCGCTGCCCGTCAATCACGTATTCCGCATCCTTGTAGTGCGGTGCAGCAAAAGGCTGCTTCTCTTCGTATATGTAGGCGTTCAACACGTAAAACCCAGCGCCGAGCAGAACGGCTATACCGAGCAAAGAGATAAAGAGGTACTTCATGCTGCGGGACTTGGATTCGAACCAAGATACACTGCTCCAGAGGCAGTAGTCCTACCATTAGACGATCCCGCAATACGTCAGGGGCCGAGCCCCCAAGTGCAGAGCAGTGTAGCAGAATCTTCCTTTTTTTCACGCGTCAGACACCGCCGGCAACACCGAGCGAAACAACATAGTCCTTCCACGCCACACTCGAGAGCACGAGGAGCGCGACGACGAAGAAAATCGTGAAGTACGTGTATTTCTTCTGCGACATGCGGGGTAGTATCGCCTATGAATTCAGAATGCGGGTGTGGATTAGCCGCGAAGCTCTTCGTCGGTCGTCGTGGCTCTTTCGTCGAGCTCCTCGCCGAAGAGTTCCTCGTACGCCGCGACACGCCAGCCGTCATCGGTGCGCATGACAAGTATCGTGACCACAACCACGCCGGATGCATCTTCCTCAGGACTCGCTTCCTCGACGCTCGTCATGTAGAGCACGTCGGCGTTGATGACGTACGTCTCGCCCTGCTGCGCGACTTGCTTGATGAAAATCCGATCGGGCCAGGGGCTCGATGTTTCTCTGCCCGGTGCCGACTGCGGGTCTTCGAGCCACTCCGCGAGCAATTCCTCTGTCACGTACGGTGCATAGTACTCACGAATTGCGCTCTGAAGCTCTTCGTCATCCGCCGCAAGAGATACATTTTTCAACTGTGCAACAAAATCGGTTGCCACGGCGCGCGCCGCCGTATCCCCGTCCGGTTTGATGAGCAGGACCGCGGCGATGAGCACCAGGGCGAGCAGTACTGCCGCGCCCAGGGCGATAGCGATTGTTCGGTAGGAAGTCATACGGTGTTGCCCATTGTACTCATACAGACGATGAAGTGAAGATGTGCTTACCCCGAAATACAAGTCCGCCGGTCGCGGTCGAGGCGTATGGGGATGTCCCGAGTTGTCTTTACCCCATTCCTATCAAAGCTCACCTCCACCAAAAGACCGGCTCGTACCGCATCCTCCCAATACTGGTCAAAGACAAAGTTGCCGAGTGAGTAGTAGATGTGTTTCCCCTCGTACAGTTCATGTTCCTGCACCACATGCGGGTGAGAGCCGATGACAATATCCGCTCCGGCATCGACGAAATCGCGCGCAAGCGCCTTTTGCCTCTCAGTCGCAGGCACGTACTCCTCGCCCCAGTGCGTATACACCACGACGATGCGACCAGCATCGCTCTCCGACCCGATCCGACGACTGATATGATATATCATATCAGTCGAGCTGTGAGCGAATTCGTTGAAATTCACGAACGATAGCGGGACACCGTGCGTGTCGGTGGAATACACCGACACATCATCGCCGACGCTTCCGAAGTAGCCCACGCCAGCGGCCTCGAGGCGCTGTTTCGTCTGCGAAAAACCGTCCCATCCAAAATCAAGCATGTGATTGTTGCCGAGGTTCACGAGGCGGACGTTGTGTCGTGCGAGGAGCGCCGCCGTGGATGGCGGGAAAGTAAAAGTGAAATTGTTGCTGTCCCCCGGTGTGCTGCCGACACTGATGGATGGATTGTCGGTTATCGGCCCCTCGAGATTGGCCACGACGAGGTCAGGCTTGTTCAGTACGTCGACGATGCACGAGAACACGTGGTCGTCGCCATATTGCTCCATGTACTGCCGCACCGATCTGTCGAACATCATGTCACCCCCGAAGAGCACCGTGACCTCTGGGCGCACTATCGATGCCGGGAGCGGCATACGGTAGCGAAGCTCCTCGCCGAATGTCGGAATAATGCCGACCAAAAAGCCGACTACCGCCGCAATGATACCCGCAAGCCATTCCATTGGCACACTTTGTCGCAAAGTGTCCCTAAGTGCAATCGGGTATGAAAACAGCCGCCTTAAATGGCGGCTTTTTTTCGTCCAGTGAAATCAGAGTGTGTACTTTTTTAGCGCTTCGTCGAAGCGCTGCGACAGATCCGCCGCATCATCTCGCTCGAGGAAGAATCTTTCGAGAAGTTGCACTGTGTCGCTATCGACCTCCGTGCCATTTCCCTCCTCAAACTGGACCACCACGGCTTCGGCCTGGTCCCTGGTGATGCTAATGACCGCACCTCGGATGCGTTCGCTCGACGTGCGGGCCACCTTTCCAGCCCCTGCGATTCGCTCTTTCATGCTGGTCTCCCTGCGCGCAGGACATCGCGCACCTGGTCATTATTTAGCACTAGATAATCATAGTTGTCAAATCCTTTACTCGTACACCTAGCAGACGCGAACTTTTCTCTCTCCACAGTGTCCTGGGCGACGTCACGACTTTTTCCATTTGAATTCATTTTCACCTGCACCTTGTACACATGTTGCTTCGCGGCGTCACTAATCTTGTTGATAGCATCGTAGTCGTCCTGAGTGCCCGCTTCGAGCGCACTCATGATTTCCTGTCTCACCTCCGCGCTCATGCCCTCTTCGTCGACAAGAAGTAGATCCGTTTGCTCTAGCGCGTCTAGGTGCGGAGGCGGGAAGAATACACGGAATGATTTCCCAAACCTATTCTTCGTGGCGTCACTGTACATTAGATACGCTGCGGCCATTCCTCGGGCTCCCGATTGAGTTATATTGTACAAATGAGTTCCAGCTTCCAACCCCATCGCCTTCACCGCCATTGAATGGAAAAGGGCGAACGCGGTCTCTTCAAGGTACTTAGCTCCATTCGGCGCATGCTCTACTGACTCAACGTCAGAAGCTTGGCGATAGCCTGCGACGAGTATCTCTGCGAGACATTGCAGTGTCTCTACCGTGGAGACACTCGACAATACCGACCCCTGTTCTCGGCTCATGCCATATTGTGTCTCAAAAATGCCCAAGTTTTTTGACAGGTAGTTACTGAAAGCTGAGCCCATGTTGTACAGCCAGCGCAATTGCTCGTCTTCAAGCTCCGTAAACGAATGGGAACCAAGAGCGAATTTCAGGCTATTGAGCATGTTCTTCCGCTTTTGCAAAAGAGGGATGGCCTTACGGCGGCGAACCTCCTTATCATTAATCCCACGCAGCGTCCTCAACCCGTCGGCCTGCCTTTCGAATCCATCAGTTAGGTATGCGGAGCTCGCTTCAAATGCGGAGTCAACGCTCCCTTCACTTCCGATGAGCGAAGCCATGATCTTGTTCGACAGTTCTCCCGTTTCCGAATCACCCTTCAGGCGACGCTGGGCTTCAGCATCGACCCGTACACTGTGTCTAAAGCGACGCTCTTCCATGCTCATATGTCTTCCTCCCGCAGCTCATGCTTGAGAAATTCTTTTGTCCTCCCCTCGCGCAGAGCGGCGAAGAATTTCTTGAGCGTGTCGAACATGACGGGCAATTCGAGGTAATCGATGAGGATAGCCACCCATGCGAGCCACATCGGTATTGCGACGGCTGCCGCGCCCGCAAATGCCGCGACGACGAATTCGTCGGTTATCCAGAGAATGTGCAGCCACTGCGAATTGAGAAACACGAGGTACATAAGGCTCAGCCAGCTAAAGCCCTTCCGAAGCTCGTTGATGTACACGAGCGAGACGGAGATCAGCGCGGGGATTTCCGTGTAGTCCACGAGGATGATGAGCGTCTGCCAGATGCCCGTAAACTCAAAGAGTGAGTGCTCATGAATGCGCCCCCACACCACCTCGCCGGAAAGCCAGATCAGGTGGATGATTTGCAGCAGGAAAAGCCCGAGAGCTATCGATATGTTGAGCGTGTAGGTGCGCTCATACCAACCCCAGAAACGCTGCCACAAGTTCATGCGCGTATTCTACCCCGTAATGCCCTCGAGGGAATGCGGCTTTCCTTCTGCAATCGAGGCGTGCGTGATGCGGATGAACGAGACGTTCTTTTGAAATTCTTTGAAATTGCGTGCGCCGACGTATCCCATGCCGACCTGGAGCCCCGATGCCAGCGACGCGACGATTTCTGAAAGCGGGCCTTTGCACGGGACGAGCGCTTCGACGCCCTCGGGAACTGCCTTTCTGCCGTGCGTAAAATAGCGCTCCGAGCCGCTCGCGCTTTTGATGACCGACTGTGAACCCATGCCGCGGTACTCCTTGAGTTTCTTGCCATTCTTCTCGACAATCTTTCCCGGCGCCTCATCTGTGCCAGCAAAAAGGTTGCCACACATGACAGCCGAGGCACCGGCCGCCATCGCTTTGGCGATGTCGCCGGAGTTGCGTATGCCGCCGTCGGCGATGACGGCCACCTTCTTCTTATTCGCCACCGCAGCGACCTCCATGACCGCGGAGAGCTGCGGGACACCGACGCCGGAGATGAGCCGCGTGGTGCAGATCGAGCCCGGGCCCACGCCCACTTTCACCGCGTCCGCAAATGCACACGCTGCCTTCGCGGCCTCACCGGTCGCGATGTTGCCGTAAATCATTTTTGCGTGCTTGAGCTGCTTCTTTATGTTCTTTGCGCTGGCAATGACATTGAGATTGTGCCCATGCGCGCAGTCGATGACGATTGCATCACATCCTGCGCTGTCGAGCGCGAGTGCGCGCTCGACATGGAACGGACCGCATGCGGCGGCCACCTTTACTCCTGCTTTTTTGACTTCCTCCACCATTTTGACTTGGGTTTCTACGGAGCAGTTGCGGTGCAGGACACCGAGACCCCCGAGCTTCCCGAGCTCGATAGCAAGCTTCGCTTCGGTAACGCGGTCCATCGCCGCAGAAAGAAATGGGAGTTCGAGCGCAATACCTGCCACGCTCGTTTTGAGCGAAGCCTCTGATGGTTCCATGGCGGACTTCGCAGGACGAATGAGTACATCGTCGAATGTATAGCCTTCAACAATCTTGGCTGCCATGTCTGAGTATACTCCATATACAAATAGTGCAACAGCAAAAGGGCGCAGCACGCTGCGCCCTTTCGTGCCCATTTGAAGTCAGCAGTAGTTACTGTGCTTTGGAGATATCTGCGACGATGGCCATGTGGTCGGACACGCCGTCTTGGAGTGTCACATTTTTTACGTCGTAGGCTGAGGTCGAGAAAAGCCCGTCTACCATGAGTCCCGGCAGCCCCGCTTCCTTCGCATCGCGTTCAATGCTTCCTCCCCGCGCACGATGAAGATTCAAATCGAGGCTCCAACCGTACTGTGCCGGAACGTTGTCCTTGTACCTATCTGCAATGGATGAAAATATCTCCCCTCCCCGCGGCGCATTGAAGTCCCCGGTGAGCACGAATTCGCCAAGTGTATCGAGAAGCGAAAAGAGCGATACGAGTTCATGACGCTGCTTTTCATTGGGCTTGCCGTTGGGAGTCCATGTAAAGTGCGTTGTCGCGACGCGATATGTCGCCCCGTCACGCTCGATGTCACACACAAGCACTGCTCTGTTTTCTTCGCTCGAAGGCGTGAGCG
The DNA here is from genome assembly GCA_964594735.1 of uncultured Candidatus Saccharibacteria bacterium. Lineage (GTDB taxonomy): Bacteria > Patescibacteriota > Minisyncoccia > Phycocordibacterales > UBA2100 > UBA10103. Next base: position 46,551 of record CAZQMS010000006.1, on the reverse strand, counting down.
GATCAACATCGGGAACATTCCTATCGTCGCCGACATAGTACCCGTGCGAGAAGCCCTTTGCCGCTTGGCGGGTGAAAATCCCGAGACCCATCACCTCACCCGGATGCTCTTTTGTAAGACGGCACATAGGCACGAAGCTTTCAGACGCAAAAAGTCCCATACCGCGAATCTTCTCCGCGTCTTTTTGCATCAACTCTTGGATGCAGAGTACCTCCGGCTTCTCGCGAGCAACAAACTGAGCGACACGGTCGAGGTGTTTCGAGCGCTCGATGTTCACCGATGCGAGCTTGAGTGCCATTAGGTCTTGCGGGCTTTTGCCGCCTTGATAAAGGCGTCGAAGAGCGGATGAGGCGAAAGCGGACGTGCTTTCAGCTCCGGATGGAACTGTGTCCCGAGCATAAAGGGGTGGACGTCTTTCGGGAGCTCTGCGATTTCCATGAGCCTGCCGTCGGGCGACGTGCCGGAAAATACGAGCCCTGCTTCAGCGAGCCTCTCGACATAGTCGGGATTCACTTCGTAGCGGTGACGATGCCTCTCCGACACCGTGGCCTCGCCGTACGCCTCGCGCGCAATAGTGCCGTCTTTTAGCTTGCACGGGTATGCACCGAGCCGCATGGAGCCCCCATAGTCTTTCTTCGCAAGCTTCTCTACCTGCTCAGGCAGAATCATGATGACCGGATGTGGCGACTTGGGGTTGATCTCTGTCGTGTGAGCGCCTTCGAGACCCGCTACATTGCGCGCGTACTCGACCGTGAGGAGCTGCATGCCATAGCAGAGACCAAAATATGGGATTTTGTTTTCGCGCGCGAATCGTATCGCGGCAATCTTGCCCTCGATGCCGGTCTCACCGAATCCGCCGGGCACAAGGATGCCATCGTATTGAGCCAGCTCTTTGACCGATTCAGGGTCGTCTTGGTACTTCTTCGCGTTCAGCCAATCTATCTGGGGCTTTACACCCTGTGCGTATGCGGAGAACTTAATCGCCTCGATGACGGAGATGTACGCATCAGAGAGCACGAAGTCGCCCGTGTCGAAATATTTGCCGACGACGCCGATTTTTACGGTGCCATTTCCATTGTGCACCCTCTCGACGAAGTGCTTCCAGTCGCCGAAATCAGATCCCTGCTTCACCTTCTTGCCAAGAGCCCTCAGTAAAATGTCGGAGAGCTTGTCGCGCTCGAAATTCAGCGGAACATCGTATATGGAAGCGACATCGGGCGCGGAGATAATATGGTCGGGTTCCAGATTACACCAAATCGCAAGTTTTTCCTTGCGCTTGTCGTCCAGTGCATGAGTCGAACGAGCTATGAGGATATCAGGCTGTACGCCGTAGGAGTTGAGTTCGCGCACCGCGTGTTGCGTGGGACGCGTCTTCATCTCTCCAATCGTGCCGGGGACCGGTAGGTACGACACCATGACAAAGAGCACATCCTCAGGATTCTTCATCTTTATTACGCGCGCCGCATCAATGTAGAGCGCATTCTGGAAGTCACCGATTGTCCCACCGATTTCGATGACGGTAACATCCGTCTGACCTATCTCGGCAGAACGTTTGATTCGTTCGACTATCTCATCGCGCACATGCGGGATAGCCTCAACGAATTTACCTCCATACCCCAAATTACGTTCACGCTCAATAACGGTCTGATAGACCATACCACTAGTCATGTAATCCTCGGGACCCAAGTCGCGACCCAAGAAGCGCTCGTAGTTGCCCATGTCCTGGTCGGTCTCGAGCCCTGAGTCGAGCACGAATACCTCACCGTGTTCGGTGGGATTCATGGTGCCTGCATCTACGTTGAGGTACGGGTCAATTTTCATCAAATTCACCCTGAGTCCGCGCGCCGATAGAATCTTGCCTATCGACGCTGTTGATATTCCCTTTCCGACCCCAGACATTACGCCCCCTACGACGAATATGTACTTGTGACCCGACCTGCCGCCGCGCTTTTGTGCCATAGCTATTGTTTGAGGTACCGTCGCACTGCGAGGAAGCTGGAGAGCGCACCGAGCGCGATACCGGAACCCATGATGACCAAGAATATAATCGGGAACTGCTCCGTGAAGTACGTGAAGAGGTTGAATGTGCCGAGGAAACGCTGCGAGCCGGGACCCAGCCATATGGTGACGGGATACAGGACGAGCAGCACGAGGACCGCAGACGCGACACCGTACAGAATGCCCGCAATCATAAATGGCCCGCGCACGTACCAGCGATTGGCGCCCACGAGATTCATGACGCCGATCTCATCGCGTGACGTGTAGATAGCGAGGCGTATCGTGTTGAACGCGATAAGGACCGATGCGGCACCGAGCACGAGTGCGATGGCAAATCCAAGCGTACGCGACGTATCGATAATCTGCGTGAGCCGGTCGATTGCTGTCTTGTTCTGGAAAAAGTTGACCTTGTCGATCACAGCGGCTGTCTCCGTGCCGTTCTCCTGCTGGGTGCGGACGTATGCCGCGATGCTCTCGTACTGCGAGGTCTCTTTGGCGCGTACTTCGAGCGCTGCCCCGAGTGGATTCTCGCCGAGCTCATCGAGCGCCTGGATGGTGAGCTGGTCGCTCGCGTGGCGCTCCCTAAAGTCGGCAAGTGCCTGCTCACGACTCACGTACGATACTGTAGCCACTTCCGGGAGTGCTTCAAGCGAACGCTTCACTGCCATCACCTGGTCTTCGGTGGCCGCGGTCGTGAAGTAGACGCTCACGTCGACTTTATTGGTGAGTTCAGTGAGCGTGCTGCTGAGCGCCGCGCCGGCGAGCATGAGACATGCCACCACAAAGAGCGTAATAGAGAGAATCATGATGGCAGCTAGCGAAATGAAGCCGTTGCGGACGAATCCCGCGACTCCGTACCGTGCTACTCGTTTTGCGTTTACCCAGAAAGACATATGCGAAGTTTACAGCTTACAGTTAACGGTTAACAGTTGAAGTCTGATCATAATCATTCTGTAAACTGTAAACTGTAGACTGTACGCTGTTGACTGTTTTCATAATACGTATTTCCCCTGTTTGTCGTCGCGCACGATGCGCCCTTGGTCCATGGTGACCACGCGCCTCCCGATGGAATCCACCACCACCTTGTTGTGCGTGGTGAGCAGAACCGTCGTACCCAGGTCGTTGATTTTCTTTAGAATCTCGACGACATCGTGCGCATTGATGGGATCGAGATTGCCGGTCGGTTCGTCTGCGATGAGGACATCAGGCTGATTGACGATGGCGCGCGCGATCGCAATGCGCTGCTGTTCCCCTCCCGAGAGCTCGTGCGGGAAACTCCATATTTTGTCGGACAGTCCCACGAGCTCGAGGACGTGCGGTACGTCCGCCTGGATGTCTTCGTCGCTCTTCCCTGCGACTTCGAGCGCGAACGCGATATTCTCATAGACATTTTTCGTACCAAGAAGCCGAAAGTCCTGGAACACCGTGCCGATGTTGCGACGCAGTTTCAGGAGCTCGTGATTGGAGAGCTCTCGTATCTGACGAGACCCGAAATAGACTGAGCCTTCCGTCGGGAAGACTTCGGCAAAAAGCATCTTGAGGAGCGTCGTTTTTCCCGCTCCGGAGTGTCCCACTATTGAAACGAATTCGCCCGGGTCGATGCCGAGCGTTATATCCTGGACGGCAGGAGGAGCACCGTCGAAATAAACCTTGGTGACTTTATCGAAATAGATCATACACAACGGTCGTTATTATACCCCGGTAGCAGCAGTATCCAAATTCTTCTCTTCATCGATGAAAGACTGGATGTCTCCCTCGAGCACTTTATCCACGTCTCGCCTTTCATGATCGGTTCGGTGGTCTTTCACGAGTTGGTACGGATGCAGGACGTAGGAACGTATCTGACTTCCCCACTCTATCTTCGTCGATGCTCCCGCCGACATGCCGCGAGCCTCTTTCTCCTGGGCGGCCTGACGTATCTGGAAGAGCTTACCGCGGAGCATCTCGAGTGCCTTTTCTTTATTTTGTGCCTGACTGCGCTCGCTCGTGACATGTACCGCAAGGCCTGTCGGCTTGTGCAGCATGCGCACCGCCGTATCACGCTTGTTCACATTTTGTCCTCCGGGGCCGCCGGAGCGTGCGACAGAAATCTCGAGGTCGGATTCGGGAATGTGCAGGTCGCCTCCATCGGGGAGCTGCGGCAATACTTCGACGAGCGAAAATGAAGTCTGGCGCTTGCCCGCAGCATTGAAGGGCGACATGCGGACGAGCCGGTGCACCCCGGCTTCATGCCGGAGCGTGCCATATGCACCGCTCCCGTTCACCTCAAAGGAGACAGAGCGATACCCGCCCATGGAATTTTCGTTGGACGAGAGCATAGAAACACCCCACCCCTTTGATGCGACATATTTTTTGTACATCTCAAAAAGGATGCGGGAAAAATCCTCCGCATCGTCACCACCCGCGCCTGACACGATAGACACAATCACGTCGTTTTTATCGTATCCCGTGCCTCCGACAAGTTTCGCTTTGAGATCTTGGTACTCCTTTAGTGTCGCCTGCGCGGCGTCCTTGTTGGTCCAAAAATCGGGTGAGGCCATCGCCGCTTCTATCTCAGCGATGCGTGCCTGCGTAGCTTCTTTCGACATAGAAGAAGTATACCTTTGAGCCGGAGACCGGATTTGAACCGGTGACCTATGCTTTACGAAAGCATTGCTCTACCAACTGAGCTACTCCGGCAGACGAGCGAGTAAGAATATATCACGTCCTGCGCCGTTTTCTACTTCTCGCAAGAAGACCCCCTTCCCTGACCCGATTACTTACTCCACGATTTGTTCTTCCTTTCCCTCTGTTGAGTCCCGCAAACGTGGGACTGATGGCATCGCAATTCGGACACAGTAGACGCAAGTTTGTGTCTAGATTGTTTCTCCAGTTTCCATCGATATGATCGGCAACCAAAGGTACCTGCCCAGTCTTTTCATTCACTACTGCCCACCCGCACAGACAGCACTTATTGCCAAATTTATTCCGCAAGTATCTTTTAAGATTAGACGAAACTGTCCCTATGGTACTTAGTCCAGATATTTCCCCTCGTTTCCATTTTTTTATATAGATTTTGTGTTCTTGCTCACGTTGGCATAGGTTGCTGCAATATGTATACGTATGGCTTGCGGGCTCTTTGCCACAATTGCGACAGGGCTTTCTCGGACGTCTCGAATTCACCATCTCAACATCATACCAAGCGCAGTATGGATGTGAGGTCTAGAGTTGAACAATCGACACAGACTGGAGCCGACGACCGGGATTGAACCGGTGACCTCGTCCTTACCAAGGACGTGCTCTACCAACTGAGCTACGTCGGCGTGGCATGGATAGTAACATCCATGCTTGCACTTGAGAACATTTCCTATGCGATTGCGCGAGTGACGGGACTCGAACCCGCAGCCTCTCCCGTGACAGGGGAGTGCTCTAACCAATTGAGCTACACCCGCATGCGCAGCACAGAGAGAATAGCGCATATTCCCCTGCCCTGCGAGTGTCGGGGGTGGGAATCGAACCCACGACCTAGCGCTTATGAAACGCTCGCTCTAACCGACTGAGCTACCCCGACGATGAGGAAAACTATACCCCATGGATATTTCTCCGCCAATATCAGCTCGCGCCTCTCCCCGACGCCTGGCGGAACGAACTTGTTTTTGCATATACGACTAGTACACTCCCTTTCATGTGGAATAGACTCATGGGAATCAATTCGTTCCTCTTCTGGCCTGCTGCCTTTGTCTTCGTCCTCTATGCCGCTGGCCGGGCCGTGATGACACTCCAGTGGAAAATGCTTATCGTTGCAATCATCATTTTTCTCGCGTTCACCATCGCAGAAGTCGTGCTTGGGATTCTATCGGACTGAGAAAAACGCCGCTTGATGCGGCGTTTTTCTCCATCGTGTTGCGGGGGCGGGAATTGCACCCGCGACCTCCAGGTTATGAGCCTGGCGAGCTACTCCTGCTCCACCCCGCTATCGCTGCGCACTTTACTACATGCGGAGTGGTGCCGCAAATTTAGTTCACGAACTGAAATTCCTTAAATACCTTTTCGTACAGAGAGATGGTGCGACGCGCCTCGCGCGAATCGAGCTGTTTGTGCGAGCCTTGATGCGCTATCTGATTGCGCACGCCGTGCGCTTCCCACGCGAGGTCGATGGTATGAAATCGGTGCCTGTCGACCTGCTTCATCTTGTCTGCCATCGTCTCGCCGCGATAACCCAAGACATCGAGAAGCTCGTTGAGCATTATGTCGGCTTCGAGTATTGCCAGCCGCCAGCCTTGCTCGCTCTCCGAGTGCACCTGCTCAAGCACCCTGTTCCAACGCAACTGGGTCTTCGGCACATCGTGGGCTTCGATAGTATGTGCACTTGCCCGCCACATGTCGCGCTCGTGTCGGCGAACCTGGATGATGCGGAGTGCGCAGTAGATGATGCACGCACCGAGGAGGAGTCCCCCTATTACAACGATGGCGATCCACACAGTCCAGAATTGATAGAGGCCACCGTATGCCTCGGCAGAGGCGCTCGTCTGGAGGAACTGGACAACATCGGTCGTGGTAATCGGTTCCGTGATGGGTTTGAGCGGAAGAGGCGCTTCGCCTGTCTGCGGAGCCGTGCCCACGGCGACTTGCACAGTGCCTGGTATCCACCGGAATGCCACGTCGCTGAGAAATCGCAGCGCCCACAAAACGCCGCCTGTGAGTGAAGCATCACCTTCCATGACGGAATTATATCCCGAAAAAACTACACCCTCTCGACTTCAGAACCGATTGTAAACAAAGTCTCTTCGCCCCCATGTGGCGCAAGCAACTGGAATCCGACTGGCAGTGTCTTTCCTTCTCGCTCTACAGTGCCTGCGGGTACCGAAATACCCGGCACCCCCGCGAGGTTTGCCGTGACGCTGAAAATATCCTCCGCATACATGGCAAGCGGGTCGTTCGCCTTTTCTCCGAGCTTGAACGCGGGACCAGGAGCGGTCGGCATTGCTATCGCATCGACCTCCTCGAATGCGCGTACAAAGTCCTGACGCACGAGTTCACGCACGGCACGCGCCTTGCGATAGTACGCATCGGCATAGCCGGATGAAAGTACAAACGTGCCAATGATGATGCGACGCCTCGTCTCCCTACCGAAACCCGATGCGCGCGATTTTTCATACATTTCGCCCACCGTATCTCCCGGTACGGAAAGTCCGTACCGGACGCCATCATAGCGCGCGAGATTGGTCGACACTTCTGCAGGACAGATGATGTAGTACACCGGGAGCGCGTATGGCAGGTTGGGCATATCCACATCGCGGATTGTGTACCCCGACGCTTCGAGTTTTTTCAATGTCACCTCAAATCGCGCGAGTACGTCGGCGTCGACACCTTTTTGTATAAAGGCGCGCGGAACACCGACGATTTTTTTCTCGGCATGCGGCGCGTAAAAGTCTGCTGCGACGGATGTGCTGTCACGCGCATCCCGCCCGCGGATTGCCTCGAAAACAAGACGCGCGTCTGCCACAGTCTTGGTAAGTGGCCCGATGACATCGAGACTGCTTCCCATCGGCATGAGGCCAAATCGGGATACTGACCCATACGTCGGCTTGAGTCCCACGATGCCGCAGTGTGAGGCGGGTTGGCGGATAGAGCCACCTGTGTCGGAGCCTAGTGCCGCGAGTGCAAGATGTGCGGCGACAGCGGCAGCGGATCCGCCCGAGGAGCCGCCAGGCACCCGCGACGTATCGAGAGGATTTTTTGTCGGACCAAACGCAGAATTTTCCGTCGAGCTACCCATCGCAAACTCATCCATGTTGGTACGCCCGAGGAAGACTACGCCCGACGCCTTGAGCCTCTCGGTCACATGCGCGTCGTACGACGCCACGTAGTGCTCCAGCATCTTCGACGCAGAACTCGCTGTCCTGCCCTCAATGAGAATATTGTCTTTCACCGCTAGTGGAATGCCCGTGAGTGCAGCAGCATCGCCGCGGGCAATGCGCTCGTCGGCGGCTTTAGCTTCAGCACGAGCCGATTCTCCCCATACTTCGAGATACGCATGGATGTCGGCATCACGCTTCCCTATCTCGGAGAGATACGCATCGGTGAGCTCGACGGCAGAGTATTCCTTCTTGTCGAGTGATGCGCGCGCCGAAGCGAGCGTGAGCGAAGAGAGATCCATATCCTATTTTTTGCGCGAGATAACCTGCTTGACCGCGATGCGGTCGCCCGACTTGTTCGGAGCTGCGCTCAGAAGCCGCTCTGAGTAGACACCGCTCTCGTGCGCGTCCGCATCGTCTCGTAGGACATTGCGCACGTCGGAAGATACCGTCCCCAGAGGCACGCCCGCGCCTTGAATTGCCTCGACGAAATCCAAAATAGCCGGTATTTCCTTCTCAAGCTGCGCCACTTCCACATCACCCATATCGAGTCTCGCGAGTTTGGCGAGAGCACGTACATCCACGGTGGTCATGACTGTATCATACGCAGGAATTCAGACTCTGTCAGTATGCGCACACCGAGCTCTTGCGCCTTGTCGAGCTTCGAGCCAGCTTCACCGCCGGCGACCACGTAGTCGGTCTTCTTCGAGACTGAGCTCGACACGTCGCCGCCCAGTGCGCGGATTTTTGCCTTGGCCTCGTCGCGCGACATATTCTCGAGACTTCCGGTAAGGACAAAGCTCTTACCGGTGAGCGGCAGTGACGATTTCTCCACCTGTGTCGGCGAGACGATGGTGAGCACCTCCTTGAGGCGCCCGACGAGTTCTTGGTGGCGCTTCATTGCAAACCATTCGACGATTTCTTTCGCGACCTTAGGTCCCACACCATCGAGTTCCGTAAGCATTTCTTCTGATGCGCTCGCGAGCTTATCGAGCCTGCGGAAATGCTCCGCAAGCAGTATGGCTGTCTCTTCACCAACCTGCGGGATTGAGAGCCCTACCAAGAGGCGCGCGAGCTCGACTTTGCGGGCGCGATGAATCGCCTCGATGAGCTTCTTCGCAGAAATCTCCGCGAAACCTTCGAGCGTGAGGAGGTCGCCTTCGGTGAGGGTAAAGATTTCGTCGTAGTGTTGCACGAGTCCCTTCTCGAGAAGCATATCGACGCGCTCCTTCCCCAGCCCTTCGATATCGAGCGCGTGCTTACCGACAAAATTGTGGAAACGCCGACGCACGACTGCAAAAGAGTCCTTGTTCACGCACCGCCATGCCGCCGTACCGGGAACACGTTCGATGCGGCCATCACCGCCACACTCAGGAACCCTCTCGGGCCACGTGTAGGCTTTCGCATGCTTGGGGCGGAGTTCTTTCACGACACTCACAATGTCAGGAATAACATCCCCCGCCTTTTGCAAAATAACCGTGTCCCCAATGCGTACATCGAGCCGGTTGATTTCGTCCTCATTGTGGAGCGTGGCACGCGATACGACCGTACCTGCGACCGATACGGGACGCAGGTGCGCTACAGGCGTGAGCACGCCGGTGCGGCCGACTTGGAGTACGATGTTTTCAAGCACGGTCGTGACCTGCTCTGCGGGAAATTTGAATGCGATAGCGAATCGTGGCGCCTTGCCGGTGAAACCGAGCGCCTCTTGGTGCGTGCGCTTATTGACCTTGACCACGACTCCGTCGACCCAGTATTCCTGCTTTCGACCCCGCTCCTTCCACTGGTTCCAATACTCAATCACGTCCTCAATCGTGTCAGCTTTCTTGAAATGGGGGTTGACTTTGAATCCCAACTCGCGCAGATACTCGAGCTCATCGAGCTGCGTGTCGGGAATGCGCTCCGACGAGGCCGCCACATCGTAGACGAAGATATCCAGCTTGCGGCTCGCGGCTATCGACGGGTCGAGCTGCCGGATGGAGCCCGCTGCCGCATTGCGCGGATTCGCAAAGAGCGGCTCTCCCTCCTTTGCACGCGCAGCATTCAGCTCTTCGAGACCGGATGCGCTCATCCAGACCTCTCCTTCGACGACGACATCGATGGGGCGCTCGAGCCGAAGGGGCACGGATTCGATGGTGCGTATGTTGTGCGTGACATCCTCGCCTACAACGCCGTCGCCTCGCGTCGCGGCGGTTTTCAGAATGCCCTGCTCATACTCGAGTACGATTTTCAGACCATCTATTTTGAGCTCCGCAGTATACTCGGGCGCTTCCGATATGCCGGCAATTTTGAGAAATCTCCTCACCCGCGCGTCGAAATCGCGCATGTCCTCTGGTGAGAAGGCATCGTTGAACGACCACTGCGAGACCTTGTGACGCACTTTTTTGAATCCCGCGAGGGGCTTCCCCGCGACGCGCTGCGATGGACTATCGGGCGAAATCAGTGATGGAAAGGCTGTTTCTATCTCAGTGAGTTCGTGCTTGAGGGAATCGAGCGCCTGTTGCGAAATCTCTTCCTTGTCGTAGACATGGTAGAGCGTGCGGTACCGGTTGATTGCGGATTTGAGCAATTCGTATCGCGCGAGCACGTCCTTGGGCACCTTCATGGCGCCATCATAGCAAAATCAATACCGCAGCTGGACTGAGCGCTGAAGTGACCGCGCACTGCTCTCGATTGCCTCGCACGGAGTCGAGTGTCCATCGGCGTGAATCACGGTAAACGGATTGCTCGTATTTTTCTGCACGGATACACGGGCGCAGTAGCCCGAATCGTCGAACGTGCCCGCCACGCCATCAGCGTTGACAAAAAGGTCCATTTCAAACTCGATTGTGTACGGCGGGCCGGAAGACCTCTCTCCCTCCGTCACCACCTCGCCGAGAACTTGCTCGGCGCACGTGGGCGGAGTCTCCGGCGTTGATGAACCGAAGGCGCTGTGACGGATGTCCCAGTAGAGTGCACATTCTGCACCCGTGTCTGCTGCATAGAATGCAAACTGCGAATCTCGGCCAAGCGATGAGAGTGTCACCTGCTTGCGTGCGATAAGGAATATCGAACTGCCGAGCGCGAGTACGATGGATGCGACCAGCGCCGCGAGAAGAAGCGTAAAGCCGCGCTGCGCTCTGTGTCGACTCGCTCTTCGTACTCCTTGCTTCGTGCTTCGTGCGTCGTGATTCATACTTAATTTGCGCCACTTCCGTCGATTATCCAGCGGTACACGTTTTCATGGATTGAAAACGTGCGCGTTTGGCCTCCGTCAGTTTCCCAGGACACGTTGACCTCGAGCTGTATCTCGTCCGTCGACTCCCCCACGTACGATGCGGTGAGCGTGCGGATAAACTTCGTCGGCGTCCAGCCGGCCCCGTACCCGTAGAGTGTTCCGTCGGGACTGAGTTGCAGATTGGGGCAGATTCCCGAACACGTCTCCATAGCCGTCTCGGGATTCGTATCAAGACCATCGATTATAAAGTCTTGATTGACGGGTATTGCGCCAAAGAGATCGATCGCTGTCGCATCCGCGGATTGCGAAATCGTGAGTATCTGCCCGTCGCGAATCGCGCGCACCGACTCGATTCCCTCTTGCGCGAGGTTGTACGCGGTTATCTGGTCACGCGCATAGTACGCACTTGAAAGACTCTGCTGCGTCAGTGTCATGGGGGCGATGATGGCCACCGTAAGGAAAGCTACCGCAACGAGCGTCTCGATGAGCGTGAACGCTCGAGTTGACTGTCGGCAGTTGACAGATGACAGCACAGTCCGGAAACCCCGACTCCTTTCTGTCAACTGTAAACTGTAAACTGTAAACTCTTTTCTCATAGGTCTAAGAGACGCTGCACAGCGGTTGCCTGGATGTGAAATGTTGAGCGCGATGTTACTTTCTGTCCTGCCGTACCCTTTATCACGACCATCGCTTTCGGCTGGATGACATCACCACCACCGCGCGTGGAACCAATGACATAGAATGTCACCGAATCGATGGAGACCTCCGGCGATGTGATGGGTAGTCCGCCATCGAGCGTACCATCTTCAGATTTCCAGAGACGTCCAATGCCATTATCGTCTTCCGCAAACCAATAGATCCAGCGTGGCGGGTCCGTAATGCCGTCGGAAAATGGCGTAAAGGCGAAAATCTCCTCGCCATTGTCTGCGCAATCGAGCGTGGCATCGGGGTCTGAAGGAATCGCGCCACAGTAATAGTTGGAGCCCTCCCGCACCGAGCGAACCATACCATCGACCGCGACGTTGAGGTTGTTCATGACCGACTGCAGTGCCTGCGCACGACGGTTTGCCTCGACGAGGGAGAGGAGCGCCGCTATGGATATGAGCATGACGACCGCAAAGAGTCCTACCGCCACGATGAGTTCGACGAGCGTAAAACCTCGGCTGGTATGTCGTCCGCGGTGTGTAGTATTTCGTACACGCATTCGCGATCGTATCGCACTCCTGACTCTTTCTATACCGAATACTAAATACTCCATACTAGATACTATTCAACGGATATCTGCCCGTTTGCATGCATGCGAATCGTTTTGGTGTCACCGCGGGGCGACACGACTGTCACAGAGCCTTCCTCGAAGAGCCCCGCGATTTGCGACGATCGGATATATGCGTCTGGCTCGGGTCGGATGAATGTGACATCGAGCGACGTGATGTCGCAGCGCTCTCCCGCGCCCGCTGGCGTAACGCAGAGCTCTGAGACGCGGTAGCCGCCCGCAATAAAGGTCGACTGCACGAGCTCCGCGGTCGGGTCGTAGAGTCCGTTGTCGTTTACATCTGCAAAGAGAACGTACGCGGACTGCGTACTCGGGTTCGCGTCTATCTGGAAGTGCATACCGTATCCGGCGTCGAAGCTCGTGTTGAAGCGCTGGACTGCGATACCGTATATCTGTGCCTGCCTCACCGAAAGCGCAATGTCGTACGCAAGATTCTGAAGCAACACAACCCCACCGAAGCGGTTGTTGTTGGCCAGTATAAGCGCCGATATAACCGCCATGATGCCGATGACGACGAGCATCTCAATGAGCGTAAAGGCGCGCACGTGCAGCCGCCGCATCATAGCGGCAGTGGGACGTGGTAGAGAAGTGCAAACCATACGGTAAAGAATGCGGCGATAAGAAACGGCCCGAACGCCACTTCACTCTTCATTGTAAAGCGCGAAGGCACAGCTCGCCATCGCACTATCCCCGCTCGCTGTGCAAAAGCGACAAGGTATGGAAGCGGCAAAAGCACGCCAAGGCTCACGACCGCCCCGATCACAAAGGCGAGGAAAATTGCCGCTATGCCATAGACTGGCCCCAGCATCCACCCTATCGCGAGGGCGAGCTTTGCGTCGCCGAGCCCCATCCACCTCCCCTGCGAGACGAGCCAGAGTGCAAAAAGTGGCAGCGCGGCGGCGGGACCCGCGAGAAGCGTCATATGTATCGGCGCGTAACTCGTCAGGAAAGCGATGCAGAGCGCCGCAAGAGCGGCAACGTACGCCCATGCATCCGGAATTATCGTGTGACGCGCATCGTACACTGCTATCGCGACGAATGCGGCGACGAGGGCAGCGTGCAAAAAGAGCACTAGCATCGCTTGTGCGTGCCACAGGACCAAGGACGGGAGAAGAGCTGCCGCAGCGAGCGCGAAGAGCACACCGGTCAGCAGTTCAACGAGCGGATATTGGAAGGATATGCGGCTTGCGCAGGCACGACAGCGCCCCCGCAAGACGAACCACGATACGATGGGTATGTTGTCATACCATCGAATAGTGGCCGCGCATGAGAGACATGCGGAGCGGCCCGAGAGAGACTTCGCACCATGGCGAATGACCACGACATTCAGAAAGCTCCCGATGATTGCGCCAAGAAAGAAGGAGAAAAGTACCAACATTACCTACTAGTATACCGCCCCCAAATAGCGAAAAGCCCCGCGCGAGGCGGGGCTTTTCAAGTAGATTGCCGGACTACGGTTTGACGTCGTAGATTGGATCTGTGCCAGCGAAGTCTGCGGCGGAACCGGTGCATGCCGTACCGGCAGCCGCATCGTTGTCGCCGTCGAGCGCTGTGTGATTCTCCTGCTCAAGCGTGGCCCCGAGGTGGTAGCTTGTGCATGTTGCACCACTGCCGAGACCTGCGTAGCTGTATGCCGCGCCAGTCGACGGGTCGAGCGGAAGTGCTGCGATGTATCCGTCTGAAACGACTGTCGACGTAGAGATTGCGTTTGGATAGCTTCCCTCGGCATCGTAGTAGAGCTCGAGCGCGAGCTGGAGCTGCTTGATGTCTGCAATGCGGCGCGCATCGCGACCCTTCTGACGCGCGCTGTTGAGCGACGCGAGCACCACCGACGAGAGAATGCCGATGATTGCAATGACGACGAGGAGCTCGATGAGCGTAAAGCCGCGTCTTGTAATATTCATCATAATTTCAGTTAAATAAATGCTGTTCTAGTAAGTATGACAATTGTATACCGGCTGCGACTTTTTCATGACGCCTCTGTGGATAACAAAATCAGAAGCTCGACGCGACGTTGTAGATAGGTATGAGTACCGATGCGAGCAAAATAGCGACGCCCACCGCGAGCGAGACAATCATAAACGGCTCGATCAGCCCGACGAGCGTATCGACGGCGTTGTTGACCTCGCGCCGGTAGAATCGCGCGATGGTTTCCAGTATCTGACCCATGTTGCCCGTCTCTTCACCGATTTTCATCATAGCGACGACGATGCCTGGTATCTCAGGATGCTTGCGGAGCGCCTCGGAGACCGGCATGCCCGCTTTTACATCGACTGCCGCGGCGGTCAGGATGCGCTCGTAGGTCGCATCTTCCACGACACTTGCGGTAATTTCGATGCCGCGAAGTATTTGAATTCCGCTTTTGAGCATCGTCGAGAGATTGTCCGCAAGACGCGAGAGGTAAATCTTCTGGTAGATGCCACCAATTGCCGGCGCCTCGAGGCGTGCGCGCGAGAAAAGCTCCCTTCCCGCCTTCGTTTTGCCGTAGCGGACAAGAAATACACCGCCCATCACAAGAAGGACGAGGATAAGCACGATGTAGTGCCTAAAGAAGTCACTGAGCGCTATAACCACTTTTGTGTATATCGGTATCGCCTGCCCCGATTCGGTAAGCATGCTCGAGAGGTTGGGAATCACGAGCGTGAGCATGAGTATCATGACCGCGATGAACGTGACGGTAATGAATGCGGGGTAAATGAGAGCGTTGCGCGCCTTCTGTGTTATCTCGTAGTTTCTGTCGAGGTAATCCGCGAGGAATGCGAATGTCTCATCGAGCTTGCCCGACTCTTCGCCCGCGCGCACCATGTTGACGTAGAACGACGAGAAAACTTTGGGATGTTTGGAGAGCGCCGACGATATGCTGCTTCCGCTCTGTATGTCATTGGCAACCTCGGTGAGCCTATCGCCGAGTGCCGCGGTACGCGACTCGGCAGCAAGAAGACGAAACGCACGAAGCGCAGATACCTGCGCCTCGAAGAGCGTCGTCATCTGCCGAGAGAGCATGACGATGTCTGAGTTCGTTATGCGTTCCGTAAACGAGATTCTCGTATCGAGCACCGCTTTGGACGAAGCGGGTGCTACTGAAGAAACGATGAGTCCACGGCGCTGGAGTGCAGTAATAGCAACGTCCTGCGTGACGGCATCTATCGTGCCCTGCCTCTCATTCCCCTCGCTGTCGAGCGCCGTGTAGTTGAAAACGGCCATACTACATCAACTTCTCAAGTGAATTCGGGTTGAGTGAGTACTGGTACGCGGTCTCAGTCGTTATCTCGCCGCGCGCGACGAGCTCTGCGAGATTCCTGTTCATATCAATCATGCCGTCTTGCGACGACGTCTCGATGACCGTGTTGATTTCGTGCGTCCGCTTCTCGCGGATAAGGTTGGCGACCGCCTTGTTGTTGATGAGGAGCTCGCACACTGGGATGAGCCCGCCGGAAATGCGTGGGATAAGGCGCTGCGAGAAAATGCCGGCAAGCGATGATGCAAGCTGGAGACGTATCTGGTCTTGCTGACTTGCGGGGAAGATGTCGATGATACGGTCTACGGTCTGCGCGGCGTTGTTGGTGTGGAGTGTGGAGAAGACGAGGTGCCCCGTCTCTGCGGCCGAAACCGCGGCCGCGGTGGTCTCAGCATCGCGCATCTCGCCGACGAGCAAGACGTCGATGTCCTGGCGGAATGCTGCCGTGAGCGCTGTCGCGAAGTCCTTGGTGTCCACCCGCACTTCGCGCTGGTCGATGAGAGACTGCTTCGGCTCGAAAATGTATTCAATCGGGTCCTCTATAGTCACGATGTGTTCCATGCGCTCGGTGTTGATGAGGTCGATGAGCGCAGCAAGCGTGGTCGTCTTACCCTGCCCCACTGGTCCTACAACGAGAAAGAACCCCTGCGAGCGGCGGGCAAACGACGTGACAATCTCAGGGAGGTTGAGCTCCGCAATCGTGCGAATTTTCTTCGGGATAAGACGAAGTGCGATGGAGACTGCGCCGCGCTGCACGTACGCGTTGCCTCGGAATCGATTGCCGTCTTCCGTCTGATAGGCAAAGTCTATCTCCTGCGTATCGGCAAACTGCTTCTGCTGCTCTGGTTTTAGCATCACAGCCACAAAACCCTTCGTGTCCTCAGGCTTCAGCACATCTTCTTTGAGCATCGGCGTGAGCACACCAGAGACGCGAAGCGTCGGGTGCATCGCTGTCGAAAGATGCAAGTCGGACGCGCCCTCGTTGACGACGATGTTGATGTATTTTTTCAGAAGGGTCGCGTAGTCCATGGTTCTATTATGACGTCTTTCTCTTAGAAAGCAGTGTCTCTACGGTGTTGACAACCTCAGAGGGTATCATCGTCGCCTTTACGATAAATTCATCTGCACCAAGCTCCATCGCTTTTTTCATTTCTGCATCCGTACTCTGATTTGTCAGCGCAATCTTGAGCGCATTTTCGCCGAGCTTGTTGTCGTGAATATCTTGCAAGAATTGAAACCCGTCGCACTCCGGCATAATGAGGTCGAAGATGATGACGTCTGGCGCAAAGCCCTGTTTGAGTTGCGCTACGGCATCAGAGCCGGAAACAGACGATTGCACAGTGTAACCCTGCTGAGTAAATTTCATCGCGTACATGTCGAGAAGAAACTTGTCGTCATCGACGAGGAGCACATTTGCCTTTGATGCGTCGGTCATACGTCTTTTTTGGTCGGAGGTTGTGCACTTTCTTCGATGGGGTCGCCGACGAGCATCGCCCTACTCAAGCCGTTAACCTCCGAGAAAGGAATCTTTTTATCGAACGCTTTCATCATAGCATCCTCGCGCATGGTGAGCATGCCTTCAGCGCGAGCCACATCCCACAGCTTCGACTCGACGGGGTTCTCAAGCACGATGCGCTCGAGCTTGGGCGACATTTCCATGAGCTCGAAGACCGCCATACGACCGCGCAGACCCGTCGGGCATGTCGCAGTGCGCTGCGGCTCATACGCGACGCCGGGTATCGGGAATCGGTACTGCTCCGGCAGGCTCGCCATGTCAGTCTCGATGTTCTTTCTATCGCTTGGGGATAGCTGAAACTCTTGTGCCCCACCCTCGCAAAATGTGCGCGTGAGGCGCTGCGCGATAGAGAGAATCAGGACGGGAGGAATAAGGTACGGTTCCACACCCATGTCGATGAGGCGCGGTATTGTGCCGACCGCGTCGTTGGTGTGAATCGTCGAGAAGACGAGGTGACCCGTGAGCGCTGCCTGAATCGCAAGCTTTGCCGTCTCACCGTCGCGGATTTCGCCGACCATGATGACATCGGGGTCTTGGCGAAGCGTGGTGCGCAGACCCGATGCAAAGGTGTACCCAATCTCCGGGTGTACCTGCGATTGGATGATGCCGTCGACGAAATATTCAATCGGGTCTTCGAGCGAGAGCACATTTTTGTGCTCGCGGTCGAGCTCTGAGAGCATCGAGTAGAGCGTCGTCGACTTTCCGCTTCCCGTAGGGCCTGAGATGAGGATGAGTCCGTGTGGCTTCTGAATCGCCTCTCGCATGACCTTGAGGTTCCTCTCGGAGAGCCCTATTTGGTCGAGCGGGATAAATCCCTGCTCGCGGTCGAGGATACGTATCACGACTTTCTCGCCGTTGTACGAAGGGAATGTCGACACGCGGAAGTCTATCTGCCTGTTGTCGATAGTCGCGGAGAAACGACCGTCCTGCGGTTTGCGACGTTCGTCGAGCCTGATGCTCGAGAGCACCTTGATGCGCGCGACAATGGCGCGGTGCGTCTGCGGCGGTAGCACGACACTCGTGTGCAAGTCGCCGTCGACGCGATAGCGCACTCTGACACCCGTGCTGAGCGGTTCGATGTGAACGTCGGATGCATGACCATCGATAGCGTAGCGAAGAATCGTCGAGACAATCTTTATCGCGGGTGCGTCTTCCTGTATATCTTCTCTTCCGCCGTTCGATTTGGATATGCTCGGATCTTCGAGGTCGACCGAGGTGGTTTCCGTCTCTGCCTTTGGCATAGGATTGGCGTGCTGTTCTGTCTGCAGGTCTGAAACAGCTTTGTCGACCTCGCCGCGAAGTCCGCGGTACATCGCGAGAATCTTCTCAAAGTCTGCATTTGAGATGGCAAATACTTTGTACGGGACGCCCGTCGAGCGAGATATGAAGTTCAATGCATCGATACCCTGGATGTTGTCGGGGTCGACCATGCCGACCTCGAGTACCCCGTCGGTAAGAGCGAGCGGCGCTATTTTGTAGTGCTCTGCCGATTCTTCGGGAATGTACTTGAGTACATCGTACGGCACCTTGAGGTCACCCAGATCGCGCACCGGGGTCTCGGGCTCTGCCGGCGCTGCAGTGAGAGCGGCCATACCGTTACCTCGCGGAAGTAGGGAGAGGTGTACTCGTGGCACGCGTCGCCCCCAGCGGCGCAAAGGGATTCTGGCGGCCTATCGGCTCCGGTACGAGCGTCGTCCCGAAATCTTGAAGCGACATGAAGCTCGGATCGGTAAGAATTGAGCCTGAGAGAGTGACCGCGCGCAGCGCGAGAAGTGTGCCGATGATTTCCTGGTCAGCGTTTTGCTGCTGAATCGTGGCACCCTCCGGCGAGGTCGTCGTGAGTAGCGGTGGCGCGTCTCCCCCGCTTGAGAGGCCGTACCATACGCCGCCCGCTAAGACGGCAATGAGCAGGATGAATACGAGTTTGTTCTTTAGAATCCAGGACATAGTGATTACTTGAGCCAGTACGTGCGCATCACGACTTCAAAATTGTAGAGCGGGCTCGCCGTACCTCCCGCATCGATGCGCGTCATGCCAAGCGACGTGAGGTCTACTATGCGGAGACTCCGCTGCATATCCTCGATAAATGCACGGAAGCTCTCGTACGTGCCCTGTGTCGAGAATTTGATAGTGAGCGAATCATACTTCTGCCGCGATGAGCTTACGGTCCCGATGGCAGTCTGCGATGTCTTCGCGCTTTGGGACGAACTCACGACCACGTTCTGAATTGCCATGGAGTGGCGCCCTGCGACGCTGTCGACATCGAGAATGAGTCGCACGTTGTCCACGTGGTCAGGAAGAAGCTTCTGCAATCGCTCGATGTCGTTCGGATTAAACGTGTTGTATTTGGAGAGCAGTGCTTGCTTGAGCTGCTGGAGCTCCGCTGCCTTGCTTAGCGCTTCGTCGTACTGCGCTATCTGTTGACTCGACAGTTTCACGGCATCGTACGTGGGCTGCGTATAGAGGAAGAAAATCGCTCCCGCGGCTACGAAACAGACGACTGAAATGATGGTTTTGAACATACGCTTATTGTGTAGGAGCCGCTTCGCCCTGCAGAGGCTGTACCGAGGCGTCGGTTTGCGCCCCTTGCTGTGGTGCAAACGGCGAAACGGGTGCCTGCTGCTGGGGCACCGATACTGCCGCACCTGCCGTGTTCATGAGCCGCACGTAGTTGATAGCAGAAGGATTCACAAGGGCACTCAGGTTGAAATGTACGCCATCGGCCTGCCTGTTGATATCGGAGAAAATGGGGTTCGCGAGAACACCGCTTTTCGAGAAGAGATCGGCCTGGAGCGCGATGGAGTTGACCCCCTGCGCGATACCCGACATCTTCACATTGATATTCTGCGAATCGACGACCTCGAGCGAGAGTGACTTAAAAGATACCGTCGCGAGCGTCGTGACCTGGAGCGCATCGAAAAGCGCGATGGGAGCGAGATGCGCTGCGAGTACCTGGTCGGCAGCACGCATCCTGTCATCGAGCCGCGTTATCTCGTGAATGAGCGCCGGCTCAAACGCCTCCTTCGCCCTTTGGAGCTGCTCGCTCTTGCTGTTCGCGTTGGAAATAGTGAATTGTTCATAGAGAAAGACCGCACCCGCGAGCGCGGCGGATGCAACGAAAAGTACGATGCCTATGAGAAAGCCGAGTTCGCCGAGCCCCCCCGAACGCACCTGCCGAGGCGCCTGCGAGGGACGTCCCGCATCCTGCGGAATGAACGACGATTGTATGCCGGATTCCATAATTTATGAACGCTTGAGCTTTCGGAGTCCGAGCCCCACGGTGACAGAAAAGCCTGGACCAATTTCGCGAAGGACGTCGCCGAGAAATGCGGGTGCCTCAGTATGCGAGAACGGATCAGCGAGGCTGACCTCAGCACTCAGAGATTCTTTCGCTGCATCTACGATTCCGGGAAGCGATGCACCACCGCCCGTCAAAACCACATTCGATACATTCTTATTGTATCGCTGCCCGTAACTCAATAGTACCCGATTCACCTCGGAAAACACTCGGGACAATGTTGATAACAGCGCTTCTTTGATGCGCGTGTTTTCGTCGTCGGCATACGCGCTCGTGCTCACGAGACCGCGCTCCCTCTTGATGCGCTCTGCTTTCTCGAATTCCCAGGTCATGGTGCGACCGAGCGTCTCTGTCATCTGCTGTCCCCCGACCGTGAGGAGGTGCGTCATGCGCACGATACCGCGCTCGATGATGTACATCTTCGTCGTACTCGCTCCAAGGTCCACAATCATAATCGGCGCGAGCCCATGTCCGAGCGAACTGCGAATTGCGCTGAATATTTCTATCTCGTAGAAGCCTGCATTGACCCCGATGTCTTCCATGATTGCCTGGTACGAGCACAGTGTGTCGTTGTGGATTGCTGCGAGGAGCACCTCTTGCCCTTTTACCTGCACCTTGGTGGTGGTCTGCAGCTGGTCAAAGGCGCTGTCGCGCTCTTCATCTTGCGGGATGATGAACCAATCGAGGGTGACATCTGAAACCGCTACGGGAATGTACTTGCGCGCCTCGATGGGCACGATGCGCTTAAGTGATTCGGCGTCCACCTTCGGCAAATCGAGTATCGAGATGAGGCTCGAGGAGAATGGCACAGACACACCCGCGTTTTTTGCCGTCACATTCGCCTCTTTCATGAGGTCTTTGAGCGCCTGCGCTGTCTTTTCGGGTGCGAGCTTTACCACTTTGCCGATAGGCTGGTCAGCATACGGACCGAGTGCAATTTCGCCATACGTCTCGAGTATGGCGATGCCGCGCGAAGAGCGCAGCTGCACGACTTTTGCGGTCGATGTACCAATATCGATGCCGACGACGCTTCCTTCGTCTTTTTTCCCTCCAAAATTCTTGAGAAGATTGCCTAGGGAGAACGCCATTGAAAAATTATAGCACCTCGTTCGCTTCGAGAGCGTCAATTTTCGACGCAAGATTGAAATCTTTCTCCGTAAGACCTCCCGCAGAGTGCGTAGAGAGCTCTATCTCCACCTTTCCCCATCCCAAATCAATCTCTGGATGATGATTCTGCGCCTCCGCTACCTCCCCGACACGATTCACAAACGCGAGCGCGCTCTTGAAATCGGGAAAATCGTACGATTTTTCTATCTCGGTGCCATCTTCCGCGACTTCCCAGCCGACCAACTGCGCGACGCGACGCGATACTTCATCTGACGAGAGTAGTTCTGACATACGCGCACTCTACCACGCGACACAGTACAATATGTGAATGGTTTTGCGCGCCCTCAGAGCCGTGCTCGACGCCATCGTGCCGCCCAAGGCACGCACTGCACGCCTCTCCACTCTGGAAGTGGAACACGTCCCTCTCTGCCCTACGTCGCACGAACTCCTCGGTGCGCGCATCACGACCCTCATGGACTACAAGACAGAGGCTGCGCGAGACCTTATCCAATCACTCAAGTACGATGGCGGCGGAAAGGCCGCCGGCCTGCTCGCAACACTCGTCGCCGAATACCTCACCGAAGAAATCGCGGGAGATGCCGCTTTTTCGACTAAGATAATCCTGATTCTACCCCTCCCGCTCCACACATCGCGTCGCCGTGAACGCGGGTATAACCAGATAGAGTCCGTTTTGCAACGACTCCCGCACGACTTCCGCGACGGCACGCGCGCTCGCCTTGCGACCGACATACTCGTGCGCACGCGCGCGACAAAACCCCAGACAAAGCTGCATCGCTCCGAGCGCCTCTCCAACGTCGCCGGAGCATTTTCACTACGCGAAGGCGTCGATGTATCAAAAACGCACGTCTATCTCATTGACGACGTGACCACCACCGGCGCTACGCTCGCCAACGCCGCGACACCGCTCCGCCGCGCAGGAGCTACCGTATCGCTCATCGCTTTAGCAAGGGCATAGATTTGCGGAGAGGGAGGGATTCGAATACTCTCGGATAATTTCTGATGGTATGTCGAAACGTCGAGCAAAACAAGGAAAAAGCTAGAGAGTGTGCGGATTATCGGCAAAAGGCGAAGTTCGCAAACGTACTTACCAGAAATCAAAATTAATCACATTTCATCACTTTTTGGGCAACCCGTTGTCAATGGGGCATTACTAGCAAAGAGCAGTACAGGGAGAAGTGATGGAGCGTAGCAAAGGCCGCCTTAGGGCGGCTTTTGTTCGTCTGCCCGACTATATAAGGCGGTTGGAATCCTTATCCACGAGATGGAACAGCTGGCTCGTCTAAAACATCAGGTGGCGGTCATTTAGAAAGTCGAACTCAAACTCCATGTACACGGGATAGACGAGAACCATTTTCATCACCTGAGACACAGGGTCGGCGTTAACTCTTATCCAAATCTGTCGGAATGGGCTGTTCTTTTCCTCGCACAACTTCTCGCTTAGTCGCTTCGTCTTGAAGCCGATGTGGTCGAAATTGAGATGCACGAGCAGGTGCGGTATGCCCTCGTACCGCTTTGTGTACTTCTTGTCCTGAATGAACTGTGCCGCGTCAGCCTCCACGTCCGCGCCAAACTTTTCCTTTGCGAACTCTGGTATCTGCATGATTTCGAGTGAGATAGCCCTAAAAGGCTTGCCCATCGTGTGTTCAGGGTCAGGCTGCACCAGAAGAATGTCCGGTGCGTCTTGTCCTTTTATGACCCACTCGCCTTTGCCCGCTTTCTTAAGTGCCAAAGCGAGGCATGAAGCGTCCACCATTTCGGCCATACGCTTGTATTTGGACGAAGCCTCAAGAGCTTCAATGCCTATCTCGTTGACGACACGCAGCACCTCGGCATTTATTGCGTTGGGCGAGAACACGATTTCGAGATTGCCGGATAGATACTTCTCGGTGGCCTTTGCGCCAAAGTTCGGTAGCCGCGCAAGTTCAGCGCGGGTCTGCGTGTACATCTTATCCAGATACTCGGACGCCTGTTCGTCCGATAGCTCTCTGAGAAAGTTCTCTCGAAATATTTTCCTTAGTCTCAATAAATGAGCGTCTTTTATGTGTTGTTCCATATGAGAAGTATGCGCCTCGATGCGCGAGGCGACATGAGAGGGACTCGGCCCACCCTACCGGATTTCGTTCAGCCACTGATTCAGTTCAGCCTTGCGTTCCGGCGCACCTTGCATCGAGTGTACCAATGAACGTATATAGTCAGCGGGCTGACCCCTCAAAATCCCCGCAATCCAAGTAAGATTCTGTTCGCCCTCCAGGAACGCTCGAAGTGAGTTCCTGACCCAACGAGGAGCGGCATCTCTTGCGACGATAACCATACTATCTATGGCGTCGCCTATCGTTTGTAGCTCGCTGCGAGAGCGCACTTGCAGCAGCAGATTTCTCAGCTCTGGTAGATGTGGGGTCTCTCAGAACCTTAGAGGCTGCGGTAGCAGCGCGTGAACTTGTTTTTCGATGAGACATAACGTGTTAGTTGATAGTAAGTAATGATTTTAGAACCCTGAGTTGGGGGCGCGATGCGGTTTCAACACCACGCCCCGTCCCTCGGGCTTCGATTGTTAGTAGCAGGTACCCGCCTTCTGCTTCGCGAGGCACTCGTTGCAGAACTCTCCGCTTGAGGGCTTGGTGTCGCGCGAATCGAAGTCGTAGTGCGGATAGTTGGAGCAGTTGGAACAAAAGTGCCAAGTGTCGTACCCGCGCCGCCGTCTGTATTGAGACATACGTCGTATCACGTTATCGTAGCGCTTGGTAATCGGCACGCACGATGCTATCTTGCATGTACAGAGTCGGGGCGTAAGCCCTGCTCTCGCACAGAGAATAGAAAGCGCTACGCTCCTATTCGATGATGAACGAATGCGGCGGTCTAACTTTTGCGAGTGGCCGTCGCTTTCGTTTTGTGTGAGAGCTGTGTGAAGTGTAGACCCCGCTGTTGGAATGTCAATGGAGGAAATCCCCGTCAACGGCAGAAATTGTCAACACATGCCCGTTGACACCCTGAACTCGTACGGATATGGTGTGGGTGTGCATCCGATACAGAGGAAGCTTCTGGAACTCGCTCAAAAAAGAGGGTTAGAGGGTCTTGGCCTGCGTGAAGTGGGTCGCCTTGTAGGAGAACCCCACCCGCAGAAGATTAAATATCACCTACAAAAGCTGAATCTTTTGGATAAAATCCGCGATTCTGGTCGTATAAGTGATACGCAGACTCGCTCTACGGTGGACAAGAAATTGTTGGTCTCAATTCCACTGTATGGGCTTGCCAACTGTGGGCCAGCTACTGTCCTCGCCGGAAGTGTGGAACAGAGCGTGCTACAAATATCACCCCGTTTAGTTAAAAGAGACACGAATCTCAGCTCATTGTTTGCGGTAAAGGCTGTGGGCAACTCAATGAATAGGGCGAGCATTGCTGGCAAGACAATACAAGATGGCGATTATGTAATAGTTGACGGAGAGGATAAAGACTTCAGTAGTGGAGATTATGTTTTATCTATCATCAACGGACTAGCAAATATAAAAAGACTGCTCTTAAATGATTTAGAACATCAAGTCGTCTTGGTATCTGAGTCATCAGAGGATTATCCACCCATTTTTGTACACGCAAGAGATTTCGAGAATTATTTTGCAGCTGGAAAGGTAATAGCAGTACTAAAAGCGAGAGAAGAAATAACTGAGGTTGTGTACGACAAAGACGCATACGCGCAGCAGGCCTAGTTTTTCTCCGTCCCTTTTTCCTTGAAATATACGTCAAGGGCTAGCTTCGCGAAGCCATATAGTGATTCGCGGATTTTAACTATCTCCTCATCCGAAAGTTTGTCGCCGTCCGGTATGAGAGCACGGCATGCCTCAATGGTCAGCATGTTGTCGAGACATCTCTCTTTGTTTGTCCTCCATATCGAACTTCGCTAACAGCGCAAAGAACGCCGCAAGCTCAGCGATATGCTCGTCAGATAGTGGATACTTTTCCGCTAACTCGCCGTTCATTTTAGGTCGTCAACATTGCGAATGCTGTAGCGAACACGAGCAGCGCGTTAAGTGCCCCGTAAATCGTAATCACATGCCACCAACGAGCGTGAGACTTGAGAGATTGGTACACGGCGATAAGACCAGTGATGGTTGAGGCTAGCGCGGCGAGAATCATGCCGTAGAAAGCGACAGACAAAATCGCGCCACCTCCACTGTAAACCGCGAAGTAGCAGAGCGAGGAAAATTCGCCGGACGAGAAACAAGAGCCGACGTTGTTAACTACGAATTCCGACAATGTCCCCTCTATGCCTACAAGAAACCCTGTAGCAACGGCAAGCACAGCGTAAACAGCGGCAAGAATCAGACTCCACTTAAGATATTTGTTCATATAGTTATCGAATAAGTTGATAAAAAGATTAAAGACCCTGAACATCAAGATAGTCTGGTCTGGAGTTGTCCTGCCCCTGCTCGTACAGTTTCTGACCATAGTATTCATGACAGGCATCCGTCGTGCAGTTGACCTTAACGGAGTAATCTTTCTGCCCCCCGAGAAACCCTGCAACAAATAGGTACGCGACGAAGCCATAAAAAAGCACTATTGCTATCACCGCGAACGCTTGTTTCGAAGAGGCAAGGGTCGCTTCCGTTTGTCGCTGCTGTGTTATCTGTTCGCGTTCAAGTATCTCGCGCTGCTGGCGCTCCCGCCCCCTTCTCAGCACCTCTTCCTCTTTCTCTTTTTTTGTTAGCACCACGTACATAGCTCGAAAATTAACTACTAATTTCGGTGTTGGGGCTAAGCACGTCAGAAAGCGACTTTTCCTTGTCTAATATTATGCGGGCTACTCGGGTTCAGTACCAGAGCGGTGAGGTACCGTGAGGGTATTTCAGCGACTTTTCTACGAGTTTTTTGAGGCACTCGGGTCGGGGTTAGTTTTCAGAGGTAGGAAGGAAGTGCCCAAAGTATAGCCAATAATGCCACTGAGGATTGTAGCAATTACGTCTCCCTCTAGGATTTGTAGAACACCGAGAGCGAGTGCTGCAGTAATAACAAATATAATGGCAATACCTTTCACAAGATTGTCAGGCGTCAACCAGTGCTTTAGCTCACCAGTGGTTTTGTGCATTGCCACCATGAGTGCAATCCAGCTAACAACGACTGCCAGGAAAGGTACGGATATTGCAATGAGGAGCGTCAAATGGGTTTCAGTCATAAACTAAGGTTCCCGGTCGTATTGATAAACTTTCGTACACATACCCCCTTGGTAACGAGGAGAGTAGCATCTGACCACGTCTGTAAAATAACTGCAGTAGAAAGTTTTGAAGTAAGTGTCTGAGGATCCAGGTTCTACACTCACATGCACCTTACATTCCGATAAACGGTCTCCTAAGTCTAGAGTCCCGTCTTTTTCCTTAGGGATAGCGAACCAAATAAACAAAACCGCTAATACTATAGCGCCAGCCGAAAGCCATTTTTTCTCGAAAGTCTTCATGTAAATATCTTACCTTACATCTGAAAAATCGAGCACTCCTGTCTTCCGATACTCAAAACTTCGTGCGGAGAGGGAGGGATACTCCTTCACCTCTCGTCGCGTCGTCACGCAACTCGGGTTAGGCACCGGCTCGCGGCCGCGCAAGCTTCTGCGGCATCGCTCCGCCGTTCGAATCCCACACGAAGCGTGCGCAGGCACGCTTCTCCTCTCCGCCAACAAAATAACCGCCGTTCGGCGGGATTTTGTCTTGGCGGAGAGGGAGGGATTCGAACCCTCGGAACGGTTTCCCGTTCAACACATTAGCAGTGTGCTCCATTCGACCACTCTGGCACCTCTCCAATACTTTCTACGCGCTCTACCATACCACGCGAGCGGTCCAGAATCACGCTATACTGTACGCATATGAATTACATGAATTACGGGGGTCCGGGTGCGGAGTGGGGCGCGGGGTTTGGTATCCCGCTCGTCATCTCTGCCTTTTTATTGGTCGCGGTGTGGTCGCTCCTGTGGAAAGGCCTCGCGCTCTGGCGAGCCGCAAAGCGCGGGGATATGTGGTGGTTCATCGCATTTCTCTTCCTCAACACGCTCGGCATCCTTGAGATTATTTATCTCTTCGTCGTCTCGGGAGCCAAGCTCTCCGACTTCACGAAGCGCACGACCCACAATTCTCAGTAAGGTGCGCAGTCTAAAAGAAAAACGCCCCCCCATGGGGGCGTTTTTCTTTGTTTGGCGGCTATTCTGCTGGTATCACTTCGTCGGCGTTGTAGATGAGCGAATCTGGGACAGTGAGCCCCAGCTCCTTGGCCGCTTTGAGGTTTACGGAGAGGAAGTTCTTGCCGGACTTCTCTATCGGTATCTGTATCGCGGGCGTACCGGTGAGTATTTTGTTGGCCATCACGGCAGCCTGCTTCCCTGTCGCGATGTGATCCTCGTTGTACGCGAGAATGCCGCCCTGCTGCACGATGGAGTGATTGAGGGCGTACACGGGTGCCCCGATGCGCTTGCCGAGCGCGATGAGAATGAGCGGATTGTCCCTGAAATTCACCACAGAATCCGGCAGCGTCATGATGGCATCGATATCACCCCTCTGCACAGCATCCGCCTTCGCCTGAAGTTCCGGCGGGCTTGCGGGACCGACAGAGTCAATTTTGACTGCAATCATATCGAGACCCAGGGCATCTTTTTGCGCCTGCAGCCGCTCGACGAGCTTGCCGCCGGGGCCGACATTGCTGTAGAAGACGCCGAAGCGTTTCGCCTCTGGTTGAATCTGCTTGAGGAATTCGAGCTTCTTTATCGTGACGTCGAAGTCGTCGGGGATGATGCCGGTCAAGTTTTTGCCCGATGATTGGTAGCTGTCGATAAAGCCGTCGTAGTCGAAGGACGTGCCGTTGGTGAAGACTATCGGTATATCGACGCCGAGATCTTGGAGCGTCTGCCAGACCGCAGGCGTGACAGTGCTCGTGACCGCGAGAATGAGGTCTTTGCCCTCTTCTGCAAATTCCCGGGCGACGCGCTTTGCTTCGTCGACGTTGCCGTTGACGTTGTAGTACTCATAGACGACATCGGTGCCTTCCTCGTAGCCAAGGTCGGTCATGCCAAGTTTGAACCCTTCGACAGCTCCGTCGAGGAGCTGTACGTTCTGCACGATACCTATCTGGAGCGGGCCTGCGCTCACAGGCTCGCGCCCGCCGAGCCACAGGTACGCGAGCATAGCGAGGCCGAGAAGCGCTGCGCACACCCCTACCCCGATAACAAGGGGACGGTGCGATGGGTGCTCTTGAGCGACAGGCTGCGCAACTGTGGTGGGATTCTGCATGGGTGAATTTTCTGGTGGCATATGTCTTTGTGTCTAAGGTGTTATTCCGCGGGAATAATCTGGTCGGCGTTAAAAAGAAGCGTATCAGGAATCGTGAGCCCCAGCTCCTTTGCGGTCTTCATGTTGATGATGAGGAGATTCTCGTGCGAGTACTCTATCGGTATCTGACTCGGGTGCACGCCCTGAAATATCCTGTCCGCCTGCGCAGCGGCTTGTTTACCGAAGACTATGTAGTCTTGGCTATACGAGAGGAGTCCACCCTCGAAGACACGCGGCACGGTGAGGAAAAGAATGGGGGCTTTGATTCTTTTTGAGAGCTCAAGAAGAATTTTGGGATTGTCCTGGTAGTTGGAAGCGACTTCGGGAATCGTCACGATGGCATCGATGTCGCCCGGTTTTATCGCGTCGGCGAGGGCCTGCATGGCCGGGGTCGTGGGAGGCCCGGGAGGCGTCTTGATATCGTACTCGACGATTTCGAGGCCGAGCTTGGGCGCCTGCTCTGCCAGAGCCTCACGAGTCGCGACCGCAGGATAAATGGGGATGAGCGAGCTGTAGAAGACACCTACCCGCTTCGCGTCGGGATTTATCTGCTTGAGGAATTCAAGCTTCTTTATAGTCACGTCCACGTCATCGGGAACTACACCCGTCACGTAAGTCCCTGATGATGCATAGCTCTCAAGAAAGCCAGTCTCCACCATGCCAAGACCATTGGTAAAGACGATGGGTATCTCCACCCCAGCTGCCTCCGTCGCGGCATACGCCGCCTTGGCGGCTTGCTCCGTTACCACCAGCATGAGGTCAACGTTCTTTGCAATGTAATCTTCTGCGATAGCTTGTGCTGCAGCAGAATCACCGTTGGCATTTTGGTATTCATACACGACATCTACCCCCTCTTCGTATCCCATTTCCGTAAGCCCCTGCTTAAACCCATCAATGACTTGGTCTAGATGCTTTACATTTTGAATGATACCGACTTTGAGCGGCTCCGAGCGACGCGCCTGGTCACCCATTTTCGGTGCAAAAGCGAGTACCGCACCCCCTATTGCAGCCACGGCGACGAGCACTGCGACGAGCGCGACCGGCCACGCGTGCTTGTGAGGCACATGCGGCTGCTCAGGAATCGGCGCGGAGGGCTGCGACTGCGCGTTCGCGGTACGAGAATTATTTGATGGAGGCATATTGGGTCATGGTAATGCGCGCGGCCGGACTTTGACAGACGACGCCTGTGTATATCGACATCTTATCCTTGATGCTTGCGGCACAGAATCCAATCAATGATCTTCGAACTCGGGGAATTGTGAGTCATCCTCGTAGATGTGTGTCGCAATAGATATCATGGATTCGGGAAATGCAAACCCCGCCTCCGCTGCGCGACCGAGGTGGAGCGAGAGAATCTCCCTTTGCTGATACTCAATCGGTATGTCGGTGGGTGCGGCGCCCCTGATAATCTTGTCGGCCATGATTGCAGCCTGTTCGCCGGACTCGAATGTACCGTTGCTCAGCGTGAAATGCCCGCCGCGCGGGAAATCCTCGTAGTTGGTCGCCATGGGAATGCCGAGCCGGATAGCGAGCCGACCTTCGCCAGCTTCCTGCGTCGCGTAGTAGTGACCGCCGATATGCATGAGCGCATCGATGTCGCCGGGGCGGATGGTTGCGGCGACCGTGTCGAATGCCTGTTTGGCCTGCGGAGGCGGGAGGTCGGTGGTGTATTCGACTATCTCGAGGCCGAACCGCGGCGCTTCGCGCTTGACCACATCATAGTACTCTCCGGCAACCGCGGGCACTTGGAAGCCCTTTCCGAAGACGCCGAGCTTCGTCGCGGTGGGAGAAATGTCCTTTATGAACTGCATGTGGCGCTGGATGAGACTGCTGAGGTTGGTGGCCACACCCGTAAGATTGTTGCCCGAAGACCGATACGAATCCACCAACCCCATTGTCACCGGATCGTGAAGACGGGAGATAAATACGATGGGCATATCCGTCCTGCCCTTTTCCGCGGTCACTGTTTGCGCGATTTTGGCCTGCGACTCGAAGTCGGCAAATATGAGGTCGACGTCTGCGAGGAGAAAGTCCTCAACAACCTTCCGCACTTCGCTTTCGTAGTTGGGCCCTATCGGAACAACTCGCAGGTCGAATTCGGCGTCTGCGTAGCCGAGTTCCCGGATCTTCCGCATGAATCCTTCATCCGCCTCCTTCACCTGAGGCAACTGTATGATTCCGATTCTGACGGGCGTCGTGCGCAAAGCGGCCTCTCCTTGCGATCCCGACCACCAGTAGTAGCCGCCGGCGGCAAGCAGCAATGCGGCAATGCCAAGTCCGATGCCAATACCAATGCCCGTGCGGCTTTTAGGCGCATCGATCGGTGCAGGCGCCGGGGCTGCTGGTGTGGGCACACTGGTAACGTGGGGGTCTGATGGTGGCATATGCTCACCATTGTAGTTCATGGTGGCGCTTCTCTCTCGACTGCGTGGGGACAGCGCGCCTACCGCTACGCTGACTCGCTCTTTCCACTGAGGGGAAGCGACACATAGAAGGTCGTGCCGGCATTCTCAGCGGATTCAAACCAGATGTTGCCGCCATGCTGATCCATGATGTTTTTTGCGACGTAGAGCCCGAGTCCGCTACCATCAGTGTGGTGCAAGTACGCCTGCGACGAGCGGAAGAATTTCGTGAAAATCCTGTCAGCATCGTCGCGCGGGATGCCGATGCCGGAGTCTTGCACGGAGATTACGAGCGAGCCGCCTTTTACCTCAGCATTCACATAGATGTGGCCATGGAGCGGCGTGTACTTGATCGCGTTGTCGAGGAGATTATTGAGCACAATCTCGAGCTTGTCGGCGTCGAATACCAATTCCGGAATCCCCTGCGCGACCAGCGCTTTAAACTCGACACCCTTTTTCGCTGCGCTCTGTTTGTACGCGTCGAGAACCCTATCGAGGAGCGGGAGTATGGTCTGTTTCTGCGCGTGGATGCCAAACTTGCCCTCCTCTACCCTGTTCACATCGAGGAGGTCGTTGACGAGGTGGATCATTCTGTTGACGGCGTCGAGCGCTTGGCTTGCAAGCGTCTTCTGTGGCTCTGTGAGACTCCCCTTTTCACCCGTGAGGAGGAAGTCCACCGCCCACTTCATGCCCGTAAGGGGCGTGCGAAGCTGGTGCGCAGCGATAGAAACGAACTCGCGCTTCATACGCTCTACCGCGTATTCGCGCGTAATATCTTGGAACGTAAGCACGCAGCCCAGATGGATACTGAGCCCCTCCTTGATGCGGCCCGACACGAGATTTACGACGTGCTCTTTGCCACCCACGATGGGCATGCGGAGATTTTGCTTGCTGTACACGACACCCTCGGCATTCGCGGCTGCATTCGGGCAGAATTCCTCCGGCATCACTTCTCGCTCGCCATCGTAGAGCTTGAGCACCTCGGAAACCGACTTGCCGAGTACCTGGTCGGCCGCGAAGCCGACGAGAGATTCTGCTGCTTTGTTGAAGAGCACTATTCTCCCTTCGGTATCGACAGCTACCACCGCATTTGTAATACCGCCGAGGATGAGACTGAGTTTGTTGCGCTCGGCTTTCACCACCTCTTCTTCGCGACGAAGACTGAGCATCGTCTTACCGATGGTTTCGGCCATCGTGTTGAAGCTCTTGGCGAGGTCGCCTATCTCGTCGCCAGACTCAATCGGCGCTCGGTGACCAAGATTGCCCTGCCCGAACTGGAGCGCAGCGGTATGGAGCGACTCTATCGGCCGCGACACGCGGCCTGCGAAGTAAATCGCGGCGAGTGCAGCCAGGATCACGGCGCCAAGCGAAATTGCGAGCGAAGAATACGCGGCGCGGCGCGCGTCGCGGTACACGACCTCAGCCGGTTGCTCCGCAACGACGTACCAGTCGATGCTGGGCGATCCTCGAGATTGATTGTCGAAAAGCTCAATCGTCATGGCATGTGCGGAACCGAGAACTGCTAGACCCTGCTCGTTGGTGTACTCGGCAGAGATGCCAATCGACTCAGGAGTCTCCACGACTTGCTTCACCGTGGGTAGCGCGGAGAGGTCTTTTTGCGCAAGCACGTACGAGAGATCGGGGTGTGCAATCACGATGCCATCGTCATCGACGATGTAGACGCGACCCGGAGGGCCCACGATATCTGATATCTCACCCACGACCCGCGGCATAATGCGCGCGTCTACCTCCGCAAAAACCGCGCCGACGAACTCACCGCGCGCATTCAATATTTCGATGCCAAAGGTGAAAAAGGGTCTGCCGCTCTCCACCATCACCGGCCCCACGTAGAGACCTCGCTGACGCACGACCTCGAATCCCTCGAAATCGGCAAGATTGCGCCGCTCGCTCTCCGAGAGCACGAGGCGCCTGTTTTTGCGCGCAATTTCCTCACCTGCACCATTCACCACCGTGATGTCGGAGAAGTTTTCGCTGCGGAAGAGAATATTCTCGAGTAGCTGTGCGGCAACCTCGGGCCTGACGGGAAATTCTGGTTGGTAGAGAGCAGCGATGTTGTCGAGGATTCGCAGCTGCGAGACGATGAAAGACTTTATTTCGGCAGACGCTGTCGCCGCCAATTGTTGACCGAGCTGCGACGCGTCGGTACGCAGCGTGGTTTGGAATCGCGTCTGCGTGATAAACGACACGATGAGCAGCGGCACGAGTGACGCGCTGATGAGAAGGACAATGAATTTCGTGTGCAGCCGAAGCGTGCCCAAAAACCTAGGGAGCATGGATTATTCCTGCGGAATGACAATGTTTGTCTTGAGCAGGAACGATTGGGGTACCGTGATACCGATGCGGCGCGCCGTTTCGAGGTTGACGGATATTTCGAAACGCGATGCCTCCTCTACGGGGATGTCTGATGGATGCGCGCCCTTGAGGATGAGATCCACGATACGTGCGGTTGCCCGCCCCACTTCTCCATAATTAGCACCAAAGCTCATGAGAGCGCCGCGCCTCGTGTCGCCCGAATTCGTCCCGACGACAGGTACGCGCTTCTCGAAGCCGATTTGCACGAGCGATGCGACCGCGCCTGCAGCGATACTGTCGGCCGCGCGCAGAATTGCATCACCCTCACGATAATCAAATGTCCGATAAAACGCCTCCATTTCCTTTACGCTGCCGACTTTCTTCTCGACTATGTCGAGCCCGAGTGACGCGGTGATCAATCGTATATTTGCGATGCCCGAAGTGTTCTCATCGTTCCATGCGATGATGATGCGCTCGGTATCAGGAAGCATTTCGGTGAGGAATTCGAGCCGCTTGGACGCGGTGAGGTTGCTCGCAGGTGTGATGCCCGTGAGGTTGTTGCCGGAGCTGCGAAGGCTCTGCACGAGGCCGCCGCCGACCGGGTCGGAAACGACGCCGAAGACCACCGGGGTATCAAGCCCCATACCATCGAGGTACTCTTTTGCTGCGCGAGCCGCATTGACACCCGTCGCGAATACCAGGTCGAATGCGCCCCCTGCGAATGCGTCCGCAATGCGCGACTTTGTCGCCGGGATATCCGTGCCGACATCTATTTCGACGTAGGTCACCCTCGAGCCCTCGGCGTATCCGAGCTCGCCCATGCGCGTCTTGAAATTCGTGCCAACATCGCTAAGCGCTGGCGGATTGTGGATGAGGAGTATCCTCGAGTGCGACCGCTCAGGAAGCTCCGGCAAGTCGGAAGAGATAGTCGTCAACGCGTACCATGCCGCGCCGACGGCGACCAAAAGCAGTGCGGCGATAATGACGAGTCGCAATCTCATTACCCGTCATTATACGATGCCAAATGCACGCCTCTGTACAGCACGTTGGTAACTCGGACAACCCGAGAATACCCTAGATGACCTTATTGATGAGCCAGCTGATGACCGAGATAACGACGGCACCGAGAAGCGCCGCAAAGAATCCGCTCACAGAAAAGCCAGGTACGAGGAGCTCCATCGCCCAGAAAAGGAGCGCATTGAGAACAAATGCAAAGAGTCCAAACGTAATGATGGTGATGGGAAGTGTGAGAATTGAGAGCACGGGCCGCACCACAAGCGTGATGACTGACCAGACGAGCGCGATGAGAAATACGGTCATCCAGCCACCACTGACCTCTATGCCCGGGACGATATTGACGGTCAATACGACCGCCGCGACAGTACCCAAGTAACGCAGGAGTGTTTTCATGCCGCCTTAGAGGTAGACCATGTACCCGCCTGTTTCGGTCTTCTTTATGCCGGGCGTAGAATCTTTCGGCGTCGGCACGGCGTGCCCGAGGAGCAGCTCCTCGACAGCGCCCGAAATCTCACTGAGTGAAAAGTCTGCTTTGACGAAATACGCGATGACCCCGAGCTGCTTGGCTCTCTCTCGATCGGCCTCTGCGCTCAGGTTTGAAAGAATGACCACCGGCGTCTTCTCGAATCCTGCTTCCTTGCGCAGTTTCTCGAGGAACTCGAAACCGGTCATGTTGGGAAGTACCAGGTCGAGCAGAATCAAGTCGGGATTCTCCGCCTTTGCTGTCTGGAAACCTTCTTCAGCATTCATGACAGGGTGCACTTCGACGCCCTTGTCGCGCAGCTGCTTCATTTTGTCCGCGAGTAGATTGTGCAAGAGCGGGTCGTCCTCAATAATAAGAACCTTCTTACCGCTCACCGATGTGTCTGTCGTCATGCCGGTACTATATCATGCATATAATCTCACAAAAGAAGCCGCCCCAGGGGCGGCTTCTCCTAAGCCCAATCCTTCTCCTCGTCGGAGACAGCCTCAAGAAGGTCGTCTTCTTCCTCTTCATCGAGTACCTCCTCGAGCACCTCCTCCGATACCGAGCCCTCCTCCTTTTCCTTTGCGTCGTCGTCGAAAATCATTGTTCCCTACGTACTATTTCTAATCATGTGTCGAACAGCCATATACTAGGGCGCGCCGCGCCAGCACGCAAGATAGACACCCTCGGGCTGTGTATAACCCCGGTGAGATACTGCTTTCAGGCAACCTGCCAAATCCGATTTCACATTTTCCTCGCTATCGAGACTCAATCGAGCGAATTATCTCACGGGGGTATACTCTTCCCATGCGATGGGACGATGCCGTATCCGTGCACTTCAAGCTCACGAGCATACAGGCCGCGGCGCTGAGGAGACTCGGCATCACGTCAATCGGCGACCTCCTGCGCCACTTTCCCTCTCGGTACGAACACGCCGGCGCGACAGGGCGCGTCTCGGAACTCGTGCCCGGCAGCAAGGTCACGCTTTTTGGGACGATTTCCAAACTCAAGGCAAAGAAGCTCTGGAAAAGCCGGCGCAACGCCACTGAGGGGTTTTTTGAGGACTCGAGCGGACGCGTCAAAGTCATGTGGTTCAATCAGCCGTACATCGCGTCGTATGTACCACAGGGAGTCGCCGTGCAGATGAGGGGCACGGTAGGTGGCAGCGCACAGAATCCTTTCATCGCCAACCCGGAAGTCGAAGCGGTCCCCTCGGGAGTCGTACCGGAGGGACTTTTCGAAAGCGGTGAAGAAAAGCAGGGCGCAGCGCTCTTTCCTGTCTACCCCGAGACCCGAGGCATTTCGTCGCGCTGGTTCTTTCATGCGGCAGAGAAAGTGTTTGCCACCAGCGTACACAGTGCTGCAGAAGATCCCCTACCGCATGAGCTGCGCGCAAAATACAACCTACCCGACCTCGCGACAGCGCTCGTCTACGTGCACAAACCGGAAAAGCTCGCGCACGCGGAAGCGGCTCGGAAACGATTTGCATTTGAGGAAATCTTCTCCCTCCAAGTCGCGCGCGCACAAGACAGAAAGCGCAACGATGCGGAGCCCGCTTTTACCATCGATGACGCTTTGATTCGCGCTGAGAAGTTTCTCTCTGTCGTGGGTCTCACTCCGACTGGTGCACAAAAGCGCGCCATCGCAGAGATACTCGCCGATCTCGGCAAGCATCACCCTATGGCGCGGCTACTCGAGGGCGACGTGGGCGCCGGCAAGACGCTCGTCGCAGCGGCGACGAGCTACGCGGTCGTGACTTCGCGACCGCCCGGGAGACAGAGCGGTACGCTGCAGGTCGCGTACATGGCGCCGACAGAAATCCTTGCGGGACAGCACTTCCTATCTTTTATCGAATTCTTCAAGCACCTTCCCATCAACATCGCGCTCATCACAGGAAGCGGGTGCAAGAAGTTCCCCTCGAAAGTCGCGCCCGGCAAAGCTACCGACATATCACGCTCTCAGCTCCTCAAATGGGTGCGGGGCGGCGAAATCGCCATGCTCGTCGGGACGCACGCCCTCATACAGAAATCGGTCCAGTTCCAACACCTCGCGTACGCCATCGTCGATGAACAGCACCGCTTTGGCACGAGGCAGCGCCGGGAACTCGCGCGCAAAGGCGATGCTGCACCGCACTTTCTTTCCATGACGGCGACGCCGATACCACGCACGCTCGCACTCACCATGTACGGCGATCTCGATATTTCAGTGCTCGATGAGCTCCCGCCGGGCAGGGCAAAAATTACCACGCGCATCGTGCAAAAAGCGGACCGTGATAGCGCATATGCGGAGGTGCGGACAAAGCTTGAAGAAGGACGCCAGGCATACGTGATTTGCCCGCGCATCGACGAACCGGATCCTGCGAAAATCAACGCCGTGATGGCGAAGTCTGCAAAAGCGGAAGCGAAGCGACTGCAAAAAGACGTGTTCCCCGATTTCGTAGTCGGGCTTCTGCACGGCGAGATGAAGCCGAAAGAAAAAGACGCCACGATGGCGGAGTTTGCGAGCGGGAAAATCCACATACTCGTCGCCACCTCGGTCGTCGAAGTGGGGGTCAACGTACCGAATGCGACCGTCATCCTGATAGAAGGCGCCGAGCGGTTCGGTCTTGCGCAGCTGCATCAGCTGCGTGGCCGCGTCATGCGCTCCGCGCACCCGCCGCTGTGCTTCCTCCTCCCCGAGACGAAGGGCGATGTATCAATGAAAAGACTGCGCGCGCTCGAGACCTCAGACGACGGTTTCAAACTCGCGGAGGCCGACCTCGAGGCACGTGGCGCGGGAGACCTCTTCGGTAGAAAGCAGTGGGGTGTGAGCGACCTCGGCATGGACGCGCTCAAAAACGTGCGCCTCATCCAAGCGGCACGCACAGAAGCGCAGGCACTCGTCGCTGCCGATCCGGAGCTTTCGCGTCACAGGGCGCTCGGAGTGCGCATCCTCAAGCTCGCGGCTGAAGACCACCGAGAGTGATTAGTTGGAGATAGCGATTGTCGCTGTGTCCACGTGCGAGAGGTCGGCGCCGCGGCGCAGCGTCACGGTGTATGTACCCGAGACGGCGTAGTCGTGCGTGAAGATGCGCGTCACGGGCGTCTCTGCGCACGAGGTGCCATGTGACTGAATCGCACTCGCACTACCATCGCCCCAGCTCAGAGAGTATCCCGTGCACGAAGTAGGAATGTTGAACGAGACACCTACGGTGAGCGGATTGTTCGACACCCCCGGAGACACAGCGAGTGGTCCGTATGAGAAGGGTTCCGAGATTGCGAAGGCATTGCTGTCGGTCGTGACGATGGTATTGCCGCCCACCTGCAGAACCCTCGCGCGGATTTTGTACTGACCTCCCGGGACATTCGTCGGCACCTGCCACGAGTGCGTCCCGACCATATTTACGGTGGCAACAATGGGGTTGCCCACTTGCTGGCCTGATGCGTTGATGAGATCGAGCTGTACTTGGGAGTTGGCAGGTATACCACCGCTCGCACTCCACGACACTTGGACCGTGCTACCTCGCTGGACCGTCTGCCCTGCAAAGGGAATCGTCACGGCGAGCGACGCCGGGAGCGTCGGTGAGCTCACCACCCCAGTCCCGACGCCCGTGGTTGGCGCACCTGCACCAAAGACCTGCACGGTCGCCGTTGTCGAGTGCTGCCCCGCGGAAAGCCGGACGAGGTATTGGCCGCCGTAAATATACGAATGCGTAAATGTCTGCTGCAGCGAGCTGCAACGGTTGGCTGGCACCTGAATCGTCTGTGCTATCGTGCCGTCTCCCCATTCGAGTGTGTAGGTAGCTGCCTGGCACGAATTCACCGTGTTGACCGTGGCCGTGACACTGACACTGAGTGGCGCGTTGCCAGATACCGGTGTGACCTGTATAAACCCGCCGACGGTAGGCGACGTGACGTTGCTTCCGCCACCAACCACCCCACCACCGGAAGAGGTCGAGCACTGGAGAGAAATGGCAGCAGCGGTGCGCGGACCCGTCACACCAAAGCCGGTCGACTCAGCATCGCCAGAAGAGACGATGTTGAATTTCGTCTGCCACCTTTTCACCGCCGCTTCTGTAAGGCCGCCGTAGTAGCCGGTAATAAGCGCCTCGGGGTAGATGCCGGCATCGGCTGCCAGGAATCGCTGGAGCCGGGACACATCATCCCCTGTCGAGCCGAGCTTCAAGACGCGACCAACGTTCGGGCAGAGTGCCGATGAAACAGTGGGGGCGACTGTCGCCCCTGTCGGAGCGCCTGTCTGTGCTTGGAGCTGCGCTTGGAGTGCTGCTATCTGTTGCAGGAGGAGCTGCGCCTGCGCGGCCAATTGTTCCGCTGTTTGTGCCTGCGCATTGGAAACGAGTGGGACGCTAGTAAGGACGACGAAGAGCGCGAGGGCGCTGGCGAAATGTCTCATGCAGACATTGTCGCACGCGCGGGTAGCGGCGCAACGCCACCCTATGCACAGATTTATGAAGCAAGCTCCTCGAGCGCCCTCAGAGCATAAAATTGTATGTCTGCCTTGAGGCCAACCGTATTCTGCTCAACGTCAGCTTTCGTGAACCACCGCCATGTATCGGTTTCTTTCTCGGGAACCACGGCATCTGACGTCGCCTTTGCAAAGTAGACGAGTGATATGTGCTCGTGACCACTTTTCCCAATGTTGTGCCTGTTCATATATTTTGGCGGCATGAGCTCTCGATACGTGTCGTCTAGAACAATAGGCGGCATCGGATTGCCAAACAACTCGATATCGAGCCCCACCTCCTCTTTCACTTCCCTATGCGCTGCCTCGACTGGGTCTTCGTGCAGCTCGATGTGCCCACCGATGGAAAGCCAGAATCCGTACTTATCGTGCTCGCGGAGCAACACCTTGTCTTTGTAGACGATGAAAACCTCGACGGTGAAATCAATCTTCTCGTGGATGTGCGGCGCCATTGCGGCATGGTAGCACGCACGCGAACATGGCCGTATAATCGGCAGATTCCGCCCTTAGCTCAGTTGGTTAGAGCATCGAGCTTATACCTCGAGGGTCCCTGGTTCGAGTCCAGGAGGGCGGACTAACGGATGACTTTGGCCACGGCGCGGGCAACCCGCTTGTCGAACATGTCGGGGACGATTTTTTGTGCAGAGGGCTTCTTGATAAGCCCCGCTATTGCTTTCGCGGCCGCGATTTTGTGTTTGTCAGTGATTTTGCGCACCCTATTGTCGAGCGCACCGCGGAAAATCCCTGGGAATGCGAGCGAGTTGTTTATCTGATTCGGAAAATCGCTGCGGCCTGTCGCGATCACTTTCGCGCCACCTTTTTTCGCCTCATCGGGCATGATTTCCGGTGTCGGGTTTGCCATCGCAAAGACGATTGCCCCCTGTGACATCGTTTTCACCATTTCCGCCGTGACAGTCTTCGGCTGCGAGACGCCGAGGAATATGTCGGCGCCACCCAGCGCATCGGCCACGCTCCCCTTTTTGTCTCCGGCAATGACGCCGCTCGCGATGAGGTCTCTCTTTATGCCGTTGATGTCGTCGCGATGCATGCCCACGATACCCTTGCTGTCGACGGCGATGATGCGCGCCTTCGGTGAATGTGCAGCGATAAGCTTCATCGTCGCCACGCCCGCAGCGCCGACGCCCGCGACAACTATCGTGCAGTTGTTCAGGTTTTTGCCGACGACCTTCACCGCATTGATGAGGCCTGCGAGCACCACGACGGCGGTGCCATGCTGGTCGTCGTGCATGACGGGGATGTCGAGTGCGTCAATCACTCTTTTTTCAATATCAAAACACTTTGGCGCTGCGATATCCTCAAGATTGATTCCGCCGAAGGCGGGCGCAATGCGGAGCACCGTCTCCACTATTTCATCGGCATCTTGGGTGTCGAGGACTATCGGCACTGCATCCACATCGGCGAATGTCTTGAAAAGTGCCGCTTTGCCCTCCATCACGGGCAGGCTCCCTAGCGCGCCGATGTTGCCGAGTCCGAGCACTGCGGAGCCGTCCGAAATCACGGCGACTGTGCGCCCTTTCATCGTATAGACCCTGGCCTCCTTCGGATTCTTTGCGACGAGACTCGAGACCGCGGCGACGCCCGGCGTATAGACGAGCGCGAGGTCTGCGCGATTGCGCACTGGTGCCGCAGGCACGATGCGAATCTTCCCGCCGAGCTTCTTGTGGAGCGCTATGGCTTTTTTATTGTTGTCAGTTTTTCCCATGTTCGCGCAGTATATCGCAGGCACAAAAAGACGAAACCTCCGGCATTCGCGCCGGAGGTTCGATACCATTTCAATAGACAAGCGGCAACAGCCTCCACGTCCGCGATGCATACGTATCGTACGCGGAGCCGTAGGCTTTCCTGAGAAGATCTTCTTCGTCGGCTAGCCCACTCGCAATTGCGACGGCGACGACCGGGGCCAGGAGTAGCAGCCAACTCAGCATCGTCAGGTTGATACCGACGAACGCCAGAATGACGCCCCCATAGAATGGGTGCCTGATATATCTGTACGGTCCCCAGGTGACGAGCACATGTCCATGAATGCGCAGCGGGGAAACGTACGGACTCGTCCACACTTTCCTCCGATGACGCATGAGTCGCGGCCACGTAATCATTACGCCCGCGAGAACTGACGTGACGAGTCCGACCAAGCGGGCATACTCATCTGCTGGAGCAGCGACTTGTATCGGAAACGGTACGACTCCGAATACCACCTGCAAGATGCACAGAATGCCGAGTACGCCCGTCATCGCAAGTGCGGGAATTGATGTCTC
Source organism: uncultured Candidatus Saccharibacteria bacterium (assembly GCA_964594735.1). Lineage (GTDB taxonomy): Bacteria > Patescibacteriota > Minisyncoccia > Phycocordibacterales > UBA2100 > UBA10103. Next base: position 4,813 of record CAZQMS010000006.1, on the reverse strand, counting down.
TCGGTCTTGTGGCAAGAAGTGGAACCGAGTCCCTTCGTTCAGGTCACACCCGAGACGAATACCGACGGTGACACCGACAATAGCCAACATTGCGTAGTGATAGAAATCGTCGCCCACGGCGAGTCTCCCTCATTGAATGCCCAGGCGTGATGCTGCCACCACGTATTCTAAACGTCAACTACTGTCGTACCCCACCAATAAATACCGCCTCCACGGCGCCCGGCATCACTCTCCCCTGAAGCGCCGACCAGCCGACTTTCGTTTTTAAATCTTCGCGCTTCACCAGGGTCTGCGACTTCGTGTTGAGTACGGTAAGCGAGCCCATGAACCCTTTTTGTATTTCGCCGAATCCTTTGCCGAACTTCCTATTCTTGAATTGTTTTTTCAAATGCGGATTCACAAACTTCCCCGGCATGTATGCCGACACGCGTGCAATATCCTGCGAGGTAAATCCGTGTTCGCGCATAAGCCATGTACAGACGAGTGCGTACGTGTCGAGCCACGGCGCACCGCTGTGATTGTTCTCGCAGCACGTGGCGAGAAAGAGTTCTTTGTCCTTCTCTTTCACAGACATGGCGATATCTTTGTCGCTCTTCCCCGGATACTGGTCGCGGAATTTCGCAAACGCGGAGTACTTTTCCTCCTCTGTATGCGGCGCGTGATCGGTGGCAATGAACTGAATGAAGCCATCTTTGAGTCCTTTGATGAGCGCCTCGCGGTGCTCGGGCGCCTGTACGGCGGGGTTCATTTGAATCTTAGTCCAGAGACTCGGGTCGGCATCGGTCATCGACGTATCGAAAAGAAGGTGGAGCGGCGAGACCTCGAGCACGATGTCGCATCCGCGCTTCCTATATGCAGCAATCATCTCGAAACTCTCCCCTCCGGTAGACCAGTGACAGAGCTTTGCCCGGATTTTGTATTTTTCGATAAGCGGCAGGAGGATGCGGAGGCCCTCATTGACGCACTCGACTGGCCGCCTGTTCGAATGCGTCTTGCCCCCGGCAGAGGCTTGCACAATCGGTTCGTACTCGACGTGGAATGAAACCTGCTGGCCTTTGTATCGCGAAAGAATTACGTCGAGTTCGCTGCCATACGTCACCGTGAGGTCGCCGACCGATTTGCCGAAATACAGTTTATAGAAATATTCGCCGGGCTTTCCGAGCGGCTTCGTCTTCGAGTCGATGCCGAGATAGTTGAGAATAGCGACAGGCTTCTGAAGCTGCGCGACGCGAGAGCGATGCCATTCGAATTCTTTTTTGCCGACAACGGGATTCGGTGTGTTCGGCATCGCGCTCACGTGCACCACGCCCCCGTGGAGTGCTGCATCCGCCGCAGTCGCGTACTCCTCTTTGTAGACTTGCTTACCTGTCTCGTCCTCGCGAGCGTGTATGTGCACATCGCCAAAACCCGCGAAAATCAAGCAGTCGTCGCCAAAAGTGTAGTCCGCCACCTTGCGCGAGGGCTTCGAGACTCCCGCGATGAGACCCGTCTTCCTATCGATGGAGATAACACCGCGAAATGGCTTCTTATCGTGCGTCGCAATGAGACCTTCCACGGTCACCGTTTTCATCCCCGGCATCATACCATCGACGATATTGACCGCCAGATTTGGCACGGTAATGTTCCGTCAGAAACCGGAGGACTCCTCATGGACACGCGCGAACACTGGCTGTTCGGTGCACCGAAGACCTCGGAGCAGAAGCTGAGTGAAATCGAGCAAGTCGCCGAATTCGTCGAATGGGTCGTCTGGCGACCGGCTCTGTTGCTCGTCCGCTGGCCGTGGTGGCCGGCGTACCTGGGTTTTCGCAACGAGAACCACATCCGTGCGCAATTTTCCTTTGCGGGCGAGTTCGCGTTCCGCGCACTGTGCTTTGTCGGACTAATATGCGAACTGCTGCTCGTGTGGTGGCTCGCCATCAAACCGATTGCAAGCTTTTGGCTTGCACTGCCGCCATCGGAGTATTCCGCATTGACCGGCGTCACGTTCGGAGCCTGCACACTCGTGCGCATCGTCGTGTACCTCTACGACGAGTTGTGGAACACGTGAAGCAGCTACAACCTCAACGACGCGGGCGCCCAAAGGGCGCCCGCTTGTTTTTTATGCTAACGGGGCGTGCTCGATGTCCTCCTTTTTCTTGGGGACGATGTGGTGCGCAATGAGGATTTTTTCGAATTCCTCGCGCTCGATTGTTTCCACCTCGATGAGCTTAGCGGCGATGGCGTCGAGCGCAGCACGATGCTCCGTCATGACATCCTCGGCGCGCTTGTACGCGTTGGTGATTATTTTACGCACCTCCGCGTCTATTGCCGATGCAGTCTCCGGTGACTGCTCGCCATCGATACCTTCGCCGAAAAGTGCGCGCTGAGCCGACGCAGCAAATGCTATCGGACCCATTTTGTCGGACATGCCGTAGCGCGCGACCATGTTGCGCGCGAGCGCGGTGAGTACCTGCAGATCGTTGCTGGCACCTGTCGTGATGTCGCCATACACCATCTTCTCCGCGATGAAGCCGCCGAGCGAGACTGCGATGTCGTCGTGGAATTCACGGCGTGACTGCATTTTTCTATCTTCGAGCGGGAGCTTGAGCGTGTAGCCCGCTGCGCGACCGCGACTAATGATAGATATTTTGTGGACAGGGTCGGCGTACGGCAAGACCGATGCGACGAGCGCGTGCCCCGCCTCGTGGTACGCCGTGATTTCTTTCTCTTTCTTGTTGAGGACGTGCGAGCGCCTCTCGGGACCGAGCATCACCTTTTCTATCGATCGGATGAGGTCGTACTGTGTCACCTCTTTCCTATCTTCGCGCGCGGCGAGGATTGCAGCTTCGTTCATGAGGTTCGCGAGGTCTGCACCGCTAAAGCCAGGTGTGCGCTCTGCGATGACAGAGAGCTTTACATCTGGTCCCATCGGCTTCATGCGCGAGTGCGTCTTCAAAATATCCTCGCGGTCTTTCCTGTCGGGGAGGTCTATCATCACACGCCTGTCGAATCGACCGGGGCGCAGGAGCGCCGGGTCGAGCACATCAGGCCTGTTGGTTGCGGCCATGACGATGACCTTCTCATTGGGCTCGAACCCGTCCATCTCGACGAGTATCTGATTGAGCGTCTGTTCGCGCTCGTCGTTGCCGCCGCCGACACCCGTGCCGCGCACGCGGCCGACTGCATCTATCTCGTCCATGAATACGATGGCCGGCGCGCTCTTCTTGGCTGTGGCAAAGAGGTCGCGCACGCGGCTAGCGCCCACACCGACGAACATCTCGACAAATTCCGAGCCCGATATCGAGAAGAATGGCACACCCGCTTCGCCGGCGACGGCGCGCGCAAGCAGTGTCTTACCGGTGCCTGGAGAGCCCATGAGGAGCACGCCCTTGGGGATGCGCGCACCTATCTGGATAAACTTTTTTGGATTCTTGAGGAAGTCCACGATTTCGGTGAGTTCCGCCTTGGCCTCTTTCGCACCGGCAACATCGGCAAAGGTGACTTTCTGTCCTGCGTCTTCCGGGTTTGTGAGCCGCGCCATCGAGCGACCAAAGGTAAACGCCTGCATGCCGCCGCCACTTCGAAGCTGACGTGAGAGGTACCAAATCACGCCGAAGAGGAGGAGCGCCGGTACGAGAATCGGCGCAAGCGAGAGGAACCAGAAACGGAATCCCCCTTCGTCCTCGACCGTGATGTCTACGGCAGCGAGTCGTTCTGCGGGGATGGTGTACGTGGCAAGCGTCTCCGTGAGCGAGGCTTCAGATTCTTTGCGCGAGATTTTTTCCGACTGGTCGGTGTACGTCGCCGTGATTTTGTCGCCGGAGACCATGATAGATGAAATGCGCCCAGCAGTGATGTCATTTGCAATCTGCGATATCGCGACAGTCTCTGGCTCGCCGACGATGTATTCGCGCACAAATGAGTACCCGATAGATATCGTAAGGAATATCGCAAACGCGACCGCGAGCTGTGTCCACACACTCCCGCCTGCGCCGGGGCTATCTTTCGGACTTTTTTGCTGCAGGGGGTCTTTGGGTTTAGGAGTCATATCCGCAAGATTATACAGTACCGATGCGTGAATGAAAGAAACATGACCGAGCTTTCTCTAAGAGAAAGTCACGATACCGATGAGGATGAGGACGCAGAAGCACACCCAGATAGAATGCACGACCATGATGAGTCGCTCGTGATGCACGTAGCCATACAGCGCCCAGACCGTGTGACCCAAAGTAAATGCGACCCACATGACGAGCGAGATGCTCGACGCGTCGCGAAGCGACCAGATGAGCCACACTTGGTGCGTTGCAAAAGTAAGTGATATGAAACTCACGACGTACGTGAGCACATCGATACTGCTCACAAGGCCGATGTTGTACCGGCTCCGCTGCCCTATCCGCTCCGTCCGATGCCGTGCACCGAATTCCATATAATGGAGTATACGCTATGATGCCCGCATGAGCGCGCTAGAGAATAAACGAGTCGGCTTCGACTACACCATCCTCGAGGAAATCGAGGCGGGTTTGACACTCTTCGGCTACGAAGTGAAGTCGCTCCGCGCCGGGCATGGGTCTCTCAAGGGCGCACGTGTCGTCGCCCGCGGCGGCGAAGCCTACCTTGTGGGCGCCACCATCCCCGCATGGCAGCCAGCCAACGCACCCAAGAGCTACGACCCCGAGCGGACGCGCAAATTGCTCCTCTCCCAGAAAGAAATCGCCCATATTGCCTCTGCAGAAGGCGAAAAGGGCTTGACAATAGTGCCGCTTAAGGTGTATAATAAAAGGCGTAACCTCAAGCTCCTCATCGCGATTGCACGCGGAAAGAAAAAGGAAGACAA
>CAZQMS010000005.1:0-84421 GCA_964594735.1 uncultured Candidatus Saccharibacteria bacterium | reverse complement strand
AAAGCAATCAGGCGCACATCTCGCGATGTGCGCCTGAAAGAACTTTCATTGCGGCTGTTACTGCCGCGCCTTGGCCCTTTCGAGCCGAGGCTGGGTCTTGATCGCCGGCCGCTTTCCGACGGGCTTGCCGTCGCCCGCGAGCGTCGGCGACTTGGACGGTGCCTGCGAGGTGGTCTCAGGCGAAAGATACTGTTCCTTCACCTGTTTCTCCGCAGCAAGCATTGCACTTCTGCTCCGCTGAAATGCATTCCAGTAGAACTGCATCGCCCGGGAATCGTTGAGCAGGCGCGCTCGGCGATACATGAGCTGCGCTCCCATCGACTGACTGACCTTGTCGTACAGGTCACTGAAGTCGGCGTGGCAGCGCTCAGTTGTGTTCACCAGCGGCTTTACACAAACGCGCTCCTGAGCCGTTGCAGTCGACAGGTTCACGTTGTAGTAACGAATCACGAGCGCGTCCGCGCTCTCTTCCGCCGCGGCATGTGTTGCAATGCCGACGAACAGGACGGCGGACAAGACGGTGACAAATGAAAACATGGCGACTCCTCCGTCTGAATCGACTCTGGAACTTCACCCACTTTCATTATATCACAATTCGCATATAAAAGCAAGCGTTTGTGAGTGCACTTGTTCACAGTGCCATCTTTCCTAGGCGCACCATCTACACATCGGGGATATGATGATGACATGAGGAATGGTGTAGGCCCCGTGCTCGTACTTACCGCACTGTGCATGGGGATGTATTCGACGAATGAGCAATTAGGAGCGGCTGCAAAAAGCCAAGGCGCTTACGCAACTCTCGCTCTCGCGCCAAGTCAAACAGCAGCACCGGCAGGATCAAATACCACTAGCGTGTCCGATGACGTCGCGAACAAGCAATGCCCTAGACCAACCATGAAGGAGGGGAGACAGGAGGTGTACAGATCCGACAAGCCACAAGATGCGCCTTTCGATGAAGGTGGTAAGAAATACTACAATTTGTTCGGAAGAAACTGCGTGGGACCTCTGGTCGATGCATTCTGTTCAAAAGAAAACTTCTGTGATGCAAAGACTTTTGGTAATAGCAGATGTTTCTACGACGGTAAGTGGCAAGCGTGTAAGACGCCCGGCGTGCAGCTTGCAGGAAGCACAAGTGGTACCGTGTGTCCCGGCTGCCAGACTCCAGGCTCAGACACGTTGTCCGGTGTTGCAAACGAGCCGCCCCCTCAAGCCTCAGCACCTGTTACAGGTAGTCAACAGATAGGCAGCGCCTACACACAGCCAACGTCGCCTACAGCACCAGTCTCACCCGGCCAAACCAGCGGATCAGTTCCCAATGTCCCGTTGCAAAGCGGAAACAGCACCGGACAAGCACCCATGCCGACTATTCGTCAGCCTGCGACGTATGCTGAAGTCTCTACCGCGCAACCCGTTACGGGACCAGCATTGAACCAAGGAACATTCGTAGGAATTCGGCCGACATCACCGGCACCAAGTCAAACGTTTCCCACCGGCGGCATTGCGGCTCCGGCGCCAGCCCCGACGATGCAGCAGACGTTTCAGAGCGGCGGGTTCGGCGGACCCCGACCGACAGGACCGGTTTCACAGCAGCCATCATCTCCGACGGCACCGCGTCCGTCGCTCATCCGAAGCACCGTCAACCGCGCGTTCGGCGCAGAATCGTTCTTCAATTCTTTTGTCTCTTCTATGACGAGCGTCGTCACGCGTGTCGTGCAACCCGCGCCGGTGCAAAACACAGTGGTGCAGATTGTGCAGCAAGTGCCGCGTCCCGTCACGGTCGTCCTGCAGACGCCACTGCCTCAGGCGCAGCCCCAGCTCGTGTTCGTCCCCTCACTTCCTCAGAGCTACGTCCTCGCTGCGAGTACGAGCGCGCGTTTCATAAGCTTTCCGCTTGGCGCAGATGAGCGCCCCGCTATCGGCAGCCTCGTGCGCACCGATGTGCTGCGCATGCTCGCGGCGGAAGTCGGCACCGCTGCATCTATCGAGACTCCTGCGGAACTCGCGGGCGCGAATCTGGGCGGCGTAGAGAGGCCGCGAGAATTGCCACAGCAGGCACAGCCGAATTTTGGACAACTGCGAGACGCGACGAGCACAGCGCCCAATCTCGCCAAGCAGACTTTTGTATTGCGCCCGACGCTTTCTGTCGAGACGACTGCCAACTTCCGCGCAGCATCAACAAGCGCGCGAAGCATCTCCATCGTCGACAGCTTCTTCGCTGTGCCAATTCCGGAGCTGCTCGAAGCAATAGGGCAGGGGTCACTCGATGCTATCCGCAGCTTCCTCGCGCGCATCCAGCCGGATAGGTACGTCGTCGAGACACGTGAGCCAGCCGAGCGCATCGTGCCTATGCCCGCGGTTGCGAATCCGCCTTTCAGCGATGGCGTAGCGCAAAATACGGAGACACCGCTAGCACCCGCACGTCCTGCTGCGCCGGCCGCACAGCCAGGCGCGCGCGTCGCAGATTCAGCAACCAAGCCGGTACAAAGTCCGCAGATATTCGCCGACGTGGGGCGCGAAAAAGCGGCATGGGTTTCCGAAAATACGGTACCGCGTGGGCGCGCTGCCACTATAGATAGTGCAGAGGTGTACCCGAGCGTCGTGCCTGTACCCGAACCGAAAAAGATGGGGTCCACTTCGCCATCGTTCCTCGAGCTCGTCGTGACCAATGGCGCAAAAGAACTTAGGAACCTGTTCTCATTCTTGCGAAACATCATCCTCCCTTCGCGCTAGCGCACTTGTGCACCGCCAATCCACAGAATCGCGCCACTCGCGCCGCGAAAAGAAATAATGTATGAACTATACTGGCCGCAGCCAATGACGGCGGACTTGATTTGGGGTGAGCCATGAAGCGCAGAATCATGAGACACGTTGCGGCGGCAAGGCAGCGAGCACAAGCGGGGAACACAGTGCGTACGAAAGTGCGGCAGTCTGAGTTGTCAGCACAGCGCGATGCGCACATGGACACGGGCGCAATTCCCGAGTCCACTGGCCAGCAATCCGCCGGCCGCAGCGCGTCGGACTCGACGCAGCAACACGCGTAATGCCGCAACATCAGCGGCGAAAGGGGAGGCCTCAGGCCTCCCCACTTTTTTTATCATCTTCGAGATACTTTCTCTTTTTGAGCTGGTCGGGGAGATAAATTTCCTTATCGTACAGCTTGTAGCCTTTGTGGTAGCCGAGCTCTTTCATCAATTTTGTCGACGCGTTGCGCACGCGCAGTGGGATGGGAAGGTTGCCGAGCTTTTTCACATCGTCGAGCGCGGCGAAGATCGCATCGTACGCGCGTCGGTCTTTTTTGCAGAGCGACAGGTACGCGACGCCGTGCGCAAGCGTAATCGTCGCCTCCGGGTAACCGATTTTGTTGACCGCCTCAAACACGGCGTTGGCAACCACGAGCGCGGTGGGTTGTGCGAGCCCGATGTCTTCGCTCGCGAAGACCACCATGCGCCTCGCAATAAACTTCGGATCTTCTCCCGCATCGACCATGCGCGCGAGATAGTAGAGCGCGGCGTCGGGCTGCCCCGCGCGCATCGATTTAATGAAAGCGGAGATAGTGTTGTAATGCTCTTCGCCTTTTTTATCGTAGCGCAGGTGCTTCGATTGGATCGCTTCTTTCAATGCACTCACTGTTATCTCTCCGTACAGCTTGCTTGCGGTCTCGAGCGCCGTTATCGCCGCGCGCGCATCACCGCCGGCCATCTGGATGAGCCACGCACGGGCATCTTTTGGCAGCTTGATTTTTGTCCGCTTGAGGATTTTCTCCATTTCTTTTTCCGAATGCTCCGCAAGGACGAAGACGCGGCAACGCGAGAGGAGCGGAGAAATAATTTCGAAGCTCGGGTTCTCGGTAGTCGCACCGATAAGTGTGATGTCGCCGCGCTCAACAAAGGGGAGCAGGAAGTCTTGCTGCGCTTTGTTGAAACGATGAATTTCGTCGACGAAAAGGATCACGGGCTTTCGTATCGCGAGTGTGCCACGCCGTGGAAGTACGCGCTTGATGTCATCTTTGCCCGCCTCCACAGCGGAGATTTCGTGGAATTCGGCATCGAGTGCAGTCGCGTAGATACGCGCGAGCGTCGTCTTGCCGCTGCCGGGAGGTCCCCACAATATAAAAGAGAACAGTTCTTTCTTTTCTATTGCGACGCGCAGTGGCTTACCCGCGCCAGTCACGTGCTCTTGCCCCACGAACTCGTCGAGTGTTTGCGGGCGTATCTGCGAAGCGAGCGGTTCCATGTATGCACTGTACCAAAAAGGCACACTCGCGGGCTTGCAGCCTCGCCAGCAGGCTGTATCCTACTCGTATGATTAAATACATAATCGGCGCGGTTGTGATTCTCGCAGTCGCGGTTGGAGGATACTTTATATACACATCTATGGGGACGGGCGCGGCATCGACTGACCAAACGGCGCAGCAGAATCTAGAGACGTCGGACCAGGTCCAGGCGCAGGAGGTGACTGAAGGCACCGGCGCACAGGCAGTCCCGGGCTCTGAAGTCTCGGTGCTCTACGTCGGCCAGCTGACCGACGGCACGGTCTTCGACAGCTCTGCCGCACACGGCAACGAGCCGCTCACCTTTATTTTGGGCAATGAAGGCATGATTCCGGGCTTCCAAATCGGCGTCAACGGCATGAAAGAGGGCGGAGAGCGCCTCATCGCCATCCCGCCATCCCTCGGCTACGGCGCTCAAGACGTAAAAGATGCATCAGGCAACATCATCATCCCCGCCAACTCGACGATAATCTTCAATGTCCGGCTCGTATCCGTGAAGCAGCCTGCAGCGACCACGACGGAATAAGCCATATTTTGAGCGCTTTTTCACACCCCCGCGAGGGGGTGTGGTGCGTTCTATGAGGAGCCCTTCATACGCCGGCACCTTGCTAATATGGCTTTGTTGTGCTATCCTTTATCCATGCTCACGAAGCGCAAGAAGCAGAATGAGATAGGCAAAACACGCCGGCACGATACGGACACTGGTTCTCCGGAGGTGCAGGTGGCTATTTTGACACGCCGCATTGAAGAGCTGTCCGCTCATTTGGATAAGAATCGCAAGGATACGCACTCTCGCCGCGGGCTTTTGGGTCTCGTTGCAGACCGCCGCAGGCACCTCAAGTATCTTGAGGAGACGAACAAGCGCGCATACGGCACGCTCGTCAAGAAACTCGGCCTCAAAAAGTAGCTATCAGCTTGAAGCTGAAAGCTTGCAGGGGTTTTGCCTGCGTATCGCTTCGGAGCTAGACTGGTCGAAGTCTTTTACAAAGTTTGAGCATTTTTCTATAAGCTAACAGCTACAAGCTATTCTTTATGGCTATTATTAAACACCCAGAGCAGCGCGTCGGCGTCTTTATCGACACGCAAAACCTCTATCACAGCGCGAAGAATCTGTATCATGCGCGCGTAAATTTCGGCAATCTTCTCAAAGATGCCGTCGCAGGACGCCGACTCATTCGCGCCCGCGCGTACGTGGTCACCACGGAGAGCGGTGAAGAGAAGGGCTTCTTCGAAGCCCTCGCCAAAATCGGCATCGAGACCCGCACCAAGGACCTCCAGGTCTTCTTCGGTGGTGCGAAGAAAGCCGATTGGGACGTCGGCATGGCTGTCGACGCGATTACCATGGCGCCCAAGCTCGACACGGTGATACTTTTCACCGGCGACGGCGACTTCATTCCACTCGTCGAGTACCTCCGCACACACGGCGGATGCCAGGTGGAAGTAGTCTCTTTTGGCCGCTCGACATCGGGCAAACTCAAAGAGCACACCGACCACTTCCTCGACCTCGACCAAGACCCGAAGCGCTACCTCCTCAACTACCGAGCCGGCATGCGCCGCCCGCGCGCCATGGCAGCGCCCGAAGACACATCTGAAAAGGATGTGCAGAATCAGATTCGCGACATCTCAAAAATTACCGGAGTTGAATAATCTCCGGTGCAGCGGGACAACGGCTCGACCTATCGGTCGAGCCGTTTTGCACTGCAGCTTTTGATAGAATTCGCGGCATGAAGCAGGCGACCGCTCTTTCCATCCTTCAAACCGGCGCCAATGTGTTTCTCACAGGCAAGCCGGGGAGCGGGAAGACGCACACGATCAATGCGTACATCGAGTGGCTCCGCGAACGCGGCATCGAGCCTGCAGTGACCGCATCGACGGGTATCGCCGCGACGCATGTCGGTGGCATGACGATTCACGCGTGGTCGGGCATCGGGGTGAGGCGCGAACTCACGAAGTACGATCTCGACGAGATGCTGACGCGTGAGCGACTCGTGCGGCGCGCGCAGAGTGCGCGCGTACTCATTCTCGACGAAATCTCGATGATAGATGCGCGCACGCTCTCGATGGTCGAGACCGCCATCCGCGCACTCAAAAGTAGCGAAAAGCCCTGGGGCGGGATGCAGGTCGTCTTTGTCGGCGATTTTTTCCAGTTGCCGCCCGTCTCGAAAGACATCGCAGCGAGCCCGTCGATTGATTTCGAGACGGGGCGTGAGGCGCCCGCGCCGAAGCCCAGCGCGCTCTTTGCTTTCACATCGAGCGCCTGGGAAGCAGCGAATCCGCTCGTGTGTTACCTCTCGGAACAACACCGGCAAAGTGACCAGGAGTTCCTGCACCTTCTCGACGCGATTCGAAGCGGCTCCATAGAAGACGCGCACCACGAGATGCTCTCATCGCGTGCCACCGACGAGGGCGACGTGCCCGAGCATGTGGCGCGGCTCTACACACACAATGCCAATGCGGATCGCGAGAACGACCAGCGACTCGCGCGCATCGACGGCACATCGCGCTCGTACGCCATGCTCGCCAAAGGCAGCGCACACCTCGTCGAGACACTGAAGCGCGGCTGCCTTTCTCCCGAGACACTCACGCTGAAAGTCGGTGCACGGGTCATGTTCACGAAAAACAGCATGGATGGCCTCTACGCCAACGGCACGCTTGGCGAAGTGACGGGCTTCGGCGCACTCGGACCCATCGTGAGAACGAATACGGGGCGCACACTCGAGGTCGAGCCCGCAGAATGGTCCGTGACCGACGGCGGGAAGGTGCTCGCGCGCATTACGCAGGTACCGCTTCGACTCGCGTGGGCAATCACGGTGCACAAAAGCCAAGGCATGACGCTCGACGCCGCAGCGGTCGACCTCGCATCGGCATTTGAATACGGGCAAGGGTACGTCGCACTCTCGCGCGTACGCACCCTCCAATCACTCCACCTCGTCGGCTACAACGACCGCGCACTCCTCGTGCATCCGGACATCGTGAAGCGCGACCGCGACTTCAAGTGGGCCTCCGCCGCAGCGCGCAAACGATTTGAAGAGATGGCGAAAGCCGAGCACACTTCTTACGCGGATGCGTTCGTCACGGCGGTCGGGGGAAATCCACGCGGAGGTGCACGAAAGAAACAGACGGAGAAAGTCGATACCTATGAGGCCACGCTCGCACTCGCACGCACCGAAAAATCTATCCAAGATATTGCGAAGGCGCGCAGCCTCAAACCCGAGACCATCATTTCGCACCTCGAAGAGCTCAAAGAACGCGGCACGCTCAGTCTCGCCGAGATAGAAAAGCTTGTGCCAAAGAAAGACGCGAAAAAAATCGCTACTATTCACGCGGCGTTCAAAAAAAGTAAGACGATGCAGCTCACTCCAATATTCAAAGCACTGAGAGGCGCGCACTCCTTCGAAGACATCCGCCTCGCGCGTCTGCTCCTCGATTGAAGCGTCACGTATAGAGCAGTATCAGCTACTCACCATGCGGCGCGCATCTCGCGGCGGCTGGAGTAGTAGGCAAGCGCGACGAAAACGAGTCCGACGAGACCCGTAATGACTTCGGGCACGTGGACAAACATATTGGCGAGCATGGCGAGTGCGAGACCAAAAATCGCCCAGTGTGCGCCGTGCTCGAGGTAGGGAAGCGCTTCGAGAGTCTTGGCACGGACGAGCGCGATGGTAAATGTGCGGACGAAGAGTGCGCCAATGCCGAGACCTGCGATGATGACGGGCAGATTGTTGGTCACGGCAAAAGCGCCAATGACGCCGTCGAGGGAGAATGCGGAGTCGAGCACGTTGAGATAGATAAAGAGCGCGAGCCCGCCTGCAGCTGCAGCGGAAGCGCCTTCGACTTCAAACGATTGGGCGATACCTTCGACGAACACGAATACAATCACACCGATAATGCCGGAGAGAAGGAGCGTCGCGGCTTCATGCGGAATGAAGTACGAACACACCGCAAGCGTCGCCAGCACGAGCGCTATTTCTATGGCTTCGATACCGCCCCAGCGCGAGAGATGCTTTTCCACCACCTTTATCCAGTGCACTGTCTTCCTCTGATTGAAAAAATATTTCAGAGAAACGAGGAGGAGGAATGCTGCACCAAACGCCGCGATAGCGACATGCGATGCGGCGAGGTGCGCACCGTACGCGACCGGGTCATTGAACGCGAGAAGCGTCACGGCGACGGGAGATAGTGCAGCTGCTGCTGCGACGATGAGGATAGGGAAGACGAATCTCGTCCCGAACACCGCAATGATGATTCCCCAGGTGAGAAACCGAGCTTGCCACTCTGGCGTCATGCGCTGCAGTACCTTTGCGTTGACGACCGCATTGTCGAAAGAAAGCGTCGTTTCGAGTATCGCGAGGAGCGCCACCAGAAAGAGTGCAGAGAGGCCACCCCAGTAGAATGCGGCCGCAAAGACCGCGAGCGTCACGATCGAGGGAATGGCGAAAAGCCGCATCATGATGCGCCATCCTACCACGCCGTTTAGCGGGAGCGCTCTTCATGGCCATATCCGTACGTATATGGCATAGTGGAGTTCTTAGTAGTAGTTGTGACGAGTAGATTGGTTCCGAGGTAGTTCACTGAAACCCCGTAGTAGAGTCCTCAATTTTTGATTCTGTCGTCTGCATTCGCCGGACAACGTAATCAGGAATTGAGACACTTCCGGGAAATGCTGGACTCACAGCGGGGCAGGTCCGTTCGTCACCCAAGAAAATGCAGAAAAAAGAGTATTCGCTCTCCATCGGGGGGCAGACTTTATCAGCAGAGTTCAACGACTGGGCCAACCAGGCCAACGGCTCGGTTCTCATGCGCCTCGGCAACAGCACCGTCCTCGCGACGGTGGTCCTCGGCCGCGAGAGCGACAAGGACTATTTCCCGCTCTCCGTCGAGTACGAAGAGAAGTTCTACGCCGCGGGCGCCATTTTGGGCAGCCGCTTTATGCGCCGCGAGGGGAGGCCCTCCGACGAGGCGATTCTCTCAGGCCGCATGGTGGACCGCACGATTCGTCCGCTCTTCCCCAAGGGGATGAAGCGCGAGGTGCAGGTCATCATCACAGTGCTCTCCATAGAGGATTACGACACAGACGTTCTTGCCATCAACGCAGCGTCGCTCGCGCTCGCGTGCTCGGACATTCCGTGGAACGGTCCGGCATCGGCGGTGCGCATCGAGCTCCCCTCGACAGAGCTCGGGGTAAACGGCGCGGACTTCATCGTGAATCCGACGTACAAAGAGCGCGAGGCTGAAGGAATGCGCATGGATCTCCTCGCGTGCGGTAAGGACGGCCTCATCAACATGATCGAAGTGGGTGCCAATGAAGTGAGCGAAAGCACACTCGAGAAAGCGCTCGCGAAGGCTTCAGAAGAGATCGAGAAAATACAGGCATGGCAGAAGCAGATTGCGTCTGAAATCGGCAAGGAGAAAATGCCATACACGCCACCAGAGACGCCGGCCGAAGTCGTCGCACTCTTCGAGGAGACCGTCACACCGAAACTCCTCGAGACTAAGGGCGCACTCACCAAGCACCACATCAATGAATTCAAATCAGAGTGGATGAAGGCCGCGAAAGAGCGCCTTCCCGATGTGCAGCCAGCGCGCTTCGACGCACACTTCGAGCACACGGTCGACGAATTCGTCCACAACCTCGCAATACAGGAGGGCAAGCGCGTGGACGGTCGCGCACTCGATGAAATACGCCCGCTCTATGCGCAGGCAGGCGGCCTCTCGCCCGTAATTCACGGCAGCGGTCTCTTTTACCGCGGCGAGACACACGTGCTCGCGGCGCTCACGCTCGGCGGCCCGGGCGATGCGCAGCTCATCGACACCATCGAGTACCAGGACACCAAGAAAGCGTTCATGCTCCACTACAACTTCCCGCCGTTTAGTGTCGGAGAGACAGGGCGCGTGGGTGGCATGAACCGTCGCATGACAGGCCACGGTGCGCTCGCAGAAAAAGCGCTCCGCGCAGTACAACCGAGCAAAGAAGTCTTCCCGTACACGGTGCGCATCGTATCCGAGTGCCTCGCCTCCAACGGCTCAACATCCATGGGGACGGTGTGCGCAGGGACGCTCGCGCTCATGGACGCGGGCGTGCCTATCACGCGCCCCGTCGCGGGCATCGCGATGGGTATGATGTCGGTTTCAACGAGCAACAGCCAACAGGGAACTGACAACAAGCTTGGTACTGGAGTTCGAGAGTTGGAAGTTGGTAGTCGGAAGTTTCAGTATGCAGTGCTGACCGATATCCAGGGTCCGGAAGACCACCATGGCGACATGGACTTCAAGGTGGCCGGTACATCCGAAGGTGTGACCGCGGTGCAAATGGACGTCAAAGTCGAAGGCGTACCGCTCAAGGTGCTCGCGCAAGCTTTCGAGCAGGCGAAAAAGGCGCGCCTCCAGATTCTCGACGTCATCCGCAAAGCAATTCCTGAGCCGCGCGCGGACATCAGCGTGCGCGCTCCGAAAATTCTGACCACCAAGGTCAAGGTCGACCAAATCGGCCTCGTCATCGGCCCCGGCGGCAAAACAATCAATGGCATCCGTGAACGCACACTCTGCGACGACATCACGATTGAAGATGACGGTACGGTATACGTCACCGGTAAAAACGGCGCGGCAGAGGCGGCGATGAAGGAAATTGTCGACCTCACGCGCGAATACATGGTCGGCGACAGGTTTGAAGGCGAGGTCGTGCGCATGATGGACTTCGGGGCGTTCGTGAAAATCGGCCCCAACACCGATGGTCTCGTGCACGTGTCAGAAGTTGCACCGTTCCGCATCGCATCTATTGCCGAAGCGGTAAAAATCGGCGACATCGTCCCTGTGGTCTTGAAAGAAATCGACGAGAAAGGACGGTATAATCTCTCTATCAAAGCAGCTGATCCGGAATGGGCTTCGAAAAAGGGGCTCCAGCCGGCGCAGGGCGGTGAAAATCATGGTAGACGAGACTCAGGGGAAGACAGACCACGCAGACGCTTCTAACGCTCAGCCGCAGGCGGATTCTTCGGCGATTCCTACGGGCGCACCCTCTGAGGGTGCGCCCGCGCCGCTTTCTATACAGGCGGACATGAAGAAGATTTTGCAGGACGTGAAGCTGCCCGAGCGCCGCGACCCAGCGGCCGGCCAAGGGAAACGTGCAGCTGTACCGGCGAAAGACATCGATACACTTCTCTCTGGCGCTGCACCCGCGGAGCAGGCGGAGCCGCCGCAGCAAACTCCATCGGGAGCGGCACCTGCGTCGAACGATGCCGTCCAGAGCGTCCACACGCTCAAGCATGACCTGCAGCAGGTCGTGCACGACCAAAAAATATCGGTCGTGAGAGCAGCGGCGCTTGAACAAGAGAAGGCGAAGCCTCCCGTGTTTGCCACAACGAAACGCTCGAGCAGTGTAAAAAATTCTCTCTTTGCTGGTGCGCTGCTTCTTTTTCTCGGAGCCGCAGCGCTCGGCGGTGTGTACTTCGTCGTGCAGGGGAGTACAGCGCCGCTTCCCGAGCAGCCGACCAGTTCGCTCGTTTTTGCGGAACAGACCGTGTCACTCGCGCTCGCCGGCCAATCCCCCACGCAGCTGAAAAACCTTCTCGCGGATGCGCGCGGCGCCTCCAGTGCATCCCTCGGCTCAATCACGCGCATTGCACCCCTATCGACAAGTCTCACGACAGAGGGAGAAGTGACGCGGCTCGCGACGCTCTCCGAATTTCTCGCGGCGCTCGGCGCGCACCCGCCGGAAGAACTTATGCGCGCACTCTCGCAAGATTTCTTCTTCGGACTTCACACCGTCGACAAGAATGCTCCGCTTCTCGTCGTCCCGGTCACGTCGTACGACCGCGCGTTCGCGGGCATGCTCGCGTGGGAGGGGACAATCAATGCAGACCTCGCACCCGCCTTTGTGCGCGTCCCAGACCTCACCGCCGGAGCCGACGGGCTCGTGCAAAAAAGGACGTTCGGCGATGTTGTGATGCGCAATTATGATGTGCGCGCCCTCACCGACGACAGCGGAGCCGTCGCACTCTACTATTCTTTCCCGACCCGCGGACTCCTCATCATCGCAGAGAGCCCGTACACATTTACAGAACTCCTCTCGCGACTTCAGGCACAGCGCCAGCTCTAGCACGCGCCGATTCCCTCATGTATCATGCCCACATTCGTTCATCGAATGCACATCTTTAACACGTACTATTTTTAATCTGCATCGCACCATGGCTCACGTACCAAAAATTGCACAGGTAGATTTAGAGGAATTGCGCGCCCGCATGGAGGCGGAGAAAGAAGAGCTCGAAGAAGAACTGTCGAGTCATGGACGCGTCCTCGATGAGACGGGAGATTGGGTGGGCGCGAGTAGCGGCTTCGAGGGCATGGAGGCCGATCCCAACGACGTCGCTGACCAGATAGAGGAACTCGCAACAAATGTACCGCTCGTAGAAGAACTAGAAACACGCCATCGCGATATCGTCGATGCTCTCGAGAAAATGGATGAGGGAGTCTACGGTATTTGCGAGGTGAGCAGCGAACCGATTCCACTGGAGCGCCTCAAAGCCAATCCGGCTGCACGCACACTCGTCGAACACGCAGAAGAAATTTGACGCAGTACAACATGTGCACAAAGCGGCGCACTTTGTTGGTGTACCGCTTGCTACAATGACGGCGTGTCCGCACGACAGTCAATCGAGTCCGGATTCGCGAGAGTGCTCGGCGCGCAGCCTGCGCTACCCCACGCGCATCTCATAACTGTTGAGTGCGACATTGTGAAAGGATTGCACGCGTTCACCATAGTTGGACTCGCAGATAAAGCAGTAGATGAAGCGAAAGACAGACTTGCGGCAGCAATCAAAAACACCGACGAAGAATTCGAGTCGCCAAAGAGGAGTAACAAGAAAATCGTTCTTTCACTTGCTCCCGCAGATCTAAAAAAGGAGGGTTCCGCTTTCGACTTGCCGCTCGCACTCTCGTTTCTACTTGCATCTGAACAAATTAATTTCTCAAGAGAAGGAAAACTGTTCGCCGGCGAACTTGCGCTCGACGGCACAGTGAGACCTATTCGAGGAGCACTCTCGATAGCGCTGCTCGCGCGCGAGAGCGGGATATCTGAACTGTATATACCCGAGGAGAACGCCGCTGAAGCGGCACTCGTCTCTGCCATCACCGTCTATCCCGTCCGGTCCCTCCTTGACCTCGTCGCACACTTGGATGAGCACGCACAATTTACGCTCTCACCGTATGTCGCCACGCCATTCGATGCACAAGAAATAGTCGAGGACGTTTCACTGAGTGACATCCGCGGACAAGAGGGCGCCAAACGCGGGCTCGAAATTGCTGCGGCGGGCAGACACAACATCGCTCTGTGGGGTCCGCCCGGTACAGGGAAGACAATGCTCGCGCGCACGGCTTCATCGCTCCTCCCAGACCTCACCGAGGACGAGGTCATCGAGGTCACGGCGATTCACTCACTCGCCGGAGCCACGGAGAAGCCTGTGCGCCGGCCACCTTTCCGAGCACCGCACCACACGTCGAGCTATGCATCGCTCATCGGCGGCGGCACGATACCGCGCCCGGGAGAAGTGACGCTCGCACATCGCGGATTACTGTTCCTCGATGAATTCCCTGAGTTTCACCGCGACGTCGTCAACGCACTACGCGAACCGCTCGAAGACGCACAGGTCTCGGTTGCACGCGCGCGCGGCTCAGCGACGTTCCCCGCGAACTTCATGCTCGTCGCCGCGCTCAACCCGTGCCCGTGCGGCAAGAGTGGTTCGCGCCTGACCGGCCAGGGCGATTGCCGCTGCATGCCGCACGTCATCGAAAAGTACAAGCGAAAAATCTCGGGACCTGTAGCAGACCGCATCGATATGTGGGTGCAAGTCGGCGAAATGCCGCCCGAGAGTCTTGCCATCAAAAAGAAACAGACTGACGACCAGACCAGGATGGTGCGCGAACGCATCGCGAAAGCGCGGATGAAACAGCGTGAACGATTTAAGGGACTGCGAGATGTGTCGACCAATGCTGACATGGGACCGAAAGAAATCGAATCGCTCGCAGGCCTCACGGCTAAAGCCGAGGACACGCTCATGCATGCAGCGCGGCAGATGAAACTGTCCGCGCGCGGTTACCACCGCACGATAAAGCTCGCTCGTACGATTGCCGACCTCGCAGGAAGCGAGACCATCGAATCCATCCATATGCTCGAAGCGCTCCAGTACCGCCAGCGCGAAATCTGAGCTTCTTTCAATTTTCATCTGCAGAGCGTACAGTCGTTGGATGAATCAACATACACTCATCGCGACTATAGGTGTAGTCGGATTAATCGTTGTGTTCGGGAGCTGGTACCTACTCACGAGCGGTGGGGGCTCTGTCGCCACGACCACGCCAACATCGACACCAAGCACGACCACTCCCACCACGACACCGACGAGCACGCCTGCTACGTCGACGCCGAGTACCGTATCGCGCGTGCAGATTGCGATGCTCGATACTGAGGGCACGACAGCAGGAAAACAGCGCGGGTGTGACAGGGTGGTACTCGTCCCCGTTGATATCACGCCGACCACAGCGCCACTTACAGCCGCCATGCAGCGACTCTTCGGGTATTCCACGACGAGCGTCGGGAGATTCTTCAATTTTATTGACCGCACAAATGAGACACTCAAATTTGACCGCGCGACCGTTGTAAACGGCACTGCCAACATCTATCTCACAGGCTCGCTCTCCGGGCTCGCTGGCGTGTGTGATGACCCGAGAGCTCAGATACAGATAGAGGAGACCGTACTACAATTCGCAAGCGTACAGCGGGTGCAAATCTACCTCAACGGGCAGGCGACAAATCTTACACCTTCACAGCAGTAAGATATTCACGTGTATTTTCTTGAAATACGCGTATGATGCGAGCCACATATGAGTACTGCAGCGATCGAAATACGCGACCTTCACAAAAATTTTAAGAGCGTAGAAGTCCTCAAGGGCATTGACCTCACCGTGGAGCGAGGAACAATGCTCGCGCTTCTGGGACCCAACGGCGCAGGCAAGACGACCACAGTAAAGATATTGAGCACGCTCCTGCAGGCGGATTCCGGCGACGCGCTCGTCGAGGGGCACAATGTACGCACCGACCCCGAGAGTGTGCGTCGCGTCATCGGACTCACGGGTCAATATGCGGCCGTCGACGAATACCTCACCGGCCGGCAGAACCTCGAGATGATGGGCGAGCTCTACCACCTCGGCCGCGAGGCGAGCAAACGACGCGCTCAGGAACTCCTCGAGCAATTCAATCTCGCTGATGCGGCCGAGCGCGACGCAAAGACGTACTCTGGCGGCATGCGCCGACGTCTCGACCTCGCACTCTCGCTCGTCGCAACACCTCCCATAATCTTCCTCGACGAGCCGACGACAGGGCTCGACCCACGCAGCAGAATCGCCATGTGGGACGTCATCGAAGAGCTGATGCGTGGTGGCACAACCATTCTCCTCACTACTCAGTATCTCGAAGAGGCTGATAGACTCGCGGATAAAATTGCGGTCATCGACGGCGGGAGAGTCATCGCACACGGCACCGCGGACGAGCTGAAGAAGCAAGTGGGGGACGAACGTGTCGAGCTCGTCATCGCGCAAGAGAGTGATTTTGCGAAAGCGACGTCGGTTGTAAAAGGAGAGGGTATCAAGGTGATTGAAGATGAGCGCCTGATTAGCGTCTCTACCGACGGAAGCGTCCGCTCTGTAAAAGCAATCCTTGATGCACTCGCGGCAGAGCACATCGAACTCGATAGCATGTCGGTACACAAACCAACGCTCGACGACGTATTCCTCCGACTTACCGGTCATGAGGCACAGAAAGAAGAACCAACCATATGAACCACCTCACACAGCAGCATTCGAAACTCTATTGGCTACTCGCCGACTCGGGGGTGCTTATCAAGCGCAGCTTGCGACACATTCTGAAAAACAAAGACCAGATACTCGGGCTCACCATTCAGCCGATTATGTTCATGCTGCTCTTTCGCTACGTGTTCGGCGGTGCCATAGAAACCGGCGGTATCTCATACGTCAACTTCCTGGTGGCGGGTATTCTCGTGCAGAGCGTAGCATTCGGATCACTCACGACGTCGCTCTCCGTCGCGGCAGATCTCCAGCGCGGCATCATCGACCGTATCAAGTCACTTCCCATTTTCGGCGGAGCCGTGATTACGGGACATGTCGTCGCAGACCTTTTCCGCAACATGATTCAATCCTGCGTGATGCTCATCGTCGCATTCCTCGTCGGCTTTAGGCCGGAAGCATCGGCTACAGACTGGCTTCTCATTGTGGGTCTCATCCTGCTCTTTAGCTTCGCAATCTCTTGGATTGCCGCCATTATGGGACTCCTCGCGCGCACCGTCGAGGCGGTGCAGTGGATGGGGTTCTTCGTCATTTTCCCGCTCACTTTTGCGAGTGCAGCATTCGTCCCGACAGAGAGCATGCCCTGGGCACTCCGCCTTTTCGCTGAAAATCAGCCTGTGACCCATGTGATTGAAGCCCTGCGCGCGCTCATGGTCGGCGTACCGATAGAAAATCACGGCTGGCTTGCGGTAGTGTGGTGCATCGGCATTATCGTCGTCGCCATGCCCGTCGCGGCGCACCTCTTCCGCACGCACGTCTCGCGCTAAATGCGATCTTTGTGCTCTGAAAAATAGAGCCTTTTGAGTCCGAGTGGCTTCAGCCGTTTCGTGACGAACTGCTTCATCGCGTTCTCTGAGCCAAACTTTCGAACCTTACCGCCGTCTATCACTGCCCATTGTCCCACTTCTCGGAGTACGTCCATTTTGTTGAAAACGAGATGCGTCACACCGTTGACGCGCACGGCACGCTCCAGAGTCTGCATGTTCATCCAATTGCACTGCCTTCTGCGGCCCGTTGTCGAGCCAAACTCTTCGCCAATGTCGCCAATTTTGTCGAACACGTCGCCCTTCGGCTGAAATTTCTTGCTGCCTACATACGTCTCGTAGATTTTTGCTACGCCCCATACGTCGCGCACCGCTGTCGCAGGAAGTCCGTTGAGGAGCGCGCCCGCTGTCGTGCAGTGGCTCGAAGTGACGAAGGGGTAGTCGCCCCAATCGATGTCGAGCCCGAATCCCTGCGCACCTTCAGCGAGAATCGTGACGGGCTTCTTTGCGGCATGCCACTCTGCGTATAGGTCGATGATATAGGGCTTAAGCCTCGCGACACTCGCCGCATGTACACCAGTGCGGCCGTACTTGTCGCGGTACGCGGGACCATTACCCCGACCAGTCGTGCCTATCTTGCCGCCCTTCTTTCTGTCTTCCGTCTTGTGCGCGTTCGTGATGACATGCGTATTGCCCGCGATGAAAATCTTATTTTTGGTGCGCACGCCGCCCTCCTCGAGCATCTCGATTTCGCGGAAAAACTGTTCCGGGTCGAGCACGCACCCGTTGCCTATCACGGAACGTACCCCAAAGAACACGCCCGCAGGGATGTGGTGCGTCACGAATTTCTTCCCCTTGTGGAATATCGTGTGCCCCGCGTTGCACCCGCCGTTGTAGCGGAGTACGTGGGTGTATGAATTCTTATGACTTAAATAGTGGGAGATTTTACCTTTGCCGCAGTCTCCGTACTGGAGGTCGACAATTACGTCTACGGTCAGTTTTGACACGTACCTTAGGATACACTGCAGAAGCGAATGCGCCAAACCTTCTCGAAGGCAGGGGCGGCTTACATCAGAAATCGAAGGAAATTAAACGCTGCGCTTAAAAAAGAGTGCATACTGGGCGTACGTTATAAAGGATTTCGGATGCCGTTGCGTATCTCAAAGTGGAGGTGCGGACCGGTGGAGCGGCCAGTCGAGCCGACATAGCCGATGACCTGACCTTGCTCGACGAATTCACCAGCGCTCGTGCCAAGACGCGAGAGGTGCGAGTAGAGTGTCTGTGAGCCGTTGCCGTGCTGGATAACGACGTAGAGGCCGTATCCACCGTTGTACCCGCTGCCCTTGGCGACGATAACTTCGCCCGCGGCAGAAGCCATGACGGGCGTGCCTGCAGCCGCACCGAGATCGATGCCGTTGTACCCGTGTATGCCCTGTGTTTTTACGTACCGTGCGATGGGTGAAGCGTAGTAACCCACCTGCGTACCCGTCGTGTACGTCACGGGCCCCGTAGCTTTCGCGACAGCGCGTGCCGGCGTCTCGATACGCATTTCGCCATTGGGGATTATGATGACGTCGCCCACGGCGAGTGCGCCTTCGATACCGTTGTAGTTGGCGACATCGGTGGCATCTGCACTGTACTTCTTTGCAATCGCCGCAAGCGTGTCGCCCTTTTTCACCGTGTACCGTACACCCGTGACTGGGAGAATGGTGAGCTGCTGACCTACGCGTATGGTCCCACTGGTCGGAATGTCATTTGCCCACTTGATGGTGTTGGGTGAGACGTCGAACATAAGTGCGATACCGGAGAGCGTGTCTCCCTCGCGCACCGTATACGTGCTGATGGTCGAATTCTTTGGCTTCTCAATGTCTGCGATGGTGCCCGCTGGACCCTCCTCGGGAAGCAGTGCGGAATCATCAATAATCTGTATGTCACCACCTCCGCGTGCCGGCGCCGGATCGATATTCATAGCGGGCTTAAGGAAGCCCATGGTCTGCAGATTGCCGCTTTGCGGTACGGTACCCGCACTCGCGAAGCTGCCTTTTATTGAAGCGAGAATCGCACTCAAAACAGACGCCCGCGCAACCGCGGGGTAGAGACTGCCGACAACAAATATGAGCGAAATGAGTGAAACTGCCGTCGCGACGAGCCTTGCTGAGCGATATTTCTTCCCCGGCGAAGTCTTTCGACCCCCCGGGAAGTCACGTTGTATGCCCGAAATAAGCCTAATTTTGGCGACGGCACGGGCGGATGAGCTTCCCTTTGGCTTAGAACCTCGCTATTGCAGAGAGAGCCAGAACTGTAGTGTCGGTATGTGCCACCGTTGGTATAAACAATACCTGTGGGGGGTGTTCAGCGTCAATTCATAATCGAGCGGGGCGGTGGATAACACGAAAGTCAAGCGATTATATGGCTCTGTTGAGCCATTCTCAATATGAGGCGTGGCACCGTGCTATAGTCGCCCCATGTCTACCCCGTTAGATAGGCACATCTAACGCCGATACGGAGACTATTGTCCTTTTATGACCCATGACGAACCAAAGAAATCCGACTCCTTATCTAATGGGACAAGTCTCGAAGGCCTGAACGACCGTCAGAAAGAGGCGGTCCTCCACACCGACGGGCCCATTCTTATCGTCGCCGGAGCCGGGGCGGGCAAGACCAAGACCATCACGCACCGCATCGCTCATTTAATAGAGAACGGGACACCTGCCCACAAGATACTGGCGGTCACGTTTACCAATAAGGCAGCGGGGGAAATGCGCGAGCGCGTGCGCGCGCTCCTGCCGGAAGGCGGCGGGATGCCGCTCATGACGACGTTCCATGCGCTCGGCGTGAGGCTGCTGCGCGAGTTCCACCAAGAGGCGGGGCTCCCGCGCGGCTTTACCATCTGGGACAGGGACGACAGCCTCCGCGCGGTGAAGGCAGAAGTGGAGCGTCTCGGTATTGAAAACTGGCCACCACGCGCATTCCTATCTGCGATATCGCGCGAGAAAGGCGACGGCGTTTCGCCGGAAGAGTTCGCCGCAAAGGCGCGCACATTCCGTGAACGTGCCGTCGCGCAAGTCTGGCCCGTGTACGAGAAGGCGCTTCTGGAAGAGGGTGCACTCGATTTCGACGACCTCCTCTTCCGCACACTCCGGCTCCTGCGAAATTCCGAGCGTATCCGTTCGCTTCTCACCAACCGCTGGTCCCACCTCACTATCGATGAGTACCAAGACACGAATCGTGCCCAGTATGAAATAGCGCGCCTCCTCGCGGGTGAGAAGCGTAACATCTGCGTCGTCGGTGACACCGACCAGAACATTTATAGCTGGCGCGGCGCAGACATCGAGCACCTTTTGGGATTCGAGGACAACTTTCCCGGCGCAAAAGTCGTACTACTCGAGCAGAACTACCGTTCGACCAACACAATTCTCACTGCGGCAAACTCGGTCATCGAGAAGAACGTACGGCGGCGCCCGAAAAAGCTTTTCACTGACAAAGAGACCGGCGAGGCCATCGTACTCTTTGGTGCGCGCAACGAAATCGACGAAGCGTGGTTTATCGCGAGCCAGGCGATGGAGCTCATCGAGCGCGGCACGCCGGCGGGAGAAATAGCAGTGCTCTATCGAGAGAATTTCCAGTCGCGCGCGATAGAGGAAGCAATGCTACACCTCTCCGTTCCCTACCGCGTCCTCGGCACACGCTTTTTCGAAAGAAAGGAGGTGAAGGATATCCTCTCGTACCTGCGTGCCGCGATGAATCCGCACAACAGAATCGACATCTCTCGCGTCATCGCCGTCCCGCCACGCGGCATCGGCAAAGTGACGCTCGACAAAGTGCTCGCCGGAAAAGACGCAGAGCTCCCGCGCGCCGCGCAAGCGAAAATCGCGGCCTTCCGTGACACACTCGCGCGCATCAAACACGCGATCGATACACTCCCCGCGTCGGAGGCAGTGCGGTACACAGTCGAAGCGAGCGGTATGAAAAAAATGTACGAGGGCCGTGACGACGGAGAAGAGCGGCTGGGCAACATCCAGGAGCTTATCAACGTCTCGACGAAGTACGACAATGCTGCCCCACCGGAGGGCGTTGAAAAACTACTCGAAGAAGCGGCGCTCCAGAGCGACCAAGATGAACTCGCAGAAGAGAAGCCAGCGGTGTCACTGATGACCGTGCACGCATCGAAAGGTCTTGAGTTCGACGCCGTCTTCATCACCGGCATGGAGCAAGGACTCTTTCCCTCGACACGAGAAGATGAGAAGCGCGACCCAGAGGAAGACAGACGACTCTTTTACGTTGCCCTTACGCGTGCAAAGAAGCGCCTTTTTCTCTCGTACGCGCTCGAACGCATGAAATACGGCTCGCGCGAGTACACCATACCGTCGGAATTCATCGACGACATCGATGCGAGGCTCGTGGCGCAGGTTACACCGCAAAAACGCTCGCTCCTCGACGATATCGATACCATTCGCTAGGGTACACACATGGGAGAGCGACTCGGGCAGCATTTCCTCATTCACTCGTGGGCAGCGCGGGCCCTCGCGCACGCCGCAGTACCACATGAGGGCGAGACGATTCTCGAAATCGGGCCTGGCAAAGGGGCGCTCACGAAAGAGCTGCTCGCCCTCCTGCCTGCGCAGGCAGGTGGCACGGTCGTCGCTGTCGAGAAAGATGACGCGCTCGTGCAGATACTCCGCGAGAATTTCCCGAACGACATTGCAAAGGGGCGGCTGCGCATCGTGCAAGAGGATGTGCGCGATGTCACGCCAGAGAGTCTCGGTCTCGAAAACTACGTGCTCGCAGCCAACATCCCGTACTACATTACGGGAGAGATAATTCGACAATTCCTCACTGCGCAAAGGCCTCCGCGCACTATGGCACTCCTTATTCAAAAAGAAGTTGCCCAGCGCATCGTGAGCGAGAAGGGGAGCATTCTCTCCATCTCCGTGCGCGCGTACGGAGAGCCGCGCATCGTGGAAAAAGTCCCAAAGAAACATTTTTCACCACCACCGAGCGTGGACTCGGCGATTCTTGCAGTGGAACATATATCTAAAGATTTCTTCCGTGATGTCGACGAAGCACAATTCTTCCGCGTCGTGAAAGCCGGTTTCGCTTCCAAAAGAAAGTTTGTTGCGAACAATCTCGCAACAATGTTCGACAAGGAAAAGGTACTCTCGGCGTTTGAATCCGCACACGTGCCCGAGAAAGCACGCGCGGAAGATATGTCGCTTGCGCAGTGGAAGGAGGTGGCGAAGGCGCTATCTTGAACACTTCGGTTTTCTACCTACTCGGCCACAATTATTTTGCTCGCCGTCGCGAGCAAAATTTTCTGGCCACGGCTCGCTGCCTCGCCTGGTGGCTCGGCAACGCTCCGCCCGAGTTCGCGTCTAGGAAACAGTGCGAAGGCACTGTTTCCTTAGCGCGAACTCCCCATCATGTTGATGTAGGTACCTGACCAAACGATGACTGGTTGAATCGAGACGATGCAGTAGTAGGGAATCCCGGCGAGGCCGAGAAACCACTGTCCTGCGTGCGTAGGTGGGCCAAACATGTACGTGCGCGTGCCCGGCGTCCAGACAAAGGGACCGCCGCGCGGGGGACCGAGCCCGATGTAGATGGCGTTGTTGTAGCAGGGTCGCACGATGAACGCCTGTCCACCAAAGGGAAACGCCGCGGCAATCGACGGAGCGAGTAGTGCAATCGAGAGCACGAGTGCGGCGACCGAACGCGCGAGCATGAGCGCATTGTATCACTGCGCTACCCAGCGAGTGCTATTATGTGCGCATGTTGTGGTTCGCGAGCCATCCGTATGCCGCCGCGAGCGCCGCTATCGGGCTCCTCATAGTCATCGGTGTCATTGTCGTGGAGAATCGCGCGAGCGTCTCGCCGGGGACACTCTCGGTGTGGGGTGGCACGGGTGCGCCGCTTTTGAATCCCACGTCATACACGCCACAAAACATTCAGCAGGCCACGCAAAATACCGGCGGCGGAAGCGGGGGAGCGCCCATCTATATACCGCCGACTCAAGGTGCGACCGCCGATTCCGAGACTGCTGAAGACTACGACTTCCAGTCGCTCCTCAGCTCACTTGCCGAGCCATCCGGCACCAAGAGCACGACCGCATCCACCGACATCGACCTCGCGTATGCATTTATCCCACGCGGACTCATCGCCACAAACACACCGGCCGTTTCTCGCACACCCGAACAGCAGGCACTCTTCACCTACGGCAACGACGCTGCCTCATACATACAGACCTACGAGGATTCCAACAGGAACGCGCCCATCGCGCTGCGCGACCAGGCCGAGGACAGGCAGGATCCGCAGAAGAAGCAGTCGGTCAAGCTTGTCGCAATGGGACTGCGCACCGCGGGCGAGAGCCTTCTGGGGATGGAGGAAGTGCCCAGTGCCATCGCTTCACCGCACAAATCGCTTGCAGAGAGCTACATCGCGGTCGGCAGGGCGCTAGAAAAAGTCCCAGACGCAAACGGTGACGACGCATTCATTGCAGCGATAACTGCGTACAATGTCGAAGCAGACACACTCGTGTCACATTTCAATGATCTCGCGACCACACTTGCACTCGCCGGGGTCAAATTCACGACCGGTGACCCGGGCAGCATCTTTACATTCTCGGGCGGGGGAGGGTTGTAGAAAAAACCGCGCAATTCGGTGGAATATCTACACTTTTGCGTCTTTGAGCGCGGTATACCCCGTTAGATATCCTCGCGTCGCATGCGTGCAAGCACATGCAGGCAAAATGTCCTTAGTTTTCTGGGTAAAACACAGAGGTGCGACGATCTAACGGGGTATACTTATATTGTGCGTGTATTCCATTTTCTTTTCCGCTCACGAATCACAGCTACGGCGGCACTCGCCGTCGTGGTGCTCCTCGGTGCACTTCTCTTCCAGCTACGCCTTCTCGTCTCCGACATAGTGCAGCCTGCTGTCGCAGAAGTCGACACTGTATCTGGCGCCGCTATTCCTGCCACCGATGCGTCATGGCAGCAAGAACTCGTACTGCTCGGTCTCGCGACTACATCCGAGACGAGTAATGCATCCGGCGAAGACCCTATCGCCATGATTGGTCCTATCGTGGTCGCACAGCTCGTTGGCCAGTATGCGGGACTCGTCGAAAGCGGTACGTACTCAGAGGCGGCGGGCGACGCGGTCGCGGAGAGTATTGCGCGCAACGTGAAAGCCGTCATCTCATACAAAACCTATACCTCCGCGGATGTGCGGACAGACACCGATATTTCCTACAATCGGATGCTTGAGTACCGAAGCGATTTGCGTGATGCGCTCGCACCACTCCTTGAGAACACAGAGTCGGAGCTCGATATTTTCGCTCGGTACGTCGAGACGAGCGATGAGGCGCACCTCAAGACACTCGCAGAGGCCGCTGCCAACTACGACAAAGCGCTCACGAACGCGGCGGCAGTCGTCGCCCCTCGCGACGCAATCAACTACCACCTCGATGTGCTCAACGCACTTTCGCTATTCGACGCAACGCTCGACGCGATGGCAGGGAATACTCTCGACGAATTCGCGACCGTCGCCCTCCTGCGCAGTTACAACACCGCTGAGCAAAAGATGTTCTACGCTTTCGATGCACTCGGCAATTACTACGGCCAAAAAACACCATGACGTTGCGCCGCGACATACTCATCCTTGCACTAGGTATCGTTGCCATGTTTTTTGCGCTGCCGCAGTACGCCGCTGCAGCGTGTGTCAACGGACAGGAAGTAAACGAGAACGGCATCGTCATCGGCACGTGTACGACCACCGACCCTTCTACCGATGGTTCGGGCTCGCAAGACCCGAATGCAATCAACGCGACTATTAGTTTCTCCGATACGTACGCATTCAAACGACAGGGAGTCTTTGGCTGCTCGCTCCAAGGCTCGCACTCGATGAGCGTCGGCGCGCTCGCTGCTGTCGGCGGTGTGTACGTGCCCGTCAACGACGCGGCTGTCACGCTCAACACTGGCTATCTCGTATACAAGGAGTGCGTGCTCCGCGGCGTGGTCAACAGACAGCGCGAGGCGGCAACAGCAGGTCTTGCAAAGCAGGGGCTCGCCACATTCCTCACAGGGAGGGACGGAAATCCATTCTTTCCACAGGATATTGAAGCGGAGATGCAAGTGGAGCGCGATCGTGTCGTCGGAGTGCTCGTCAATGGCGGTTTCTTCAATGCGCTGAAACCGGAACTACGCGGCCCTGTCGGGCGTGCAACTGTCCAGAGTTATCTTACCGCCCGCAACCAGCCGAATTCCATACTGGACTGTGGCTACGCTGGCGATATTACAACCGTCCACCGGGGGAATCCAGACAAATCGGTATGGTCTGCGCTCAGCGCAATCGGGACACCAGGCTGTGATCCCATACTCGCGTACACGCTTGCGAGCGAACGACTCAACAGCGTTGCGAACAGTTCCGCCAATAATTTGCTTACGCAGGTACAGATGGGGCAGGGCTGTCATCCGGTGGAGCGCATTGATGAGTACGGTAACCGCATCACGGTAAGCCCGGGCTCTATCGTC
This sequence comes from uncultured Candidatus Saccharibacteria bacterium, assembly GCA_964594735.1. Lineage (GTDB taxonomy): Bacteria > Patescibacteriota > Minisyncoccia > Phycocordibacterales > UBA2100 > UBA10103. The sequence continues at coordinate 59,009 of CAZQMS010000005.1, read as the reverse complement.
TGTGACAACATCACACAGCTTCTGCAGAGCGGCTACAGGCAACTTGAGAATTCCAACGACATCGACCAGATGGTAGGTTCGCTTTTCTCCGGCATGATTGCGCAGGTCGTCGGTGACAGCCGAGGTATCCAAGGACTCATGCAGCAGACAGGGAGTCAGCCTTCATATCTGGACCAGGTGGTACGCGAGGCAAACGCGGGGCTACGCGACGCAGCGACCAACGCAGCTCTCCAGATCCTCACCGCCGCAAAACGCGTCGAACTCGGCTACAAACAGCTTTCAGAAACCATTCTATCCATTCTTGCGGCGACGATAACCGACCTGCGCAGCAAAGAAGCCGGATGCTGGGAAGCAATCATTCAAAAGGTTTGCGCTGGTCCCCTCGCTGCTGACAAGACTTGCACGGAGTCAACAGCATGCACAGAGGGAGGCAACTGCGGCACAGGGGGTAAATTGAAAATTGCGACCTCCACCGCATTTTCTACTCAAGCCGTGAGAAACAGTTCACTCGGTTCTCAGGCGAGTTCGACCGAAGCGGCCGTCTTGCGCGCCAACCAAGCGGTGGAGCGCGTCGACAGACTCATCGCAGGTATCACAAACACCACATCTCTAGAAGCCCAGCGTGTCGCGCTCCAGCAACTCGACGACCAGGTAGCCCGCGGTCTCATCCGCAACAACGAGTCGCAATTGCAGGCAGATCAGAAAGTCAAAGACGACGTACAAGCCACTCAAGAGACGTTCCGCACAAATACGGAGCAGGCATGGAAAGAGGGAAACGGCTGGTGCAATGTGAACAATCAAGCGACACTTGATGTCTGGAAGAACGAATGGAGACAATAGTATGCGCATTAAACCTACAGGTACATTTGCTAGAACTCTTTCAGCTGCAAGCATCGTTGCCGCAATCATTCCGGCCCTTCTGATAACCGCATCGGTTTTACCACGAACCGCATCTGCTGCGGCGTGCGTGGGAGCGACCAGCGCAGTTTATGACAGCAACTCGTCACCCGAGTCGCCGCGATATATCTACGTAGACTCCGAAGGACAGGAGTGCGAACCCAGTGAGACCCAGAGAATAGACCCAGTGCCAACAGGTGCCGGGACTCACGCCGAGAATTACTCGGCCAACAAAGGCGCTACGAGTTGCGAAAGCTGGACAGACTACTTCAAGAGTCCAATAGTGTGTTTCGGGCGAACACTCGGTGCGCTCATCGCGACCATACTCGTCACCCTGTCCGCAAAGCTACTCGAAGTCGTCGGGCTTCTCTTCAATTGGCTCGTGTACTACACCATCGTCGCCTTTGGTGATCAGACCAACGGCTTCCTCACGACGAGCGTGCGGGGTGCAATAGACACCGCATGGACAGTCTTCCGCGACCTTTCCAACATTCTCATCATCGGCTTATTCGTCTTTATCGCGATCTCCATTATTCTCGGTCTCGAAAGTTTCGGGCAGAAGAAAATGATAGCCCGCGTGCTCGTCATCGCGGTTCTCATGAACTTTAGCCTTCTCTTTACAAAACTCATCATCGACGGGTCCAACTTCGTCTCGTACCAGTTTTACGTGGCGGCAGGTGGTTCGGTCGTTCCAAAACCAATCAATACGCTCGTGGGCGCCGGAACATCGGTCGCGACAACGCAGCAACAGGATGGCATCGCGGGTCAGTTCATACGCACGATGGGTGTCACGAGCATCGGAGACGTGTACACCAACATTCGAAAAAACGCAGAGGACAAGAAAGATGGCATGCTCGCCCTTCTGCACGGAGTATTGAGCGCAACGTTTCTACTCGGCGTCGCAATAGTGATGCTCTACGGGTGCCTCCTCATCATCAGTCGCGCGGTGCTACTCATATTTCTGATGATTACATCATCACTCGCATTTGCGACGTACCTGATACCCAAAGCAGCGGAGAGTCAGTACGGATGGTCTACCTGGTGGAAATCACTCATCAATGTCGCTGTTTTCGGGCCCCTCTTGATGATACTGCTATGGGTTACACTCAGTCTGGCGCAAGCGATGAGCACACAGGGCAGTACGCTGGGCGGCCTCATGACTTCCAACGAGGGCAATGCCGGTGTCGGAGCGCTTTTCAACTACGTCATCCTACTCGGAATGCTCTTCGCATCCTTTAAGCTCGCGAGCTCGTTCTCCTCCGGCATCAGCGGCTTCAGTATGGCAGCAATGATACCGGCGCTTGGCATCGCTGCCGGCGCCCGCGTCGCGGCGTTTGCCGGAAGACAAACAATCGGACGCGCCAGCCTCGCTGCAAGTGACGCTTTGAAAATGCGTGCCGCAAAGGCCACAGACGGCAGTCTGACACAATCCCTCTATAAATTCGGCTCTAACCGATTCAAGGGTGTTGCAAAGTCAGACATGAACGTTATGCGCACGCCTCTCGGAGGTATGGTGGGCGGCATGGCTGGTATTGATGCAAAAAAACTTGCAGGGAAAGAAATCAAGGGCTTCGAAGGCTCTCTGAAAGAACGGGCTAAGAAGTATGCCGAGGACGCAGACGCACTGCATGTTGACGCCAAGAAAAAGGCGGCTATCGAAGTCGATGCTATCAAGGCGGAAATAGCCAAAAACCCGAGTCTGAATGAACGGCACGCCGCGGCAACTCAGGCGGCTGACGCACATAAGAACGAAAAGGATTCTGCAGAAAATGAACATAAAGTGGCGCAGGAAAAGAAAGTCAAGGCCGAGCTCGACATCGCACGCGCTGAAAAAGCTAACGACGCAGAGGGCGCGAACAACGCCCGATTTAATCGGGCTGAAGCAGAGAAAACTCTTAATGAGCAGAAAAGCCGTATTGAAGCAGCCGATAAACGAATCAAAGAGGCCAGCAAGGTCATTGAGAACATCGAAACGGAGGCAAAAACAAGCGCAATCAAAAAAGGCGATCTCAAGGAATTCAAGAGCGAGGCAGACCTCGCGGCAACGCTCGCGAATTCACGCTTTACGAATACCCTTGCGCGTGTGACGAAGTGGAACGACGAGAAGTCAGACCGTCTTGCACAGCTTGCAAAGAAAGAAGTCGGGGAACATCATGAGAAGAAAGAAGCCAAAAAGATTGCTGAGTACTTAAAGGAGAAGAGTGGCGCTGGTCATGGCCACGATGAACACGCACCTTCGTCACAGACGCAAGCCAAGCCAGCGACAACACCTAAACAAGAGAGCCACGGCGGCGGACACGACGACCATGGAGGCGGAGCCGCACATCACTAAATTATGGACGAGAACACCGAATTCAAGCAGCTGATACAGGAGCGCTTCGAAAGTCTCCCGAAAGTCGTGCGAGATGCGATTCTTTCTGCCGACGTACAGTCACACATGCGAGAACTGGCCAAAAAACGCAACCTACACTTGGACCAATGGGAGGCACTAGAAAATGAAGTCCAGCTCACCTTGCTGGGGGTTCACCATTCGGAGAATTTGCCTGAAAACATAGCAGAGTCTATCGGACTCTCTCCAGAAGAGGCAACAGCCCTCGCTGCGGAGATATCGGCTCTCGTCTTCGAGCCCATTCGTCAGGAACTAGAAAGACAGTTGGAACACCCCGACGCTGAGGCTACGGAGGAAACGGGGGTAGAGCAGATGCGCACGCAGGTTCTTGGTAGTTCAGAAGCTCCTACGGCGCCCGTGCAGGCTCCTGCGGCACCTGCAGCAGCGCCGATAGCACCCGCGACACCGCCACCAGCACCGCCTACTCAGAAAGTTGAGCGCGCACAGCTCCCCGCTACGTACGCACCACAAGTAGCGAGTCACGAACGCAAAGCAATAGAGGGCGACCCGTACCGCGAGCAACTCATCTAAGTAGTGATATGCGTTTAAACAGCCCGCACACATCGTGCGGGCTGTTATAATAATTGAGTCATGCAGTTCCAAGTACCTCAATTCATCGAGGTAGAGGACAAGATTGTGGGGCCTCTCACCTTTAAGCAATTCGTCTTCATCGCCGGAGGACTCGGTCTTGCATACGTCGTGTGGCGCATCCTCCCGCTTTTTGCTGCTGCACCACTCATCATCGGCGTCCTCGGGCTTGCCGCGGCGCTTGCCTTCATGCAGGTCAACGGCCGCCCGTTCCTCCTCGCGCTCGAAAACAGCTTCTACTACATGCTCCACCCCAAGCTGTACCTCTGGAACAACGAGCGCTCGAAAAAGCCACAGGTTAAAAAGGCGGCAGAGCCGAGTCGGGGGAGCGCAAGCGTCTACGTGCCCAAACTCTCCGACAGCAAGCTCCACGAGCTTGCCTGGAGCCTCGACATCAACGAACGCATCGCTGCGGGCACGACCGACGAGCGCGACAGAAGCGACTCAGACCCCGTACGGGGCCTGCGCGTACCCGAAGACATTGTCACCCAGCTGCGCAGAAGCGCCCCGCGCCAATAGACCATGCCTGAAACCACCAACAAGCGCACCATCTCTCGATCGACACAGGATTTTGTGCCGATTCAAGAGGTACGCGACGGCGTCGTGTCGCTCAAGAGCGGGGGTCTGCGCGCAGTGCTCCTCGCCTCGTCCATCAATTTCGCGCTCAAGAGCGAAGACGAGCAGACCGCATTCATCGTTCAATTCCAAAATTTCCTCAATTCACTCGACTTTTCAGTACAGATATTCGTCCAGTCGCGCATGCTCGACATCCGCCCGTATGTCGCGACACTTGAAGCACAGTACAAGCAGCAACTCGACGACCTCATGCGCATTCAGATTCGTGAGTACATCGAGTTCATCAAGAGTTTCACCGAGGCGGCCAACATAATGACGAAAAATTTCTTCGTCGTCGTGCCGTACGACCCGGCAGTTATTACCAAGAAATCCGGACCCGCGTCCTACCTGCCATTTGGCAAGGGTAAATCCGACCCCGCCGCAGAGAACAGGACATTTGAAGAACAGGTGTCACAACTCGAGCAGCGCATTTCCATCGTCCAGCAGGGATTGGTCCGCACGGGCGTGCGCACCGTCCAGCTCGGCACCGAGGAGGCGATAGAGCTTCTCTACAAGATGTTCAACCCGGGCGAGGAGGGGAAACCCATGCCAGTACCCAGTTCACAGTGAACAGTTTACAGATGACAGGAACAACCAATACGCGCATGCATACTTTACTGTTAACTGTAGACTGTCACCTGTAAACTATTCCTATGGCACTCACTGACCTGCTTCCATTTGGCAAGAAAAAGGATGAGTCTCCGGATATCCTCCCGGTGCTTCCGCGTGAGATTTACCAAAGCGGCGTCCTCGACCTGCAGGACGTCATCGCACCGCATGCACTCAAGGTCAATTCGCGCGAACTCGACCTCGGCGAGAAGATTGCGCGCACGTTCTTTGTCATTTCGTACCCGCGCTTTCTCACGACGGGCTGGTTCGCGCCTATCATCAACATGGACAAGGTGCTCGACATCTCGATTTTCATCCACCCCATGGATACCAACGAGATGCTCCGCAAATTCCAAAAGAAAGTAGCCGAGGTGCAGAGCCAGATTTCGACGCGTGAAGCGAAGGGCATGGTCCGCGACCCCATGCTCGACACTGCGTACGCCGACCTTGAACAGCTCCGCGACAGTCTCCAGCAGGCGCAAGAGCGCATCTTCGATGTTGGTCTGTACCTCACCATCTACGGCTCGACCCGCGAAGAAATCGACAAGGTAGAGAGCGAGGTGCGCTCCATCTTGGAGTCCCGGCTTGTGTACATACGACCGGCACTGTTCCAGCAGGAGCAGGGATTCCGCTCGGTCCTGCCGCTCGCGACCGATGAGCTCGATGTGCACACCAAGCTCAATTCCGCGCCGCTCTCGTCGATATTTCCATTCATCTCATTCGACCTCACATCAGATAGAGGCATTCTCTACGGCATCAACAGGCACAATTCATCGCTCATATTGTTTGACCGTTTCTCACTCGAAAACTACAACAGCGTCACATTCGCAAAGTCAGGCGCAGGCAAATCGTACACAACGAAGCTTGAGATTCTGCGTTCGCTCATGTTCGATACAGAAGTCATCGTCATCGACCCTGAGAGGGAATACGAGTACCTCGCGGAGACGGTCGGCGGCCGCTACTTCAACATTTCACTTTCCTCCGAACACCACATCAACCCCTTCGACCTCGCAATTCCGCGCGAAGATGAAAATCCGTCGGACGTGCTGCGCAACAACATCATCACCCTCGTGGGGCTTTTCCGCATCATGCTCGGCGGCCTGACGCCGGAGGAGGACGCCATCATCGACAAGGCAATCACGGAGACATACGCACTCAAGGACATTACGCCAGAGGCGAACTTCGCCGCGGTTGAGCCGCCGCTTCTTTCCGACTTCGAGCTCGTCCTCTCGGGCATGGAGGGCTCCGAGAGCCTCGTGCAGCGCCTCTCCAAGTACACCAAGGGCACCTGGTCCGGCTTTATGAATAGGCCGACCAACGTCGACATGAATAAAAAACTTGTGGTGTTCTCGGTGCGCGACATGGAAGACGACCTCAAGCCGGTCGCTATGTACATCATCACGCACCACATCTGGAATACGGTGCGCAAAGAGCTCCGCAAGCGACTGCTCGTCATCGACGAGGCGTGGTGGATGATGCGCAGCGAGGACACCGCATCCTTCCTCTTCTCGATTGCAAAACGCGGTCGAAAATACTACCTGGGCATTTCCACCATCACGCAGGACGTCTCCGACTTCCTCAATTCGCCCTACGGCATTCCGATGATTACCAACTCGTCCATTCAACTCCTCTTGCGTCAGTCACCAACATCGGTCGACCTCGTGCAGCAGACGTTCAAACTCTCGGATGAAGAGAAGTACCTCTTGCTCGAGTCCGACGTGGGGGAGGGTATATTCTTCGCCGGCCTCAAGCACGTCGCTATCAAGGTCATCGCTTCGTACACCGAAGACCAAATCATCACATCGGACCCGTCGCAGATTCTGGCAATCAAGAAAGCAAAGCAGGAGCTCGATGCGGTCGATACACCAGCGAGCGCGGGCGCAGCCGCAGCTGCATCAATCCGCCCCGTGTCGCCGACGGCACCGCCGCCAGCCGCCGCAAGCATACCTGCACCCGCTGTACCGGGCGCCGACACGGCACCTGTCGGGAAATCACTCAGCAGCTCTGATCTCAAGGAAGTATGAAGCGCGTCTCGGTAGTATTGATGTTCATTTTCGCGATGCCTGTCGTCGTACCAATGATGGTCAGCGCGCAGTCGGGTATTCCGGGAGCATCAAGTGCAGTAACAATCGCGATGAGCCCCGCGCAGCCTGTACCGAACAGCACGGTGCGACTCACACTGCAAAGCCCCATCTATGATCTCGCTCAAAGTCTTATCTCATGGCGCGTCGATGGAGAGCTCCTCACCGAGGGCGAAGGGGTCACGAGCGTTTCTATAGAGGTCGGAAGTGCGGGCGAGTCGGTCGATGTCTCTGCATCGGTCATTTCGGGCGATGAGGATGCGCTCGCCTTTCTCACGATTACCCCCGCATCCCTCGACCTTCTGTGGGAAGCCGACGGGTTTACTCCCGCCTTTTATGGGGGACGCACGCTACCATCTCCGGGTGCAAACATCACATTTGTCGCATACCCCACGTTTGTACAGAATGGGACGCGAATCGCAGAAAAGGACCTCATCTACACCTGGCGCAAAGGAAACATCGTGCTCGGCTCGTTCTCAGGTAAGGGGCGCTCGACACTCGTAGTCGACGGCAGGACGCTCTTCAGCGACGACACATTCTCCGTAGAAGCGCGCACTCCTGACGGTGCCATATCTGCGCGCGCGAGCACACGTATACCGAGTCCCGACACACACATCCAGCTCTACGAGAATCACCCGCTCTTCGGCCCCCTCTACCACAGGGCGTTTGGCGCGAGCGCGTTTACGCCGGAGACGGAGCTGACGTTTCTTGCGATACCATATTTTGCCCCTGCAACATCAGAAAATGACTCGCGTCTTTCGTACGCCTGGCGCGTAAATCAGCAGGACATCGCAAGTCACAAGGAATTACCGTCTCAAATCACCATCAATTCACAGGGGTCGACAGGGGTCGCTACCGTCGAGCTGGAGGTTACACATATAAGCAACTTCTTTTTCGGCACCAATGCGGCGTGGCAGGTCACATTCTCCCGCGCCGGCGGCGTGGAGGGAACAAATCCTTTCGCACCACAGCAATAAATCAGTATGAAAATGAACATGACCCTCATCCGCTTCGTAGTCGCTGGCATCGTCGTCACGGCGCTTGGCGGCCTCGCGGGGTGGTACATCTTCGTCAATCAACAAATCTCGACGACGGAGTCGCAAGACGCGGCACGTGGATTTGGCGCGAGCGAGACTTTTGGCGCCGGTATCGGGAGCGGAATTTCAAACCTTGTCAGTGGCATCGTCGGGTCTATCGTTCAGAATGAATCATCGGCGTCTTCCGAGGCTCCGCAGCTCTGGCAGATAACTCGCACACCCGTTGCTGGTCTCGGGTTCGCGAGCTCGAGTCCGCGCCTCTACTTCGCGGAACGCGCCTCCGGCAACATCCTCGTCGCTGACCCCAACGAGACCAAGATAGAGCGCCTCACGAATACACTCATTCCGAAGGTTCTCGAGGCACATTTTGCCTCTGATGGCTCTGTCGTGCTGCGCGCACTCGACGACGCGGGGGGAAGTACGGCTTTCGCTGCGCGTATAGGGACGAGCACGTCTCCGGCAGCGGGGGACACTCCGAACAAGCTCGAGGGTGTATTCCTCCCAACTGGTGTGGTATCGGTTGCAGTCCGCGACGATGCTGGAGAGATATTCTTCATCGTGCGTGAGTCTGATGGATCCGCCGGTATTACTGCCGACTGGAAGGCAGCAGGCCAAAAGCGCATCCTCACGTCGGCGCTCTCCGACTGGCGAGCACTCGTGCTCCCAGACGGTACGCGGTACGTTGTACAGAAGGCGTCGGATGACGTCGCAGGATTCGCGTTCCGCGTGCTCCCATCCGGCGCACTCGAACGCGTCGTAGGGAATATCCCTGGCCTCATGTTCCTCCCGCGCACCAACTCGAGCGCCGTAGCTTTCAGCAGCTCCTCTGGTGGCTCGCTCGCGCTCTTTGCGCGCGTAAGCGCTGCGAGTGCGGACATAGCGCTACCCGTGCGCACGGTAGTGGAAAAATGTGTGTGGGCACCCGACTCGCGACTCATTCTGTACTGTGCAGTACCCCAGACACGGCCGACGGGTGCGTTTGTACGCGGCTGGTACGATGGCTCGGTGCACACTGCGGATGCATGGTGGCGCATCGACGTCTCTGCCAACACCGCCGAGCAAATTTTCACGCCAGACTTCGGCACGCCGCTCGATGTGGAAGAGCCGCGCATCAACAGCGCCGGCACGCACATCGCCTTCAGCAACAAGACAGACAAAACACTGTGGATGCTCACGCTAGACCGATGATTATGAGACGAACCGAGTACATACCCCACCTCCTGCTCGCGATTACAATAGCGGGAACGTTATTCGTCATTAGCGCGAGCATGGCAACCGCCCAGACTTTCGTACCGCTCGCCCCCGCTCCCGGTGGCACTCGCCTCGGAGATCTGTATGGAACGAATGGGTCTCTTGCGGACTTTTTCAACAAGGTGTTCGTTGCGATGATTGCGGTGGGCGCAATTCTTGGCGTACTCCGGCTCGCCTTTGCAGGCTACCTGTACATGACCACCGATGCATTCCACCAGAAGTCACACGCGAAGCAGGTCATCGGCGATGTGATTCTCGGTCTTTTGCTGCTGCTTTCAATATGGCTCATTCTGCGCCAGATTAATCCGAATTTACTGGATCTAAATGTGTTCCGAAACGCCAACAAGGTGCAAATCGTGACGCCCACACGCCCAGCTGCGACCAATCAAGCACCCGCAAACTCTCTACCTGCTGCGCCAGCAACAGCGCCCGGCAGTACCGGCACCGGTTCAAGTGGGGCCGGCTCTAGCGGGGGTGGTGGAAGCGGATGGTAGGGCAGTGCTAATCTGCCGCGTATTTGATTACCACCCTCCGATTTCTCCCTTCGCCTTGAGACTCTGTCTTCACATTGGGAGCGTCTTGGAGTGCTGTGTGCACAATGAGGCGTTCGTACGCGCTCATGGGTGAGAGTTCCACATCGTATTGGAATGAACGCGCGCGCTCGGCCATCATGAGAGCCTTTGTCTGCAAGTCGCGTATTTGTTTCGCACGGTAGTCGTTGACATCGACGAGGAACATCGGCGCCTCCTCACCCTCAGGAAGCGGCATGCGCTTTTCGAGTATTTTCTTCACGAGCATGTCTATGGCATGGATAGTGTCGCCGTGCATGCCGATAAGCTTGCGGGCATCCTCCGTCTCGATGGTGAAAATCGTTTGCCCAGCAACTTCGGATTTCGTCACCGCTGAGTACGACGCGCCGAGCGTGTCGAGCATCTCTTTAATAGTTTTTTCGACTTCGGGAGCGTAATCCATGGAGGGCACTATACCCCGTGAGATAGTTAATCGGCAATACCTGAGCTGAAAACATATGTCGTAATGCGAAAACTAGCGATGCGGTGGGCAGGCGGCGGACATCTCATGGGGTAGACCCCGTGAGGTAGACTCTCGGCAATACGGAGGCCATGGGGCGCGTGTTCTAATATCGGGCGCGTTTGCCCCCTGAGTATAGGTCGTCTGTGGGAGTACGGCTACGAGTCCTTTTCGGTCTTGGGGTTGAACCGGCGACCGGAGAGGAGCTCTTGGCCTATCATGAACAGGTTACTCGTCAGCCAGTAGAGGGGGGCCGCTGCCGCAATGAAGTAGGCGATGCCCGCGACGATGAGGGGCAGTGCGTAGCGCGCCTGCAAGTCGAAAGTGCGCGCCATTTCCGCGGAGAACGACGCTTCCGCGGCTACCGCCGAGCCGCGCGGCCCCATAGATAGACGTGTATAGATAAATTGCGTCACGCCCGCGAGCAGGGCAAGGACGAGGCTCTTGCCGGCCATGTCGATAAGGCCGAGAAACTCCATGTCCACTGACGGCGGCGTCGGCACGAAAGAGTACAAAAGGTCGGCGTTGATGCTCGGCAAGCCGCCCTGCGCAAAGACAAAATAGAGCCCGAGCAGAATCGGAAGCTGAATGAGGAGGAGAAAGAGACCGGCGAAAGGACTTACGCCACGCTCTCGATAGAGCGCGAATATCGCGCGACCTTGCTCTTCGGGCTTGTCTTTGAACTTCTTCTTTATCTCCTCAATCTCCGGCGCAATGCGCTTCATGTCCATCTGCGCTTTGATGGCCTTCTTCGAAAGCGGGTAGAGAATGACGCGCACAATGATGGTCACAATGATGACCGCGAGCCCGACATCGTGCCCTGGTACGACATCGACGAAGAATACGAGCGCGTTGTATATCGGGTCGTAGACGAGTGTATGGAAAATGGAGCTAATCATGGCCGGGGATGTTGGGGCGTATTGTACCGCCGCTTCTCCTTATGCGCTACGCAGCCCCCGCAGGAGCTTCGCAAGATCCTCGGCCATCGCCGCGTACGATGCCTCGGCGGCACCCTTCTTGGCATAGAGTATGTAGGAACCTGCGGGGAGGCTTACGAGGCTGCCGCGAAATATGTCGCGGCACCTGCGCTTTATCGTATTGCGCCGCACGGCCGAACTCGCAACCTTCTTGGATACCACGCATGCGAACTTAGCCTCCGCACCATCCGAGGGGGAGACGGACAGTGAGAAAAGTTCGCCGTGGGAGCGGCGAGGGGAGCGTATCCGCCGTATTTCGGCACCGCTGAGGCGGTTCTTTTTGGGCATCGCTATGCGGAGAGGCGCTTGCGTCCCTTCTGACGACGCCTGCGGAGCACCTTTTGCCCCTTGGTAGTCGTCGTGCGGGAGCGGAAACCATGTGTTTTCGCTCGCTTGCGCTTCTTCGGCTGATAGGTTCGTCTCATGACTTCGGACTATACGGCAAAATCTGGCACATGGCAACAGCGATGGTGGGCGAAAAAGTAATCAACAGGTTGTACACAGGTTGTGAACATGTCGTAACACTCCCGCGGCGCTTCCCAGCGAAAGCTGCACGCGTATAATACGTGAGCTTCATTCGCTGTTGATATCTATGATGACCAATCGAGAACTATGGCAGAACGCATTGGTCCAAATAGAATTAGGAACATCACAAGCCTCCTTCCGCACTTGGTTTCGCAATACTGACATCGCAAACCGCGAGTCGGGGACAGTGCAGGTGGCCGTGCCGTCGAAGATTGTGAAAGAGTGGCTGCTCGAGAAACACCACAAGCTCATCCTCAAGGCACTCCGTAGCCTCGACAACACTATTCGCACCGTCGAGTACGTCGTTCATCGCAGTGCCCCGAGTGCCGAGCGCAGGGCGCCGCGCGCTGAAAAGCCCCAGGAGAACGCGTCGTTCGACCTCCAGTCTCTCTATATAGACAAGCGCGACAACCTCAACCCACGCTACACATTTGAGACATTTGTCGTCGGCCCCTTCAATCAGCTTGCCCACGCGGCAGCAAAGGCGGTGATAGATCGCCCGGGCCTCACGTACAATCCGCTTTTCATCTACGGCTCGACAGGTCACGGCAAGACCCACCTCATCCAAGCGGTTGGCAATCATTTCAAGAAACAGCACGCGAACAAAAAAGTGCTCTACGTCACATCGGAGCGCTTCGCGATTGATTACATCAACGCCGTGCGTGCGGGACGCGCCAACAACTTCAAAGACCAGTACCGTCAGTACGATGTCCTCATCATGGACGACATCCAGTTCATCGCAAACACAGAGAAGACCCAGGAAGAACTCTTCCACCTCTTCAACGCACTTCACGACAACAACAAACAAATTGTCTTCTCGTCAGATAAACACCCATCGCTCCTCCCGGGCTTTGAGGAGCGCCTCAAAGGCCGCTTCGCCGCCGGTGTCATCGCGGAGATACCGGAGCCCGATGTAGAGAGCCGCATCGCCATCATCAAGGCAAAAATAGAGCAGCACGGTTTTTCCATACCGGAAGACATCATCCAGTACATCGCTGAGAACGTGCGCGGCAACATCCGCGAACTTGAAGGTGTTCTCAATATGATTGTGTGCAAATCGCAGCTCAAGGGCAAAGCGATATCGCACGCCGACGTACGCGCCCTCATCAAACACAATGTGAAGCCGAATCGTGGCGTCTCTATAGATGAGGTGGTGCGCCGCATCGCGCAGTATTACGAAGTCCCCGAGAAAAGCATCTACGAAAAGACGCGCAAAAAGGAGGTGGTCAAGCCGAGACAGATCATCATGTACGTCCTTCGTGAAGAATTTAGCGTCTCATACCCTTCAATAGGGGAGAAGCTCGGCGGCCGCGACCACACCACAGTCATCCACTCGTGCGAAAAAATCAAAGAGGAGATAAAGAGCAACAACTCACTTGAGCAAGAACTCGACCACATCCGCACCCTCATCCACGCGTAGGCCTATGCGATTTTCTCCTCACACACCCGCCGCTTCCCACGCAATCGGCGGCTCTACTGTTGTGCACAACATGGTGGTATATCCTGTGGAGAACGCTGTACAACTACTCGAACAGTGGGTGGGACAACATGCGTACAACTTCAGCGTTTCTTCACCAACACCACTTACACACACCTTGTTCCTAGTTCGCGCAGAAGTTTTCAACACCCTCCGTTGCACTATTTCATCTCTCCACTCCGCCATTTTTTACGGTTATCCCCGCTGTACACAGTACTAATAGTAGTAATAGTTATTTAAAGAATGAAAAGAATATGAAACTCACAACAACAAAAGAAAAGATTCTTAATGCGATTCTCATGGCAGAACGCATTACAGGAAAAAAAGAGTCACTTCCTATTCTTTCGTGTGTACTCATCGAGGGAGCAAAGGATATAAATTTAAAAGCGACCAATCTTGAGGCGGGGATAGAAATATCTGTCGCAGGTGATGTTGAAGAAAAAGGTACGGTAGCAGTATCCGCAGCAATCCTCTCCCAAACAATCCGCGCTATTGGAGGCGACAAAGTGACGCTTTCGACTGAAGATGGTAACCTCCTCATCGAATCAAGAGGGACAAAGACCCTTATCAAAGCTGTCCCCCATGAAGAATTTCCAGTGCTCTCGAGCGAGAGTGGGAAAAAAGAGATTACACTCGCGCGTGAGAGACTTATCCACGGTATTCAATCGGTCGCATACGCAGCTTCGCCGTCGATGATTCGACCCGATCTCGGAAGTATCTACATCTCAATGCAGGATGGTTCGATGGTGTGCGTTGCCACTGATTCATTCCGACTTGCGGAGAAAATGGTTTCGGAGACAGGTGCGCGCACATCGGGAGAGCTTCTCATTCCGCTTAAACACGCCCTAGAGCTCGTCCATGTGCTCGAGAGGCTCAGTGACGACACTGTCGCGCTTTCGACGGATGATGCGCAATTGGTGGTCATTGGGAGTGGAACAAGGTTCGTATCTCGTGTCGTCGATGCGACATTTCCTAACTACAAAGAAATTATCCCCAAGAAGTTCACCTCGGAAGCGACGGTACTTAAGAATGATCTTGCCGAAATGCTCCGCAAGGCACGCGTCTTCTCTGGTCAGGAGATGCACGTCGGCCTACACATCTACCCAAAGAAGAAGATTTTCACTGCCACGGCACGTAGTGCAGATGTGGGTGAGATGTCCGACAGTATTGATGCGGCGCTCGCGGGGGACGATCTCGATATCAACTTCCATATCGGGTACATATCAGATTGTCTGGCGACAATACAATCAGATTCCGTCGTGCTCGGATTCTCCGGCCCCGGTAGACCGCTCGTTATCCGCGGCGTCTCCGATAGCAGCTTCACGTACCTCGTGATGCCACTGAATAGATAACTACCAACATCAAACATTCAACTTTCAACAAGCCGTATGTTTCGGTTTCGAGAAGTGAAGATCTACCAGGATGGTATTCGTTTCCATTCGAAAATCGTTGCTGTAACCAGATCATTCCCCCGCGAATTTCAGTATCTTACCGATCAAGTGCGACGAAGCTCCCTGTCCGTGGCTTTAAACATTGCCGAGGGCTCAGCAAAGAGCTCTGATAAGGATTTCAATCGGTACGTCACCATTGCATTGGGCTCCATTAACGAGTCCATGGCAGCGTGCGAGATCGCTCGACGCGAGAATTTGATAACGGACGAGCAGCTCGGTGAAATTCGAGCAGATTGTGAGGAATTATCGCGACAACTTGGTGGTTTCAGCAAACATCTAAAATCTGCATCCAAGCACTCGTGTTGGTCGTCGGCCGTTTTACGTTGACTGTTTCCTATTGAATCGTGATGGGGACACTCGTGACTTCGGTGCCGCCGAGAATCGTCTGCACAGCTGCCTGGAGAGTGGCAGGGCCCGGGAGGGTAGGCACAAAGGTAATCGCGTACGGCGGCTGGCTGGAAGCCCCAATAGGCTGGCCGTTGAGGTAGTACGATACCTGCACGACGTTTTGGGGGAACGGGTAGAACGCGGTTATGGAAAGCGGTTGTAAGAGTGGTGTAAAGCTTCCCGGTGTTGGAGAGAGGATGCGGAAGCCACTGCCTTGGCCTGGTGTCGTCGCACCGCCGAGGAACTGACCAGTGGCCCAGGCCTGTACGGGTAAATCCCAATACGGCATCTGTCCGTCACCGCGAGAAGTGCCTCCTCCGCGCGGATTGTCCTTACTCACCCAGTAGAGTATTTCGTGTACACCTTCGCCCGGCGACGAGTTCCACTGGCCGCGTAGCACTGGGTGGAGTGAATCTGCCTCCGCGTCGGGAGATGGCTCGACGAAATCTCCGGCGGGATACTTCTCCATCGCGTACTCCATGAAATCGTGCCACATCGGCGCGATGATAAATGCGGCGATACGCTTTTCGAGCGGCTCGTTGTCGTTGTTGCCGGCCCACGCACCTGCAGCGATGCCCGGGGTGTAGCCCATAATCCACACATCCCAGTAATCGTTGGTCGTACCGGTCTTCGCAGCGACATCTTTGCCGGGGAAGTAGAGCGGGGAATTGGCGCCGAATTCCGGTGTGCGTGCCTCGTTGTCGGAGAGGATGTCGCTTATCTGGCGCGCTACTTGCTGGTCGACGACGCGCGCCTCCTCCTTTTTGTATTCCTCAAGCACGTTGCCGTTCATGTCCTCCACGCGCAGGATTGCGGTGTGCGGGTTGCGCGCGCCGTCGTTGGCGAAGACGCCGTATGCACTTGTGAGCTCTAGCAGTGTCACATCGCCACCTCCGAGAACGAGCGAGAGTCCGTAGTCGCGCGCAGCGGTGAGTGTCGTGAGCCCGACGCGCCCAGCCATATTGAGCGCACCATCCATGCCCACGAGGTACATGGCTTTCACCGCTGGCACGTTGAGCGACATCGCGAGCGCCTGACGAATCGTTACCGGACCTTTAAACTGTCCATCGAAACTTGTCGGTGCGTAGCACGGCGGTGTCGAGTTGGTGACTTCGTATGGCTGGCACCTCGTCGAGAATTGTGTTGGAAGGTCGAAGAGAATCGTGTCGGGTGTGTAACCTTTTTCGAGTGCCGCGGCGTAGACGAATGGCTTGAACGCCGAGCCCGGCTGTTGGTACGAGGTGGTCACGTTGACCTTGCCGTCGATGCGGTCGTCGAAGTAGCCGCGCGAGCCCACCATGGCGAGCACTTGTCCAGACGTGGGCTCGATGGCGACCATGCCTTGGTTGCTTGCGTTGAAGTTGGCCTCCATACCTGGCGCATACTGAGCGACGATTTCCTCTGCTTTTTTCTGCAGGTCGTAGTCGAGTGTCGTGATGGCGCGAAGCCCCTCACGATTCACTGCGTCGACGCCGTACTTGCTCTCGAGGTACTCGCGTATGTAGAAGACAAAGTGTGGTGCCTTGATGCCCGCATCGGCCTCGTCTTTAAACTGCACAATCTCCGCTTTCGCTTGCTCGTGCTCATCCGCGGTGATGAACTGGTGCTCGAGCATCCTGTCGAGCACGAGGTCCTTGCGGCGTTCGAGGAGGTCGCGATTGTTGCCATAGGGGGAGTAGCGCGTGGGTGCCTGGGGCAGCGCGGCGAGGTACGCCGATTGTGCGAGCGTCACGTCGCTCGCGTCGACGCCAAAGAAATACTGACTCGCTTCCTGGACGCCGTAGATTGTCCCGCCGTACGGATTTTCGTTGAGGTACGTCGTGAGAATCTGGTCTTTGGTGTAGACACGCTCGAGCCTGATGGCGAGAATGATTTCTTTTATCTTGCGGGTTATTTTTTTGTCCTGCGTGAGTAGCGCGTTTTTTACCACCTGCTGCGTAATCGTCGAGCCGCCCTGGCCGCCGAGCAGGTCGCCGGTGGTGAGGTTGACCCACACCGCGCGCATAAATGCGAGAGGGCGGAAGCCGTAGTGCGTATAAAATGTCGCGTCTTCGATAGCGATGGTCGCTTTCTGGATATTGGGCGAGATGTCGTCGAGGGGGATGGCCGTACGGCGCATGCTGCCGTGAACGTCGAAAAGTACGATGTTGCCGGTGCGGTCGAATATTTTGGTCGACTGCGAGACCGCGCGATTCTCGAAGTTGTCTATCGAAGGGATAGGGGTAAAAGCTGCCCATGCGGTGACGCTCGCAAGCGTGAAGAATCCGAGTGCGACGAGACCGACAACAGCGAGGCGTAGCCACTCGGGGAGATGAGAGAAAAGGCGCCTCGTACGCCTAAAAATTCGGGCAGTCATACAGTACTGCTCATTCTATCGTTTTTCGGGCTCCGATTGAAGTGCACGCGCCGCAAGCGAGCGATGCATCGCCAAATGAGTAACCCCGACAGCAATAGCGTCATATTCGTCATCTAGACGTATGGGCTTCATGATTTTTACAAGCGCATGAATCATTTTGATGACGTGCTTCTTGTCCGCGCCCCCGTGCCCCGCGGCAGCGCTCTTGACCTCCGATGGTGAGTACTCAAAGACGGGGAGTGCGTGCTCTCCGGCAAGGGCGAGGAGGGCGCCCCGCACCTCCGCGACGCGCAGTCCTGTCGTGCGGCTCTTTGCAAAATACAGCTTCTCCATCGCGAGACAATCGGGCGCGTGTTCGCGCATAAGCCGCCGACACTCCGAAGCGACTGTATTCAGGCGCTGGGTGAATTCTTCACTCGAATGGGTCTCAATACAGTCGGAGTAGAGCAGTACATCTTTGCCGCCCTGCCTCTCGAGGAGCGCGACGCCGCAGCGCCCATACCCAGGGTCGATAGCGAGCACTCTCATGCCAAAAGTATACCCCGTGAGATAACCCTATCCGATTTTTCCCCTCCGTGAGTGCGATATGAGTACGCACCATTCTGTATATTCCCCGGAAGTTCGTATCTCACGGGGTGTGCCTCGTGTAGGTGTTACGATACGAGAGATGCGCGCAGCTCGCGAGTGGACTTCAATATATTTCCGCAACCTCATTTTCGGCGTGGAGGACGGACTCGTCTCGACGGTGGGCCTCCTCTCCGGTATTGCGATAGCGGAAGTCCCACGCGAAACGATAATCCTCACGGGCGTTGTCCTTATTTTCGTCGAGGCTGTGTCGATGGCGGCGGGGAGCTTCCTCTCGGAAGCCTCGGTTGAGGAACTTGAGACGCGCAAGCGTACGAGTCCCGGGGAATCATTCAAGGCAGGAAGCACAATGTTTGCCTCGTACTTTGTCGCGGGACTCATCCCGCTCGCGCCGTACATCTGGCTCGGTGACAGCGCATTTCAATATTCCATATATGTATCCATCATCGCGCTCTTTGTCCTCGGTGCGTGGAGCGGGAGGCTCTCGCGCGCAGGTGTCGTGCGCTCTGCGCTTCGCATGAGCATCGTCGGCGGACTCGCGGTCCTCGTCGGCGCGACCGCTGGCTTCCTTCTCGGCTAGACGGCGTTGGTGTACACGTCTTCAACGTCGTCGTAGTCGTCTATCTCTCCCATGATTTTCATCAGCTGCGCATCGTCGGATTCGCTCAGCTGCACCGTGGTCTTGGGCTCGTAGCCCTCTGCGGTTTTCTCAAATGCCCAAGCGGCACTCCCCGGCGAGGCGAGCGCGATACCGTTTTTGCTCAAAAGATGTTTTATCTCTTGCGCGGCGCGATTGCGCGAATCGGTGAGGACTTGTATCAGAATAGCCGCGCCGCCCGGCCCGTACGCTTCGTAGAGAATGCTTTCCATCTGCGCTGCGTCGGCGGCAGTACCTTTGGCAACCGCGCGGTCTATCGTGTCTTTCGGCATGTTGGCCTTTTTGCCGCGCTCAATCGCCGCGCGCAGACCCGGTGCGTCGACATCACCCTTGGCGAGTTTGCTCTCCACCGCGATACGCTTACCGAGCTTTCCCCAGAGGTTGCTCTTGGCTTTGTCGGCCGCGCCCTTTTGCCTTTTTATCTGCGCCCACTTGTTGTGACCGGCCATAGAAGTCGAAGTACGAATCGCGAAGTACGAATAACGATGAACTCAGTTAGGGTACCAGCCCGAATGACCGATGTCATTCGGTCGGGCGGGTAGGGAATAGCAAGAGATTGCAAAAAAGCAGCGCCAACGTGGCGCTGCGAATTCTGGGGAACATCGTGCGGTCAGTGCAATCGGAATTCGCTGCCGACGAGCTTGAGCTCCACGGGTTTGATGAGCTTGGTGTGCGCGACTTGCACCGAGTGGAGCGGCCCGTCGAGGTTCGCCCGCCAGAACTCGAGGAACTTCTTCAGCTCCGGGAATTTTGGGAAGAGGTCGTATTCTTGCCAGATGTACGTCTGGAGGAGGGCACGATGGTCGGGCATCCGATAGAGAATGCTCGCGGTGGTCAGCCCGTACCCCTCGAGCTGCTTGTGGAAATCTTCTGACGCGTTCGCTGGCATCGCAGCACCTCCTCCATTGGGGGCTCTACCCCTCACTTGTTTCAGTGAATCACGCCTATCCCCAGCGTAAAGCAGGGTTTGTGCACAGCCATATCCACATACTTGTCCACTCGTATTCCCCCGAAGTTGTCCTTTTCATTAAAATTGCGCATTTTTTCGTGATGTACATTTCTCTTATCGATGCGCCTTACCGTGCGTCGGTCGGTTCCCCGGGTCCCACGGAAACGTGTCTGCCCGAGGGAGCAAGTTCCCCGGATGAGTCCATGCGCAAGTTTGCGACTAATGCGGGAACAGTCGGTCAGAGCATTGAGGTGTTGGGGGAAGTACGTGGAGATCGTATCAAGGCGGACTTTGCCCACCATCAATCCGAAATGGCCGAGAACGAAAGAGGTCTCCGAAAGGAGACCTCTTTCGCTACCGTGCGTGTGCACCTATTGTACGCGCCTCTTCACCGCGGGCCCTCCTCTTATCCCCACCGCCATCTCGCCCCGCCCGCGCCCAGCTCCCGTTAGAAGCAAACTCAAGAAGCTCATATAATGGCTTAAGTAGAGTTTTTTTAAGACCCATAACAAAGTAGAATTTATAAGCTTTTAAAAGGAATTCTTAAGTTCAAAATAAACTATTGTTCCGCTGGTGCTCTATACCAAGGTGGGCGTAGCCTTTGTCGGTCACGGTGCGGCCGCATAAAAAGTCACGGCCGGTGGGATTGCTCCCGCCGGCCGCTTTCGGTGAAAGAACGCGCTTCAAACCGGCACTTCTTCGGTCTCGATGCTTTCCCACACGCCGCGGTCAATCATGCCGCTGGCGATCTGGGTGGTGAAGCCTGCAAGGTCGCGGTGTCTTGCGCCGCGTGCCCTCTTGAGGATGCCGTAGACTCCCGACGCTACCAACAGCTCACGCCACTCCTTGTCGTGCAGGATTGGTTCCGCACGGAAGTATGCGCGCAAAAGGCGGTGGTACGCCTTTTCTCGCGATCCAAGTGGCTGTGCGAGACGTTTCGCGAGAGCCTCCACGTAGGTGACTGCTGCCGGATAAAACGCGCCGCGGACGCCGCGCTCAACCTGCTCGAAGTACATACCGACTTCCGGCTTTGAGACCTGCATGTACCAGCCGCGACGCAGGTACTCACGCATGACTTCGAGTGCAAAATACTGCGTCACCCCCTCGTTGAGCATGATGTTGTTTTCGATAGCCTCCATACCATCCACGATCAGCGATTCACGAAGACCATTGTGGTAGCGCGTGGTTTTGTACTGAGCGCCACCGTCGATATGCGTACCCTTTGCCACGCGTTCTCCCGAGATGCGGTGCGTGACTTCATGCACCACCACTTCGAGCACTGACAGGTTGAGTCCGAAGCCGTGCGAACGGCGCCGTGCGAGCCCCGGCGCGAAGACCGTGCAGCTATGCGTGTAGATGCTCGCTTCTCCCGACACGACAGAGATCGGGTGCTCTCTCCCGTACACCACTTCGTTGCTCACGTGAATTACGGGCAACTTGCGGAGCTGAAGCTGAATCGATTCGACACGGAATTTCCCCAGTACATGCCGTATGGATTCCGTGAGCTGTGCCTTGTCGATTGCTTCGACGGCCGCCTGAATCAGTCGCATGTCCCGCGCGTATGTTGCGGCCATGGAAGCCTCCCTTCTATGAACTCGCGGCATTCTGCGCAAGCAGGAGGCTCGCGTCAATCGATGATCTTTTGTTGCCCTGGTTTCTCAAAACCCAAGTGCTTATAGCCCTTGTCGGTCACGGTGCGGCCGCATAAAAAGTCACGGCCGGGGGGATTGCTCCCACCGGCCGTTGCATCCGCACCAGTCTATGCCGCGTGTGCCTTTAACATGGCGAGTACCTCTGCGCCGTCACTCTTCCGCACGATGGAATGTGCGAGTACGCGTATGACGGCATCGGGTACCGTTCCCTTGTAGTGGCGGACGAACCGCCATTCACGTATAGCGTGTGTGTATTTGCCGACGTGCGCCCTGACGGACTTCGCCATGAGCAATGCAACCTCACTTGCGGTCAATCCCGCGCATGCGATTGCGCCGTGAAAATCATGATCGTAGGTGCCCGCCACTTCGATCCAGCATGACACGACGGCGTCGCAGAGTTTTTGGGCGGTGATTGGCACGACCATCGGGTCGTAACCGCTTTTTTCTATGAATTCAAGCAACAGTTTCTTCGCAGTGTCCCCCCTGCAATAGATACGTACCAGCGGATCGTCAGAGAACTCTTGGCACTTCTGCAACAAGCCCTCCAACAGAGCTGCGGCCACGGCGTCGTTTTTCTCTCGGGCGGCAGTCCAGAAAGCTTCGCGCAGCGAGTCCATTTGCTGGCCAAGATTCTTGATTCTATCCTCGTGAATTGAATTGACGCGGAAGTCTGATGCCACTGTAACCTCCTCTGAGTTTCGGAGCCTTGGCTCCTAGCCCCTTGGGGCGCGGGTCCTTGAACCCTCTCGGACACTATTGTCCGATGCAACACTACTCCTTGGCAAATGAAGCCGCAACTACATGAGCTTTGCTTGCGAAGAGCCCGATTTGTCGAAGCCCAAGTGTGCGTAGCCCTTCTTCGTGACCGTTCGGCCGCGCGGAGTCCGCTCGATGAGGCCCGTTTGCATGAGGTAGGGCTCGTTGACCTCTTCTATCGTCGCTTCTTCTTCGGAAAGCGCGGCTGCAATTGTTTTCAGGCCCACCGGGCCACCGTTGAACTTCTCGCATAGGAGCGTGAGGATGTCGCGGTCGGTTTGGTTGAGTCCCATTTCATCTATCTCGAGCAGCGCGAGCGCTTTCTTCACGGTCTTGAGGTGTAATGTTTCTTCGTTTACCGACGCGAAGTCGCGTGCGCGCTTCAAAAGATAGTTGGCGGTGCGCGGCGTCGCGCGAGAGCGCCGTGCAATTTCCATGAGCGAATCCGCGTCTATCTCGATGCCGAGAATTTTTGCCGAGCGGCGGAGGATTTCTGCTATCGCCGCATCGGTGTAGTACTGGAGGCGGAATGTGCCGCCTGAGAAGCGCGAGCGAAGCGGCGCGGAGAGCATCGAGATGCGCGTCGTCGCGGCGATGAGCGTGAATGGAGGCAGCTCGAGCTGCACCGTGCGCGCTGCCGGACCTTTGCCGATGACGATATCGAGCACGCCCGCTTC
The DNA here is from genome assembly GCA_964594735.1 of uncultured Candidatus Saccharibacteria bacterium. Lineage (GTDB taxonomy): Bacteria > Patescibacteriota > Minisyncoccia > Phycocordibacterales > UBA2100 > UBA10103. The sequence continues at coordinate 36,063 of CAZQMS010000005.1, read as the reverse complement.
CATGGCGGGGTAGAGGACTTCTTCAATCGTGCGATTGAGGCGGTGAATTTCATCTATAAAGAGGACGTCACCCGGTGAGAGATTGGTGAGGATGGAGGCGAGGTCGCCCACGCGCTCGATAGCGGGTCCCGACGTGCTTTTGAGGCTCGCGCCTATCTCTTTGGCCATGAGGTGTGAGAGCGTCGTCTTGCCGAGGCCCGGCGGGCCATAGAGGAGGACGTGCTCGGGCTGATGGTTGCGGCTCTTGGCGGCGGTGAGGAGGATGCGGAGATTTTCCTTGATGGCCTCTTGGCCAATGTATTCCTTCCACGACTCAGGGCGAAGTGCCTGGTCGAGGCTGCGGGGGGACTTTTGGGGAGTATCGGGAGTGTCGGTCATATCGGTGGGCTCTTCTGGACCGCAAGGCGGGCGAGATGAGGCCGGGATTGACAAATATTTCTAATATGCTATATTAGAGGGTAGAAGCCCTTTGTGAGGGCTTTTCTCTTTTGGAGACGCATAGCATCGGGTGATGGTGGCTTTGCCGAGGACGTGGTGGCGCCGCTGCCACTATCCTCAGGTTCCAGCTGCAACTTTTCCTACAAAAGCATCACCCGATAGTGTGCATCTCCAAATGATTTCCTCTACGAGGAAACATAACACCCCGCTGCCAGCAGGCAACGGGGTTTTATGGTGTAAAAAGCTGTGCACAGTGTGTGGGCGCGAAGCGCGCCGACGCTGCTACGATACGCAACATGCTCACGAAGAAGCAGTCGGGAAGCTGGTACATCGGCGCGACATTCACGCTCACGCTCGGCATCCTCATGGTGCTCTTCTCGCTGACATTTCTCGGGCTCACGCAATTCGTCCTCAAATTCTCCGGCCTCGCGTATGAAATGTTTACGTACGTGCTCTGGATTCCGGCCCTGTATTTTCTGGGGAGATACGCGGGCAACTACGTAAGCAAGACGTACGCCATCCGCGACGCGCGAGCTGTGGTGATGTACGTACTTGCCTACAACATTTTCTTCTCACTCCTCACGTGGAGCATCGTCGCGTACCAGGCGTACGGCTCGGGAATGTTTCTCACACTCGGGACGGGTCTTGGTCTCCTCTCGACCATGGCCAACATCTACATCATCAACCTCGCGGCGAGAAAATTCATCCGCGCTTCTCAGTAAAAAAGTTTCAGGCGCCGCTCCGATAGGAGCGACGCCCTCTGCATTTCGACACGAGTTGGAACGTCAGAACATCCAGTTGTCGGGACTGTAGTGGAGTTTCCACCGGTCGCGCAGTGTCGCGTAGAACGTCTTCGGATCGTCGTCTGCGCGAGCGAGGCCGCATGCGACACCGTCGGCGAGCGACATGCCCCGTGCCTGCAGTGCTCTTTTGTACGAAATCGTGTTCTTCATGCGCACCAGCGACTTGATGCGCTCGTCGTTCAGGTTGCGCAGTGTGAAATTCTCCTGGTGCGCAATGCGCGACACCGTTTCGAGAATTGATAGCGGACACCGATTCGGATGCGCGATCTCGACAGGCGAGAAGTAGAGAATGCGCCGCCATCCGGGGTATGCTGTGTCGAAGAAGGGGATGCCGCGCTTCACAATGCGCTCGTCGGCGACCGTCTCGTCGCGCGAACGTGCTCTGATCATGCTGACCATGGGACCTCCTGTGGCTGGGAGGTACCATGCCATACCACCGATATGTTGTAAAGTTACGAAATCATTCCGAGCATCACTTCGTCGTTGAGGTCGACGACACGGGAGAGTTCGTCGAAGGATGTGACGCCCTGCAAGATTTTTACCGCGCCATCTTGCGCCATGCGTCGGATGTTTTGGTGTTTGGCCGCCGCCCAGATGTCGCGCTCGCTCGATGATGTGCGCACGCACGCTTCTATCTCTCTATCCATCAGAATCACCTCGACGACCGCGATGCGGCCCTTGTAGCCGAGGCCTCCGCACTTATCGCAGCCTTTGGGGAGGTACATCTTGTCGCGCGTTTGCGGTATTTCATCTGCGTGCGGGACTTTCGCGAGCAACTGGTCCATTTTCGCCTTTATCTCACCCGTTATCGGCGCTTCCTGACGGCACGCGGGGCACAGTCGGCGCACGAGACGCTGTGCCATCGCGGTGGTGACCGCTGCGCCCAAGATGTCGGGCGCGACACCCATGTCGACGAGGCGGGGGAACGTGCCCGCGGCATCGTTGGTGTGCAGTGTGGAGAAGACGAGGTGACCGGTGAGCGAGGCGTGCACCGCCGTCGAGGCGACTTCCGCATCGCGGATTTCGCCGACCATGATGATGTCGGGGTCTTGGCGCAGGACGGAGCGGAGCCCCTGGGCAAATGTGTACTCTTTTGATACCTGCGTCTGCACGATGCCGGGCAGGTGGTACTCGACCGGGTCTTCGATGGTGACGATTTTTATTTCGGGTTTGTGTACCTGCTTGAGAAATGCGTAGAGCGTCGTCGTCTTACCGCTTCCGGTCGGTCCCGTGTTGAGAATCATGCCGTTGGGCTTTTGAATCTCGTGATTGAAAATATCCATGAGGTATTTGTCGAAACCGAGCGCTTCCATAGGGAGCGCGATGGTCTGCGGGTCGAGAATACGCATCACTATCGTCTCTGCTATCGAGCCCGGAAGCACGGAGGCGCGTATCTCGACTTCCTTGCCGCCGACCACGATAGAGAAGCGGCCGTCTTGCGCAGCGTTCTTTATGTTGAGCTTGAGGCCGGAGAGGAGCTTGAGGCGGCTCGAGATAAGTGCGTACGTCGGCAGGTCGAACATAAGGACTTCCACGAGGACGCCGTCGAGGCGGTAGCGCATGCGCACACCGCCGTCTTCCGGTTCGAGGTGCACATCGGAAGCTCCCAGGCTCATCGCGCCTGCCATGATGACCTCGAGCACGCGCGAGATGCGGTGCGTGTCCTTGCTCCCCGCGTGGGAATTGATTTCAGCCTTTACATCCTGCAGTGTCTTGAGCTTGTCGAGCATCTGCTGGATGGTCTCGCTCGAGAGCGTGAGGATGCCGGCCTCTGTCTCGGTCGCGTACGAGAGGTCGTGGTAGCGGTCCCACGCATGTTCGAGAGATGCCTGCGAGACCATGAAGCGGCGCACCTCGTAGCCGAGCCGCTCGACCGCCTGCACCGTCTTCAGCGAATCCGGCCGCTCGGGTGAGCGCATACCGATGAAGATGATTTTGTTGACCTTACGGAACGGGGCGACTTCCGTCGCGCGTGCTTCGTTCTCGGGCACGAGTCGGAGTGCGTCGGTGTCGATGGATTTGCTCGTGAGGTCGACGTACTCGATACCGTACTTGTGCGAGAGCATCTCGGCGAGCTGTTCCTCTTCTTTCTTGTGAAGTTCACCAAGCCGCTCCTCGGCCTTTTTGTCGTTGAATTGTGTCGCCATTCAGTCATTGTACACTGGCTGCATGGAACTCACGGCACGCACAGGCGAAGAGATGCAGTCACGTGCGGCGGACTTCGCGCGCACCCTCCAGTCGCGAAGTGGGGCGCGTGTGGTCACTCTCTCGGGGGAACTCGGCGCCGGGAAAACGACGTTTGCGCAAGGGATTGCGCGCGCTCTTGGGGTGACCGAGTCCGTGCAGAGTCCGACGTTTGTGCTCGAAAAAGTCTACGCCCTCGAGGCGCAGTCTTTTCAGAAGCTCATACATATAGATGCGTACCGTTTGAAAGGTGGCGATGAGCTCCGCGCTATCGGCTGGGACGAGCTTCTCGCAGATTCCGGCAATCTCATACTTATTGAATGGCCTGAACGTGTCCCGGGGTGCATTCCGACGGATGCGATACGGATACGCTTCGACATTGATGGGGATGGGCGTAGAATCACGATTGATGGCCAAAAAAGCGTCGAAAAAGACATCTCATAATGCGGCGCCGGAGGGTAAGGATACCGAGCGGCTCGTGATTCTTGATTCGCACGCGATACTGCATCGCGCGTACCACGCGATTCCCGATTTTTCCAACAGCAAGGGCGAGCCTACCGGTGCACTCTACGGGCTCATCATCATGCTTCTCAAAATAGTGTCCGACCTCAAGCCCGACTACATCGTCGCGGCGCGCGATCTGCCGGGAAAGACGCACCGGCATGATGCATTCGAAGCGTACAAGGCAAAGCGTGTGAAAGCCGACGACGAGCTCATCGACCAGCTCGGCAAAGCACCCGAAGTGCTCGAAGCTTTTGGCGTGCCGGTGTACGCGTGCCCTGGATACGAGGCCGACGACGTGCTCGGCACGATGGTCAAGCAGCTCGGCGGTCGCTCTGATATCGAGACGATTATTGCGACGGGGGATATGGACACGCTTCAGCTTGTGGCGCCGCGCGTGCGCGTGTTCACGCTCCGCAAGGGACTCTCCGACACGGTGATGTACGACGAGAAAGCCGTCGAAGAGCGCTACGGATTTTCTGCAGCGCAGATGGTGGATTACAAAGCGCTCCGCGGAGACCCGTCGGACAACATTCCCGGGATTCGCGGTATCGGGGAGAAGACGGCGACAGAGCTCATCCAAGAGTTTGGCAGTGTCGACGCAATCTACAAAGAGCTCGAGAAGGGCGCCGACCGGCTCGCGAAGCGCGGCGTAAAGGCGCGCACCATCGAGCTGCTTCTTGCCGGTAAATCCGATGCCGCTTTTTCCAAACAGCTCGCCACGATTCATCCAGATGTACCGATAGAATTCAAGCTACCTGAGCGTCACTGGCACATCGAGGACCATGCGGGGAGCATCGTGCCGCTTCTCGACGCGTATGAATTCCGCTCGCTCAAAGAGCGTCTCAAAGATGCTCTGAAAATCGAGGCTGCAGAGAAGCATGCAGATTTTTCGGGCAAGCAAGTCGACGCGGTGGCGCTCGAAGAGACGGCGCTTGCGCTCTGGCTCTTGCGCAGCGATCTCACCACGCCGGATGTGCAAGACATTCTCGACTTCGCGAATACCGACGACTTCGAAAAGGCGCGCGAAAAAATATTCGCGCAACTGCGCGAGACAGGGAAGCTCGTGGGCATATATGAGTCGATAGAAAAGCCGCTCATACCAATCGTGAAAAAGATGCACGAGGTCGGCATCAAAGTCGACACCGCGTATCTCAAGTCGCTCTCAAAAGAGTACACAAAGGGGCTCGGCGAGATTGCGGGGCGCATCTACCAGCATGTGGGGCATGAGTTCAACATAAATTCCCCGAAGCAACTCGGGAGCGTACTCTACGACGAGCTAAAAATAGGGAGCGGCAAGCAAAAGAAGACCGCGACAGGAGCACGCACGACACGCGAAGAAGAGCTCTCGAAAATGGCGGACCTCCACCCCGTGATTGGCGACATCCTTGCGTACCGCGAACTCCAGAAGCTTCTCTCTACATATATAGACAAGATTCCGGCGCTCGTCGCAAAAGACGGTCGGCTCCATGCCCAATTTCTCCAGGCGGGTGCTGCGACCGGGCGCATGGCGAGCGAGGGGCCGAATCTCCAGAACATTCCGATTCGCACGGAGTACGGCAAGCGCATTCGCAACGCATTCGTGGCTGAGAAGGGCTACCTGCTCGCGGCGATAGACTATTCGCAGATAGAGCTCCGCATTGCTGCAGGGCTTTCGGGCGACGAAAAGCTCGTCGGGATTTTCCAGCGCGGCGAAGACGTGCACACGGCGACCGCCGCGCAGGTCTTTGGCGTGCCACCGGAGCACGTGGATAGGGAAATGCGCCGGAGAGCCAAGGTCATCAATTTCGGCATTCTCTATGGCATGGGAGTCAACGCGCTCCGGCAGAATCTCGGTGCAGGCATCTCGCGCGAAGAAGCCGCGAAGTTTCTCGACGACTACTTCAAAAACTTTGCTGGCATCGCACGGTACATCGAGAAGACGAAAGCGGATGCTGCACGGCAAGGGTACACCGAGACCCTTTTCGGGAGGCGAAGATATTACCCCGGGCTCAAATCAGCGCTCCCAGGACTCCGCGCACAGGCCGAGCGCATGGCGGTCAACGCGCCGATGCAGGGTACCCAATCCGACATCATCAAGCGCGCGATGGTAGAGGCGGAAGAACTCATACAGAAAAAAGGGTGGGTGGATAAGGCGCGGCTCCTCCTGCAGGTGCACGACGAACTTGTCTATGAAGTCGACGAAAAAGAGGCAGAGACGATAGCGCGCACGCTCCGGGATGTGATGGAGAGTGTGGTCGACCCAAAATTGCTCTCGGGCGTGCCGATAATTGCCGAGATTTCACTCGGCAAGGACTGGGGCTCCGTAAAAAAAGTGCCTCGTGCATAGTACCTGGTATATCGTATGAGCCGATACCGCATACTAAATACCACATACTAAATACCTCCTGCACATGTTGTATTTCTTTAGCGGTACCGATACGGAAAAAGCGCGCGCGGCGCTGAATGCAGCTGTGGAAAAACAGAAAGGTATGAGCGTGCTGCGCATCACCGACGCGCACCCGCTCGCCGACCTCGATGCGGCACTGCGTGGCCCGGGCATGTTCGACGAGAAGAGGGTCGTCGTATTGGAGCACGTGTACCAGAACGACGAGATGCGAGTGGTTCTCCAAGCAGAGCTCTCACGACTCGCAAAATCTGCCGAGATCTTTTTCATGCTCGAGGGCGCGCTCGATGCCGCGACGCGCAAAAGTATAGAGAAGTACGCGGAAGTCTTTGAGCACTTCGATACGAAAGCGACAAAAAAACAGGAAACGATTTTTGCACTCGCCAACGCGCTTCAAAATGGAAAGAAGAAAGACCTGTGGGTGGGCTATCAGCGCGAGCTTATAGCAGGGAAAGCGCCCGAAGCTATTCATGGCGTCCTTTTTTGGGCGGCGAAGCAATACTATCTGCGCGGAGGGTCAGAGAAGGCTCGCAAGCTCGTCGCCGAGCTTGCCGAACTTCCGCATGAAGCGAGGCGGCGGGGTGAAGAGCTCGAATATGCACTTGAGCGATTTGTGCTCTCGATTGCGTGATATTATTTGAGCAATGAAGGTACGCGCGTCGGCGCTGATAACTCTTGTGGCGACAATCATAGCGGTCGCTGTCTTTGCAGTAGCTCTACTGCTGTTCGCAGCACAGAGTACTCATGCGCTAGGAACGGAGGCTGATGCATTTTGTGCCGCTCAGTATTGCTACCCAGGAAAATGCGTACCAAGTCCTAAGGACCCCAAATGCGTCCCATGCATGACCATTACATGTAAGGACCTGACGAGTAATTTTTCAACAACAGGTCAATGCGTGAGCAGTGCCCCTGGTGTATGCAAAGCGACCGGAACTAGTGGAAAGGACGGCTTTGGGCTCGACCAGGTGGCGAAGATTCTCGGCGATCTCATGGGCAAGCTCATGCAGCAGGGCGGTGGGCAGCAGCCACCTGCGACGCCTCCCACAAGTGGCGTGGGCGACCCGCTCGCCAACCAGCTGCCGTCGTGCACAATTTCTGCGAGCAACACCTCTTCCACCGCTTCATCTACCACCGCCACACTCACATGGTCGACGAGCGGCACCGTCAACACGTCGTCCATCGCTCCTGAAATCGGCGCGGTCAACGCGTTTGGCTCGCAGTCGGTGACTGTGTCAGGCACTACTGCGTACACCATGACGGTCAATGGGCCGGGCGGTACGAATTACTGCTCGACCACGGTGATTGGCTCGGGGGACACGGGGGGCGGCAATCCGTGCACGGGGCCATTCGCCGCACTCTATAGTCAGTGCGACACCACAAGTACCCCGACGACGCCCACGCCGACCACGACCCCGGCGACGACGACGCCAACAGTCACCAATCCGACCGCGAGCATCATCGCGTCGCCGAACAGTGGCGCATCGCCGCTCACCGTAGTGTTTTCCACATACGAAAATGGTGCAAATGGCGCAGCGACGATTGACTTTGGCGACGGCGCGAAAGAAGCGGCGAACACCTGCACAACCTCGGGTGGCGCGTGCACTGCTCCAGGGCAGAATACGCACACATACACTACTGCGGGCACATACACGGTGCGACTCTTGCGGCACACGGCGAGTGCGCAGGCCAACTGCACGAGCGGCTGCATCCAGCTGGGCTCTGCGACCGTCGTCGTCTCGCAGGGCGCAAGCACTACAGCAGCTATTTTCGCAAATCCCGCATACCTCATTCCCGGTCTGCGCGGCGATATACAAATATTCTCGAGCGGCGGCACGATAATCGCCGGTTCGCGCAACCAGACCGGCAACACGGAAGTCGCCGGCTTCTTCGGTTCGGACACATTTAGCGGTCAGCCGCAGGGCGTCGTGGCAAGCATCTGTCGCGCGCGGCCGTGGGCGACGAGTGTGCTCTCGTACGTACTCCCGGCCAATTTCTTCGACGGCCTCTGCATCGCGCGTGGCTATCAGGTGGGCAACCCGCCGCCCGCGCAGCAACCTACGGTGACCGTGACACAATCGCAATCGCAACCCGCGCCGCAGCAGCAGACGACTCCCGCAGCAAGTACGACGACCGTGCCATCGGTCCCGGCGGTAGTGCGCATCTGGTCGGTACCGGCCTCTGTGCCGCTCGGCTCACGCGCGTCTATATTCTGGACTTCGCAGGGCGTCGCGAGCTGTCTCGTAACAAGCCCCGACGGAAGCTTCTCGCAGACGACGCTCTCAGGCGGCGCGTCCACTGTCGCGCTCACCGGTGCAACGACCTTTACCATCTCCTGCCTCTCTCCAAATGGGACACCGGTCACGGACTACGTGACAGTCAACATCGCTCTCTAGTCGAGAGTTTTAGAGTACAACGAGGAAAAATACCGCGGCGAGGACTATGCGGTAGATGCCGAATGGTACAAATGTGTGCGAGCGCACAAAGCTGATGAGTGCGTGCATCGAGAGGAGCGCAACAGCAAACGAGACGATGAAGCCGACGAAAAGTACCACTGCATCTGATGCTGAAAAGAGATTGGCACTTTTCATAATGTCGTAGCCAGTTGCGGCGAGCATGGTAGGTACTGCGAGGAGAAAGGAGAATTCGACGATTGTTCCACGTGGAATCCCTGCGAGCAGGCCGCCGACAATCGTCGCCGCGGAGCGCGATACGCCGGGAATCATCGCGACAGATTGGAAAAGACCGACGACCACAGCTTGACCGTACGTGATGTCTGAAATACCCGATTGCACTTCTGAGGATCGGTAAAAATATTCAAATACGAGAAGTGCGATGCCGCCGACGAAGAGCGCGGCCACCACAATCATGGGGTTGCCCAGCAAGTAACCCTTGATAAAAGGGTAGAGGAGAAAGCCCAAGATGCCCGTGGGGAGAAAGCCGATGAAGAGTTTCTTGAGAAGTTCGATATCAAAGAATGATTTGAAATAGAGCGCGACAACGGCGCAAATCGCCCCGAGCTGGATGGCGATATTGAAACTCTTGACCACGTCAGTCTGCGGGATGCCGAGGAGTTCCGTGGCGAGAATGAGGTGACCGGTCGAAGAGACGGGCAAGAACTCCGTGAGGCCTTCGATGATGCCGAGTAGTATTGCCTGGAGAATGTCCATAATTGTTAAGTATATAGGAATCGCCCGCGCCTCTCACCTCGCCGTCGCTCGACTCGGGCTGGGCACCGGCTCGCGGCCTCGTCTACTGGCTCGGCATCGCTCCGCCGTTCGATTCCAACACGCAATGTGCGCAGGCACATTGCTCGGGCGGCTCTCGCTTTGCTCGTGTCCGCCCGGTTGGAATCGAACCAACGACCCTCTGCTTAAAAGGCAGGTGCTCTACCGACTGAGCTACGGGCGGTTAGACGGAAATATAACACTCAGTCTTGGAAACGCGAGACTTAGAGTGGTAAATCGAAAGAAAACGGACCAGGACCTGTGACGACGAGTGAGAGCGCGATGATGATGGCGAGCACGGCCGTGCTCTTGGGGAACGCGCGCATCTCTTTCACAAAGAGGCTTGCGAAGAGCCACACCGCTGCCGCGAGCGCGGCTGCCTGCGTCCAGGCGCCGACGAAGATGGCAACAGCCGCCGCGATCTCCAGAATCGCCCACGCTCGCGCGAGGTTCTGAGGCTCTGAGACATGTCTCCAGGCGGTGAGCGCGAGAAGTGCCGCGAGGGCAACGCGCAGAGCGAGTGCGGAAAACGGTGCGAGGAAGAGGAGGTCGGGGAAGAGGGAAAGCATGACTGGTAGTATATCGTATTTTGTATCTGGTATATGGTATGGCTATGAATGAGATTGCCGTCCTTTTGCACAACATACGCAGTGCGCACAACGTCGGCTCCATATTTCGCACCGCAGATGCGGCGGGCGCTTCGGCTGTTTACCTCTCGGGCTACACACCCACTCCGCTCGACCGGTTCGGCCGACCGCAAAAAGACATCGCTAAAACGGCGCTCGGCGCCGAGGGGGCGCTCCGATGGGAGTATTCGAAAACGCCAGGAAGCGTGCTGCGTCGATTGAAGAAGGAGGGGTGGGGTATTGTGGGGCTCGAACAAGACGAGCGCGCCGTCGACTACCGCACTTTCCGCGCACCTGAAAAGACGTTGCTCGTGCTCGGCAACGAAGTCCGTGGCATGTCTTCTAGCCTGCGTGGCGCGTGCGATGACATTATCGAAATACCAATGCGCGGCACAAAAGAATCTCTCAACGTCTCTGTCGCTGCGGGCGTGGCACTCTTCGCGCTAAGTAATCAGTAGATAATAGCGTCGACAGTGAGTCCGCGCTCATCGAGAAGACGTATTGCGTCGTGCTCATTGCGCCATATCTCACCAGCTGAGCCGATGTACAGTCGCCACGTGTCCGATTCAAAGCCGCTCTGTGCGCGGTGCGCGTCGATGCAGCCGTTGTAAGTAAACGTATTTGCGACGTAGATGCGACACGCTGCGGAGAGTGATGCTGGAATTGTCGATGGAGTCGTGCACTGTGGCATGGTGCGCACGTAGTCGATGCACTCGCCGCCGTAGCGCTGTAGGTTTTGGTCGGTGAGAGCCATGCCATCCGACGGCGATGGGCAGGAGTGCTCAATGCGCGGACTGAAGTTGAGCGACGAGGAGAGGTAGCCCATGCAACGATTCTCACGCAATGACACACCTGCCGGAGAGAAGCCCGTCGCGACAATCGCTGTCGTGCCAGGCTCCATGACGACGGGGTATGCGGTGTTGACGCTATTTTGCCGATAGAGCGGTGTGGCATACGGGAGCATCACGCGGACGCCGCTTACCATGCTCGCGAGCGACCAGCCCTGAAGTGATACACCACTGTGTGCTTCGAGTACGACATGTTCGTCGCTCGCCGAAGATTCGGTCGCGCTTGCGCGATAGAGTTTCACTTTGCCCGCGTGCGGTGAGCGCGCTTGCTTCGCGACTTCTTCTTGTAGAGTCTTGTACGCGCTCTCGAGCTCGGCGAGCTGCTCCTCCGGGGTCCCTGCATCGTAGCTCGCAGCGCCCTCGTTCAAATACAATTCGATGTCTGGGCCCTGCGGTACTCCGATGGCCCACGGGAGTCGCACCTCGTATGTAGACGTGCTCGTGCCGAAGAGAATGTCGAGGGGGTTGGGTATGGTGCGCACGAAGCTCGTGACACCGCGCCACCCGCCGCTCCAGAGCCACCCGATAATCACGAGGAGCACCATCCCGATAAGGACATACTTGAGGACGGTACGGAGCATTCGATTATTATACCCCGTGAGATATTTGCACCGTTCGTATCAACGCACTTCGTTTATTCGAAATGTTCGAGCGCGTGCGCGCATCGGTATGTCTATCTCATGGGATTATACCCGTCTTGCAGCGAGCAATTTTTTCAATTCTTCTCGCGCGATGCGCGCGTCGTCCCATGGCTCCGCATACCCGTGTGCACGATGAATGTACTGGTCAGTCCCTTTGCCCGTGAGGAGTACAGCATCGCCCGATTTTGCGAGACTAAGAGCTGCCGCGATTGCTTCGCGGCGGTCGGGAATGATGCGAGGCTTGCGCTCCATGCCGCGCGCGACACTTTCCATAATCGAGACCGGGCTCTCATCGTACGGGTCTTCATCAGTCACGATGACCTCGTCGCACATCTCATCCGCAATTTTTCCCATGACAGGGCGCTTCCAGGTGTCGCGTCCACCGCCCGTGGCGCTCACGACACAGATGCGGCGCTGCGCGGAAAATGCATCGTACAGTGCTTTGAGCGAATCCGGCGTATGCGCGTAGTCGACGACGACAGCGAAGTTCTGGCCCTCATCAATCTTTTCCGCACGTCCCGGTATGCGTGTCAGTGCAGCGAGGCCACGCTCTATCGCATCGAGGCTTGCGCCGAATGCGTAGCACATCTCCGCGGCTGCCAGCGCATTCTTGAGTGAGAATTCTCCCGGGAGTGGCACGGATATGGTGCGCCCTTCGTAGGTGAACGTGCCCATCGAAGCGGACGCGTGCCACGGTTCATGTTTGGTCAGAGAAAAAGCGATTCGCGTCTCGACGGGGAGCGCGAGGTAGCGCGCGGACTCTTTGTCGTCGGCATTGGCGATGACGACGCGCGGGTTTTTCGGCGATGCGGCGAGAGCTTTCCCAAGTTCGAATTTCGCGTCGGAGTAGGCTTCGTACGAGCCGTGCGATTCGATGTGTTCAGGCGCAAGGTTGAGAAAAGCGAGACCGTCGAGTTCGATACCGCGGTGACGGTGTTGCCGCGCACCTTCAGATGTCATTTCGATAATGGCGACCGTGCATCCCGCGCGTACCGCGGCGCGCAGAAAGCGCTGGAGCTGGGCGCGGCCAGGCATCGACCTGCCGCCAGTATTGCGCTCTTTTCTTTGGTCGACTTTGATGCGGATAGAATTGATGAGCGCGGTCTTTTCACCCGCCGCCTCGAAGATGGCGGATATCATCTCGCTTGTACTCGTCTTGCCTTTGGTACCTGTCACGCCGATGACGCGGATGCGACGAGAGGGGAATCCGTAGAGCGCTGCGCCCAGAAGTGCGAGTGCGAGATGGTATGTGGAGCGCAACGACTCAGGAATAAATTTTCTCAGCATAGGATTACCGCCCGAGCAGCTTGAGTGCCTCACGCAATCGGGCGCTTCCACTTTCGACTTCGGGCGGGACTTTGCGCAGCACATCGCGCGCCTCTGCGGCGCTGTATCCGAGGCTGCGCATCGCTTCGAGTGCTTCTTCGTCGCCCTTGAGCGCGCCTGCCGAGGAGAACTCGCCGCCTTTTACTTTGTCTTTGAGTTCGAGCACGATTTTTTCTGCCGTCTTCTTGCCGATACCCGAGACATTGGTGAGGTACCCGGCGTTGCCAGCACCTATGGCTGATTTGAGCGTCTCGACGGACGCGATGTCGAGTATTCCGAGCGCCGAGCGAGGGCCGATACCGGAGACCGTGAGAAGTAGCTCGAAGAAGCGGAGCTCCTCCTCGTCGGTGAAGCCATAGAGATCGAGCGCGTCTTCGCGGACAGCCAGGTGTGTCCAGAAACCCCAGGTGCCCTCCTTGGCCCGGGCGAGCGTCTCCTTGAGCGTGAAGACCTTGTACCCGACACCCTGGGCATCCACGATGAGAAAGGCAGGACGGACGGCGTGCACGGTACCGCGGATGTAGCCAATCATGGCTTCAATCATAGCACTGGCCGAATCTTGCTAAGAGCGGGGAAGTATCGTAGTATCTCGTGACATGGCAAATACGAGCTCAGCTAAAAAGGCACAGCGCGTGGCGGAGAAGCGCCGCGTTTTCAATGCGCGCCTCAAAAAGGCGATGAAAGACACCCTCAAGCAGGTGGAGAAAATGGTCGCCGCCAAAAACGGAGCCGAGGCAGCAAAGGCGCTGCCCGACCTCTACCAGGCGATAGATAAGGCCGCCAAAAACGGAACCATCAAACCCAACACCGCAGCGCGGATGAAATCTCGCGTTTCGAAGCGAGTGGGTGCCCTCACGAAATAAACCCCTCAAAAAGAAACGGCCCCGAACGGGGCTGTTTCTTTTTGACGTGTGCTCTCGGTAGGAATCGAACCTACATTACATCCTCCGCAAGGATGCGTCCTATCCATTGAACGACGAGAGCGTCTAGAACAGAGGAAATGTACCACTATTTCGCGCTTTTTCCACATCTTTCTGCCATGTTCTCATTGCTGTTATGCCTCCTGGGGCGCATGATTGCGATATGACAAGGCGCTTCACCAGTCGCGGCCTGCCTCGGCTGTGCAGTCAGGCGGGCTATTCAATCTTGGCCGCTCTTGTATTCGTGGCGGTACTTAGCTCCGCGATGGTACTCGCGAAATACGTGGTACCAGGCGGACCTGTTGCGTCGGTGCGCTCGCAATTGGCAAGTACTGAAGCGACCACCTATTTAAATGATGCCGCACCTAAGAGTTGTTCGGAGGCGATATCACAGGCGGTAAAAAATAACGGAGAACCTGGCGAAGTTGTTTCTACCGCCCGAGGTGGCGAGGCTGCAAAAAGTGGTGTCGTGGACAGCTGTTTCGGCGCGGTGGCCAAACCGGAGTCAGTAGGCAAGACACCGAAGACAGAGAATGACTTCATGTGCACAGGGAGAGCAGGTACGGCCACCATCAATCTCGACGGATCCGTGCGGATGACAACAACCGCGAGCGTAGACGTGCCAACGCCGGGCAAGTGCAAAATCACCATATGTAATGAGCAGCCGCTTGTTGAGGGTGCGCGACCAGACCCGAAATGTACCGAACCGAAGGTGTTTGAGAATGGTCAAGTATTATCTGCGCAAGCACCCGCATTTGCGTCGCAGAGCGGTTCAGCACTGCCCGGCGCGGACGTGGTCCCTGGAGCACAGACGCAAGGGGGTGTAACGGGTGGAGGTACTCTGAACGACGCGTATCGTGCGGAAGAGCAAAGGATTCGCAAGGACCTCGACAATTTGGGCAATGACACGGAACGCATCAATGCACGGGTAGATCAATTGACGAGCCAGTGTTTCGAGTCGGGTTCTCCCGCATGTACGGAAGCAGATGAGCTTAAGCGCACAATCGCCGCAAATGAAACGCGTCAGCAAGAACTGTCACAGCAACTCAATGAACTTCGAGAGTCGCAGGCTAGTGGCATACTGCCGACATCAGCGGACAATATAGACAATATAGACGTCCGCTGTGTAAATGGAGTGTGTACTGCAGCTGCGCAAAATCAAACTGAGCGAGAAGCCCTCCAGCGTAGCGGATTCGCTTGCACACCCGTTGACGGAGGTGCCACATGCAGTCGTCAGCAGGATACGTTCACCCGGCAACCCGGATGTGAGGTATTGAAGAACTGCAAACAGAATGACGGAAGTTCTTCAGGAAATCCTGGAGCACAATCACCAAGTGGAGGGGGTAATGCAATGGGTGCACTCGGCAATTTCTTGCAGGGGCTCATGAAGGGTCTTACCGGTGCGGCAGCGGCGCCTGCGCAGCAGTGCGCGTCGGACCCGAATGCGTACCAGCAGCAACAGCAGCAGTACCAGATACAACTCCAGCAGTACAACTACCAGCTCCAGCAGCACAATTATGATCGGCAACGAGCCGCCGCATTTGGCATCACGCCGCCGCCAGCACCCGTGCCGCCGACGCCATGTACGCCGAATCAGAATCAAAACACGTGCCCAGCAGCGCCGCCACAACCGACCAGCGGATGCAATGGTTCGTGGCGTCCGGTGACGACACAGGCGCAAAACGGCAGGCAGTGCACATCGAATTGGCAGTGCGTACCGAGCAACGCAACGCCACCGAGTGCGCAGATGTCGTGCCAACCGAAAGTTATAGACGTCGGGATGTCGGTCGCCATATCGTATTCGTGTGGGGGTGCCACGGGTAGCACGGGGGCGGGGCCCGGTTTCTCGACCGACAACAAGACCTCCGGCACTTCCACCGTGGCGGTGACGGAGGCACCCGAAAGCGCAAGCGCAGTAAACTTTGCCCTCACATGCCGCAACGAGAATCTCACGGCGCGCGCTGAGTGCTCGGTGCAGATTGCGAGGCCGACCATTGTCCTCATCGCGAATCCGCGCACCGTGCAAGCGGGTGAATCATCGCGCATTGGATGGGTGACAAGCGGAATGAAATCCTGTCAGGTCTGGAGTCCGCAGATGCCAGGCTTTAGTCTCGCGAATGAAAATAATACGAGCATCAATGGTACCGCAACGACATCGCCGATAAGTCGGGATACGACCGTGCTGCTCACATGCGAGACGATAGGTGGCGCGGAAAAGGAAACCGCCATAGAAATCATTGTCGGCAACGGGACCTCGACGTCAGCGATGACCGTCTCTTCGTCTATCGACGGTAAGACCAATGTGAAGCACGGCGACACCGCCACTGTCTCGTGGGACGCGGGCACTGTGCCGAGTGGTTCTGTCGTCGAACTCTGGCTCGTCGATGTCGCGAGCGGACACTTCACCGCGCTTATCGAGGATGAGTTGGATACGGAGGGATCTTTCACCTGGGTGTTGCCGACATCCGCTGGCAGCTGTAATCCAAACTCTTCGGACGTCTGTCACCAAGACCTCATTGTCGGTAAATCGTACCGAATTCAGGCATCGCTCTGGACGCCCACAGGTGGATACGTAGACGACGCGCTCACCGCGACCGCGTTCAAGATTTCGAATTAGAGCCCGAAAAATTCAAGAATGCGGTGCGCAGGCGACTCTTTCATCACGCGCTCCTCGACGCGTTCCTTGAGGTACGCGCGGACAGCAGCCGCGTCGACGCCCTCTATCGGAATAACGAGGTTCGGAGAGAGCCACTTTGTCGTATCGATGAGGAGCTCTGCACCCTCGTGCTCGTCGGTGACCCAGAAGGCGAGAATGGTTTCGTAGCGGTGCAGGACGTCGTCGATGCGAATACCTTTTTCTGATATCTCAAATTCTGAAAGGTGCGGCGGCCTCCTCGCGAGAAGCGCGAGCGTGACCGCTGCCATGAGTATGACAAGCGCAAAAAGGAAATCCCCAAAGAGGATACTCGTCACCGCGACACACACTGCGACGATGCCAAGTCCCCAGAACCATTCGGCGCTCCGCTCGACGTGTTCGTGTTCGTACGCATTCCAGCGCAATGCAATGGTGTTGTCAGGCATAGGAAGGTACAAATATTGTAGCATCGGCAGCTCTCAGGCAGTGGGGGATTTCAGCAACTGGTATACTGGATGAGTGGGCGAGCCGTATCAACGACAAGCAAACGCTAGATGCCTAGTGTGCAGTACTTCTATGTATCGGCGGCCAGCTGAAATCGAGCGCAACGGTAATCGGCTATTTTGCAGCTCAGCATGTTTCGGTATTGCGTCCCGAAAAGACAGGGCGTGCAAGATTTGCGGAAATCGAATTGGTCCGGGAATTAATCGTGTGACCTGTAGCAGAGCGTGTGCGAATCGCCACCGAGCTGGCATCCAATACAAAACAGGCAGAAGAAAAGATAAGGTCAAAGACCAACGAATGCTAAAACTTCGATTGTTGGAGACGCGAGGTTCGAAATGTGAACGTTGTGGATACGCTAAAGTAGAGATATTACATATACATCATAGAGATAGAAATCGCCAAAATAGCTCTCTGGAGAATCTAGAACTAATTTGCCCGAATTGCCACTACGAGGAGCACTACTTAGAAAAGAGCTGGCTGAATGGTAAGGTACATGGCGATACGGAGGGGTCGGATAGCGGTTCATTCCAGCGCACTTGAAATGCGCCATGTCGAAAGGCATCGTGGGTTCGAATCCCACCCCCTCCGCAAACACAAAGAGTGAAGCGATTTTTTTACAGGATGCCGAGTACACGCGAGGCGCCGCTATGAGCTAAGATGCCCATATGATGACTTTGAAGGGCACCGTGCAAAGGGGTAAGCAACGAGGTACACAAATCGGGTACCCGACGATAAACATAGAGCTCGCAGACTCGGCGCTATCCGGCGTGTATGTGGGACGTGTCATCATAAAAAACGAAGCGCCGTATATGGCGGCAATATTTGCCGACGCATCCCGAAAGATTCTCGAGGCGCACATCTTGGATTTCTCCGACGAGCTCTATGGTCTGGAGGTGAGAGTAGAGGTGCACGACAAATTGCGGGAGAGTCATGTGTTTGAGACCGAAGCGGAGCTCAAGGCCGCTATTGCGGAGGACATTGCGAAAGTCCGGAATTACTTTAAGAATTGAGTCATGTTTGCCGGGATTGTCGAGAAAAAGCAGCGTGTCCTCGCCGTGGAGTGGATGGGCACAATCGTGCGCGTCCGCATCGCGAAGCCGCGTTCGTGGACGCTTTCATTGGGTCAGAGTGTCAATGTAGACGGCGTGTGTTCGACGGTTGTGAAAAGTTCCGCGGTGTCCTTCAGCGTCGAGTACATACCCGAAACGCTTTCAAAGACGACGATGGGTTCGTTGAAGCTGGGTAGTGTGGTGAATCTCGAGCGTTCGCTGAAGCTGGGTCAGCGAATAGACGGGCATCCGATACAAGGTCACGTCGATGCTGCGACGCCGGTGCGCCACATACAATTTCGCGGTGCATCGATCGAGCTCACGATAAAGCCGAAGGCTCAGCTCGCGCGTCGCGTCGCGCTGCATGGCTCTATTACAATCAACGGCGTATCGCTTACTGTTGCGCGCAAACATGGACCGAACATTACTGTTGCACTCGTTCCGCATACGCTCAAGACCACGAACCTCGGTTCGCTAAACGTCGGGGACGAGGTAAACGTCGAAATCGACGTGCCCGCTAGGTACGAGCTCTCTGCCACGCGAGGAACTCGATAGCCGCGACCGCGGCTTCGATGCCTTTGTTGAACTTGTCCATCCTCGTACGCTTCTTCACGTCGTCGAGCTTGAGGGCGGGGATGATTGCATTGATGACTGGCTTCTCATACTCGAGCGCGAGTGAACTCATACCGCTGCCCGTCGACTCAAGAATCATCTCGAAATGCATGGTCTTTCCCTTCACAATAACTCCAAAGCATATGTACGCGTCGTAAGAGATTGAGGACTGTTCCTCTATGTATTTGATAGCGAGCGGTATCTCGAGGCAGCCTGGGAGGACTTCAGTATCAATGCGCCGGACACCGGCTTTTTCGAGCAGGGGTCGAGCCGCGTCCTCCATGTTGTCCGAGAACTCTTGATGCCACTTGGACTTCAATATGCATACCTGCGTCCCGTCCACACGAGGAAGCTTGGAAAAATCGATTGCTTTCTGCATGGATGCGTATTCTACCACGCGGCGACTTTGGGGTAGTATCTGGGGCATGACGCGGATTATGGTGTTTGGGACTTTTGACATGCTTCACGAGGGACACCTTCAATTCTTTCGCGAAGCGCGCGCACTCGCCCCTGATGCGCACCTCACTGTCTCCGTCTCGCGCGACAGTGCTGCGGCGCGGATCAAAGGAGTGCCTCCACGAAAGTCTGAGGTGGAAAGACTCGAGCTCGTGCGTGGCTGCCCGCTTGTCGACCGCGCGGTGCTCGGCGACGAGCAGGGGTACATGGCGCACATCGCGGCAGCGAGTCCCGATATCATCGCGCTGGGCTACGATCAGGAGGGTGAGTATGTCGATGCGCTCGAACGCGACCTCCTTGGCGCGGGACTAAGCGCGCGCGTCATGCGCATGCACGCGTACATGCCGGAAGTGTACAAAACGTCAAAGTTGGCGCAGGATTGAGCACATGCGGTACCTCGGCATCGACTATGGCGCGAAACGCATCGGACTCGCCGTCTCAGATGAGCGCGGTGTTATTGCGTTTCCGCGCGAGACCATCGCCAACATGTCCACGACCATAGCCGCCATAAAAGAAATTATTGAGAAAGAAAACGTGGGCTTCGTGGTCGTGGGCGACACCAAGAGTCATGGTGGCATCCCCAATCCCATTACACTCAGAGTGAATAGCTTTGTCGATGAGCTCAAGCAAGAGCTGAATGTACCGGTCGTGTACGGCTGGGAGGCTGGCAGCTCTATCGAGGCATCGCGCTACGCCCCCGAGGGAGAGGGGCACGATGATGCAGCGGCCGCCGCTATCATACTTCAGCGGTTTCTCGATATGCGAGGCCGCTCCGGTGGCCATTCTCCGGTGCACGAATAACATTCTGCTGAATGTTTTCTCCGCTCGCGCCGGAGCTCTCGCGAGGCACCGTCAAATGGCCACGCTCCGCTAGGGTGGAGAAATGCGATAGAATCACGAGTATGCAAGAACAAATAAACTACGATGACTTCGCAAAACTCGATATCCGTGTCGGGCAGGTGATAGCCGCCGAACTCGTGCCGGAAACAGATAAGCTCATCAAGTGCACGATTGATTTCGGGGGATTCGGGACGCGCACAATCGTGTCTGGGATTGCTGAGTGGAAGAAGCCCGAAGAACTCATCGGCAAGCAGCTCCCGTATGTCGTCAATCTTGCACCGCGTATGCTCCGCGGCGTCGAAAGTCAGGGGATGTTGCTCGCGCTCTCCGACGCAGAAGGTCTTGCACTCTTGATCCCAGAGCGTTCCGTGGAAAAGGGAACGAAAGCGAAATAGTCGCTGCAATCTCTTGATATACTGAGAGCATGAGTCTGTCCTCGGGACAGTCCGCTTTTGCGCAGCGGGCGCATTCCTTATCGCAAGCGCTTGCGCGTGCGTTTCCCACACCGACGTTGCTCACGCCGCCAGCTGCGGGCATCGATATTTCTGATTCGTCCATCAAGTGGATCATCCTCTCGGCGCAAGCGCCCGTCCACCATGTGCAACTCTACGGAGAGGTGGCGCTCGAGCAGGGCATTGTCACGGGAGGTATCGTGAGGGACGTCGAGCGTCTGGCAGCAATCCTGCGCGACGTGCGCACGAAGCTCGGAGGTGTCACATTTGCGCACGCCGCGCTCCCCGAAGAAGCTGCCTACGTATTCAGCATGAATGTGCCGAGTGGCACATCGCGACAGCAGGCGCTTCGCATGGTCGAGTTTGAATTTGAAGACCGAGTGCCAATACCGCCAGATGGCGCCGTATTCGATTTCAGTGTCATTTTACCGCGCAGCTCGGGAGCGACCGACGAGCTCAGCGTGGTCGTCTTTCCCAAAGACGTCGCCGAAGCCTATGCAGACGCATTCGCTCGAGCGGGGATTACGCTCGTATCGCTCGAAATTGAGGCGAGTTCAATCGCACGAGCAGTCTCTTCGCGCGCCCCTGATGAGCCGATTACGCTCCTCGTCGACATTGGCCGTGCCCGTACGGGCTTTGCTGTAGTAAAGCACGGGTACCCGATTTTCACGTCGACCGTCGAGGTCGGCGGCGACCAGATAACCAAGACGCTCGTAGAGGTGCTGGGTCTTCCACCGGAAAAAGTAGTCGAGTACAAAAATGAGCACGGGCTTGTACCAGAAGAGGGCGGGACGAATGCAAAGGCGATAGAAGCGATAACTTCTGTTGCGTCGACTATTGCCGATGAAGTGACGCGTCACTATCACTACTGGGACACGCGCCGCAACGACAAGGGTGAGCGCATGACCCCGGTGGGAAAAGTTATCCTCATTGGAGGTAGTGCCAACCTGCGCGGCTTTCCCGAGTACATATCGAGTCGCGTGCACGCACCGACCGAACTCGGCAATGTGTGGCAGAATGTTGCGCCGTTTTCTGCCTACGTGCCACCCATCGATAAGAGAGAATCTCTCCAGTTTGCAACTGCAATAGGGCTTGCGCTACGCGGTATTTGATATGACAAACGTTCTTCCTCCTGATGCACAGAAAAGAGTATGGGCGATGTACCGCTCGCGCCTTGTTTTTGTCACGTCGCTCGTGCTCGCGCTGCTTGCACTCGCTGCGGCGCTCACACTCATTCCGGGCTATGTCGCGGTGCGCATGACCGCTCCTGCAGCGGAAGCTGCCGCGCGGGAAGTGGAGGTCGAGCGTGAAGATGCACTCGTGCTCGAGCGCAGCCAGTTTCTCATCAATGAAATGCTGCCGCTTCTTTCCGCCACATCCTCAATTATGTCTGTTGTCGAGAACGCGCTCGAGCTTCGGCCAGCGGGCGTGCGGATTACCCGCGTTACCTATGCAGGAGGCGAGGAGCAAGACCGGCTTACGCTCGTCGGTTCCGGTACGAGAGTGCAGGTGAGCGCGTACCGCGATGCGCTCACACGATCGGGCCTCTTCGAAGGTGTGGCTGTACCCGTCAGCGCGCTTGTCGGCTCAGAGGAGAGCGGGTTCTCCGTGGTGCTTACCGGGAAATTCTAGTTATGACTCGATACATTACGTACCTTTCGTGGCCTGCACTCTTCCTGGCGCTTTCGCTGTGGGCGGCGGTCTTCTTCGCCGACAGGTGGATTCAAGAAGAGGCGCGATCTCTCGGCGCGAGCGCGAAAAGCGCAGAGCAGAGAGCCGACGAAGCAGCGGGCGCATCGCGGATTAGGGCACTTGCGCAAGAGAGTGCGGCGGATAGAGAGCGACTTGAGAACGCAGCTCGCGCAGATATTGTCGAGATTGCGGATGAAATAGAATCCGCAGGACGCAGCGTAGGAGTAGTGGCGCGGGTACACTCTGCGATGCCGGCAGGTGGCTCGGTCGAACTCCCGGGCGAGTCACCACTTGCGAGTGTATCCTTCATCGTGCAGGCGGAGGGTTCTTTTGCGGGCGTTGCGCAATTCCTGCGTGCGCTCGAAAGTTTCCCTGGCTTTTCCAATGTTGAGCAGTTTGATTTCGACCGGGTCCCGAGCGTGGAGAGTGGGTCGCAGCCGTGGCGCACGAGCATCAGGCTCACCGTCTATACGACATCCGATATCGCATCATGAACATGATCACTAACATATGGAATTCTCTGCGTGCCTTCTACGAGGCACGTCATGAGCCCGAATACATGCGACCGCTGGCAGAATGGTACTGGCGGGTGCTCCTGACTATCGTGTTCTTCGCGCTCATCGCGATTGTCATATACGGCGTGTGGGAATTCTATGCAGTCATGCGAAAGCTCAGCGCGGGCGCGGGGAGCAGGCCTGCGAGGCAGGTCGAGTTGTTGAACCGCGAAGAACTGAGAAGCATACTCGAGCGTATGAATGAGCGTGAGGTCACGTATGAAGCGTCGAAGCGCGGTCGGCCGAGCGTCTCCGACCCGTCGAGATAACGTTGGTGCGCGCTGAGGGATTCGCCCGCGCCTCTCGCTTTGCCGCCGCAGAGCTCGGACTGGGCACTGCCTCGCGGTCGCGGCAGCTGCCGTGACATCGCTCCAGCGTTCGACTCCCTCATGCGCCGTGCGCACGCACGGCGCTAGCGTCCACCTCACTGCGTTCGGTGCGCGCTGAGGGATTCGAACCCCCGACCCTCTCGGTGTAAACGAGATGCTCTAACCAACTGAGCTAAGCGCGCATTGCCCTCGGTAGGAATCGAACCCACATCAAGACCTTAGAAGAGTCCTGCACTATCCATTGTGCTACGAGGGCGCCCCGGCGAGAACCTAGACAGCGTACCTGTATGGGTATGGCAGGTCAAACCCCAGGTGAGGAAAGTTGCCGTTTCCGGACGCCAGTGTTATAGTGCCGCGACGAAATATGGCTTTCCAGATTTCAACAGTAGACATGGAAGTACGTAAGAACCTCGACCTTCGGCCGGGGGATACCGTGCGTGTCCACCAGAAAATCGAGGAAAAGGGCAAAACGCGCATCCAAATATTCGAGGGCCTCGTCCTCGCGCGCAAGCACGGCACCGAAGCGGGCGGCACGTTTACCGTGCGTCGCGTGTCCAGCGGCGTCGGCATCGAGAAGATTTTCCCCCTCTACTCTCCTATGATAGACAAGGTGGAGGTCGTAAAGCGCTCTCGCGTGCGCCGTGCGAAGCTCTACTTCATCCGCGAGAAAGTCTCTCGTGAGGCGCGCCGCATGCTTCGCCGCACGAAGATGGTGATGAATGTTTCGGGCGTAAGTAAGATAGTGTCCGTCGAAGATGCGCCCATAGAGCCTTCGGCTGAGGAAGCCGCAAAGCAGGAGGAATCGGCCGCGGTGGAGAAGACGGCATAGCTTTCGTTTTTCTGCCATTTGTATAGAATGGCTCGACGCGCGGGTGGCGAAATTGGTAGACGTACTACCTTGAGGTGGTAGCGCCCTCACGGGCATGGAGGTTCGAGTCCTCTCCCGCGCACTAACGTAAAAAGCGAGGCTTGTGCCTCGTCTTTTTCGTTTGGCGCGGAGCGAGCACCTGCGTGCTCGCGTGGAGGACTCGAACGGCGCAGCGTTGCCGAGCTAGTAGGCGAGGCCGCGAGCCGGTGCCTAGCCCGAGTCGAGCGACGGCGAGACGAGAGGCGAGGGAGAGTCCTCTCCAGCGCATACGTGCAAAAAGGGAAGCCGGCCTAGGGGCCGGCAGTATCCCGGAGCTTTTCTTCGATCATAGTCGGAAGAAGGTCGAGGTAGGGTCCCATGAAAAACTCCTCGCCCTGACCCGCGCCGAAGGTGCGGTCGTACGCGGCTATCATGGTGCGCATTTCAGGTGCGCATGCCCGTACGGCCTCGACGAGGCGGTCGCTGAATTTCTGCACGCTCTCAGGCTCCGCAGTATTTGCGAGCATCGTGCGCATCTTTTTGATGACGCACTCTGTGGCTTTGCCTTGCACCGTCCGTACTGCCGCGTTGTTCGCCGCAGTCGACTTTGGCGTGTCGTCTAAATCTCGGTGTGGTGCCGCCGACACCTGCGCAGCGCCGAGCAGCAGAATCATAGCGATAATGGCGCGCATGGTTCGCTCCTCTCATTTTTTCGGGCACTGTGTGCCCACTCGCTCTAGTATAGCG
This sequence comes from uncultured Candidatus Saccharibacteria bacterium, assembly GCA_964594735.1. Lineage (GTDB taxonomy): Bacteria > Patescibacteriota > Minisyncoccia > Phycocordibacterales > UBA2100 > UBA10103. Next base: position 11,449 of record CAZQMS010000005.1, on the reverse strand, counting down.
CCTTGCTTTGCTATCATGACGATATGGCGCTTTTCACAGGAAAGGGAGATGGGGGGACTACCAAACTCTTCGATTCAGAGCCCGGGAAGCGCGTGTCCAAGACAAGTCCCGTATTCGAGACGCTCGGGATGCTCGATGAGTTGAACAGCCTCGTCGGATGGTGCAAGGCGGGATGTGGTGATGACATCATCGTGCTCGAACAAAAGCTCCGTATGGTGCTCCATGATGTTCAGAACCACCTCTTCACGTTGCAGGCAGAAGTCGCGGGTGCACCGAAATGCATCCCGCTCTCGAGCGTGGAGGCGCTCGGTGTGTTCATCAATCGAATCGAGGCCGAGATGCCACCCATCACGACATTCCTCGTGCCGGGGGCGACGGAGCTCTCGGCACGGCTCGACATCGCGCGCGCGGTCTCCCGGCGCGCGGAGCGCAGAATCGTCACGCTTCACGAGAGCGGCGAGCGTCTTGTGAGCGAGTCGAGCCGTGCATATGCCAACAGGCTCTCATCGCTTCTCTATGCACTTACGCGATACGTAAATCACACGGATGGTGTGCAGGAAGCACCGCCGTCGTACCTTTCATGATACGCAGGTACTTGCCCAAGAGCACCGAAGAGCTCATTCACTGGTACGAGCGGTACGTCGCCCCGGCCGCGCTTATCGGCGGTTTCTTGCTCGACAACTTCATCTTTCTCGAACGCATCGATTCACTGCAAAGCTACATATTGCTCAGCGCGTACATGCTGCTTGCGGCAACAGGTATCGCGCTCATTCACCTTATCGAGACGGGCCGTGCGCGGCACCCGTTCTTCCTCGCTGTTGCGCCGTTCGTGCCTGTGGTCATTCAGTTTTCTTTCGGTGCGCTCTTTAGCGGATTTCTCGCGGTGTACTGGCGGAGTGCGACGGTAGCTGTCAGCTGGATTTTCGTGATAGTCATCGCGGCGCTCCTCATCGGCAACGAGCGATTCCGCGGCTACTACACGAAATTGCCATTTCAGACGGGCATCTTTTTTACTGTCCTCTTCTCATTCTTCATTTTCTTTCTGCCAATACTTTTCAATCGTATCGGCTCGTGGATGTTTGTGCTCAGCGGCATCGTGACGGTGCTCGTCACTGCCGGCTTTCTCTACATTGTGCAGAAGCTCGCACCTGAAGTGTGGCGTGAGGAAAAAGTCCGTGTCATGCGCATCGTCGCGGCGATTTTCATCGCGTTCAATGTGCTCTATTTCAGCAATGCGATACCTCCGCTGCCGCTGGCTCTCAAGGAAGCGGGCGTCTACCACAGTGTGACCCGTGAGGCCGATGCGTACGTCCTTTCTGCCGAACCAGTGCCGTGGTACAAGCGCTTTTTCCTCTACAACACCAATTACCACCGCGTGCGAGGCGAACCAGCGTACGTGTTCACCGCAATTTATGCTCCGTCGCGGCTTTCTACTGCCGTGGTGCATGAGTGGCAGCGCAAGACTGCAGATGGTAAGTGGCAGACAGAGAGCACTATCCCGTTTACCATTTCTGGAGGTCGCGAAGAGGGGTTCCGCGCGTACTCATCGAAATCTTCACTCGCAGAAGGGAAGTGGCGCGTCAATGTGCTCACGAAAAACGGACAAGTCATCGGACGGGTGTCGTTTACCGTGGTGAGCGCGTCTTCGACGCCGGAGCTTATTGAAGTGCGTCGCTGACAGAGGCGAGTGTCGTGCGAAAGGGAGGGTTTTTTGCTATACATACAGGCGTACAGATGGCGGCTATGGTGTAACGGTTAACACTGGAGCTTGTGGAGCTCTCGATTCGAGTTCGATTCTCGATAGCCGCCCCAGTGTTCTCGGTCCGCAGCGACCTCACGCGTTTTTCAGAATTCGGATACAATACTGAGCCTTATGCGCAATGGAATCATTGTTCTCCTCGTTTTGCTTGCCGCAGCACTCGGGCTCTGGTATTTCGCGCCGACATCCGACATCGCGCCCGGTGAGGCATTCGAGGCAGAGGGCAATCTCGTCCGGAACAATCCGGGGCTGAAGCCGGATACCTGGTTTCTCGTATACGAGCGTCCCGGTGAACCAGCACTCACCGCAGAACTCGATATCTCAGGTCTGACGTCGGCCTCGTTTGCGGTCGGCGACCGCGTGCGCGTCGAAGGGACAAAAGAGGGAGACGTGGTGCGTGTGCGCACCATCGAGCCGGCGACCCCGATGGACTCGGGGCTTACGGTCAAACTGTTCTACTACAATCCAACCCTCGACCAAGGTCCTGGCGGCGTGCAGTGCTCAAAAGCCGGTCTTGTCGCGGTGGAGAGAACGATTCCGGATACGCAAACGCCACTTCGCGACGCGATACGGCTCCTTTTGCGTGGCGAACTATCGGAAGAAGAACGCGCCTCGGGCATCACGACAGAATTTCCGCTTAGCGGCTTTTCTCTGGCCGACGCGCGCATCGAGGACGGTGTGGCTACGCTCACATTCTCAGACTCACAAAACGCATCGGTCGGCGGCTCCTGCAGGGTCGGCATCCTCTCACACCAAATAGAAGCGACGGCGCTCCAGTTCCCGACAGTGCAGGGTGTCCGATTCCAGCCTGAGGAGCTCTTCCAGCCCTAGTCTCGCACCCGCTTCTGACTCGACTATAATGTGCCTCACGTATGAAAAAAGGTGAGGATTACATCGGCGTGACCGTTTCTTTCCTTTGTCACGATGGTAAAGGCCGAGTCTTGTTATCGAAACGTGGCGTCAATGCGCGAGACGAACACGGCAGATGGGATTGCGGCGGCGGTGGCGTTGAGCTTGACGATACCGTGGAACATACGCTTCGCAAAGAAATTCAAGAGGAGTATTTGACGGCAGTGTTGGATGCGACGTTTCTCGGATTCCGAGACGTGTTTCGTGAACAAAACGGCAGAAAGACGCACTGGCTTTCTCTCGACTATCTAGCCCTTGTGGACGCCGAAAAGTGGGGCAATGGTGAGCCCCACAAATTGGACGACGTACAATGGTTTCCCTTTTCAGAATTGCCAGAACCCATGCATTCTCAATGGCCTCTCTTTCTCAAACAGTACCGCGAGCGACTGGTACAATTAATGCATGGACGCTGAACTTTCTGCGCGGCTCGATACGCTCGAGAAAAAGCTAGATGACACGTACAAAAGCGCGGAAAAAACGCGCCGGTACATCCTCTTTATCGTCATCCTTACACTCGTGGCATTCGTGCTCCCGCTCCTAGGCCTCATATTCGCGGTTCCAGCGATGCTCGCATCGTATGGCGATTTAGTCACGGGTACTTTCTGACTGAAAGTCCCGCGACCCCGCCTCGCGCCGTCGCGCTCCGGCCGAGCTTTGCTCCGTCGCAAATCTCCACACTGTAAGAGCGGGACAGCACGGGCGTCAGAAGTGGTATACTAAGCTTCTTAATGGTTTTTTCATTTGATACCTATGCCTGAAGGACGCTCATTTGCTCAAGAAATCCAGTCCAATTACTGGTTCCGCGTAGCGGGACTCGCCGTAATAGTCCTTCTTGCGCTCTACCTATTCATACTTGCCATTAGCGAATTCAAGAGCATGCGCTACATCGGGAGTGGCGTGAGCGCGTCCAACACCATCACCGTCTCTGGCGACGGGGAAGCGACGGCAGTCCCGGACATGGCGACATTTAGCGTGACCATCCAGGAGCGCGCGAAGACCGTCGCTGCTGCACAGGAGGTCGCGACGGAGCGCAGCAATGACATTGTGGACTACTTGAAAGACCAGGATATAGAAGACCGTGATATCCAGACTGCTGATTACAGCGTGTATCCTGAATACGAGTACCAGGCGACAGAAGTGTGCCGTGATGGATACGAGGGATACTGTGGACCTGGAAAACAGGTTCTCATCGGCTACCAGGTCTCACAGACGATCGTCGTGAAAGTCCGCGATACAGACAAGGCGGGAGATCTGCTCACGGGCGTGGGCTCGCGCGGCGCTTCGCAGGTGAGTGGTCTCTCCTTCACGATAGATGACGAAGACGCACTGCAAAATGAAGCGCGGGATGAAGCGATAGCCAAGGCCAAGGAAAAGGCGGAGGCGCTCGCAGACTCTCTCGGTGTCCGCATCGTACGTGTTGTCGGATTCTCTGAAAACGGCAGCTATCCGCCTACTCCGTATGCGTACGGCCGCGGTGGTGTAGCGATGGACATGGCGGTTGCACAGGAGGCCAAGAGTGCGCCCGCGCTGCCGACCGGTGAGAACAAGATATATTCCAACGTGACGGTTACTTACGAGATAAGGTGATACATACCATGGGTTCCAAACAAACGCGTGTAAAAGCGCAGCGTGCCGCTCGCATATTCAAACTCGCATCGAGTGCGTCTCGCGCGCACATTTTGCTCGTCCTCGCCGAGAAAGCACCGAGATCCGTGCAGGATATCGCTGACGCGGTCGGGATGACGCACTCTGCCGTGAGTCACCAGCTCGGTCTTTTGTCGACTGCAAAAATCGTCTCGTTCAAGAAAGATGGGCGCATCGTGCGCTACTCGGTGGCACCGACGAGCGAGGCAAAGGCGCTCGTAAAATTCGTCAAAGCCCTGGCGTAAGGCGCGCCTGCGCAGAGGATCCTGCCGAGTCCGTACCACTTGACTTTTTCTCTGGTGGCGCTATTATTTAGCTATTCAACCGCCGGAAGGCGGTTTTAAAATGGGATTTTCGATAACCTAAAACCTAGCTATGGCACTCGGACAGTACCTCAAGGACACGCAAGCAGAGCTCCGCCACGTCGCGTGGCCGACGCGCACGCAGACCATCGTCTTTACCGTGCTCGTGGCACTCATTTCAATATTCACCGCGGCGTACCTCGGACTTTTCGATTACGTCTTCACAACGGCGCTTACGAATTACCTGAGCGCGCTCCCGTCGGCCCCTGCGGATGTGGGAGCGACAGGGACGTCGAGCTCAGCTATACCGGGCGTCGACGTGACGATCAGCACGAGCACACAATAGTTCGATTACACTCACTACACGTAATTATGGCAAAACAAACCTACGGCAGCGAGAGGCAGTGGTACGCGGTACACACGTACTCAGGCTACGAAGACGCGGTCGCGCGCAACCTCAAGCAGCGTGTCGATAGCTTCGGCATGGGCGACAAGATTTTCAACGTCGTTGTCCCGATAGAAAAGAAGATAAAGATAAAAAATGGCCGCAAGACCGAGGCGAAAGAGAAGATTTTCCCGGGCTACGTACTCGTCGACATGATTGCGACCGACGACGCATGGAGCGTGGTGCGCAACACGCCGCAGGTCACCGGCTTCGTGGGCACGGCCAACCAGGCAGTCCCGCTCTCGCAAGAGGAAGTCGACAAAATCCTCAAACGAAGCGAGGGTGACGTGGTCCGTCACGCGATAGATCTCGCGGAGGGAGATGCGGTCATCATCATCGACGGTCCCTTCAAGGATTTGGAAGGCAAAGTCGGTGAGATTGACGAAGAGCGCGGAAAAGTTAAAGTGCTCGTACCTATGTTCGGCCGCGAGACTCCCGTGGAACTCGAAGCAGACCAAGTTCAGAGAGTATAATCAGCGCGCCGATTCAATGTCTTCAGGCGATAGTTGAAGTATGCGCAAAACGTTGCGCAGGGTTCCTATAGGCAACGCCGTCGAATGAACAGGTACAGGCGCGATACGACCTGTGGCGGCACAATACACAATAGCGTGGCTGCCCTTTTGCCGCAGACGAGGCTCAGACTCCTTTTCCAGGGTTTCACTGTCCGCCCCTTTAGTTAACAAGTACGAACGGTTCATTCGTCTCAAGATGTCAATAAATTGGCTACCGCTTATATCGCGTAGTAAGCGACCGGGTCGCCTGACCTCAGTCTCCGTATCGTCTTCCCTTTCTGGGCGAGTTTGAGCCACAGGTGCAGGTCGTTCGATACCGCCACGCTCCATTGCTTCAAAGATTGATAGGTATACCTTTTTTGTGAAATTCTGGGCCAACTTCTCTGGCAATATGACTCCAAGAGGCACCGAAGTTCCCGGAACGTACAATTCGCCGGAATCAGTATCAATAAAAAAGTGCAATTGGCCTTTGTCAGAATGAATTCTGATTACCGCAACGGTTTCTACGCGCGTATCACTTTGAGGGTCTTCAGGAACGGGCTCTATTGAAAGTCGAAGCACGCCTCCTGCTGCGTCTAATTGAGTACTGGCAGGCACTATGCGGTGGCCAGAGTCGAGCATGCTCCGAATTTGCTCAAATGTACGTGAAGATGGTGACTCGATAGAATCAGTCGATATGCTGCGCATAAATTCTCGATATGTCTCGGTAAATCCACCAGCCGAGACTTCTATCCAGTCTGCTATCGCGTTCGTTCGGGGACGACGGTCGTGCAACAACTTTTTCCACATAGGTTCCTGCATTTTGATAGCTCCGACAATCTTGGTCTCATTGGTGAGCTTCTGCAGAAGCTGGTGAACCGCAGAGCGCGCATACACCATTTCTGTGTATGCACGGTTGAAGCGAACAACCTCATTCAACAACGCCATTGCTATCGTTCTTTGTCTCTCTGACACATTTGGGTCATATGTATCACTCATCGAATCTCGTAGTGTAATCGTATATGGAGAAGTCTGCTTGAAAGCAGCCATTAATGTATTCGCGGGCTGAATGCTGACTGCCAGTTTCTTTGCCAGTGCATGTATCTCCGCGTAGACGACGTTATCTTGCGGGATAGTTTGCATGTACTCATCGAAGTCAATCGATTTCAGATGCCGATTCTCAATTAGCTCTTGGATTTCAAGGAGTTCACGCGCCAACGGTTCGCTAAGTTTCAATAAGGCGTCTCCGAAACTTCCTTCCCCGACCTTTTGTTTGAATAACGGACTTTCAATAAAACGAACCATCGATTTCGGCAAATCCTTCCATACTTCTGACCGGCGCGGGCTAGATGGAATCGACTCAATCATTGATCTATTTTAGCGCTTGATATGCGACTTGAATATTCGTCTGGTCAAGGGTATAGTGCCGCGACATGGCAAAAGAAATCACAAAAATCATCAAATTGCAGATAGCGGCCGGTCAGGCCACGCCTGCGCCGCCGGTCGGTACCGCGCTCGGTCCTGCGGGCGTCAACATCGGCGAGTTCGTGAAGCAGTTCAACGACCAGACGAGGCCGCTCATGGGGCAGATTCTCCCTGTCATCATGAACGTCTACAAAGACCGCACCTTCAGCTTCATCGTGAAGAAGCCGCCGGCGTCGCGCGCCATCCTGAAGATTCTTGGTCTTGAAAAGGGCTCTCAGCGACCGCATGCCGACAAGGTAGGCAAGCTCACCGATGCACAGCTCACGCAGCTGGCTGAGGACAAGATGGAAGACCTCAACGCGACTGACCTCGAGCAAGCGAAGAAGATAATCGCGGGGACTGCTCGGAGTATGGGCATCGACACCCAGAAATAAAAGAAGACCCCGGGCAAAGCCCGGGTTTTTCTTCGGCAGTCTGTTATTCCAAAAAGAAATAAAGCATACTTCGCTCATGGGAAGGCTCATCGTTTTTGAAGGCATAGACGGCGTCGGCAAGGCGACGCAGACAGAACTCCTCGCCAAGCGGCTGCGCGCTGAGGGTAGGCGCGTGACCGTTTTTGCGTCCCCGCGGTATGAGCTTCCCACGGGCAAGCTCGTCAGGCGCGCGCTTTCGGGCGAATTTGGGGATTTTGTGGGACTCTCTCCGTACTTTTCGGCACTCCCGTATTTCCTCGATTTTGTTGCGTGGAAGCGCGATGTGGAACTGGCACGGAAAAAGGGCGATGTCCTCTGCGATAGGTACGTGTATTCGACGCTCGCGTATGCGAGTGCGAAACTCTCTGGGGTAAAGAAAGGAAAGTTCCTCGCAGAAATGAGCCGAATCGCCTTTGAGGAGCTTGCGCTCCCGCGCGCCGATGTCGTCGTGCTTCTCGATGTGCCGGTCGTCGTATCGCAAGAGTTGATGCGCTCGAAGAAAAAAGATCAGTACGAATCCAACCTGCCGTACCAGCGGAAAGTCGCGGCCACCTACGCTGCGCTCTCGAGGGGCGCGAATTGGCGCGTCGTGAAGTGTGCGGCGCGAGGAGGGATGCGTGAGCGGGCAGATATCCATGAGGAAGTGGCTCGGGTCGTCGCAAAAGCGCGGCCTGCTACAATGCGCGCATGAATGTCGGGAAGTTGATACAGGAGAGTATTCTGTCTGCACTCGACCGTTGCGGCATCTCTGGCGAGCAGGCGCTCCTGGAATTGCCGAAAGAATTTGCGAACGGCGATTACTCGTCGAGCGTCGCTCTACAATTCGCAAAACAATTAGAGCTGCCTCCTCGAGAGCTCGCTGAAAAACTGAAAGACCTGATAGGCGAAATTGATGGTGTCGAGAAGATAGAAATTGCCGGGCCGGGCTTCATCAACTTCTATCTTGCCCCACCCGCTCTTGGGGAAAGTGTTTCGCGGGCGATATCCGAAGATATGTGGGGAGCAAATGCTTTGTTTGCGAAGGAACAAATTTTGCTCGAGTACACAAGTCCGAATTTGTTCAAGCCGCTACATATCGGAAACCTTGTCGGCAACATTCTCGGCGAGTCCATTTCGCGATTGCTGCAATTTTCTGGCGCAGATGTGAAGCGCATCAACTATCCATCGGACATCGGCCTCACGGTAGCAAAGGGTGTGTGGGGCCTCAAAAAGCTTGGCGCGGATCCGAATGACATAGGCGCGCTGGGCGAAGCGTATCGCGTCGGCAATGCGGCGTACGAGGATGACGCTGCGGCAAAGCCAGAAATCGATATCATAAACAAAAAGCTATACGAGGATTCTGACCCGGAACTCACGAAGCTGAGAAAAAGTGGAATTGAGACATCTCGCAAACATCTCGATAATCTGTGCAGAAAATTAGGCACCACGTTCGACTACGAACTTTTTGAGAGCGAGGCGGGACCGATTGGCCGCGATGTAGTGTTGGCGCATCCGGACACATTCCCAGAGTCAGACGGTGCGCGGGTCTTTATCGGTGAGGAGCATGGATTGCATACGAGAGTATTCGTCACCTCCGCAGGACTGCCAACGTATGAGGCAAAAGATTTGGGCAATTTCGTCCTTAAGACGAAAAAGTATCCTGATTGGACGCAATACTTTGTGGTGACGGGTGCGGAACAGAAAGACTACTTCAAGGTACTCTTGGTCGCCATCAAACAAGTCTTTCCTGAGGTCGGACAAAAAGTTCTTTCCCATGTTGCGAACGGGTTCCTCACACCGACGACCGGGAAGATGTCGTCGCGCAAAGGCAACGTGATAACGGGCGAATCTTTGATTGGTGATCTTATAGAAGCGGCTAAAGAACGTGCGGCTGATAGTAGGGCCGATGACAAAGGCGTTCTTGCTGAACAGGTAGCAATTGCCGCTCTGAAATATCAGATATTGAAACAGGGTGCAGGCAAAGATATTATCTTCGACCGCGAGCGAGCACTTTCTATCGAAGGTGACTCGGGGCCGTACGTGCAATACGCGCATGCGCGGGCGCATCAGATTTGCGAGAAAGCTCGGAGTGAAGGTGTGAGCGCACTGTACGACGAAACCGCTGCTGCATCAGAAGTGGCACGGCTCATACACCGATTTCCGGAAGTCGTTGAGTATGCGGCAAAGCTGTATGAGCCGCACATCGTGACCAACTACCTCATATCGCTCGCGAGTTGCTTCAACAGCTGGTACGCACAAGAACAAATTCTCGACGGCACGACTGGTGCAGCGCACAAGGTGGCAATCACTGATGCGGTGCGCAAGACGCTCAAAAACGGACTGTGGATTCTTGGTATCCCAACACCTGAGAGGATGTAAACGGGCGGTGCTTGCGCTTCCGCACAGGTTTTTATAGTCTCGTATGCAGCGGAGGGGTGATGAGGCCTCACGCGTCAACAATGGGGAAATGGAAATGCCGTTGATGACACAAGACGCAGCGTTGGCTGCAGCGACGAGCTATCCGGTTGCCGTGCGCGTGAATGCGCGGGGCGGGCACAGGGAAGACGTGTGCAGGAGTCCGGACGAAGTGCGTACGCTGCTGCGCGAAGCCGGATTCCGCAACTCCATCGACGATGTCGAAGTTGAGCGGATTGGGTAAGCGATGAACTTCGACGAACCTATCACCGACAAAGCGCGGCAGCGCATCGAGCGCTTCCTCGACAGTCACGACGGTCTTTCGCCGTCGGATGAGGCGCCCGAGCAGCATCCGAGAACGACGCGCGTGCCGGATCGGTACGCGAAGTGACCGAGTGGGTCGGTCGAATTGGCCGGCGCGTTGAATCGCGCCGGCCTTTGATTTTGGGTTTTTCCTCGCGTATGCTCGCCGCAGAAGGAAAGGGGAGTGACATGGCCGCGATTTACGATATGGATGGTGTCGTCGCCGACACACAGCGAATTCATTCACGCCTGGAATCGGAACTGCTCGCAACATACGGCATAATCATCTCGCCGGATGAGATAACGCGCCGCTTCTCGGGAAGGTCGTTGAAGGAACAGTTCGCGGAAATTTTCGAAGAAGCAGGCCGCGCTTCTCCATACTGCGCGGAAATCTCAGACAGGAAAGCAGATGCATTCATGCGCTGTGCCGCGGAGTTCGAACCTATCGAGGGTACGATTGCGCGCATTCGCGAACTGTGTGGCAAGACGCCGCATGCGATTGCGTCAGCTTCACGGCCGGCGGCAATCGAACTCGTCCTACGTACTGTGGGGGTGCGCCATTGCTTCCACGCACTGGCGAGCTCGCGGGAAGTCGCCCGTGGAAAGCCGGCGCCCGATGTGTTTCTACTCGCAGCGCAGCGTCTCGGAGTCAAACCTCGCGACTGCGTTGTCGTCGAAGACGGCGTTGCCGGCATGATCGGCGCGCGAGCAGCCGGGATGCGTGTGGTGGGGCTGTGCGTAGATGGCAGGACTGATGTCCCCGCTGATATCGTCGTGCGGGACCTTCGAGAGGTACCGGACCATTGGTTCCTTTGATTGCAGAATCGGCCGGCGCGTTGAATCGCGCCGGTCATCCTTTTTTGATACGATGTGTGAAAATATGCCCGAAAAAATGGCTGAAAAACCCCAAAAATCCGACGTCGCGGAAAGGGAGGAATCGACACTCCGCTGGTGGGAAGAGCGGGAAATTTTCAAGAAGTCAGTCGAGAAACCCGCCCCAAATGGCGACTATGTTTTCTACGATGGTCCGCCTTTCGCGACAGGACTCCCGCACTATGGGCACATAGTGCCCAATACCATCAAAGACGTTGTACCTCGCTATTTCACGATGCGTGGCTTTCGGGTGCAGCGAAGGTGGGGCTGGGATTGTCATGGGCTTCCGATAGAGAACATCGTCGAGAAGGAACTCGGTTTCAAACACAAAAAAGACATCGTCGAGATGGGTGTGGCGAAGTTCAACGAGCTCTGTCGCTCGAAGGTTCTCATGTACGCGGATGAGTGGAAGAAGGTAATACCTCGCATCG
>CAZQMS010000004.1:0-107902 GCA_964594735.1 uncultured Candidatus Saccharibacteria bacterium | reverse complement strand
AATCTCGAAATCCGATAGGCATTCAGTCGACGTCATCAAATTCGGGTACTGATACACCTCGCTCGTGATGTATCTAAGAATAGAGCTCGGTCGCGGATGATTCTGTTCATCTCATACATTCGCGACTCAAACCTCAAGATGATCTACGCATTGTAGATTCGTACATGGAGCTTCTTTCTGGACGGGGGTTCAATTCCCCCCACTTCCACAAATACAAAAACCGTCCCGCTTTTTTAAGCGGGCGTTTTTTGTTTGTGGAAGTGAGAAAAGCGCCTGCGCGCTTTTCGTGGGGGAATTGAAGACCGCAGCGATGTCGCGCGAGCACGCGCGACCGCGAGGGGCGGCCTGCGAGTTTGCCCAGTGGCGACGAGGCAAAACTTGTAGGCAATTCCCTCCCAAACGCCGGACAAGACACACTTCGCAGTGTAGACATTTTACTCTTGTAAATGTAAGTTCTCCGCAGACAAGAGGAAGAGGTGTACCCATGTCTCACGGACAAGTAACATCACTGTGCATTGCCCCGCGCGCGGGCGAGGCGCTCCGCGACGTTCCCGAGGTGCTTGCCGTCGAGGGCCGCGGTCTCGAGGGTGATAGGTACTGCTCTGGTGAAGGCAGCTTCAATGAGGGCGAGCTGGGCAAACGCCAAGTGACGCTCATCAACGCGCGCTTTCTGGCCATCTCGTTCTATACGTGCGCAGATTCCCGTCGCAACATCGCCGTCGATGGTGTCGAGCTCATGTGGCTCATCGGTCGCGAGTTCGACATCGGCGAAGCGCGATTTCGCGGTGTGAAGTACTGCGACCCCTGTCCGCGCCCACAAAAGCTCAGTGGGGAATCTCAAGACTTCAGGTGGAAATTCCACGACAAAGGCGGTCTCGTTGCTGAAGTCATCCGCGGCGGACTCATTCGCGTCGGCGATGCAGTCGTCCCTCCACCCAAGGGATACTGAAGAACCGTACAAACCAGAAGGCGCCCGGCGGCGCCTTCTCGATTTTAGTACGAGCAAATCCTACAACGTCATGAACGTCACGTTCGAGGGTGGTACGAAGAGTGAAGCATCTGCACTCGCCGGCTCGCAGTCGTAGCTGTAGCTCGTATTCGCATCCATTCCCTGCCCCGATGTCGCGGTGCTTTGCGAACTCTCGGCCTGTGCTTGCGCGACCTTCACGCCCTGCGGCACCATCGAACTCCACGAATACACGTACGCACCGTCGGCAATCATGTATGCTTCCATCGCTCCAATACCTGCGACGTTCACATCAAAATCCGCACGCACCTTGTTGCCTGAGACATACACGACGCCCGAAGCCACCGCCTGTCCCCCGCCGGTCTGCGAAGTCGTATCGACCGTGCACTTCCACTCACCACCGCGCTCCGAGAGTGCCATGATGGAGCCGCTGAATGCACGGTCATCCTGGGCGCTCATCGTTTCGTTGTCCGCACCCCCGACAGGAGATGCTTGCGAGTCAGACTTCATAACATAGTACGCTCCCCCTCCTATAACCACGACGCCCGCGATGAGCGCAATAATTGCATTGGTGTTCATATACGCGGCAGTATACCTACTTCCCCGGCTTTTCCGAATCGAGCGGCGAGCCGAAGAGCACCGTCTGCACAGTGCGGCCCATCACCGCGACGAGGAGTGCGAGGAAAACGAGACCAGAGAACATCGTGAGCGAGGCAATGATTTTGCCAATCGCAGTCACGGGCACGAGGTCACCGTAGCCCACAGTGGTCATGGTCACCATCGCCCACCACATACCGTCGGGGATACTCGTGAATGAAGAGCCTGGGACGGAGCCCTCGACCGCGTACATGAGCGCGCCAGAAATGACGTTGACCGACACGAACGCGAAGAGAAATATTTCAATATTGAAGAACGCGAGTCCGCTCGCCATGTCCCTCGCCATCTGCTGCTGGCGACGCGTCGGCAACACGAATCGCACGAGACGAATCGCACGCAGAATTCGCATGACGCGGAGTACCCGGAGGACGCCGAGCGCATGGTACGGAAAGAGGACGGGCAGCAGCACCGCGAGGAGCCCCGGCAAGATGGCAACGATATCCACAATACCGAAAAAACTTCTCGCATAGCGCAACGGTTTTTCTGCCGTCCAGAGCCGCAGGACGTACTCTATCGAGAAGAGGGAGAGGATGAGAAGCTCTGCGTTCCAGAAGAACTGTCGGTACACACCGCCGATACTCGGCACACTCTCAAGAATGAGGAGAAAGACCGAGGCCACTATCAGGACCGCAATCGAGTCATTGACGAAAAAGAACCAACGCGAGTGTTCGTTGTGGAGTGCGTCTCCAATCCGTTTGCGAAGCCCGTTCCCGGATTTGCTCATGTGTCCGAATTATACTGCCTTACTTCACACGCTTAAACGAAACCTCTTGCGGCCCCGATGAGTACGGTGCGACCTGGTAGGAGTTGAATACAAAGGTCACGTCGTCACGGCCGATGAGGAACGTGGCATAGTTCTGCTCTGTGGGTTCTGCGCCCTCGACGAAGTACGCCTCGCCAAGTCTTGTTTTGAGCTCTGCATCTGTTTCGCTGGCAAGCGCGGCTAAATCTTTGCCGACGAGAAAGAGTGCCTCGTCGAGACCGACCTCCTCTCCTGTCGCCCTGCTCACATTCACCCCGACGATAATCGTATTCGGATGCGCGCCACCCGTATATTCGGATATGGTGAGCTCGACGCTCACGTAGTCGCTCCCCGTGTACACGCTATTGAACGCAATTGACTGCTCATTCTTCGGGAGTGCGGAGTCCGATTCGCGCTCCGCCGGGTACGCCTTGAATGCCGCGGTCGCACCGTCGACCACGCGTTTCACCGCGCTGTCTACTTGTTCGACACCAAATTGCGGGTATCGCACATCTATTGAATACCCTGCTGTATCCTCGCTGTCCTCTACGATACGCATCTCGAGCGCCGTCGAGGTCGCGGTCGCGGGCTGTGGCTCTTCAAGCCGGGGCGCGTAGCTCCATACAAGAAATGCCACCCCCGCAAGTGCGACGAGCAGCACGGTATAGGTCAGGATTTTTTGCATGCGCACAGACTACCACGCGACAGACCGCCCTCGAGGGCGGTCTGTATGTCTTGGCTACTTCTGTTACGGAGTCATCGTGTCGTCTACATCCATCTGAGCGCCTCCTGTTCCACTCGTGTCGGTGCCTCCGGTGCCGGTCGTCGGAAGTTCGATGTTCACGTTGGTATCAGTACCGGTATTTGGTACACCGGGGAGACCATTTTGGAAGAGCAACACTGCGCCGATGATTATCGCGACCACGACAACCGCTGCTATCGCCCATCCAGCGGCGCTCTCCGAACGGTCGGTCATGTTGATATCTGTATCTGCCATAGAGTTTCCTCTGAGCTGATAAGCTCTCAGGGTAATGCTGAGGGGGTGAAGCCGGGGTGAACGCTAATTCACTTCCCCGAGGTACGCTACACCGAGCCTCTTGCGTGCCGTCTCGCCGCGAAACATCCGCTCCATTCTCTCGGGCACGTCGCCGCGCTCACCCGCGTGAGCGCCGTGCTGCATCGCATCGAAACTCGATGCGAGGAAAACGCTGTGCTTGCCGTATTTCGCACATATTGCATCGACACTCTCGAAGACCTGCTCGACAGCTTTTGATTTCAGCACCGATCCGAAAAGGTCGAGCTGCGCGCTCCCGCTATCTTGAAGCCGCATGAGTGTGACACCCGTCGCGCGATAGAGTTCTCCCCTCTGGAAGACACGCGGGAAGTGCTCCGATACCGCCTTGAGGATGTCTTGCGGTACACACGACGCATGCGAGAGTCGTACTTCACACCCGTGATACTTGAACTCCTGCGTTTTGAGGAAAAAGAAAATCGTGGGAGATGCGAGATTCCACCTCCGCGCCTTGATGCACGCGTTCTCGATGTTTTTTGAGAGCTGCGAAAATACAAATCGCGCATCGCGCGATGGTGGTGTAAACGTCTTCGTCTTGGATATGGATTGGTACGTCTTTCTCCCCTCTGTGTCCAGCTCGAGACACACGGTGCCATTCAATTCCTGCCATGTTTCTACGTACGGCTTCGACAGCGTCTTTTTTACCCACGCTTCCTCACGCGAGGCAAAATCCTGCGCCGTGCGGATTCCCCACTTCTCCAGATACGCGGCAGTGTTCGGACCAATGCCCCACACCTGCAGTATCTTGGTCTTTTCAAGGAACTGCTTTCTGCCACTGAGCGGGATGACCGTGAGTCCGTCGGGCTTTTTCCATTTCGATCCAATCTTCGCGAGCACCTTGGTGCAAGAAAGACCTATCGAGAATGTCATCCCGAGCTCACGCTCGAGGTCCTGCTGTATGCGCTCTGCCATCTTCGGATACGGCATCCGGTGGACCCTCCGGAGCCCTGTGAGATCGGCGAAACACTCGTCTATAGAGTATTCCTCGAGCATTGGCGTCCAGCGCCGCACTATTGCGTACATGCGATTGGAAAAGAGGCTGTACGTCTCATAATCCGACGGCAGTATCACCGCTTCCGGACAGATTTTACGAACCTCGTGGAGCTGCATGCCGCGCTTTACCCCAAGGCGCTTTGCTTCGTAGGTGCACGCCGAGACGATACCTCGCTCTTTGCCGGTGATTACTGGTTTCCCCCGCAGGGTGGGATTCTTGGCGACTTCGCACGATGCAAAAAAGGAGTCGCCGTCGATGTGCATGATTGCGCGAGGGAAATGTGCCGACTGACCCCAGCTCATGGCAGTGCTTTATCGCCCGAAGCGAGTGTATGTGCTCTCCAGAACCTTGCGCAGCCCGGCGGGGCGAGCAGAGAAAATTTTTAGCAAAAAATTATTCGGGTTCTGGAGAGTACATACCGAGCGCATATTCAACGGATAACGGGTTCGCCACTGTCGTCGGAAAAGAGGCGCGCGGGAGCTCTGCCCACGAGGCTGTCGAACGTAGCGTTGAAATGCGGATGCGGCGAAACGAGCTGAAGAAGCTGCCAGAGTGCATACGCATCGTCCCACGCACGATGCCTGTCGAGCACCATAAGGCCGTGCCGCTCGATGAGATGTGAGAGGCTGTGGCGGCGGAAATGCGGGAAAAGCCTCCGCGAGAGTCGTGCGGTGCACAGGCGCGATGAAACAAACCGACGGCCGTGCCGCGCAAACTCGCGCTCGAGAAACGCATAGTCGAATGCGACGTTGTGCGCGACAAATATCGCGTCCCGCACGAGCCGCTCTACGTCGTCGATTATTTCCTCAAAGTACGGTGCGACGCTCACTTCTTCTTGCGTAATACCGGTGAGCGCGGTGATCCACACCGGCACGCGCTTCCCTGGGTTTACTGTCGAGCGATAGGTCTCGACACATTGTCCGTCTTCGATGCGGAGTATCCCTATCTCGATGATGCGACTCGACGCGGAGTGCGTGCCGGATGTCTCCACATCGACTATCGCAAGGTTCTTATCCCTCAGACATTCCATACTTCATACCTCGTCGGCTCGCGCTTTGGCTTCAGCCTCTCGCGGAGCGCCTCGAAAATGGGACGCAGGAGCAGATAGAGAATGCTTGTGCGGTACGTGTACATATTTAATTTGTGTGACCCGAGAGGTTGAAGCGCATGCTCCTTACCTCCGCAATTTCTGATAAACCTACTTGTTTGAATTCAGCGCTCTCCCTTGGGAGAATCGGCGTATCAGTCGCCCCCGAAAGAAATCTCTGAATGTCGAGCCATGTGTCTATTTTCTTCATAGCGTGATTAAGATTGGATGACGCGGATAATTGAGCACAATTAATACTTTCGGACGACAGCGGTCACAACAGCTTCGATTCTGAAAGATTCTGTGGGATATATCGGCCTATACTTTTTGTTGGCCGGTTCGAGGAAATATTTCTCACCGTCTTTACGCAAGTACTTCATCGTGTATTCGCCATCCACATTTGCCACCACTATCTGCCCGGGCTTGTACTGCGACTTTCGCTCGACTATCACCATGTCCCCCGGCTGGATGCCCGCGTCTATCATGGAGTCGCCTTTTACTTTCAGGATGTAGCTCGACTCTTTGTTGGGCGTGAGGTACTGGTCGAAGTTCATAACGTCGAGGAGCTCTTCTTCTGCTGGCGACGGGAAGCCGGCTTCGACGAGACCGAGAAGCTTCACTCCCTCTTCCCAGCCTGGGAGGAGTTTTCCCGTCCTATCTTTTGAGATGAACCCCGCCTGGAGGAGCTGTTCGACGCGGTAGTGGACTGCGCTCTTGGTCTTGTACCCCCAGAGAGCCATGAGCTCGGAGAATGACGGCATCCGGCGGCGCGAGTCGAAGAAGCGCCGCATCTTCTCGCCGTACTCGCGCACCTCTTCCCTGTCCCTCTCTATGTTGCCGCCGCTCATACCTCCGCAGTCTATAGAACGTTCGTTCTATAGTCAAATACTACTGTCTGGGGATAACCAAACGGCGACTGCGCGCCACATAGTCTCTCGCACACATATACTGGAACGAGTCCGCAAACAACGCCTGGGAGGGGTCTGATGAACGTAATCCGTGTACAGCGAGACGCGCGGCGGTGGCTCGCCCAACAGCTTGCACTCGTGCGCGAACGGCGTCTTAGCATGACGCAGGCAACCGTATACCTCACCAAAAAATTCGAGGAGTATGGGCTCGACAACGGTTTCATGCCGGATCAGGTAGAGGTGTTCGACAACCTGAAGCGCGCGCGAGTTACCCTACTCTTCGGAGACTATCGCACCGAAGGGGAAATACGCGTCGGCACGCTCAACTGAATCCGCAGGCAAGGACGCGGGCACCGCATGGTGCTCGCGCCCAAATCTTTTCTATACTGTTCTCATGCGCGCGCTCGTGATTGTTCTCACATCCATCGTCGTTGCTGTCCTTTTCTTTTTCTCGCAGCCCGAGCAGGAGCGTCCAGTTGAATTCGTCGCGGACAGCGCGAGCCTTGAGCAGGCAAGCGCAGCCGTTGTCGCCGCGTCAGACGAGCAGCGAGAAATTCCGCGAGAGGTACTGAAAGAAGAATCCACGCTCCCTCAACAGCACGGACCCTACCGCGTGGTAAAAGTGGTCGACGGCGACACGGTGGCGATCGACATCGACGGGAGGAGCACGACGCTCCGACTCATCGGGCTCGACACACCCGAGACGGTCGACCCGCGCACCACCGTGCAGTGCTTTGGCAAAGAGGCGTCCGACGAAGCGAAGCGACTGCTCACCGGCACATCCGTGCGTCTCGAGTACGACTCATCGCAAGGGACGCTGGACAAGTACAACCGCACGCTTGCATACATATATATGGAAGACCTGCCTGCGCAGGCAGGCGGCATTTCTTTCAACGAATACATGATTGCGGAAGGTTTCGGCCACGAGTACACGTACGGGACGCCCTACGCATACCAAACGGAGTTCAAAGCGGCCGAAGCGAGCGCGCGTGCGCAGAAAAAGGGACTGTGGGCTGAGAATGCGTGCACCGACTACCCCACAAGCGCCACAAATCCATCACCCCACACATCTGTGCCGACCGGCGACTATGTGTGTAACCGCAATGCATACAATTGCTCGGACTTCGCGACACGTGCAGAGGCACAGGCCGCGCACGACGCGTGCCGACCCGGCGACATTCACAAACTCGACAGCGATGGCGACGGTGAAGCGTGCGAGACACTTCCGTGAAGCAACGAGTCCACACTGAGGCGCAGCCGAGATTTTCCATCGCGTATACTGATGTGCATGTCACGCAGGGCGTCCCTCGCGAATTCACTATTAGTCACTGTATTTTTCGCGGTAGCAGTTCTGGGTGTTCAATCGGCCTCCGCTGTTACGTGCCCTATCCCCGGGACCAGACCAGCGACCGCAGACGATGCGGTCGTGAAAAATGGACAAATAAAAGTAGGCACCTGTTACAATCCCAACGAGGTGGCAATAGGACAGACCTCAGAAGAAGCGAAGCAATATTTATTCAGTATTGCGAAGGGACTCCCCGGATCCGCCGCTCCACCCACACAGGAGCGCATAAACAAACTCAATGACACCTTCGCAATATGCGCCGCTCAGTTTTTTAAATCATACTCGCAGAGATATGGTCCCGTGACGATATCGTCGGCGTACAGAGACGGTGCGAACGGCGAGAATGAAAGAGCGGGCGGTGCACCAGGCTCGAACCATACACGAGCAGTGGCCATAGACGCGAACCCCGCCGGTGGGGGCAGCTCCTACGAAACTATGTGGAAATACGCATCGGATAACCCTCAGTTCGGAGTCTGCTTTCCGTTCCAGGACGGACGTACTGGAAGCATCCGCGACAGGCCACACATGATACTTGGCGGCATCGGAGGCACCGAGGGTGCACTGTGCGCGAAGCAGGGCGTTACGAAACCATGCAATGGCTTGGCATTTTTACCTCAGCAAGCTACGCCGGGTGCACCCTACACGCCGAGCCCCACAGCTGCCCTAACTAACCAAGTCCGGCAAACTTTGGGGATGCAGCCTCAACCCGTCGGCATGCCCACGACCGCTTTGGCTCCAGCACCCGCACCTGTGACGGCAAGCGTGCCCTTGCCCACTCAATCTCAATTCTGTATCCCTGAATATTCCTGCTCGGGAAATACTCTCATGTACAAAAACTCTTTCTGTGCCGTGCAGGCGCAGCGTGAATGCCCGGGCGGCTGCCAAGACGGCGCGTGCATTGCGACCACATCCACGAGCATTACGGGCGGTACAAGCTCCACCACCTCTGTACAAGACACGCTCACGTTCCTCAGTACCTACACCGGCGCGACATCGACGAGCATTGGTACGTCTACACCACTCCAACTCCTGCTCTCCCTCACCCAGAATCAATCCAGTACAACTGTACAACCCTCAAGCACAGTCCCGACATCGCTGTATGCTCCCGGCAGCATCGCAAACATGCAACTCATTGGTGCACAGCAGACGTTTACCTCCTCGGATCTCAATTCGAATGTTGGTGCACGATCCGTCCAAAACCAGACTTCCCTCTTCGCTATTCTTGAAAACATGAAGCAGGTACTTTTGCGCGTCCTGGATTACTTGCGGCCATTCAGTCCTTCGCGGTACGGGGAGGGCGACGGACACGCCTGATGAGTGTTCTCATCTCATCCTTTGTGCTATAGTTTCGCGACAAATGGGTTTTACGAAATACACATCGCAGGCGGAAAAGGAGCAGGTCCGCATGAACGAGAGCATCCGCGCCAAGGAGGTGCGCGTGCTCGGAAGCGAGGGTGAAAACCTCGGCATTCTCCCTATTCGTGAAGCAATCGCGAAAGCCCAAGAAGTCGGACTCGACCTCATCGAGGTATCGCCCAATGCCAATCCCCCTGTGTGCAGAATCACCGACTACGGCAAGTTCAAGTACGAGCTCAAGAAAAAGGATAAGGAGGTGAAGTCGAAAGCGAAGGTGACTGAGACGAAAGAGGCGCAGGTGAAAATCGGCACCAGCCAGAACGACATGAGCATCAAGGCCAACAAAATCGCCTCATGGCTCCGTGAGGGACACCGCGTGAAAATCGACCTCTTCTTGTGGGGCCGCTACAAATATATGGAGTTTGAATTCCTCAAAGAGCGACTCGAGCGCTTCCTCGCCATCATCCCCGAGGGCTTCAAGCTCGCCGACGACATCAAAAAGAGCCCCAAGGGCCTCTCGGTCGCCATCGAACGCGACGCCTCCAAAAAGGCGCTCGTGAAGCCCGTCCCGAAGCAAGAAAAGGCACCCCAAACGGTCGCAGAACCGGCAGAAGGCCAGAATCTTGATTAAAGCCACCGTTTGAAGTATAGTGCCGGCAAGGCCTCACCGGCCTTTTCTCAAGCATTTTTTTGCCATGAAAACCAACAAATCGTTCACAAAGCGCCTTCGGGTGACCAAAAAGGGCAAGATTATTGCCCGTGCCCCTGGCCACAACCATTTCAATGCAAAGGACTCTGGTTCCGAGAGGCAGAGCAAGCGCCGCGCCGTCTCTTTCGCTATGAGCAGCAGCCTCCGTAGCCGGTTCCTCCCCCGATAAAGACATATGGCACGCGTAAAACGAGGTAAGACGAAGAATAAGCGTAGGAAGTACCTGCTTGCCCAGACCAAGGGGTACCGATTCGGCCGCAAGAGCAAGGAGCGCGTCGCGCGCGAGGCAGTCCGTCACGCAGGTGCACACGCTTTCCGCGACAGGCGCCTCAAGAAGCGCAACTTCCGCAACCTCTTCACGCTTCGGGTCAACGCGGCGGCTCGTGAGAACGGCTTCTCGTACTCGACATTCATCGGCGCTCTCAAGAAGGGCGGCATCATGCTCGACCGCAAGTCACTCGCAGCGCTCGCCAAGGATCACCCCGAGGCGTTCAAGCGTCTCGCGGACTCACTCAAATAAAACCTCCCGCCATAAGCGGGAGTTTTTATTTATCGCTCTTGAAACGAGGGTAAGATATTCACAAGTAGCGTCTCCGGAGAGAAGCTTCCCCCCGTGAGCGGCACGCACGAGAGCGTGTAGGCAGTCTGCTGGAAGATGGCAGACGTTTCGCGGCCAGACGCACCGGAGGTGAGCCCTGTCCATGAGTCGCCGTTGCTCCCTGCGACCGTGCAGCTCTGCACGTTGGCGACGTTCCAAAAGACGTATGCGGTGAGGCCGCTCCGGACAATCTGCGGACGTGCCTGGAGGTGGCCGGAACCGCCGGAGAACGGCACGAAGGCAGGCTCGGGACTCATACAGGTGGCAGAGCCCGGAGAGCAGAAGTAGGGTGAGACGCACGTGGTGACAGATGACGTCACGCACGAGGTGTTGGTGTACCGGATGGTTTGGCCAGAGCAGGAGTAGATAGCGGCGCACGAGCAGGAGGCGTATTGGTAGGCGGCGGAGCCGGAGAGGGTGCCGTTGGTGCACGTGCGGGATTGTGAGACAGAGGAGCAGACGTTGCCGATGGGAGCGGTCTGCTGCGAGTAAAAGGTGCGGCTCTGTCCGTGGAGTACCGTGACACCGCCGAGTGTGCAGTTGGCTGCGGGTTGTACGGAGCAGGACTGGTGTTGGTAGGAACCGGAGAGGGTGCCGTTGGAGCAGGTGCGGGTTTGTGACACACACGTCTGGTTGTATGGGACGGTGCTGTTCTGGTAGGCAGTGGTGCTCTGTCCGTGGGTGATGCTACCGCCCCACGGGAGCGTGCAGGATTGGCGGACGGTGAGGGTGGCGGAGCACTGGGCGGAACCACCCGGACCTGTGACCGTGCCGGTAAACGTTGTGGTCTGTGAGAAAGTCACCGAAGTAGAGCCATTGGGAAGCATCGCAGGTGGGATGTATCCGATGTTGGTGATGTGGAAACCGGGTGGATTGGCGGTTGTGTAGGCGTTCTGTGTCGTCCATGAGAGCGTGCTGCCCGCACCTTGGTTGACGGTCGATGGTGCGAGGGTGAGGGTGCAGGAGGGGGTGGCGTCGGTCCAGGTAATAGTGACGCGGCCGGGGGCGCCTGCACCCCCACCTCCGCCGTTTGAACCTGCATACTGGCCTCCTAAGCCTGCTGCTCCTACCGAGACCGTTATCCTTCCCGAGAGTTGACCAGCCGAATATGTTCGCTGGGAGTATCCGCCTGAACCTCCTCCACCACCTCCCTGGAATGGGTCGAGGGGTGGAACCGCACCACCCCCACCTCCACCTGCGCCAGGCGCGACTCCTGCCCGTCCATGTCTCGCACTCGGACTCCCACCTCCACCGCCGGCACCGCCAGAGGGGGCTGAGCCTCCAACGCCGCCGAGCCAATTGTATGCGCCGTTCGCCCCAACCGCGCCGGTAGTATTGGTCGTGCCGCCGCTTGCGGTGCCACCAGATCCACCTTGTCCTGGGATCTTCGAAGACCAGTAGTTACATGTTCCCCCGCCGCCGCCATTTGCAGACATGCTTCCAAACGAGGACGCGGAGCCCGCAGTACCGTTGCGGCGTTGACCGGCCGCGTACTCGCACAATATGCCACCGCCACCTCCTCCCCCACCCCACACTTTCACGGTGAGCGTGCCATACGTAGGCACAGTGAACTGGTACGTGCCCGGTGTAGAGTAGGTTTGAGAACCAGCGGAAGCGGTCACAGGCAGCAATAGAAAGAGCAGTGCAAACAAGAGAATCTTTCGCATCTGTACATCATACAGCGCAGCCACTTGTACGGGTGGCTGCGCTGTGCATTGCACTACGCAAAAGTTTACAAAATTACCTCAGCATTCTTCCCCGTCGCACTCCAGCCGTCGTGATTGCGATACACGAGCATCGAGGCCTCTTTTTGCTTGCGCACCATCTCGATGAGCTTTTCCACAAGACGCTTCGGGTCGGTATCGAAGACAATGTTGGGATTGGGGCGGTGTGCCGCCTCGATGAGGAGCGCGAGCAACTCGTCGGTATCGCTCTCGCCCTGAAGGACGCCGATAGGGCGTTTGTCTTCAAAAGCGACGGCGAATTCGTTGATGGTGCCGACGCGGCCGGGACCGATTATCATCGCATCCGACGAGCGCACGAAGAGCAAATCGCGGCCGGAGTAGCCGAAACCGGTGTAAACGACGACATCCATGAAATCAAGCGGGAGCTTGTACGTCTCGACATGCTCGCGCTCGGTCGATGCGGGTGAGAATCCTATTGAAAATCCGCATTCGTCCTTGGCGCCCATCGCCGCATACATGGGGAACCCGGTCGTCGCACCCGTCGTGATGATGCCCCCCTGCTTCGCAATTTCGCGGCCAAGCTCTTTCCCCTTTTCAAACGCATCGAGTCCCGAGTATTTGGTGTCCGCCGCGCCTGAAACACCGATCTTTACAACGCCATAACCGTCGGGCAAGCGACAAAAGTTGCGCGGCACTGCCGTGTGATTCGGATGCAAAATCTTTTTCGCCATTTGCTAGAAATTATAGCACCCCGTTAGAAATCGAACTCCACTAAATCGGAAATTTTATCGCGCTCGTTTCGTTATTTCTAACGGGGTAGCATCGCGCTAGAGTTCTATGTCGTATGAATCGCCCTTTTCGGGCACTACCGCCTCGACGCCGAGGAAATCTTTTACGCGCTGCGCAAAAAAGAGCGACGAGCGCGGCTCCCCCATCGTCACAAATACTTTCTTCAGCGTATCTCCCCCGCTTTCGACAAATGAGAGGAGCTGGTCTCGGTCGGCGTGACCGGAATAGCCGGTAAGCGCGGCGACGTGCGCCCGCACATATATATGTTCGCCGTCTATCGATACCCGCTTCGCGCCGTCTTGGATGCGCCGACCGAGACTTCCCGGCGCCTGGTACCCGACGAAAAGCAGCGTTGCGTTCTTTTGCGGTAGATACTGCCGCTCATGGAAGCGGATGCGGCCGCCGCCCGACATGCCAGCACCTGCAATGATGACTTTCGGTACAGATTCTTTATGGATTGCGCGCGATTGCTCGGTAGATGGCGTCATCGAGAGGCCAGGGAATACAAACGGGTCATCGCCTTTTTCAAAGTGAGCCCGCGCCTCCGGATTCAGTATGTCTTTGTGTCGACGAAACACTTCTGTCACACGTATGGCGAGGGGCGAATCGAGGAATATTGGTATCGGAGCCATGGTACCGCCCTCAATCATCTCGTTGAGCTCATAGAGGAGTATCTGGGTGCGCTCAACAGAAAAAGACGGGATGAGGAGCGTGCCTTTCTCGGCGCGCACGTGCTCGACGGCAGCGCGGAGCGCCTCTTTTCTCCCCTCTTTACCCTCGTGCACACGGTCACCGTACACACTCTCGACTACGATGTAGTCTGCGTCGTATGGCATCTCTGTGTCGCTGAGGAGCGGTTCCGGTGAATTGCCCAGGTCTCCGCTGAAAACAATACTCTTTCCATCGCGACTGATGCGGACGATTGCCGCGCCAAGAATGTGCCCCGCATCGGTAAATTCCACCGTCGTATCGCCAAGTCCAAAAGCATCGCGGTACCCCTCTGTCTTCCAGAGTGCAAGGGCTTTTTCCGCATCTGCTTTTTCATACAGCATCATGCAGCCCTGCGTCTGCGCCTGCTCTTTCATGACTTTAAGCGCGTCGTCAAACATGAGCGCCGAGAGGTCTTTCGTCGCGTGCGTGGAGTATATGACTCCAGTAAATCCATCGTGAACGAGTTTCGGTATACGCCCTATGTGGTCCGCGTGCGCGTGAGTGACGATGAGCGCATCGATTGAAGCGGGGTCAAAGGGAAAGGGCTCGTGATTCTCCGGCTGGCACGCGTTTTCCGCCTGCAAAATGCCGCAATCGATAAGGATGCGCTTCGAACCAGTGTCGAGGAGAAAGTTGGCTCCCGTCACAGTACCGATGCCGCCGTGAAATGTGAGGGTGCTTTTCATTGTGATGTGCGGACGATGCGGTACGCGAGTGCTCCGCCGAGGAGGTCCGCAATGATGTCGGATACGGTGTCTATTGTCGTCATGTTCGCGCCTGCGACGTACTCGAGCACTTCCCACGCAAGCCCAACTGCGAGCACGACGGCGAGCACCTGTACGAGCGTCGGCCGCATGGCGAAGCCGTAAGCCGCGTAGAGTGTCGCAAATGCGATGCACATGCCCCCAATTACATGCGACGGCGTGAAGTACCAACTGATTTCGGGCGAACCGGCTAGGCTGATAGCGAGATGCTGCACCGCGGCCAGCGCAACGACCGCAAGACACAGCGCTCCGAGGATATTCCTGCGCGACATCTCGCGATTTTAGCATCTCTAGCACCAAAAAATCCCTCTCTGAGGGATTTTTTGGTCGCGGCGGTACGGCAAGCCTGGGCTTTGATCACCAGGTGGGTTTCCGCAGTACACAGACCAAGATCTGCGACAATGTAGGACATCCCTTACTTGAACCAAGCAGGTTTAAGTACCGGCCGCTACCGCAGATTATAACACTCCAAAATGAGTAGACGGTTAAAATCGTTCAGTGCGAGGCGCGGGAGGAAAGAATTGCGAGCCGTATGAGCTGTACGGTGAGCGATTCTTTCGGGCCCCGCAACGACGCAATGGGCGATTTTAAAGGCTACTCCAAGATGCCGTCAAGGTTCACGTCGTAGAGTATTTCCTCGTGGATGATGCGGTAGTTGGTTACCTCATCGCTCTTAAACCAGTGCTGTATTTCCGCTTCCGCTTCTGAGGGAGAGCCGGAAGCGTGCACGAGGTTGCGCACTGCCCTGTCATCCGGGTCAGACATCTGGTACGAATCGAGCACGAAGTCGCCGCGAATTGTGCCGACATCCGACGTAAGAGGCTCGGTGCCGCCAGTAATTTTGCGGACGATTTTCACCGCGTGCGCACCTTGCCAGACCATGGCGACCACCGGGCCGGAGCTTAGGTACTTCTTGAGGTTGTTCAGAATCTTCGCGGTTATCTCCATCGGGTCCTCGGAAGGTGGCGTGAGGCCCTTGTCCTTGTATCCCTTGATGGTCTTCTCGCCGGTGACGCGGCGCCACTCAGGGTCGAGCGTGTAGTGCGCCTCGATGTGGTCGGGCTGCGGCACCATCATCTTCATGCCCACGAGCTTCAGGCCCACGTTCTCGTATCGCTTAATTATTTCGCCAATAAGCCCGCGCTGTACACCGTCGGGCTTGATAATGATGAGCGTCCGCTCCTTGCTGGGATGTGTTTTTTCCATGGGCGGTACTGTAGCATGAACGAGGAGATAACGGAACTATTGGAAGTACGGCGACGGGAGACCGTGCTCGACGGGCTTTACCGCTTGGCCGAAACGCTGGCGTATCTCGGCTTCCACCTCTTCCCTCGCCTTGCCGTACGTCTGGTACGAGAGCTGCTTGAGTTCAGCGACATGTGAAAAGTCGAATTGCGGCAGATTCACCGTCTCGATTGTGAATGGGCGGGCGGGCGTGCCGCCGACGAGGAGCGCTGCGACCGCACTTCTGTTGGGCAGATTCTCAAGGTCTTGCGCGGTAAACGTGGGAGCAAACTGCTTCTCGAGAAATTCCGCGTCGGTCGTACCGATTCGCATCGCCACCTTGGTGCCGACGTTGCCGATGACCGCATCTCGGATGTTCTCCTCGAGCTGCGCAATAAACTGATGCGCTATTGTGAGAGAAAGCTTGTACTTGCGGGCTTCGGAGAGAATCGTGGCGATGCTGGGCGTCGCGAAGTTCTGGAACTCGTCGATATACATGTAGAAGACCGGGAAATCACGCGAGTCGACGCGCGAGAATGCGGCTTGGAGGAATTTAGAGACAAGAATGAGCCCCAAGAGAGACGTATTGCGCTCGCCGAGGCGGCCTTTTGAGAGGTTGGCCAGAAAAATCTTCTTGCTGTCCATTATCTCCCGGAAATTGAACGCCGATTTCTCCTGAGACACAATCGGGCGCATGATGTCGTTGGCGAGGAAAACATCGAACTTGCTCGTGATGTACGGCGCGATGTCGCCGAGCGATGCGTCGCCCTGCGCCTGCTCTGCAATCTTTCTCCAAAACTGCACGATGATGGGATTGGGGCACCGCGAGAGCTTGAGATCTCTGAACGCCTTATCCGCAAAGACGCGTGGGATTTCCACGAAAGTGCTCCCAGAATCCGGGTCTTCGACGACGAGCTGCACCGCATTGCGGTAATACTGCTCAAACATCGGGCCAAACGCCTCGGGGACGTCGGCGTAGAGCTTGCGGAAAATGCCGTACACTTCGTCGACAACAAACGTCTTCATCTCCGGCTTGGAGCGGTCGTACTCGAGCATGTTGAGCCCCATCGGGCGCGCCGTGTACGCGGGGTCGAAGTAGATGACATCTTTCATGCGCTCGGGGGGAATAGCCGCGAGCACGTCTTCGATGTCGTTGCCGTGCGGGTCGATAAAGGCGACACCTTCGCCATTTCGTATATCCTGAATAATCATGTTCTTGATGAGTCCCGTTTTTCCGGTACCCGTCTGGCCTATGACGTAGCAGTGGCGGAGACGGTCGGCGGGGGCGAAGTGCACGGGCGCTTCTTCAGCACCGTAGCGGTTGATGCCGAGCTGTATGCCTTCGTGTGACATCTCGACAGGCGCCGGCGCCTGCTTTGCGTGCGCGCGCTTCAGCTCGCGCGATGTCGTGACGCGCTCCGCCGTGAAGTGGAACATGGCTGAAATCTCACCGAGCGAGAGCGGCATTGCGAGCGACGCGTCGAACGTGCGGTACGTAAAATCGCGCAGGAATGAGGTCATGCTCCAGCTCCCGACGTGTTTGAAATGTAGTGCGTTGCCTCGCGGGTTGTCGTACTGGCTAAACGACGCGATGACATTGTCGAGGAGGTCTTTGGCACGTGCGTGCGTCGGTGCCGACGTCACGAGTCGGATACTGGCCGGCGCGATGCGCGTCTTTATCTTGCGGCCAATTTCTTCCGTGGCGACCTGGTCAGAGTTGCGGCGGAACTCTTTCTCGAGCTCCTCCTGATGTCTTTTGGGGGTGAATATTTGCTTTGCCGCATCGCGGAGCGCCTCGCCTATCGCGGTCTCTGGGACCTTGAGCGCGTCGTGCAGCTTCTTCCCCTTCTCGAGCTCGCGAAGCACTTTTTTGTAATGGCGATTGTACCTATCTTCTTCGTTGGACACCGTAATCTGGAGTGCCGCACCTTCGCCATGCTTTGCGATTTTGGCGAATGCCGCGAGCGCGACATTCATCGGGTCATGCTCGAACATGTCGGGCGTCTTGAGCGGAAACGCGGGATGGTCTTTGAGCGTCGCGTACGCGGCCGCGTGTTCACCCTCGTAATTGAAGATGTTGTAATCACCGCGGCACTCAGAGACGTGTGAATTGGGAAACACCGATGAGATGAGCCGCTCCGCCATCGTCTTTTTGCCGCGCGGCACCGCGAGGTAGAGCGCCGCAGCCTCGGTCCCTTCGGCGACCGCAATCTCGAGCGAGAAACCTTCTCCGTGCGCGACTATAGAAGAGAGGCCAGCGTAGAGCTGCTCAGAGGACGCCAGGAGTTGCTCGACTTTCGTCTGCCGCGACTCCTCCTTGGTGCCCTCTCCGTGCACCTGCGGATGCACCTCAAAGAGCACGAGATGGAGCGCGTGCTGAATCTTTTCTGGCAGCGGCATACCCTTCTGCGGTAAGCCCTCTGCCACGTAGCGCACGAGCGCGCGGTGCAAGTCGTCTTCGAGGTGCGGATTTTTCATACGTGCGGCGACGGAGAGCGCATTGCGGATGCCGCGCTGCGACACTATCTCGAGGAGGCCGTCGAGCTGCTTGTCATGCACTTCGGGCTCGAGCTTGAGAATATTGCGGAGCGTCTCATGCTCCGGCATGACGATTGTCTCGTGGAGAATGGTCGCCACGGGCGTCTCTGCGTACGCGGCAAGCTCCTTTTTCGCGATGCGGTCGGTCTCGAACTTGTTTGCGGGAGCGTCGAGTTCCCGCTCTTTCTCGCGCACCCGCTCGCGCAAATAGGCAAGCTCCTCTTCAGGAGTCTTGAATCGTACGTCAGTAGTACGCGGCCGCTCAATACGCGGTTGCATATCGAAAGTATACCCCGATGCGCCGTCTTTGCCGCGAGCGCATCGGGTATATCACGCGCTAGAGCGACTTCGCACCGATATCGCGGCGCATCTGTTTGCCTTGAAATTGGATAGCGTCCGCCGCTGCGTACGCTTTATCGAGCGCTCTCTTCAGTGGGCTGCCGATAGCAGAGACACCGAGGACGCGTCCCCCTGCTGTTTTGAGCGCTCCCTGGTCGGCTACTGTGCCGGCATGGAAAACCACGACGCCCTGCATCTGAGACGCTTGCTCCACACCTCGTATCTCGTGACCTTTTTCATACGCGTCGGGGTACCCGCCAGACGCGAGCACAATATTGGCCGCGTGCTCTGGCAGCCATTCGAGCCGAATCTCGCCGAGCCGCTTGTCGACGACCGCGTTTAGCACTTCAAGCAGGTCGTTCTTCAAAAGGCGCATATACACCTGCGTCTCCGGGTCGCCGAATCGCGCATTGAACTCGAGAACTTTGGGACCATTCACCGTCATGATGATGCCCGGGAAGAGGACGCCCGTGTAGAGTCCGCCACGGAACGACATCGCTTCGAGCGCAGGCTTCACGACGCGGCGCTCGATGTCCTGCATCATGCTCTCGCTTACCCACGGCACAGGCGCTATTGTCCCCATACCACCCGTGTTTTTGCCTTGGTCGCCATCCTGCGCCCTCTTGTGGTCTTGCGCCGCTGGAAACATTTTGAAGTCAATCCCGTCTGAGAGCACATGTATCGAGATCTCCTGCCCTTCGAGGAATTCTTCTACGACGACTTCGTTCCCCGCTTCGCCGAGCGTCTTTGTAACCATCATCTCCTCGAGCGCGGCCTCCGCTTCCTCGAGCGTCGCGCAGACTGATACACCTTTACCGAGCGCGAGTCCGCTCGCTTTCACGACAATGGGCGCGCCCTTGCGCCGCACGTACGAGAGTGCCGCATTGAAATCCGTGAAGGTCCCGTATTCCGCGGTCGGGATGTTGGCCTCCTTCATGACCTCTTTGGCAAACACCTTCGACGCCTCTATCTGTGCCGCAGCTTTCGTGGGACCGAATATGCGGAGTCCCCTCTTGCGAAATTCATCGACGATGCCGAGTGCGAGTGGGTCATCGGGGCCGACGATAGTGAGCCCTATCGCACGGGTCTCTGCAAATTGTGCGAGCTGCGGTATATCTGTCGCGGCAATCGGCACGTTTTCACCGAGCTCCCGCGTCCCCGCATTACCTGGCGCGATGAAGAGTTTGCCCAAACCTTTTGACTGCTTGAGCTTCCACGCGAGCGCGTGCTCTCTCCCGCCGCCGCCTATTAGTAGTACATCCATCACCCTGTAATATACCGCATCGCATCTTGTGGCGAATTCGCAAAGTAGATGTATGCACTCAAGGGCTCAGAGAGAAAGCCTTCCCTATCCATCCGCTCCAGCTGTGCACGAAAGCCGTCGTAAAAACCGTCGATGTTGAGTACGACTATCGGCTTGTCGTGCAAGTGGTGCTTTTTCTGTTCCAGCATGTCAGTGACTTCATCGAAAGTGCCGAGTCCGCCGGGCAAAACTACGAGAGCATCGGAGTGCAGGAGCATCGTCGCCTTACGCTCGCCAATGTCCTTTGCTATGAGCATCTGTGCCACTCCAGGGCGGACGCGATGCTTCAGCAGTTCAACGGTCACGCCGAAAAGTCCAGCACCCGCCACCTCAGCCGCTGTCGCGATGCTGCCCATGAGACCGAAGTTGGTTCCGCCCCACACGAGGGTGTGCCCCCCTGCACCTACGAGCGTCGCAAACTCCACCGCTGGCTGTACGTACTTTTCATCGACGTCAACAGCCGAGCAGAAGACGCAGATGCGCATACTATTCTTTGGTGAGAATTTCCGGGCCGTCTTGCGTGACGATGACGGTATGTTCTGCGTGCGCCGCGCGTGACTTGTCTTTGGTGCGGTATCCGTGGCCGTCCTTGTCGATATAGAGGTCCCCGCTGCCGAGCGTAAACATCGGCTCTATGGCTATCACGAGCCCTTCGACGAGCTTCTCGCCGCTTTTGGGTGCGCCGAAATTGGGCACGTGCGGCTCTTCGTGCACCTTTTTGCCGACACCGTGGCCGGAGAGATTCTTGGGGTATCCGAAATTGTGCTTCTTTGCATAGCGCTCGACCGCATGGCCGATGTCGCCCGTGAAGTTGCCCACTCGTGCCTGGTCGATCCCGAGTTGCAGCGCTTCGAAGACGCCACGCACCAATTTTTTATCGTCCTCGCTCTGCGCCTTGCCAGCAATCACGGTGACCGCGTGGTCTGTGTAGAGCCCCTTGTGCACGATGCCGAAATCGAGACAGACAATGTCTCCCCCCTTAAATACTGAGCCATTTTGCCCCGCGGGAGAGTGCACGATGGTGTCGTTGACCGAGACGCACAGACCCGACGGGAACGGAGGCTTGCCGTACTCGTGAAAGGCCATTCTGTCGCCGTCTGCCGCGACCATCTCCCTTGCCTTCGCCTCTAGTTCCGCGCCGCTCATACCCGGCCTCACCATCTCTGAGAGGATGCGGACATGCCGCGCGAGCCTGCGCCCACCCTCGCGCAGTATCTCGAGCTCTTCTTGTGTTTTTACTATCATGTGTTGTTCTTGTGCAAGTCTGACTTGCACAAGCAAGTTTAGCTCAATCCGAGCACCGACAATATATTTTTGTGAATCGTCTCGACGTCTGGCTCTCCGTCAATCTTGTGGAGCGTCCAGCCGCACTTCTCGAGCTCTTGCATAGCAGGGACGACATGTTCTTGATACCAGGCGAATCGATTCGCAATTGCCTCATCCTTTGCATCGTCGGCCCTCCCGCGCGCGATGAGACGCGCTTTCGCGCTCTCGGGCGTGAGTTCGAGCGAGAGAATGTGCAGATTCGTCCTGCCAAAAAGCCGCATCATGTCGTCGGCGGCACGCGACTGGTCGGGGCGGCGGCATGTGCCATCGAGAATCACGTGCTGCGTACCGTCGAAGGTCTCGTTGAGCATGCCTGTGAGCAAGAAGATGGGCATGAACGATGGTACGAGTCCGCCGCTCGAGACAATCTCGCCCGTCTTTGTGGCAAATTGCGTACCGGATTGCATGTAGGTGCGCAGGAGATTGCCCATCTCTGGCCGAATAACGCCGCGCGAATCGGCCTCGTTGAGATGCTTTTCGAGGAGTTCTGCCTGCGTGCCCTTGCCGGAGCCAGAGATGCCGAAAAAAGCTACCGTGATGGGTTCATTGACTGACATGGTTAGGAAAGACTATACCCCTCTTTGAGTAAGATTTCTACAACCTCGTGCACCGTCTCGTGCAGCTTGCCGTCGGCATTTATGATGCGGTAATCGTACTGCGGCGCGTGCAGCCTCAGCTCGTCCTCGGTTATCTTCATGCGCGCCTCGAATTCCTTCGCGCTCCACTCCGGATTGCGCGCGCGTAGCCGTCCGCGAAACTGCTCGAGTGACTCCGGCAAGATGAATATAGTGGTGGCTCGGTAGCGCTCCTTGAGAAGCCGCGCCCCCTCGATGTCTACCTGCGCGAAGACGATCTTCCCCGCTGCGATGAGCTTATCGAGCTCCGGTGTATAGATGCCATACGACGTATGCAGACTCGGCACAAAGCGGTGCTCTGGGATGTGTCCCGCCGCGAGCTCCTGGTCGAATCGCTCCTGTGAGAAAAAATGGTAGTCGACGCCGTCTTCTTCTCCCGGGCGCATCATACGCGTCGTCGCCGTGACGAGGCGCACGCAGTTGTGGTACCGCTCAAGAAGCTTATTGATGATTGCGTTCTTGCCGCTCCCACTCGGTCCCGCGATGACGACAACCTGTTTGGACATGATGCGAGCAATGTAGCACTCTAGTTTCAAACAAAAAAGCCCCGCTCTGCGGCGGGGCTCTTCTTTTCCTAGTATTCGCGGACTGAAGTCTGTGCGTCGATTTTCTTCACGAGGTCGAGGACGACCGAGACGACGATGAGAAGCGCAGTACCACCGATGGTAATCGCGGTGATTCCCGTGATGCCCTGCAGGACAATCGGGAGGACTGCAAGCACGCCGAGGAAGAGCGCCCCAACGAGCGTGATGCGCGTGATGATGTTGCCGAGGTACTCGCTCGTCATCGTACCCGGACGCACACCTGGGATAAATGCGCCGTTTTTCTGAAGATTCTTCGCGATTTGGTTCGGCTCAAATGTGATGGCCGTGTAGAAGTAGGTGAAGACCACGACGAAGAGGAAGTAGAGTGAGCCATAGACCCAGTTGTTGGCGAGGCCATTGACGACCGCGGTCGCACCCGAGGAGAGCCAGCCGACTGGAGACTGCGCGAGGAAGGTCGCAATCATCTGTGGGAAGAGGAGGAACGAGAGCGCGAAGATAATCGGCATGACGCCCGCCTGGTTGACGCGAAGCGGCAGGTACGTCGAGATGCCGCCGAGGACTTTGTTGCCACGGACACGGCGCGCGTACGTCACGGGAATCGGGCGTTCGGACTCAGTGATGAATACGACACCCGCCATGATGACGACGGCAGCGGCGATAAATCCGATGTACGTCGGGAGCTGCGAGATATCGAAGGCGAAAAGTGCCTGCGAGAGCTGGCTCGGCATCGCCGCGACGATACCCGCGAAGATGATGAGCGAGACACCGTTGCCGACACCGAATTCAGTGATGAGCTCACCTATCCACATGAGGAGAATCGAACCCGCCGCGATGACGACGACGTTGGTCGCAAATGCGAGCGGTGTGAGCGCGCCGACGATGCCGTTTTGCTGCAGGAGCAGGAGGAATCCGAACGCCTGCAAGAATGCGAGCGGTACCGTGAGGTAGCGGCTGTACATTGCGAAGCGCTGTCTGCCCGCATCACCCTCTTCCTGGTACATCTCTTTGAGCTTCGGGATGAGCACCGTCATGAGCTGCATGACGATGGACGCGGTGATGTACGGACCCACGCCGAGCATGACGATGGAGAGGTTGGAAAAGCCGCCACCGGAGAAGAGGTTGAAGAGACCGAGGAACTGGTTGTTGACGAGGAGCGACTCGAGCGACGAGATGCTCACGCCCGGCACCGGGATTGCGGCGAGGAGGCGAAATACGACGAGCGCGCCAAGTACAAAAAGAATGCGCTTGCGGAGCGTCTCGTCTTCGATTACGAGCCGTACTTTTCTGAGAAACGTTTCCATCATATGCGTGGTACCTACTTGCTCGCGGCGACAGTGCCGCCCGCTTTTTCTATCGCTGCCTTAGCTGAGGCTGTCGCCATCACGTCTTTGAGTGTGAACTTCTTAGAAGTCTCGCCGCCCACAATCTTCGCCCGCTCTTTGCGGCCGA
The DNA here is from genome assembly GCA_964594735.1 of uncultured Candidatus Saccharibacteria bacterium. GTDB lineage: Bacteria > Patescibacteriota > Minisyncoccia > Phycocordibacterales > UBA2100 > UBA10103. The sequence continues at coordinate 84,159 of CAZQMS010000004.1, read as the reverse complement.
TGACACCACGCTCGATGAGGAGCGCGCGACTGACTTCCCCACCGTCGAATATTGCGCTGAGCTTGCTGAGCGAGACAGCGACGTAATCCGGCTTCGTCGGATCGACAGTGCGTCCGCGATTCTTGCCGTAGCCGCGGCGCTTCGGGAGCTTCTTGATGATGTCGCGCATTTCCGGGCGGATTTTGTGACCCGCGCGTGCGGTCTGGCCTTTGCCGCCGCGACCCGACTGCTTGCCGCGTGTCGACGACTGACCGCGTCCGACACGACGGTAAGGGCGTTTGCCTGTCCTTTTGAGTGAATTGAGAGATGCCATAGTACTTGTAGTGAGTTAATCGAACTATTTCCGCTTTGCTGCGCTCTCTAGGGCTTCGATAGCCGCGCGCGCATTGTTTATCGAGTTCTTGCTGCGAGAGAGGAGCTTCGCGGTGACGTCGGAGACGCCTGCGAGCTCGAGGACGGTACGCACCGACGAGCCAGCGACGAGTCCGCGGCCTGGAGACGGGCGGATTTCGACGACTGATGCACAATACTTTGCCGCGACATTGTGGCGGATAGAGCGATTCTTGGTGAGGTCGAGCTGAATCATGTGACGCTTCGCGGCGCGAGTCGCCTTCTCGATAGCGAGCGCAGTGTCTGCCGCCTTGCCCACACCGACACCGACGCGGCCTTTCTTGTCGCCGAGCACGATCGCGACAGAGAAATTGAAACGGCGACCACCTGCCATGACGCGGGCGACGCGGCGAATACCAATCATTTTGGAATCAAATTCTGAGCGGCGCTCATCACGCTGGCCACGAGGGCCTCCGCGCTGACCGCGTGGGCCACCGCGCCTGTCGCGCTGACCTCCGCGGGGAGCGCGCTTCTCGGCTGTCGCAGCAGGAGCAGGTGCCGCCGGCGCTTCCGCCACTGCGACATCCTTTTCCATATTCGTTTCGTTGGTGTTGTCAGTCATACAATTTAAAACTCGAGTCCTGCTGCGCGCGCTGCATCGGCAAAGGCTTTCACCGTACCGATGTACTGGAAGCCGCCGCGATCGAAGACTACCTTTTTTACGCCCTTCTCACCAGCCTTCTTCGCGATAGTCGCTGCTGCCTGCTCTGCCCTCTCGCGTGGCGTCTTGCCTTTCTCGCCCGAAGACGAGACCGATGCGATTGTGACACCTGCATTGTCGTCGATGAGCTGCGCGGTGAGACGCGTGTTGGAGCGGTAGATGGCGAGGCGCGGGCGCTCCGAAGTACCGGCGACCTTGGCGCGGACGCGCCTGTGGCGGACCTGACGTGCGTGCTGTTTGATAGATGTAGTCATACGATTGAACTATGCTGTTGCGGCTTTCTTGCCCTGCTTCATGCGGACGACCTCGCCCTCATACCGGATTCCCTTGCCCTTGTACGGCTCCGGCTTTTTCACCGCGCGCACCGATGCGGCAAACTGACCGAGCGCTTCTTTGTCGCTCCCCGTGACGGTGATGATGTTCTTGTCTATCGCGACCGTGATACCTTCTGGAATATTCACAGTGACCGGGTGCGAGAAGCCGACGGTGAGTTTGACCTGCTTGCCGGCGAGTTCTGCGCGGTAGCCGATGCCTTCCACCTGGAGCTTCTTGACGAACGGTGTGTTCACGCCCGCAATCATGTTGCGCAGGTGCGCCGAGTACGTGCCCCACAGCGCCTTTGCGAGACGCGTGTTGTTCTTCGGAGCGACTTTCGCGGTCGTGCCCTCTACGGTGATTTCGATAGCAGGGTGCATGGAGCGCACGAGGGTTCCCCCCTTGCCTTTCACGCTGAGCTCCGCGGGCGACACCTTGACCTCAGTGCCAGCCGGAATCTCTATGTCTCTTTTTCCAAGTCGTGACATAAATAGTTACCAAATCTCGAAGAGCGCCTCGCCGCCCACTTTTTCCTTTTTCGCTTCTTTGTCAGTCTTGACGCCCGACGGAGTCGAGAGGAAGAGTGCGCCGTGACCGTACTTGACCGGCACGATTTCGTGCACGCTCTTGTAGAGCCTGCGTCCCGGCTTTGAGATGCGCTTCACGCCTTTTATAACAGGCACCCCCGCATCCGTGTACTTGATGACGATATCGAGCGTCTTCTTTATCTTCTTGCCCTTCTTCTCCACCGCTTTCACGTAACCCGCGTCTTTGAGCTTCTCCGCGATGGCGAGCTTGAAGTTGGAAAAAGGCACAGACACGCTCGCGTGCTTTACCGCTCCAGCGTTCTTGAGACGATTTATGAGGTCACCGACGGGGTCATTTACCATACGAAATTACCAGCTCGACTTCTTAACCCCTGGGATGTTGCCCTCGAGTGCCTGCTCTCTGAATTCGATGCGGGAAAGGTTGAAATCGCGCATGTAGCCACGGCGACGTCCCGTCTCGCTGCAGCGGTTGACCACGCGGGTCGGGCTCGCGTTGCGCGGGAGGCGTGAGAGGCCAGCGTAGTCGCCCTTGGCCTTGAGCTCAGCCCGAATAGCCGCATACTTGGCGACCATTTTCTTCTTCTTATCGTTGCGTGCGATTTGAGACTTTTTTGCCATATATTTTGACCTTTTTAGGTATGCCCAAGGGAGTTGCTAGGAGGCCGGCACCGAGCCATTTCTGGCTGGTTAGAGCGCTTCCATGCGTGACTCTGATTCTTCCGATATTCCCCGGCCAGGCCGAGAAATCAGGCAAAAAATAGAGCCCCCTGCGAGGCCTGCACAATATAGGCGATATGCCCCGGGAAGTCAAACTTTGGTTGCCGACGAGTGCCTCGTGTACTAAGCTGCCGCAAGCCAAGGGAGGTTGAGATGGCATTGACTATCATCGCGGTTCGTTTCGGTAACCCACATTGCCCGTCTGCCCTGCTGCGCAAGCGGGGATGGCACGAGGACGTTCTCGCCAAAGCGGCAGTTCCTCGCATCGGTCCGGTCGTTGCTGGACTCGCGACTTCGGACGAATACCGATCTGAATTCGATGCAATTGTCCATGCCGCATTCGAACTAGGTCGTACGTTTGAGCGGCGCCAACGGCGACGTGGCAAGAAGTAATCGCATCGAGACACTGTGGTCTTAAAGAGAAAGCACGGGCGCCCCAGGGCGCCCGTTTCGTTTGCGGTTCGACGGCCGCTGTACTACTCTGCCGCTAGTCAACAACGGCACGGAGGCCGAAATGAATTCGTCGACACCTGGCGCCGCCAGAACCCGCGACTTGGCCCGCATCGATTTGCAGGCTGGGATTCCCCCGCAGAAGAGCATCAACCTGTTCCGCACTGACGGCAACCTCAAGACCCTCGAAGAAGTCGAGGCCGAGGTCATCGCTCACGCCATCAAGCACCTCGACGGCAACATGTCCGAGGTCGCGCGGAAGCTCGACATGGGTCGCTCCACGCTCTATCGCAAACTCGACGAGACTGCGTAGCGCAGCCGCCATCAAGGCTCAAATTCAAACGGGCGCCTGGCGGCGCCCGTTTTGTTTTTATAGAGTCTTTAGATACTCGCGAAGCTTTTTCTCTATCTGATCGCGTATTTCGCGCGTGAATTTGAGAGACTGGTCATACGGGTCGGTCACGTGCCAGAAAACTGCTTTCGAGCTCGTCTTCAAATATTCTGGAATCGTGTCATCCCCCGCCATCACAACTATCTTTTCCGCGTCTTCGACAAGTGCTTGCGTAAGTGGCTTGCGTACCGCTCGCGATGCATCGACGCCAATCTCATTCAGCACCGCAAGTACGTTTTCTGCTCCCCGCGTCTCCGCGAGCACTTTCCCTACTCGACTGTGGTCGTCGCCCTTTATGACGTACGTACCCGCGGAGGATACTTCGTGAGCATTGCCCGTGAGTTTGTTGAATATGGCTTCGGCCATTTGGCTGCGGCCCACGTTGCCCTCGCAGACAAAGAGAACTTTCATGTCTAGAACTTCTGCACGTAGGCGGAGAAGGTGCGGCGTTTGCCGGGGCGGCCTTTTTTGAGAATGTGGCGGTGCGATTTGTGGAGCTTGTGCAGCTCCCACTCGCGACCAGAGAAGAACTCTTCTACTGCCTCCTCCGTCCACGCATACTCATACACACCGAGCTCCGGGTGGACGTACGCGCCTTCCTCGTCGGCAGGGTTTTCACGCAGGAGGCGCCGGACATGCACGTCTTCGTCGGATAGAAACGATTTGAAGAAGAGCCACCCGCCCGGGCGCAGCACGCGGTAGATTTCCGCCCTAAGTGCCTCACGCTGCGCTTTTTTCAGGAAGTGTGAGGTCATCATGTCGAGGACGATGGTCTGCGACTCGTCGGCTACAGGGAGCGGCTCTGCGATGGAGCGGACTTCGTACTTGATTGGTAGCTCCCCCGTCGCTTTGACCGCGTGGTCTATTGCCACGTCGGAGATATCAAAGCCGGTGCCGTGGATGCCGAAATTCTCTGCAAGGAAGATGAGGTTGCGCCCGTTGCCACAGCCGAGGTCGAGTGCCGTCGCTGCTTCGTTGAGGTACTGGTACTTGTGGTGCCGCACAAGGTAGCGGCAAAATTTCTCGAGGTCTTCCGAGTGCGTGGTGGAGAGCGCGAGATGCTCACTCGTCCTGTACTCTTTATCCCAAAACTCCTTGTGCGCCATACGCGGATGATAGCAAAAAGCCCCTGTTCGGGGCTTATGCTTACTGTTTAAAGGGGATGCCGACGTGGCGGAGGAAGGCTTCGGCCTCTTTCTTATTTTTGGCGGTCGTCGTGATGGTAATGCCGAGACCGAACACATCCTTGGCGTCTTCGTCGGAAGTCTCAGGGAAGACCGTGTGCTCCTTGATGCCGATGGAGATGTTGCCCATCTCGTCTATCGATGTCGGGGGGATGCCGCGGAAGTCTTTGACTCGCGGGAAGACGACGTGGATGAGCTTGTCGAGGAAGCTCGTCATACGTGCTCCACGGAGTGTCACCTGGTAGCCCGAGAGGTCGCCGACGCGGGTCTTGAAGTTGGCGATAGATTTCTTGGTCGAGCGCGGTGCCGGAGCCTGGCCGGTGATGCGTGCGAGGCGGTCGATGATGACTTCGGTCTTCTTCTTGTCCTTGAGCGAGCCCACGCCCGTCGAGACGACGACTTTCTGAATGCGCGGCGCCTGCATGACGGAGGTGTAGCCGAAGTCGCCTTTCATAGCGTCGAAGACCTGATTTTTCTTTGTGACTGTTGCGTTCATATTATTTCAGTTCGCTTCCACTTTTTACCGCGACACGCTGTCTCGCGCCGTCTTTGCCGCGAGTGATTTTGATGCGCGTCGGTTTGCCACCTTTGGGGTCGGCGAGCATGACATTGCTCGCATGGAGCGTCATCGGCTTCTCGACAATCTGACCCTTGCCACCAGAGCGCGTGGCGCGGCGGTGCCGCTTCACGAGGTTGACCCCGTCGACGAGCACGCGATTCTCCTTGGGCAACACGAGCGAGATAGTGCCCGTCTCACCACGAGACTTGCCCGCGATTATGACTACTTTGTCTCCTTTTTTGAGTTTCATACGTACAATCTAGACGACTTCCGGCGCAAGCGAGCCGATTTTCTGGTAGCCGCGTTCGACGACTTCGCGCGGGATAGGACCGAACACGCGGTTGGCCTTGGGCTCTTTCTTGTCCTTTTCCACGAGCACGACCGCGTTCTCATCGAAGCGGATGTAGCTGCCGTCCTTGCGACGGAAGGGCTTCCTCTGGCGCACGACGACAGCGCGGTGCACGTCTTTCTTCTTCACCGCCTTACGAGGCTGCGCGGTCTGGATGGAGAGGACGACCTCGTCCCCTATTTCCGCGTAGCGCTTTTTCGAGCCGCCAAGGATCTTGAAGACGCGTCCTATCTGGCCGCCCGAATTGTCCGCTATTTTAACGAGGCTTCTATCTTGCAACATACATTTATTTCACTATCACGAAGCGCTTGCGCTTGGACATCGGCTTTACCTCCCTGATGGTAACCTTGGTACCTACCTCCACAGTATTGCCAGCATCGTGCGCGAGGAACTTCTTGGAAAGCTTCATATACTTCTTGTACTTGGGGTGCATGACGAAGCGTTCCACCTGCACGGTGGCAGTGTCTTTCATCGCCGACTTCACGACGATGCCTTCAAATGTCTTTCCCTGTTTCGTTTCACTTGTCATATCAATGAATCGCTACTCTACGCGGTTTCGCCTGGCCGGGCAAGCTTGCCCTCTGCAATGCGACGGGCGCTGAGCTCGGTGAGCATCTGCGCAATCTCTTTTTTAATCGTGCGGCCTTCGCGCACGTTGCGGGAGCGGCTACCGGCTGCACCAAAGCGCATAGAGCGAAGCTCCTCGCGCTTGTCTGCGACGCCCTTCACGAGCTCCGTGGTTTCCATTTTCTTGAGGTCTGCCATATGCCTATTCACGAGTGACGACGCGCGTCTTTACCGGGAGCTTGGTACCGGCTTTGCGGAGCGCTTCGCGCGCTACCGGTTCGGTGGCTCCATCTATTTCAAAAAGAATGCGTCCCGGGCGTACATCCATCACGTATCCCGCAAGATCGCCCTTACCGCTACCCATGCGCACCTCCGACGGCTTTCGGGTGAAAGGCCTGTCCGGGAAAATGCGCACCCAGACCTTGGCGCTCTTGCCGCCGGCGCGCGAGATAACGCGTCGGGCTGCTTCGATCTGGTTCGACGTGATGCGCGCCTGCGTCATCGACTTGAGGCCAAAGGAACCAAACGCCACGGTGATGCCGCGGGTCTCCGGCTTCGTGCGGCGCGCTCCCTGCTTGCGGCCGGTCTGCCATTTGCGGAATTTTGTTTTTTTCGGTGCCAACATAGATAGGTTTTAGGTTACAGGTTGTCGGTGTTAGGCGCGGTCAGTTTCTTTTTTGTCGAAGACTTCGCCGCGGTATATCCAGACTTTGACACCGATAACGCCGTACGGGAGATACGCCTGTTCGCGCGCAAAGTCGATGTCAGCGCGCAGGGTCTGAAGCGGCACACGACCTTTCTTTATCTCCTCCTGGCGAGACATCTCCGCTCCGCCGAGGCGGCCGGATACTGCGATGCGGACACCCTGCACGTCGCGGTTGGCCATCACCTTCTCTACCGTCTGCTTGAGCACACGGCGGAACGTCTGGCGCTTCTCGAGCCCCTCGGCGACCATATAGGCGACGACAGGTGCCTGGCTCTCAGGCGAGCGGACTTCCTCGATATCGAGGCGGACCTGCATTTTCGGAGCACCCTTCACCGCCCGGATGATTTTCTCGATTTCCTTGCTGATTTTGGTGCTGCCTTCCCCACCGCGGCCGATGACGAGCCCGGGGCGCGAGGTCTTGAGGAGAATGCGGATAGTGTTCTGGCTGCGTTCGATCTCGGTCGAGGTGATGTACATGCCGCGCAGGCGCTTTTTGAGGAAACGGCGAATGGTCGCATCTATCATGACGTTCATGCGGTACTCCGCAGGAGTCTTGGCGAACCAGCGGCTCTTCCAGTCGCGGATGATACCGAGGCGATGTGCGTATGGATGTACGGTGTGTGTCATAAAGAAGAGCTTACAGGGATTAGGTTACAGGTGACAGTTTCTTAGCTGCCTTCTTTCCTGCTTTTTTTACTGACTTCTTCGCAGCTGTTTTCTTCGCTGTTGACTGTTTGCTGTTTTCTGTCGACTGTTTCTGGCCGAGCTCGAGGGCGATGATGCTCATTGTCTTCGCGTAGCGCGCAGCGCGGCCGCGGGCCTTCGGCATAAAGCGATGCAGCACGGCGCCTTTGTTGACGGTGATGGTCTTCACGAAGAGGTCCTCGGGTGAAGCTCCCTTCTGACGCGCATTCGCTATCGCGCTCTCGAGGAGCTTGAGAATAGCAGCCGAGGATTTGTGCGGGTCGTACGAGAGCGTGCTGTACGCAGCCGGGACCGACTTACCGCGGATGAGGTTTGCGACGAGACGCACCTTGCGTGGGGACTGATGAAAATTTGTGAGGAGCGCCTTCATATATTATTTCTTGGCCTCAGCCGTTTTCTTTGCGGCCTGCGCGGCAGCAATTTCGCTCTGCTGCTTGGCCTGCTCAATCTCCTTCTGCATCTTGCCGCCGTGACGCACGAACTTGGTCGTCGGGGCGAACTCGCCGAGGCGGTGGCCCACCATATCCTCGGTCACGAGCACCTCCTCAAAGTTCTTGCCGGTGTGCACTGCAAAGGTGTAGCCCACGAATTCGGGGGCAATCTGAGAGCGACGCGCCCACGTCTTAATAGAGCCACCAGCTGGCTTGCGATTCTGGACCTTTTTCATCAACTTCTCGTCGACGAACGGACCCTTTTTAAGACTTCGTGCCATATGTTCAATTGAAAACCCGCAGCTCGCGGGAGTGCGGACAATGTATATGAGGGCGCCCCTGTTGTCAATTTTTTGCATCTGGCCCTCAGTCTGGTATCTTCGCTAGAGTCAAATGGAGGGTTATCTCATGCAGGGCTTTGTCCCCCTCGAATCGAACGACCCAGTCTTTCTCCACGAGAGCAGGCCGTATGCTCTTGTGACGTCGAAGAGCGGCTGGCGCGCTGCGGCGGTAGTCGAACGCAACGGCTCATTTTATCGATCCGATACCTGTGCCGACCTCGGCCAGGGCATCGTCGACGGTGTGGTGCACCAGCAAGAATGGTTTGCCGCGGCTCGGCTGCCAGACTACTGGAAGCGCAGGTACGCGGCCAGCTTGGCAGACTTTGACGCAGCGAGCCGAAGGGTGGCCGACCTCAACGGACGCATCCGCCGACACCTCGGCCGCATCGGCGCCTGAGGCCTGATCTTTGTTCAGAAGCGAAAAGGCCCGGGTTTCCCCGGGCCTTTTGATTTTGCTACCCTATCGGTAGGACAAAGGAGGCACACGATGCCCAAAACCGGTTCATGTCTTTTCTCACGCGAGTTCGCCAAGGCAAAAGCGGGTTGGGACGAGGCACGCAACGCTGTCTTCGATTCGGATGCCGGTCTCATCGACCGCGACGAAGCATCCCGACGGATCAAAGCTGGGATGAGTAAAGCTGCGGCAGCGCTTGGAATAAAGACCCGACGGGTCGCTCATCGACGCAGACGTTGAAGCGAAGCGTTCGCGCCAAAGGCGTTGAAGGCCCGGGAAACCCCGGGCCTTTTGATTTTGTCGTTTCGTTTACTTTCTCTTGCCGACTCTTCGGCGGGTGACGATGAAGACGTTGCTGTACTTCTTCGGAGTCCTTGTCTTCTGACCTTTGCCCGAGGGCTTGCCCCACATCGTGCGCTGCCTGCGGTGACCGCGACCCTGGCGGCCTTCGCCTCCGCCGTGCGGGTGGTCGACTGGGTTCATCGCGGTACCGCGCACGGTCGGGCGGATGCCCTTCCAACGCGTGCGACCTGCTTTGCCCCAGTTCTCAAGGCGGTGTTCTTCGTTGCTCGCCTCTCCCACGGTGGCCCATGCAGTGCCGATGATGCGGCGGACTTCGGTCGAGGGCATCTTGAGGTGCGTGTAGCCCGCGTCTTGCGCGACGACTTCTGCGTAGTTGCCTGCGGAGCGCGCGATTTTGCCTCCCGCTCCGGGCTTGAGCTCGATGTTGTAGACAAATGTACCGACAGGCATGTTGCCGAGCATGAGGCGATTGGCCGTCTTGATAGGAGCATTTTCAGAGACGACGAATGTGTCCCCCACCTGCACATTGCGCGGGAGCACGACGTAGCGCTTCGCGCCATCGGCGTAGACCGCGAGGCCGATGAAAGCCGAGCGGAACGGGTCGTACTCGATAGACGTAATCTTGGCCGGGATGTTCTTCTTGTCGAAGGTGAAGTCGACATCACGCAAACGCTTCTTGTGACCGCCGCCCTGGTGACGCGTCGTGATGCGGCCGAAGCTGTTGCGACCACCCATGCGCTTCTTGCCCTTGAGAAGTGCCTTCAGCGGCTTGTGGCCAGAGAGCATCTTGCGGTAATCGATGGAGGTGTGCTGCCTCTGCGACTTCGATGTTGGTTTGTATTTTTTGATTGCCATACACTTTTTTATGCGAGCGTGATGCTATCGCCCTTTTTGAGATACACGTACGCCTTCTTGCCACCTCCTTTCACACCAGTGCGTCCGGTGCGCGCGTTGCGGACATTCTTCCTCCTAATGCTCACGACGGCAACCTTGCGCGGCGTGACGCCGTAGAGGCTCTTCACCGCTTGCATGATGTCACGCTTCCCCGCGGCAACGCCGACATCGAAGACGTAGACGTTGTTGCTCTGCGCCACGGTCGCCTTCTCCGTGATACGTGCGTGGCGGAGGACAGGTGTGAGGTCTCGCACAGAATTCGAGACGACCTTCTTGGTCTCGGTCTTTGCGGGAGATGCCGCCTTATCGCTTTCCTTTTTTTTGCTGAAGAGTGCCATAAAGATAGGTTATAGGTAGTAGGTTTCAGGTGATAGTTAGGCAGTCTTCTGAGCTTTCTTTGCCCGCTTCTCGGCGCGCTTCGCGACGATCTGTACCGACGCATCGGGATTCTCGATGATGACGTACTTGTACTTGAGGACTTCCACTGGATTCATGTTGGCGACCGTGTTGCACGTGACCGACGAGATGTTGCGGAAAGATTTCTCCGCAGCCTCGTTCCTCTCGGGAAGCGCGATGAGCGCGGCGTTGTGCTTGGCGGAAAGATTCTTGAACTCCTTCGAGAGCGCGGTGAGCGCCTTTTTGGCCACCGCGGTCTTCGGGGTATTCATACCGAAGGAATCGACAAAGATGAGTTCTCCGTCTTTGAGCTTCCTCGAGAGCGCCATAAAGAGAGCCTTGGCGCGCATCTTCTTCGGGATTTCGCGGGCGTAGACTTTATCCTTTGACGGACCGTGCGTCACACCGCCACCTTTCCATATCGGAGAGCGGATAGAGCCGTGACGTGCGCGGCCTGTGCCCTTCTGTTGCCATGGCTTCTTGCCGCCGCCGCGAACCTCGCCACGACCCTTGGTGTGGGCGACCGGCGTGCGGGCGTTGGCCTGCATCGTGGTCACGACCTGGTACATGAGCGCGTTGTTCCACGCGAGACCGAAGACATTCTCCGGGAGATCCACGGAGCCGGCCTTTTTGCCCTGAATGTTGTAAATGTCTGTTTTCATATTACTTCTGCCTTACTTCGACGAGTGTGCCCGGACGTCCCGGAATAGCACCCGAGATGAGGAGCTGATTGTTTTCCGCGTCTACCTGGAGAATCTGGAGGTTGCGCACTGTGATGCGGTCACCGCCCATGCGTCCGGCCATGCGCATACCCTTGACCACGCGGCCTCCTGCGCGGCCTCCGCCACCGATGCTGCCCGGAGCGCGCTCCTTGTTCTTCTGACCGTGCGACCGAGGGCCACCGCTAAAGCCGTGGCGCTTCACGACGCCCTGGAAACCTTTACCTTTCGAAATGGCAGACACTTCCACGATATCGCCCGGTGCGAACACAGATATATCCAGTGTGTCGCCGCGCTTTGATTCGCCGGAGGCAGGAATCTCGCGCATGACAGCCGGGAGGGCGAGGTCTTTGAGGTGACCTTTCTGGGGCTTCGCGACGTTCTTTTCCGCGCGCTTGCCGAGGCCGACTTGGAGGGCATCGTAGCCGTCTACTTCCTTGGTCTTCACCTGGGTCACTGTGAGCGGCCCCGCAGAGATTATCGTCGCGGCGCGCACGAAGCCCTTCTCATCGAAGATCTGGGTCATGCGGCCTTTGGTGCCAAGCATATATTTCATAGGTAAGAAAAATTCCCGCACGAGCGGGACTCCTCAGAAGCCTCGCCAGTGGTCCCGTCTTGGGACATGGGTGTCGGCACTATACACAGCGCCAGCCCAGAATGCAAACTATTGCACCCGGGTCTGCTGCCGCGCCAGGAGGTGCTTCCTGTGAATGTGGCGGTACTCGAGGATGCCCGCAATGAGGAATATGAGCATGAGCGCCGACGCGCCGAGCCAAACCGGTATGGTGTAGTCGGAGCCATCGAAACCGAATGCGTGGTTGAGCGCGCAGAGGAATCCCTCGCACGCCGCGCCATCTGCAGCACCAACCGCATCCGTCGGCCGCCAGAGGATGTCGTCTGATGTCATCCCTACCGACTCTGCCTGCCTTGAGAGTGCGATGACCATCGCGTCCACTTCCGCTTCGGTCATGGTCTGCGAGCGCGGGTCGGAGAGGATGGCGGCGCGTATTGTCTGACTCAGCGCTTCGTCCGATGTCTGCGCCGAGACGAAGCTCGCGCCGAGAAGCGATGCGAAGACGATGAGCATCGAGGCGAGCACAAACTTCGAGCGCGTCATGTCTGCATTCTATCACCGCACACACTTCTGTATCGGACAGAATACTTTGCACTGTTGATTGTCGCGCATGCGTTGACTGCGGAACGCTGAGGCGGTACGGTCTGAATGCCTGAAAAGGTCGGGATCGTAGTGGGTCTGTGGTGGACCCGCACCCGCTCGCATAAGGAGGTCCAATGCGAGAAAGAGTGGCGTTGCTATTGATTGTCGGTATCGCGGTTGCGACATCGGCACTCGCTCAGCAGCAGCGCAGCTGTGTGGCGCCTGTCGCTAGCGCGCCGGACTCTTCGGAGGACGGCGACGTGTGGGACAAAACGCCCGCGTTCTTCCAAAAGGCCATCTGGAGAACGCAACACTAGGCCTGCTGTAAAGCACGCCAAGCCGACGGGCGATTACCTCGCCCGTCGGTTCCCCCTCATTTGACTTTCATATGAGGGAAAGTACATTTGAAGTGGCGAGCGCGGATTCTGCATCCGCCAGTCGCAGGCACGTCACCACCGTGCCGCAATAACAATGGCCAGCGTCGTTTCCCTACGGACCTTGACGCTGGCCATTACTTTTTCCACCTCATCAAGCTTCCGATATTGATAGCCCGCTTTCGCGGGCTTTGTGCATGCTATCCGCGCTGATTCGCTACGTCTCTCGGAAGACCGGTACGATGTTGACCTCTACGGACTCTTGCACCGTCGCAGGAGTCGCGCCTGGGTACGCCTGGCACGTGAGCGTGTACGTGGTTTTGGCAGTGATGGGGCTTGTCGCCACCCCTCCTGCACCGGAGAAGTCCATGTTCCACGCTCCCGTCGCACTTCCCGGAGCACCATCGCCATTGCTCCCGCGCACCGTGCACGACGCTGCATTCGTGGCATTCCAGTAGAGGCGCGATGTATTACCAGGAGCTAGCAGCGTGGGTGCCGCGCGCAGGTGACCGTCGGCCGCAAAGGCCTGCCCGTTTCTCTGCCCGGTGAATGACGCAAAACTCACCGGCGCGACCTGGCAAGCACCAGCGACGCAGCGCCATCCCGCACCTCGCGCCGTGCAGTTCTCGATGACCTGGCTATTGCAGGCGTTGATCACGTACGTCCCCGTGACATCGCAGGCTCTCTGCAGTGTGCACGATGCGTTACATTGATTCGTGAGAGTCGAGCAGCCGAATGGGCACACCGTGACTTCTCCACAGTTGTTGGCGAGATTGCCATCTGCGCGGCAGCTCATCGAGGATGCTGTGCATGCGCCGCCCCCACCGCCACCACCTCCACCGACGACGAGCGTGGCGGAACAGTAGCCCAGCGTTTCGCCTTCCGCGCCCAACTGCGCACCAGAGGTGACATAGCCCGCGTATTGCGTCGTCTGCGAGGGCGACACTCGTGCCGAGCCAGATGAACCCACGTAGCCGATTCCATGTATATAGAAGAGTGTCGCCTTCTCCGATGTCCAGCGAAGAGTGGTCGCGCCGCCTTGCGGGATAGGACTTCTGTCGACTGTAATCGCGCACGTCGGGTCGACGCCTGAGGAGAGCACGACGGATGGCTGATAGTCTGAAGAACCTCCATCTCCGCCCGTGGCCACCCACGACCCTACCGGGCCACAGCCTTCGCAGAGCGTGACGCCAGACGCATACGACCACGTATAGCCAGGGCCTGGCGGGGCAGAAGCTCCCCAATAGTTGGAATCTCCCGAGCCCGTTGGAGTACTGCCGCTTTCGGAGTCAAAGTTCGATCCGCAACCCTCGCAATCCTGCGCAAAGACGCCATGCGGCATGAGCATCACGACCGCACAATACGCTGCGGCAAGGAGCGCGAATGAAAGCAAGAGTACACGAACACGTGGGAGTAGTGAGCGCATAGGTTATTCAACGATAATCGTGAGTGGCGCGCCGTTGCCTATAAAGCGGAATTCACCAGGCTTCGTGAAAGGGGTCTCGGCGTATCGGAGCGGTTCGATAGTGATGCCTTCGCCCTCGAGTGTGAGGGGGCTCGCGGAGTTGTTGGTCAGTCGCACGCGCTCCCCTCGCTGAATGGTAATCAAAGAGGGTTCGAAGCGCTCACCCGTGTACGACACAAGGTAGTCGAAACCACGCTGCGCTTGCACGGTGTCCTCGAGGCCGGGATTCGGAATCCACACTTCATTCTCTCGGGTGAATGAATTCAGATCTCCCGGCGCATACGAGCCCGACATTGAAACATAGCGCTGCACGCCATAGGCGGCCGCAGCAATAAGGAGGAGCGCACCAAGAATCCAGAGGAGCTTATGCGAGTGGATTTCACTCTCCGGGGGCATGCACGCATTATAGTACGAAACGCGCGCACCAAAGTGCGCGCGTCGAAGTCGCAGTGGACACCGACTTACATCATTTTGACGTCTATCGAGACACCCGAGGGGAGGTCGATGTTGGTGAGGGCTTCGATGACTTTCGCTGCGGGATTGAGGATGTCTATCATGCGCTTGTGGATGCGCATCTCAAACTGCTCGCGGGAATCCTTGTCGATAAAGGACGAGCGATTGACGGTGTATTTCTTGATGTCGATGGGGAGCGGGACGGGGCCGACGACTTCGGCGTTGTGCCTCGCGGCGACGTCGATAATCTGCTTGACCGCGCCGTCGAGGACGCCGTGCTCATAGGCACGCACCTTGATGCGCAGTCGTGAGGCGCCATCGGCCTTTTTGGCCTTGGCGCGGCTCTTTTTTGCCGTCGTTTCCGCTGTCATAGAACTCGCAGAGTATGCACCAAAGCCCCACAAAAGGCAATATCGTGCCCCGACACTCCCTTACGGCAGTGCGTGCCAACTAGCTGAGCTCAAGCGTCTCGTCGATGCGTATCTGCGCGACGAATTCTGGGACGTGGGAGACGAGTATCATCGCGCCCTCGTACGCGTCGAGCGCCTTGGCAATGACCGGGATGTGGCGGAAGTTGATGTGGTTGGTGGGTTCATCGAGGATGAGGAGCCCCGGTCGCAAGAGTGTGAGCCGCGCAAAAGCGACGAGCCCCTTCTGCCCTTCTGAGAGGTGCCCGATTTTTGTGTGCACGAGGTCGCCCGTGAGGAGGAAGCTCGCCGCCGTCGCCCGCAGCGTCTCTTCGTACCCTTTGGGCATGGTGTTCCAGAGAATGTCGTGCACGGTCGCGTCGAAGTCGAGGTTTGAAAAATCTTGGCGGTAATACCCTACCTTTACACCAGGCGCGATTGTCGCACCCTCCGCAGTACCACTCGCGAGCGACTCGAGCAGCGTGGATTTGCCAATGCCGTTGGGACCGGAGAGCAGGAGGTGCTGATTCTTGCGCAGTACGACCGATTTCTTTTTCAGGTGCGGCTTGTGGTTGCGAATCACTTTGAAAGACGAGATGGAAATCACATCGCCCGAGAGACCTTCTTGCGCGGGAATCGTAAAATCCCGGATGGTCTTGTCCTCTTTTCTCACATCCACCATATTTTCTTCTGCCTCTTCTGCCTTGGCGCGCATACGCTTCGCCACGAGGCGCATCTGACCGCCCTTATGCGCGAAAAAGTTGGCTTTCTCTTTGTTTTCGATAATCGTCTTCGCGAGCTGCGCGTTCTTCATGTTCTCCTTCTCGATGCGGTCGGCTATCTGATCCATCACATCGAAGTAATTGCCCACGTACTGCTCGACTTTGCGCGTGTGTACGTCGAGGTAGAGGACCCCGTGCGTGAACGCGTTGAGGAAATCCGCATCGTGCGAAATCACAATCACTGTCTTATCGTAGGCCTGAAGAAATGCGGTGAGGTGCGCGATGCCGCTCTTGTCGAGATTATTCGTCGGCTCGTCGAGAAGCAGGAGGTCGGGCTCTTGGATGAGCGCGGAGGCGAGGAGTAGCCGCGCCTGCTGACCCCCCGAGAACGAGCCCACGAGGCGCTCCTTGGGCGCGTGGAGATTCACCACTTCGAGCACCGCATCAATGCGAGGGTCGATATCGTACACCTTCTTGGGGAACATCTTCTCGAAAAATTCGCGCACGGTGAGCGCGAGCTCCGCGCGCGGGATGACCTGCCGCGCCGTGGCAATCGAGAGGCCATGCGCTCTGTGGATGACGCCGCTCTCTGGCTCGAGCTCGCGCGTGATGAGTCCAAATATGGTGCTCTTCCCCGCGCCATTTTGCCCCATGAGCGTGAGCTTCGCTTTTTCTTTCACGCCGAAGCTCACCTCGCTGAGAATGGGGCGCTTCGGACCGTGTTCGAACGAAACATCCTCGAAGCGGATGACTGTTTTTCCTCCGGACATCACAAGAACCTACAGCATCTGGGCACAAATAGAAAGACCGCGGCGTCGAGTGCGCGCCGCGGCCTTTTGATTTCTTGGGGTTTTTAAGCCTTTTTTCAGCGCACGAGGGCGAAGAGGTCTTTCGCGTCTTGCGGCTCAGGGAGGAGCGACACGTCCTGCCCCACACCCCGCTCAAAGAGCATCCGCATCACCGAATAGTCGGCGAGCCCGAAGCCCACCGAGTCGAAGACGATGAGCTCGTCGCCGGTCCTCCCGTGCTTTTTGCCCTGCACGATCTCCCAGAGCTCGTCGTGGGCGATGCTCTCACCCGCGAGATTCTGTATCTCCCCCTCGTCTTTCGTCTGCTCGTAGTACTCCACCACGATGCGCGCATGGCGCAGTATCTCTGGATCGAGCTCCGTCTTGCCCGGGCAATCGCCGCCGATCGCATTGATGTAGAGACCGCGCGCGTCTTTGATCGCGTCGAAGGGAAAGAGCTCTACCTTGGCCTTCTCGCAGATGCATGTGGTGAAGATGTCCGCCCCATGCACCACCTCCTCCGCACTCTCGCAGGCGACGAGCCGCACGCCGCTTCCCCCAAGATTGCGTGCGTACTTCTCCATCGCTCGCGCATCGCGGTCGAAGTAGCGGATCTCTTCTATCGCGAAGTGACTGCGCACCGCGAGCGTCTGGAATTCCGATTGCGCGCCCGTCCCGATGAGCCCGAGCACACGCGAGTCTTTGCGCGCGAGGTGCTTGGCCGCGATGGCCGACATGGCGGCAGTGCGCACCGCGGTGAGGAGTGTCATGTCGCACACCATCTGCGGGTAGCCCGTCTCGATATCCGCGAGCATGCCGAGCGCGACTATCGAGAGCTTGCCGAGGCTCGGGTTTGCCGGGTGTGCATTGACGTACTTGTACGTGTAGTAGCTGTCGTCGGCGCACGGCATGAGCTCGAAGACGCCGTGGGTAAAGTGTGTCGCGTGGCGGACGCTCTTGCGGAACGTCTGCCAGCGCATGATGTCTGCCTCCAGCGAGCGCACCGCGCTTTCGAAGAGGTCTGTGAATCCGAAGTCTCTGATGTCTTTTGCTGTGATGATCTTCATAGGTGAGTGAATTAAAAAGCCCCGCGGCGTGCGGGGCTTTGTGGTCGTAAAGTAGGGATTAGTGACCGCCGCACGGCTCGTACATCGAATACGCCGGCGGGAATGGCACCACACACTCAACACTGAAAGATATTCTGTCGCTCATATTGTGTACTCTGAGAGTAACATATCGAGGCTCGCTGCCAAGAGAGAAATGCGCTCTACTCCTTTTTCTTGAGCCAATTACTGTCCAAGAATCCTCGAGACCGCCCGATGATCTGGTCGTTGCGCTCCGCAATCTCATCCGCCTCGATCCTATCGACGAACCTGTCCTTTGAGGTCACGAATCCGTCCCGGACATCTCGCGTCATGTAGTCCTCGCCCACCGCTTCTTCTAGAGCAGTCAGGGCGTCGCCGTGATTGCCGCCTCGGAACACCTGTCCTCGATACTCCAGCGCCGCAGTGGAAATGTATTCATCCTCGCGAGATTCTTCGCGCTCTCCTGGCACGTCGCGAGGGGTCCGAGGACCTTCGAACGTCATGTAACTAGAATACCACTACCCACGAATTCTTGAGGTTTAAAGGCCACCTATGCTAGTGTGCGAATCAGTCAACAATTGTGGGGTCGTCATGCTGCCTTCCACACTCTCCAAACTCGTCCGTCAGCGGAGTGAAGAACTCCTGGCACAGCCGGAACACGTGATCCTGATCGCACAAGCGTACAGCCTTGCGACGCTCGTCGTCGGCAAGGCGCTCGGTCCGTACATCGAAGACCACGAGATGATGCTCGCGCACGCAAGATTCAGCCCCGTCCGCTACGAGTCGCGGCATGGTGAAGCCACGCACGCGAAGCGGCTTTCGCATGCGGCGTGGCTCGTGCGCGAATCCAAAAGTCGTCCGGCAGATGCGTTCCGCCTGCTTGGGACCTACGGCGGTATCCGCGAGTACGACTGGCTCATCAATGGCAAGAAGCATCCGATCTACGGTGATGGCGCAGAGCGCCCGCAGTTCCATCCCTCCGAGCGAGACGTCAAATTTGCGCAGGCTAAAGTGGAAGCACTTCGACTCCTGATTGCGAAAGAAAACACAATCGGTTTCGATGTCGCTCTCGGAGTGCTCGGCTACCTCGAAGGCGCCCTGTGGTCGACCGGAAAGTATCCGATCGACCACTTTCGGAACTTCGGTCTGGATACCAGCACCACGCATTGATCCAAAGCAACGGGACCGCGGCGCTCAGGCGCGCCGCGGTCTTTTGATTCCCGCCCAAGGCTGACAGATCTTGAGTCCGCCAGCGAGCGGATTAAGTCGTTTTCCGTCTGTATCAACCGAATATCTCAGAGTGGCTACCAATATCCACCAGGTCTAGCAGCATCGCGCCCGCATCTTTTTGGTAGACGAGGAGCAGATCCCCTTTGATATGACATTCACGCAGTCCGCTGAGCCTACCTTCAAGTGCATGGTCTCGGAATGTGCGTGGGAGTTCTTTACCGGCCGCCAGCGTGTTTATTACGGCGACAAGATCCGCCTCCACGCTCGACTTGAACATTCCCGAGCGACGAAGCTTTCGCAACGAGCGCTTAAATCTGCTCGTTGTGTTTATCCTATACATTCAAGAATTATAGAACGTCCTCGAGCATCTCTTGTGCGGACGTGTAGAACTTGCCACGCTTTCTGGACTCAGCGATTTCCCTGTCCCACTTCGCTCGAAGTGCGGCAGGATTTTTGGTGGGAGTGAACGGTAATCCTTTTTCCGTAACGACCTGGTGCAAGAAAAGTTTCACTCCTGTAGAGAGGTCGAGGCCAATGTCTGCAAGTGCCTTACTCGCCTCTCGTTTAGTTTTCGCTTCTATCCTGACGTTGATTTGAGTCATGTAGACAAGTATATACATTGTATATACATTGTCAATACATCCCCAAACCCGTCGCCAAGAATTCTTGGGGGCCCCATTAGATAGCAGAGCATCTCACGGGATACATTTTAAACCGTTTTTGAAGACACAATAAAAAGCTCGCGCTACGAGGCATGCTCGTAGCGCGGCTCAAGCCGGAGCTTGAATTGTGTCGTCGCAGGCCAGCGCGCGAGTGCCAACCTCCTGTTCCCTCGCGTCTGCGGCCACCTCACCGTACCGATACGGACGAGACGGAACCGGACGTCGTTCACGCGCAGGATGTCGTTGATTTTCTCGGCGACGCAATTCGGCGTCTCGCGGACAGTGATGTCGCTCTCGAGTTGCGGCAAGTTCTTGCGTTCGCGAAGCTTGTCGACGACTGCTACGAGACGCGGGTCTTTGAGCGTTGTTCTGATGACGCTCCATTCCGCTTCCGTAATCGCCTGCGCCGGATTTCTATTGATTCGAGGCATGCATGTCCCCTATTTCTGTTGCCGGCCGTACTTTGCCACGCATTCGACATAAAGCAAAGCGGCCGCCCCGAAATTATCAGGCGCGGCCGTCCTTCATGCTGTGCACCACTTAGGCAGCGGTGATGCGCACGTTGATGAAGCTACCCGTCTTCTCCGTGTGCGCGCGCACGATGCGCCGCACGAAGTCGAGATTGTTGGAGTTGATAGGCCTTTTCGCCTCGTATTGCGCAAAGTCCTTCAGGTCGCGGTCCTGGATAAGGATGATGCGGATGACAAAGTTGGAGTTGCTCTCCGACGGGTCGTACACCAGCGCGAGCTGGCACGGCATTTCCTTGTACGGAAACCCCGCCGTCCTCTTCATCACCATCGAACGCCAGCACTCACTCACCCGCCCGCGTACCGGCGGCAAGATATAGCGCCACTTGCCGAAGTTGAGCACCGGATTCTCCGCGGTCGCTTTCCACGACTGAATCAGAATGACCCAGAAGAGAAAGCGGTTGCGGCAGATGTCCCTGAGCGGAATCTTGTAGCCGATGAGCTCAAGTCGGACAGCGTCGTCTTTCGAGCCGTTGTCGTGGCGCGTGAAGTGGACGAGGTACGCATTGAGATTAGTGAAGTCTCGCCGGGCGAAAAACTGGTAGATGTCGAACGAGAAGTACAAGGCGATGCCGAGCACTGCCACGACGACACCCGCCAGAATGCGAACGGTGACCGAGTCGAAAAAACCTTCCATGACAGCCTCCCTCGGCATCGTGAATTTTCCTCACGACACCCTACCCCGAGCGTTGCGCTGCAGTCAATTGCCGCGGTCTTTTGATTTCTTGGGGTCCGTCAGCTGGCGGATTAAGCCTTTTTTTGTATAAAAGCAAAACGGCCGCATTCGCGCGGCCGTTTACACTTCAGTATCGTATGCGAGGAACAATTCTTTGTCGAGGTTGTCGGGGCGATAGCGCAGTCCGACTCGGGGTCGATACGGCAGTCCTGGCTGACGCATCATTGAGAAGTGGTATCCGAATCCCTTCTCAGTGTACGCATCGGCGTCGAGGTCGTACGCACGAATAATCTCAGCTGCGTTCGCACTCTCAACAGGCGGCATTGAGCGATGGTACCGGTACAGGTCCGCTCGTACCATCTGATGCGATTCGATACCAATGATCAGACGGAATCGCCTGTCGACAACAGGCGGAAACCCATCGTCCACCAGATTTCTCACGATCTCGACTATGTCCCGATCCTTCCGGAACAGACGAATGTCGAAACTGGTGCACTCGAAAAGTTCAGCAAGCTTTGGATAGCCGGGATTGCGGCTATCGAGTCGCGCGACGAATTCGCCTCTCTCCATGACGCTCTCCTTGGCTCGGGCCACCCTACCCTAAGCCCTACCGCATGGTCAAACCGGTCGCGGCCTTTTGATTCCCACCCAAGGCGGACAGGTCTTGGGGTTTTTAAGCCGATTGTTGGACGTTTGCCTATGCCTGCCCAGAGTGATAGAAAGCCGAGAGAAAGGGGGTGCTCCATGGGATTCATCATTGCCGGAATTGTCCTAATCTCTGTGGGGATGGCCGTGCTTCTCTTCATTCTTGCGTTGAGCCGTGCCATGCTCGATCTCTCGGTCACTATGCCAGTCATGCGCTGGATGACATTCAAGGAAGTGCTGGCGCTCAACTGCTGCGGCGATCTTCTTGCGCGCTGGGCGCTTCTCGTCCTCATCAGGCTCGAAGTCGCAGAAGTACGGCTCAACGAAGTATGGGAAGAGCATCTCATCGAGCTACGGCTCACCAGTTGGACTGAGCCGCCGGGTACAGATGTCGAGATTACTGTTGAGCTCAACATCCGCAACATGCACTATTTCGACTTTCGACTCCGCTTCCGCCCGCGGCGCAAGCGCAAAGTGAAGCGCGAGGTCGAATCGTACGAATCGCAGGACGGACTTGTTCCCGCATGAAACCGAAGAAAAAGACCGCGGCGCAGAGTAGCGCGCCGCGGCCTTTTGATTTCTTGGGGTCCGCCAGCTGGCGGATTAAGCCGTTTTTTTAGTCAGTCTAGTCGCTCTTCGTTTACCGCATCGGTCGCAGGAACGTTGAATTCAAAAAGTCTCATCTTTCCTTCGTATCGATATTCGTCGCCAGATCCGATTAGGAAAAGATCGTGCTGCTTGGCCTGCTGAACGTCCCCGTTGATTGTAAACGTACCCACACCATCTAATATCAGATACCCTCGCGTCGATCCTATAAGGCGAGTTTTGTAGTGACGAGTAACGCAGTCGACGAGGAGCGCGTTGAAACCACGCCCGTCTTCTTTTTTTACATAGAAACTCGCCTTGAAATCCCCAAGGTCGTGTACATCTGTTTGATCCAAAGAAATCTTCATACCTTAACAATACCATCGCCCAGAATTCTTGGGGTTTTAAAGCCGTCTGCTGAAGAATGGTACCTGACACCTTTCCCTCACCTAAAATTTTAGTCCGTCGCTTGTATGTTTTCTGGTAGATCACGCTTCGTGACACGAATCCTGCGCAGTGGATGCACCTGTTTCTCACTTACGAACTCGACAGACCCGGGCTGGCGCACAGCAAAGTTACTCTTATCGAACACGTACACCCAACCCGCTGCTGCTGGACGTAGAGTTTCCAAGGTACTTTTCGAAGCGCTAAATTTCATTTCTATTGTGCCCGCATCATCAATGGTGAAGCCGCTTGTTGTTTTAGTCCCTGTCGGACAGTTCTCTTTGTTGAATATGGCCATAAAAATCGCATAGTCCGCCTTTGAAGAAGCAAAAACCGCAGGGTTGCCGTCCGGACCGCGCACGTTGTCGACAGCCTGCCTCGGTTCGAGCGCATCGACATCTGCTGCTGTTCCATGAAAAACGAAACGCTCTTCCGCTTCCAGCTTCAGTAGCTCCTGCTTTTCTTCCGACAAATCTACGGATTCTCTCGGCGCAGGACGCAGTGACTCGTTCATGACAATACAATACCACCACCGCGGTCTTTTGATTTCTTGGGGTCCGCCAGCTGGCGGATTAAGCCGTTTTTTGAGCGTTTGATTTGAGTTCTTGTTCGTGTAGTGTGGCGCACAGAGCGCTACGGTCGAACCGTACCGCCGGATGGAGGGATGACGATGAAAGTGATTCGCCGACACTTTTTGCTTTCAACCGCCGCGTGCCTCATGGTCGCGGGCGCACCACAGTTCGCGAAAGCGACGCCGACACCGGCGTATAACTTCGATTGGGTCGAGCGCAACCTGATCAACGATGCGATCGAAGCTGTCACCAAGATTTGGGATTTCGAACCGATTCGGGGCGAAGCGTTCGGCTTCATGCACTGGATGGGCTGGACGATCGGAAGTGCTGGCGAACTTAGCAAGCAGATTCACGTGGAGCTCTACGACAAGCAGAACGCCGTGATGTGGGACCGCGTCTGCCTCTGGGCCCAAATGAACTATGCGCTGACAAAGCGGCTCGGCGATTCGTCGGCCGCGTGGCGCAAATGGCTGACGAGCTACCAGCCGCTGCCAACCTACACCGTCGCCGACTACCTGTTGACCGGAAGCCCCGGCAACATTCGTTCGATTCTGTGGGACCTGGAGACAGTCTGACCGCAAACGCATTGCACGAAGAAACCCCGCGGCAATTCCGCGGGGTTTTGATTTCTTGGGGTCCGCCAGCTGGCGGATTAAGCCGTTTTTTGTATACAAAGCAAAACGGCCGCATTCGCGCGGCCGTTTCGTATTTCGTGTTCATCGTTTGGCAACGATGTCGAGGAAGGAACGGCAGACCTTGTCGTACTCCGCGACGAACCCGAGCTTTTGATTGATGGCGAGGGAATCCTCGTATTGACGAAGGCTCGGCATATTCGCAACAAGCTGACGGATCGCTGCCGCACGGTCAGAGGAGACCTTGTATATCCTCAACCCCTGACCAATCGTCTGGAATGTGATATCGACCCAGCACAATGTATTGACCCGCAGCTTGTTTGAACGATACAGGTCAACGAAGGCACCGCCGAAGTAGTCGGCCATCGAACGACGCCAGATTCGCCGCTCAATGTGGTTCTTGAACGAGTCGGTGAGGATGATGCCGGACAGAAACTCCTCACATGCCGTTGTCGCCTCTTCGAGCTCACGTCGGACCATGCGCGCCTGATTGGGATGCTCGCACTCAAAGCCCGAGAGATCGATCTCGCGCTTTTCGTACGGCACCTGTTCGACAAGGGTGAAGCCCGGAACGTTCTTCAGTATCCGCAGCATTTCCGGCTTGGTGATGTGTCGCAAATCCCAGGTGGTAATCATTCGCCACCTCCCTTTCCTGCGAAACCTTACATTTGCTCCCCCTCCCGGTCAATCGCCGCGGTCTTTGATTTTTACGACCCTGAATTCTTGGGGTCCTTCGACGTGCTCAGGATGAATTTTTAAGCCCTTTTTCGGACTTTTGATTTCCGCGCCCCTAGTGTAGGGTTTCGCCAGGTTGGCATTGGGGCCAACACACATGGGTGGAGACAAGCATGACCCAGACTCAAGACAACGTGTTCGGGGTGAGACGCATCGAGCTCGCCGGCACGACGGAAGACGTGGTCGTCGGCGGCCGTGACAGGTTCGACCTGTTGCCGCAGGCTTTCGAGGGCGTCACGCAGATAGCGGTGCTGGGCTGGAGTTCGCAAGGACCCGCTCAGGCGCAGAATCTGCGTGAATCGCTCGCCGGACGCGGTATCCGCGTCGTCGTCGGACTTCGCAAGAACAGCTCGTCATTCGCGAAAGCTGCGGAATGCGGCTTTACCGTGGATGACGGCACTGCCGGCGACATGTTCGACGTGGCGTCAGCTTCCGACCTCGTCATCGCGCTCATCAACGATGCGGCGCAGTCCAAGCTCGTCGACAGCATTCAGCGGTCGATGAAGGCCGGCGCTACGCTCGGCTTCTCGCACGGCTTCGTGCTCGGCTACATGAAGATTGTCGGCATGAAGTTCCGCGACGACATCAACGTCGTCGCTGTGTGCCCGAAGGGCATGGGTCCGTCCGTTCGTGCGCTGTATGTGCAGGGCAAGAGCGTCAACGGTGCCGGCATCAACGCGAGCTACGCAATCCAGCAGGACGTGACGGGCCGCGCCCGCAACATCGCGCTGGGCTGGGCGATTGCCATCGGGTCGCCGTACGTGTTCGAGACGACGCTGGAGAAGGAATACCTCAGCGACATCTCGGGCGAACGCAACATTCTGCTCGGCGGCGTCTGGGCGACGGCGGAAGCGATGAACGACTACTACATCGGCAAGCAGATGCTTCCGCACGAGGCCTTCGCGCGTAGCGCGATGGCGATCACCGGCCCGATCTCGAAGATCATCTCAGAGAAGGGCCTGCTCGGCATTCTCGAGGCGATCCCTGTCGCGAATCGCGCCGAGTTCCTGCGGACGGTCTACCTGTCCTACAGGCACTCGCTTCCGATCGTCACCGAGATCTACAACGAGGTGAAGAGTGGACGCGAGATCGGCAGCGTCATCGACCAAACGAACGCCATCGAGCGTTTCGGCTGGACCAAGGTCGACGGTACGCAGATGTGGCGCACCGGCGAGACCGCCCGCAAGGGCAATGTCGAAGTCCCGCTCGATGCACGCACCTCTGGTTCGTACATCGGGATGATGCTCGCGCAGGTGGAAGTGCTTCGCGAAAACGGGCACTGCTGGTCCGAGATCGTGAACGAGACGATCATCGAGGCCACGGATTCGCTCAATCCGTACATGCACGTTCGTGGTATCGACTACCTGATCGACAACTGCTCCGTGACCGCCCGCCTCGGCGGACGGAAGTGGGGTCCGGTGCTCCGTCAGATGGTCATCGGCGACGTGATGCCGAAGGTCGACGACGCGCAGATGCCCCACGACTTCGAGCAGTGGTTCCTCAACCATCCCGTGCATGATGCGCACCGTGTGTGCTCGGAGTTCAAGCCCCCGGTTTCGATTTACGTTCAGTAATCGAGCCGGCTGTTCCAAGCAGAAAGGACCGCGGCGCTCAGGCGCGCCGCGGTCTTTTGATTTCTTGGGGTCCGCCAGCTGGCGGATTAAGCCGTTTTTTGGATGGAAAAGCAATAACGGCCGCGAAGTTCGCGGCCGCTTCGAGATATTCTCGCTGGTTCAGAGGAGCGGAGTGCCGTTGAGGTTCGACACCGAGATCCACCCCTCTTTCCATTGACCTTCGCCTGCGCCTTCAACGCCGAGGTACGTGGCAAACGTCGGTCGCCAGCTCGAATGATCGGCGGTGATCGCGGCTTCCTCGTGCTTCGTCGTGCAGCCTTTGAGGTGCACTTCTGCGAGCAGCTCCTCATTGTTGTAGTTGCGAGAGCCGAAGACCTGGGCAGTGGCTCGAAACTCCCAGGTGCCATTGCGCTGGGCTCCGCCGTGCTGCCAATTGCTGCCGACTTCGACCAGCGTCACCCGCGTTATGCGCAGTCCGTTCCATACGGGTCGCTTGAGATGCGGGTAGTTGAGCGTACCGTCACTGATACTCCGAACGACCGCGATGGCGCGATCTACGGCATACGGGATCCTGATGTCGAGCATGTGCTCCTCCGTGGGCTGCTTCCTGCGCGGGACTCTACATTCGTATGCAGAGCAGGTCAAACCCGCCGCGACATCCTCACATCCTTAAGGATATAGGGGTGTCGTCGGTGCAGCGTTTTGATTTCTTGGGGTTTTTAAGCCGTTTTTTGGCGGTATTGCTCAAAGCACTTTATGAATCCTTGCGTGAAATCCTGGGGTTTTTCTCTCATCCATGCTGCAAGCTCGTCAGGCGTTATCCAGCGCAACTCCGCGACTTCTTCCGGGGTGGTATGTACATCGCCATCGTATGTCCCGACGTACAGCGTACTGAATCGTTTCGCCGTCACACCTTGATCCGTTTCTTCCGCATAGTATTTGACGAGTTCGCGCAGTGGGACGTTCTGAATTCCTGTTTCTTCGCGAAGTTCACGCTCGGCGGCAGACATATAATCCTCGCCCGGGTCTACGTGGCCGGCGGCCGACTGGTCCCATAAGTTCGGAAGCGATATGTTCGCGGAACGCTTCTGTATCAATATCTCCCCCTGAGAATTGAATACGAAAACGCGAGAGATGCGGTGAATAATTCCTTTCGCTAGAGCATCAGTGCGCTCCCCCTGCCCTATCACGTTATCGTTTTCATCAACGTACGTAATGACTGACATAGGCACACAATACCACCGCCGCGGTCTTTTGATTTCTTGCGGTTTTTAAGCCGTTTTTTGCGCTTAGCCCCGATTCCCTCGATGCGTTTCGTACTCTTGTCGTGAATTCCACTTTGAGTGCTCGGTTGAGACAAGTGTTTCCACCTGCGAAACAAGAATCTTCTTTGCTTCTTCATCATTTTTCACGTCATACATACCCGTGCGTCCCATGTATGCGTATTTCTCGTGACGAAGAGCCTCGCAGGTCGAACGATACATGACCCAGTTTTGAGACCATTGATTCAAGTGCTGCAAGCTCTCAAGCAGCACTATGATAGCGCCGAGTCCAACGGATACGATATTGAATTCATAAACGGCGGCCAGGGGTAACGCAACGGCGCAAACCATCTCAATAAATTTTGTATTCTTGTACCAAGCCTGCGCACTTACGGACTTTTGATCATACCAGCGAATCTGTTCCTCAAGGCGACCATAGCCCGAATTCGGTTCATTATTTGCGATCCCAGGTGTTTCAGACATATTATGGTCGAACTCTGACGCTCTGCGAGATGGGATGTTCTCTTTTAGCATACGCTTGTTCGATGTATTTTTCTGGTTCCACGATGAAATCGTCCCAAGAAACAAGGACACAGTAGCGCTCGTCTTCCCCATGATGACATTGGTCGTCTTTCGTATAGTAATTCTTATGGAACTCCTTAATCATGGTACTGTCATTCGCGTGAACAATACCAATGTGCTCTCTGCAACCACTGCAACCACCTGAGCCGCGAAATACCGCCTGTGTCATCGAAGGGAGCACCACGCCAAGAATGCCACTTCTCGGATTGTTCTCTCCGTCATAAAGTGAGGCCTGGAGTTCACGCTTTATGAACCTCTGTTCGTGTGCGCCGAGCGCCTCGGCACTCCGTTGACCAATGAGAAAAATCGTGACCGTAGAGTCTGAAAGGTTCTCGTCGCGTATGCGGCGCATGATGTAATCCTCGTCATCGGACTCGATAGGATTATCGAGCGATTTATCGACCATATCGACACCCAGTTTCTGGATGGCTTCTTTATAAAGCATGTCCTCCGTTTTGAGGGAGATAAAACACTTTCTTGCCATGTTTCTTTACAATAATATTAATCCTCAAAGCAGCGGCGACATGCGTCGCCGCTGCTCATCGCATGACGTTAGTCCGTGTCGCCGTGTCCCGGCTTCGGGACGCGTTCGACAACGTGAGTGGCGGGGTTATTGCGAGCTTTCTCGACTGTGGTGAACTCACCTGTTCGAGCATCTCGACCCCTCAAAGAGGTCTTGGATTCCTTACTCATGGAGTGTTTGACTTAGTCTGATAATCACGGCACGAGCGCACTAACTCTCGTAGGGGCGTTGGGTCGTGTTGCAGTAAGTATAATCGAGGTCGCTTCTTTTGTCAAGTTTTCCTGGACGACGCTTCATTGTCCACACACGCAAGTTGTGATAGGGTCGGTTTTAAGCCAAAATAATGATATGAGGCTCCACCCTACTCAGAACGCACTGCTTAATCTTATCCGAAAGCGAAAGGGCGACCTACGTGAACTTTCCTTACGTGACATCGGAACGGCTCTAGGTATCGACGACCGGGCTCAGATAGTCGCCCACCACTTAGATCAGCTCCAAAAGAAAGGGCTCGTACGCGAGGTTGCGCCGAAAGAGTATCGGATACTAAAGACTCCGGTTTCGGACATCGCTTACATAAACCTTTATCGCGCCACTGCTCAGTGTGGCCCCAACGGAACCTTTGCTGAAGACGACATTATCGACCGGGTCCCAATGGCCACGAAGATGTTCGGTATCGCCCACCCATCACATTTCTTCTTAATAAAAGCCAAGGGTCAATCGATGGAGCCGTTGATTCACGAAGGTGACCTTGTACTTGCACATATTCAGTCAGATGTTGATAGTGGGAAAATTGCCGTCGTGGTTTACGAAGACATGCCAATGATAAAGCGGGTGAAGAAATTGTTCTTCAACGAGAAACGCCAACACATCTTGCTTCAGTCGACTAATCCAGAGGAAAAATACGAAGATATCGAGGTTACCACAGGTGAAAACTTCCGGATTTGTGGAGTTGTAAAAGGCGTTCTCCGTTCTCAATCGGAATAAGAAAACCCGCCATTGCTGGCGGGTTTTCTGTGCAGCGGGAGGCTACGGGAAACGTTGGCTTAGACGGTGATTTTGGTCACGACGCCCGCTCCAACTGTCTTGCCGCCTTCGCGGTCCGCCAGCTGGCGGAGCGAAGCATCGGTGCTAAGCAGTAATTTTAGTTACTACGCCGGCACCTACTGTTTTACCTCCCTCACGGATGGCGAAGCGCATCTGGTCTTCGAGGGCGATAGGAGCGACGAGCTTGACCTTGAAGGTCACAGTGTCGCCCGGCATCACCATCTCGACTCCTTCATTGAGGGTCACTTCGCCGGTGACGTCCGTGGTGCGGACGTAGAACTGCGGCTTGTAGCCCGTGAAGAACGGCGTGTGACGGCCGCCTTCCTCCTTGGAGAGGATGTACACCTCTGCCTCGAATTCAGTGTGCGGCTTCACAGAGCCTGGCTTCGCAAGAATCTGACCGCGGTGGACGTCGTCCTTCTTGGTACCGCGGAGCAAGATGCCTGCGTTGTCGCCTGCCTGACCCTCCTGGAGGGACTTGTTGAACATTTCGACACCCGTGACGGTCGTCTTGCTGGTGTCTTTGATGCCGATGATTTCAACTTCCTCGCCTACCTTGATGATGCCGCGATCGATGCGGCCCGTGACGACGGTGCCGCGGCCTTCGATTGAGAAGACGTCTTCGATAGCCATGAGAAACGGCTTCGCCGTGTCGCGTTCCGGCGTCGGGATGTATTCATCGAGCGCCTTGATGAGCTCCATGACCTTGTCCGACCACTCGTTGCCCGGTTCCGGATTCTCGAGCGCCTTGAGACCCGAGCCGCGGATAACCGGCGTGTTCTTGCCGTCGAAGCCCTGCTTCTCGAGGAGGTCGCGGACTTCCTCTTCGACGAGGTCGATGAGGTCCTTGTCGTCCACCTGGTCTACCTTGTTGAGGAAGACAATCATCTTCGGCACGCCTACCTGGCGTGCGAGCAGCACGTGCTCACGCGTCTGGGGCATGACGCCGTCGGATGCGGCAATCACGAGGATTGCGCCGTCCATCTGGGCTGCGCCGGTGATCATGTTCTTGATGTAGTCGGCGTGACCAGGGGCATCGACGTGGGCGTAGTGCCTCGTCGGTGTCTCGTACTCGGAGTGCGAGAGCGAGATAGTAATACCGCGCGCCTTCTCTTCCGGCGCCTTGTCGATGTCATCGACTCCCTTCACCGTCGCTCCGTAGCCGTTGCCAGCTTTCGAGAGCACGTTGAGGATAGCCGCGGTGAGCGTGGTCTTGCCGTGGTCGACGTGACCGATGGTGCCGACGTTCACGTGCGGCTTCGTGCGATTGAATTCTCCTGCCATATGATTAATAGCTTATAGCTTGTAGCTGTTAGGGACTAGCTAACAGACCACTAATAATTGTGCCAACGCGTTTGGGTGCCCTGGGATTTTTCCGTTTAGCTTCCTTCGCTGCTGTGCGGGTCGCTAGGCCGCGCGAAGAAAATTAGGCGGAAGAATACCTGCCTGCCAGCAGGCAGGCGCACAGAGCGTGCGTGGGGGCAGTGTAACAAAGTGGTCTTGACCGTCAAGCGAGACGGGCTGCTAGATTGCTGTCCAGGAGTCGCCGTCGCAGTACTGTATGCGCGCCGACGCGCTCTCGTACCGCAGTGCCCCCGCCATGCCCGCGGCACAGGTCTCTCCCCCGTTGCCAAGTCGGAGCGTGCCGGCGACATCCACTGCAAAAGTTGTCGACGCGACACCGATGCCGAGCGTGCCTTGAATGTACTGCGAGCCGTATACCGCGAGACTGTCGACGCCGAGCGCGCCGTCTTTAATCTGTTCCTCAGAAAGTAGAGTAACCGGCGCCGGTACGGATGTACTCAGCGAGACTGGCCCCGTCCACGCGTACACGAGACTCGCGCTGAGCAGCAACGCCCCCGCGACGGCAAACGCTACTGTGGCATCGATGCGAATACGTCGCATACATTACTGCCACCAAATCCTCACGAAACCCGCGCCGCCAGCTGAACCCCCATAGATACTCGACCCTAACGAACCGCCTCTGCCTACAGATACACTCACCGGACTGCCCGGCGTCAAAGTCGTCGGGGTGTAGATTTTTATCGCTGTTCCTCCTGCACCTCCCCGACCAGCGATTGAAGTTGAACAATTTCCAGGAGACCCGCTCGTCCCGCCGCCGCCTACCCTGTTGACATCTCCGCCTGTGGAGGTGCCGTCGGCTCCAGAGGTGCCGCCATAGGGGACTGCTCCCCTTGCCTGACATCCTGAGCCGCCGCCGCCGCCGTATGCAATCACACTACCGAAGGAAGACTGTAGACCGGCTGTTCCAGTGCCACCGGCACCTGCGCCACCCCCACCTCCACCCCCACCTCCACCACCGCCGACGTGCACAAACAAGACATTGAATGATGCCGGAACCGTGAACGTTCGCGAACCCGGACTCGTGTACGTCTGCGTCTGCACGGGACCAACTGTGCCACCTCCGAGTGGAGTCCACTCATCGCCATCGCAGTACTCGACGACCGCGTCGCTGCTGTTGTAACGCAGCCCACCGGCGGAAACCGCCTGGCACACTTCGCGCCCATTCCCGAGTTTGAGACTTCCGTTGATGTCGAGTGCCACGACGGGCAATTCGTAGCCAATGCCAAGCTTGCTCTGTATGTACTGCGAACCATAGACCGCGAGCGCGTCGAGGCCAAGACGACCGTCCTTTATCTGAGCGTCCACTCCAACGTTCACCGGTGCTGCAGCGTTGCCGTTTGGCGCGGAAGAGGAGGGACCTGACCATGCGAACAGAGCGCTCGCCGCGAAGAGGAGCGCGAAGAGACTAAAAAGGAGGAGGAAGAGTTGGCGTGATGAGATGGTATGCATACGTAGCTTTTATTATATCTCCCTAAAGACTGGCAACACGGTCACCGACACACTTTCTGAGAAAGTCGCTTCGTCGAACTTCACGCACGTAAGAGTAAATGTCGTGACTTGCAGGATAGGGCTTGTCTCCTGTCCCGACGCGCCCGATGCCACACCCGACCACGAATCGCCGTTGCTTCCTGTCACTGAGCAACTCTCAACATTGCCCACATCCCAATGCAAGCGCGTCCTAGCGCCAGTTGGGAGAATGAGCGGGCGCGCCTGCAGGTGTCCGGAGAGACCTGCACCCGGGTTGAAGACGGGGCTCGGCGAGAGGCACACCGCAGAGCCCGCGACACAAAAGAGCGGCGCCACGCATGTCGTCACGTTGATGACAGCGCAGTTCGCTTCGGTCTTCTGAATCGTCTGACCCAAGCAACTGTGCGCGACATTGCACTGTACGAGGCACTGCCCATCTTCTTCGTAGTATCCACTTGGCGCAGCAGGCTGCACGCCAGGCAGGTTGAGACACACATCGGGTACGAAATCGCTCGTGGCAAAAGAGAAATCGATCCAGCCGACATTGGTGTCTCCCCATGCGTACCCGGAAAAAGTGCCGGACGAAAGGGTGGGGCCGTAGCTTGGACTCGAGCCCGAGAGGGAGATGAATCCGTCCCAGCCTCCGCTTTGCGACGAACCGCCAGAGAGAGCTTTCAGCCAGCCCGTAAGTTCATCGCCCTCGAATCGAGCGGAGCAGCCACCGTCGGGACATCCGAGAAGATCGGTAATATCAGCGCTCACCCACCCGATGTTTTCGCTCCACGCTTTTCCGGAAAGCACGCCGTCGGCGTCGACCTGCAGTCCGTAGCTCACCGTCCCGCACGAGCTGTGATTGCTGCAATTGAGCGAAATCCAGCCAATGGTATCGCTCCACGCATAACCCGCTACGGTGCCGCCGCTCGCCTGGGATTCTGCCGATGGGGCGAGAGCGAACATGCTGCCAATCGTGAGTGCGCCCACGAGCATGCCGACGACCGTAAGCTGCTTAGTAGAACGCATATTTATTTGAGACCACGGAGAATGTTCATCTTTTCATCGCTGCTGAGCGGTTCCGGGGCTTCTTCAATCGCAGAAAGTGTATTCTCTCTCCTATCGAGCGGGATATTCTCCCCACCGCGAAGCGACGTGAGGATTTCCATCTTTTGCTCGTACGTCAGCTCGCCCGCCTCTGGCGTCTCTTCGACTCCACTCATGAGCGTGAGGACTGCATAGAGAATCGCGATAACTGAAAGCAGTGCTGCGAGAGCAAGAAGTGGAAACCGCAGAGAGTGCAAGAATCGGGCCACACACGTATTCTATCGCACCGCCGCCTGCGTCTTCTGCGGACACGCAATCGCTCGGGGATTACACAGAGCCCCCGCCGCAAAGCGCGACGGAGGCTCTGAAACACGCGTCTACTACTATTGTTCGTTGAACGTCGGGATGATGTTTACGATCACGTCACCGCCAATTATGTTGCCGAGTGCCGTCGTGCACGCGAGCGTGTAGGTGGTCTGCTGCACGATAGGAGCCGAAGTTTCGTCGCCTGAGAGCGCTACCGGCAATTGTCCACCGACCGGTAGCGGCCAGCTGTCGCCGTTGGTTCCGGTCACGCGACAGAGCCTGACGTATTCAGAATCCCACACGATACGCGTCGTCTCCCCGCTGCGCACGAGCATCGGTATGGCGCGAATGCTGGATGTGGCGAGTCGTGCCTCGACGAAATCATTGAAGTCACTCACAGTGCCCTGCACATTCATCGTGCTGATGATGTCGCCCACGGTCTGCTGTGTGTTGTACGAGAGGATTTCAAAACCGCTCCCAGAGCCCGAACCGCCGCTCCCACCAGAGCCGGTGCCGGACCTGGTACGCGTCTCTTCTATCTGACATGCGGAGCTCTGCGACGTTATGTTGGCCGCGGAATTGTTCGAGATACCACCGCAGGTATTGTAGGTAATCACGGCGCTCACGGTGTTGAGAACTCCGGTGTACACACGGCGCTCCGTCACCGTCGTGCCGTCTTCAGCGGTGGTCGACCATGTCGTCCAGGAACCGCCCGTGCACGAACCGCCCTCTTCTCGCGTCGTGCTCACGTTCCAGCATGGGATGTCGACGTTGCCGCGAGCCAAGCTAAATCCAGTGAAAATCGCAAGAGCCGCGACCAGGAGCGCGAGCACATTGGTAAGCGTGCCAAGGTGCTGCTCTGAGAATCCATTAAGCCAATCTCTCATGGGTACTATTTAGCCGTATAAAAGGGTGCTTGTATCGTGCCCTCGTTGTCGAGCATCCGTATGCCGACATTGTCCCACACGCCACTCTTTCTATCCATGACCCAGAAGGGTGGGAAGCTGTGGATAGCATTCGCAAAGAGGAACCCTGAGGTTATAGGGAAATCCGTTTTCCCACGCGATGCGGCAATCAATGTATCGACTTCAGCCGTAGTCACCCCGGCATTCAAGATACCGTCCTCGTTGGTGAGCATTTTGTCGAAGTGCGGGAATTTGTACGTAAGAAGCATCGGGGTACGCGATAGTACGTCGAGCCGTTCACCATCGAGCGTAAAGAATTGTATGAACGGCATCCCGAAGGTGAGCATGAGGTCGCCGGTGTAACCGTACACCTCGTCAAAAATGTCGAGCGTGACGAGGTTCGCGGGTACCGTATCGCGGTCGAACTCATATATGTACGCGTCGACTGCCCCGCGGTACGGCGTGCCGTCGGCGCGCACGATGGCTCCCGGCGGGATGATGTATTCGCTCACATCAGCGCGCAAGACGAAGCTACCGTCGGGTCGCGCCTCGCTCGCGGGATCGGACACGGTGCGGCGTGCAGTATCGAGCGTGATAATCGTGACAGGTGAACCGAGCACAATATCCCCTACGTCGTATGCGGACTTGCCGGCGGAGACCACCACGATACTCGCGACACCGGAAGAAAAGTTGCGCTTGCTCGCCTCGATGCGGACTTTTTCCATTTCATCTACCGTGAGAGTGAGTTCAAACTCTCCTTCTTCGTTGGTATCTACCGAGGCACCGTCCGCACTGAGCACTTCCACCGTGGCGGCCTGCACAGGCCGACCATCGGTGTCGACGACTCGCCCAAAAGCGCGAATCCGCACATCGCCGCCGCAACGCTCTTTGAAGAGCCTGCAATTAGCCTTGTTCAATTCGTCGCGCTTCTCGTACTCGCCGCGCAGTTCGTAGGTGTATGCGAGCTGCCAGAGCTCTTCTGAGGTCGCGTCCCCCGACGCGTACGCGCTCTCTAGCTGCTGCTGCGTACCCTGGAACGCGCCTGGCTGGCGCGGATTGTACAGCGCATTGTGGAACTGCAGCTTTTCCGGCAATTCTTCATTCTCTAAGTAGCGCATGGAAGTCGGCGGGACGCGATACGCATCACCGACACGGGATGCGAGCATGGCGACGTACTCTGCCGCGAGCAATTCGTTCCATGCAAGCGTGTCGAGATCGAAACGCCCGACGCTTTCTCCTCCTGAAGCATCGCGGTATGAGTACCAAAAGCCGCGTACCAACTCGTCTGCCCCTACGCCCTCGCGCGAGAGCGCTTCGATAAGCGTGGTCCGATTGAGCGCGTATATCTGCTGGCGCGCTGCCTCCTCCGCCTGAGCAGCTTTGTAATCGAGGTACCCGAGGTACGAGCTGTACCCTAAATATCCCGCGGCAAGCGAGAGGAAAGCAAGGAGAATCCAGAGCGCAGATTTTTTTACTGGTGACACTTTGAAATCCTAACACGCACTACAGTGCGACGACTTCAAGCGCGGCATCGTGTGTGGGATTCGCGACATTGATGTAGCCCCACGTCCCTGATTCATCAAAAGTAAACTCCCAAAATTCCTTCGGCTGGAGCGCTGTGCACGAATCAAACGCACTCTGTCCGCACGAACTCGGCCCGCCGGGAAAAATGTTGCCGTTGTGTACCGCTGCAGCAGATACCCAGACTTCGCCGGAGGAGTTGTTGGTGAAGCGGACTGTATCGCCCCGCTTGATAGACGCATGTGAGGGCTGGAACCCGCCATCGGTGTATGAGACGAGCAACTGGAATCCTGTGCTTTTCTCGAGCACCTCTTTCATGAGAGCCGTCATCGCGGGCACCTCTTCTACCAGAGCAGTATCTTCGCTCTCCATCTTTACGAATTGTCCATCTGTATAGAGCAGGTATGTGCACACGACGATGACAATGATTGCACCTGTGCCGAGGTACACGTCTTTTCGAGTCATCTCCATACGTTCATTATAGCTGTATGCATGTAGCGCGATCACGACTTATACACCCCTCCCTCGCTGTAAACGCCGCGGCGTACCCCGCGGCAGTATTGCAGTATGGTGCGTGCGAAACTATGCACTGAGTCGAAGGTGATATCATCTGAGTATGTCCTTCGAGAAAATCATCCCCATACGCAACCGCGAAGAGCTCGAAGGAAAGGCTCAGGTAAAAAAAGATGTCGAGGCGGCAGTGCGCGCACTCGACGTGGCGATAGAAGGTCGCGGCGGAAAAGGCGTACCCAATGAAGCCAAGCGGGCAGGGCTCGAGACTCTGCGAGCGCAGGTGGCAGGATATATTGACTACCTCATGGCAAAGGAATTGGAACATTCAGACCCACATGAAGTGTATGGACTCTTGGTGGGTGTGAAGCTCACGCTCGCAGAGTATCTAACCGACGAGCAATACGTGGAGATCTTCGGCACCGACATCATCGCATAAAAGAAACCCGGGCTAAGCCCGGGTTTCTTTTACTTTCTGGACGCAACGATTTCGTCCTGCGACCAATTTCACTTCGTCGTACTCGACGTTAGTGAAATGGCAGCTCGCAGCAGCGACTGCACTTGGATTTTCCTAGCAGTTGGGCCTGCTGGAAAATCTCGGCGGAAGTGCCCTTGTGGCAGACGTGTCTATTTTCTTGACGAAACGATTTCCTCCTGGACGTTGCGCGGCACGACCGCGTAGTGACTGAATTCGAGGTTCGGGACACCGCGACCTTCGGTGAGCGAGCGAAGCTGCGTGGTGAAGCCGAACATTTCTGAGAGCGGGACTTTGGCAGTGACGACGCGTGCCTGGCCGCGCTCACCCATCGCTTCGATGGTGCCGCGCTTCGAGTTGATCATGCCGGTCACGTCGCCCATGAATTTCTCTGGCATGACGACTTCGAGCTTCATAATCGGTTCGAGAATGACGGGCTTCGCCTTCTGTACCGCGTCTTGAAACGCATTGAGCGCAGCGAGTTTGAATGCGATTTCGGATGAGTCGACGTCGTGGTAGCTGCCGTCGTAGAGGTCGACAGACACATCGACCATCGGGAAGCCGGCGAGGACACCGCGCTCCATACCCTCCTTGAGACCTTTTTTGACCGGCTGAATGTACTCCTGCGGGATGACGCCGCCCTTGATGTTGTTGATGAATTCGAAGTGGTCTTCGCGGTCGACGTTGTTCTTGACCTTCTCGCCTTCGACAATCGGTTCGAGCGGCTTGACCTTGATTTTCACGTGGCCGTACTGACCGCGACCGCCTGTCTGCTTGATGTGTTTGTACTCGACATCCGCGGTGCCCTGGATAGTCTCGCGGTACGCAACCTGCGGCTTGCCCGTCGTCGCCTCCACGGCAAATTCGCGCTTCATGCGGTCGACGATGATGTCGAGGTGCAGCTCACCCATGCCCGAGATAATCGTCTCCATCGTCTCAGGGTCGGAGTGGACGCGGAACGTCGGGTCTTCGTCGGAGAGCTTGGAGAGTGCGATACCCATTTTCTCCTGGTCGGCCTTGGTCTTCGGCTCGACACGCATCGAAACCACTGGCTCAGGAAAGACGATGCTCTCGAGAATAATCGGGTGATCCGCGACACAGAGCGTGTGGCCGATTTTCACCTCTTTCATGCCCACCACGGCAGCGATTTCGCCCGCATGGACAGATTTGATTTCCTCGCGCTTGTCTGCCTGGAGGCGCACCATACGGCCGATGCGCTCCTTTTTGTTGTTGGCAGAGTTGTAGACAGTGTCACCCGTATTGATGGTGCCCGAGTAGACGCGGAAGAATGTCAGCGCACCGACGAATGGGTCCACCTGGAGCTTGAATGCGAGCGCGGCAAAGGGCGCCGAGTCGTCGGCTGGGCGTGTCTCTTCTGCGCCAGTGTCGGGGTTGATACCGCGAGCCTGGGGCAGGTCGAGCGGAGACGGGAGGTAGTCGACGACCGCATCGAGCACGCGCTGCACACCCTTGTTCTTGAGACTGCTGCCGGTGAGGACGGGGAAAATCTTGTTGGTGACGACGGCCTGGCGAAGCGCCTTTTTGAGCACCTCAAGAGAGGGCTTCTTGCCGTCGAGGAACTCGGCCATAAGTGCGTCGTCAGTCTCGACGATGCGCTCGACGATTTCGTTGTGATACTTCTCCGCATCGGCCTTGTACTGATCCGGAATCTCGAATGGTACGACGTTCTTGCCCATCTCACCCTCGAAGCGATACGCTTTCATCTCGAGAACATCGATGACCGCTTCGAACTGGTCTTCGAGGCCGATCGGTATCTGGAGACGGACTGCTTTCGTCGAGAGGCGGTCGAGAATCGAAGCATACGACTTTTCAAATGAAGCGCCGGTGCGGTCGAGCTTGTTGATGTAGCAGATTCTGGGCACCTCGGCTTCCTCCGCGTAGCGCCAGTTGGTCTCCGACTGAGGCTCCACGCCCGCGACACCGTCAAATACGACGACTGCACCGTCGAGTACGCGCATTGAGCGCTTCACTTCCGACGTGAAGTCGATGTGACCCGGCGTGTCGATGATGTTGAAGCGATGCTTGAAAGATGTATCGGCACCCATGTACGAGGGATTCCAGAAACACGTGATGGCCGCGGCGGTGATGGTGATACCGCGCTCACGCTCCTGTTCCATCCAGTCGGTAACCGTGTTGCCCTCGTGCACTTCACCTATTTTGTGGCTCTCGCCGGTGTAGTAGAGGATGCGCTCCGACGTGGTCGTCTTGCCCGCGTCGACGTGTGCGACGATGCCGAAGTTGCGGACCTTCTCGAGGGGGTAATCTCTGCTCATAGTATGTATTGTTTAAAAAAATATCCGCCGGCTGGCGGAGCCCCGCTAAACCTCTTTTGGGCGCCTGCCTGCGCAGGCAGGTGTGCACAATGTAACGGATTGGGGGCGAAAATACAAGCCTCACTAGAGCCAAAACTCTTCATCTATCGCCACGGCGATGAGCGTGCCGAAGACAGCGACGAGCAGGAATATGACGAAAATCGAGAAGAGTGACATAGGCGCATCATGGACGTGCCCCTATGAGACTCCGCTGAAGCCCGCTTCTTACCACTCGAAAGGCCACCCTGCACGTACTTCACATACTTCAGAATCCACATCTCATACATCCCTCTAATCGACGGCCGTATAATATATGGATATATGGCAAAACGAAGACATCGGCTCGGCGCTATAGAACGAAGCGTCCTCGAAGATCTGTCGGCTGGCGATTTGCTGTACGGGTTCCTTCTATCTGCTCGCTCTAATCGTCTGATGTTCAAGCGGGCGCGAGAACACGCACAGTTTCGATATCGCAAGAAGTTGGCCATTGAGCGGCTTAAGGACCTGAAATTCATTACTGAACGCGGGCAAAAACTTTCTCTTACCGACAGGGGTGCGGATATACTCGGTGGCGCAATTCGCTCCACGGCAGCCCTTTTGCGAAACGATACCCGATGGGACCACCGGTGGCGCATCGTTGTATTCGACATCCCCGAGAAATATCGAGTATTGCGCAACCAAGTGCGCGGAATATTGAAGCGTGCCGGCTTTGTGCAGCTACAGCAGAGTGTCTG
The DNA here is from genome assembly GCA_964594735.1 of uncultured Candidatus Saccharibacteria bacterium. Taxonomy (GTDB): domain Bacteria; phylum Patescibacteriota; class Minisyncoccia; order Phycocordibacterales; family UBA2100; genus UBA10103. The sequence goes on along the minus strand of CAZQMS010000004.1, from coordinate 44,282 downwards.
GATCTTTCCACACGATTGTGAGGAACTTATACAACTTATACGGCGCGAATCGGCCCTCTCGAAATACATATTGTACGGCGTGCTCGAGAAAATTGAGTCCGAGGAACGATTAAGGAAAGTGTTCCGACTACTATAGCTCTCTATTAGACGGCCGTCGAATAGAAGGGGATGTCACCAGTCGATGGGGTTCTCCCCGCGCGCCTGCAGATACTCATTTGCTTTCGAGAATGGCTTGGAGCCGAAGAAGCCACTATGCGCCGAAAACGGTGACGGGTGCGGACTTTCTAAGACCAAGTGCTTCGCTCTATCTATATGAGCGCCTTTTTGCCGCGCGTAGTTGCCCCACAATATAAAGACGATGCCCTCGCGCTCCTCTGCCAGCTTCTTGATAGCCGCGTCGGTAAATTGCTCCCAACCCTTCCCCTGATGACTCCCGGGTGTCTTGGCATTTACCGTGAGTGTCGCGTTCAATAATAGAACTCCCTGCCTTGCCCAGCGGGAAAGGTCGGTGTCTCGCACCGCAGGCTTCCCGAGGTCAGCTTCAATCTCTTTCCAGATATTTTGCAGTGAAGGCGGCGGTCGCACACCGCTATTTACTGCAAAGCAAAGACCATTTGCTTGCCCTTCGCCGTGATACGGGTCTTGCCCCAAGATGACCACTTTCACTTTCTCAAATGGCGTCTCGTCGAACGCACGGAAAATCTGCTTCGGATTCGGGTACACCACCGCCCGCTTGTACTCTTCTCGGACAAAATCAGTGAGCTGCTTGAAATAGTCTTGCCCGAACTCCCCCTCAAGCCGCGCCTTCCAACTCTGCTCAATCTTTACCTCTGCCATGCGGACATAGTACGTGTAAACAGCAGGCCGCAAAATGCGCTCGACACACCTCTATCATATCGGTATAACGTCGACAGAACGGCTCCGTAACGGATGGCCGAAGGGAGATGAAGCCATGACCATGCTTCTCGATGATTCAGGTAGGGTGCCGGGCACCTCGGGGTTCCAGAGGAAAGAATCGTACAGCCTCGACGAACTCGAGTACTGCGGCCGGGGCATGTGGGGCAATCTGCCTCGACTGCCCATCTCACCCATGCGCATGCTTGACCGCATTCTCGACATTCGCGACGAGGGCGGCACGTTCGAAAAGGGCTACGCAATCGCGGAGATGGATGTCCGCCGCGACGCCTGGTTCTTCGCTTGCCACTTCAAAGATGACCCCGTGATGCCGGGGTGTTTGCAGCAAGACGCGCTCTGGCAACTCACCGGCTTCTTCGCCGGCTGGTCCGGCGCTCGAGGCAAGGGTCGCGCTACGGGCGCAGGGCCGAGCAAATTTCTCGGTGAGATTTTGCCGAGTGCATCGCTCGTGCAGTATCGCATCGACGTGAAGAAGATCCTCGTCTCAGCGAAACGGTCGTTCGCGGTCGCGGACGGCTACGTGGAATGCGACAACATCCGTGTCTGTGAAATCTCAGACCTCACGGCGTTCATTCGCCCCTGACAATGGAGAAATGCCATGACCACCGAAGAGGATCTTGAGAAAATCCGCCAATTTGTTCTCAACGAAATCGAAAGGGCCAAGAGGCCGTACGCCGATCCGTTCGTGCTCACCAGTCTCGCGTACTGCGCGTCGAAATGCGTCGACAACAGCGCAGATTCAGCGCTCCAACGGCTTCAAAACGTCGCGCACCAGTACGCACTCGATACCTTCGACGTCGTGACGCCGCATGAGGCGCTCGGCAGGATTGAGTACCTGCTCATGCAGTAGACTGCGCTGCTGCAGTCCAGCACCAAATCAAAACGGCTCAACACGTGTTGAGCCGTTTTATTTGTCTTATCTTTACTGAGCTACCAGGCGAAGTGCGCGAATGCCTTGTTGGCCAGGTTATTTATTTAGCGGTAATGATGGGATTTAGGATGACTGTACCTGCCGCAAACTCCTTGCCACTACCATTAATGGTCATAAAAACCTTATACACGCCGGGCTTGCTGTATGTGTGAGAAATGCGGACCTTGTTATCCTGAACATCAGTGCCGTCATACTTCCAAAGTGTCCCGGAAATATCGTTATCAGCAGTCCCGTCGCCCCAATAGATATCTGGAAGGCTAAACTTCCCAACCAAATTCTCCGGCATGACAATCACCCCCTCCCACGCTGTACCGGCAGTGACAGATGAAGGTCCAAGAATGTAACTTTGAATGGTCGGGTGCTGTTTAGTTGCGCCCTCACCGGTCTCGCGTGTCTCGGCTCCGCCGACTAAGGCACGTGCTAAAACATTTTCCTCCTCAGCCACTTTAATCACCGGGGTGACTCCCATTAGGGCTTGCTCCTGCCAAATCAAAAAACCTCCCGCCGCAAGAAATAAAACCACCACAATAAGAGGAACGTACTTCACATTCTTAACTTACCAGGCAAAATGGGCAAAAGCCTTGTTGGCCTCTGCCATGCGGTGCGTTGTTTCCTTCTTGGTGACCGCGCTGCCCTCGCCCTTGTATGCTGCCTGGATTTCTTTGAGAAGCGAGTCTGCCATCGGCTTGCCCTTCGTGCCTTCCGCTGCCTCCACTATCCAGCGCAGGCCAAGTGCAAGACGGCGCTCGGGGCGCACCTCGCGAGGCACCTGGTAGTTGGCACCTCCCACGCGGCGTGAGCGTACTTCTACCGACGGAGCTGCCTTGTCGAGCGCCTCCTCGAGGATTGCGACCGGGTCGCCCTCTTTCTTGAGCTCTTCCATGACCTTGTAGACGATTTTGCGGGCGGTGTCCTTTTTGCCGCGCTCCATCACGTAGTTGATGAGCTTCGCGACCTTGAGAGACCCGTACACTTCGTCGGGATTCGGCTGCTTACGATTTTTTACAGGGCGTCGCATAGAGATATTTTAGAGGGAATAGGTTGTAGGGTATAGGAAATTACTTGGCAGCTTTGGGCTTCTTGGCGCCGTAGCGAGAGCGGCCGCGGCGGCGCTTCTCCACACCGGTAGCGTCGAGCTTACCGCGCACGATGGTGTAACGGATGCCGATGTCTTTCACGCGACCACCGCGCACGAGAACGACCGAGTGTTCCTGGAGGTTGTGTCCCTCGCCCGGGATGTAGGCGGTGATTTCCATACCATTGGAAAGACGGACGCGGGCGATTTTGCGGATGGCGGAGTTGGGCTTCCTAGGCGTCTTGGTCGTGACGCGAGTGCACACACCGCGCTTGAAGGGCGCCGGGTAGAAAGAGGGGCGGTTCTTGAGCGTGTTGAAACCGCGCGCGAGCGCGCCGGTCTTGGATTTGTACACGCGCGGGTTGCGTCCTTTGCGTGCGAGCTGGTTTATCGTAGCCATTGTCAATCAAAAATCCCCCGAGGGGAATGCCGAGATACTACTATTAATGCCCTGCGGGCGCAAGGATGAGCCCTATACTCCCGCGATGAGACGCGCTACCCCGAAGACGAACGTGCCGAACGCCTGGCCGAAGACGACAATGACCACGAGCACGAGCCCCATGCCAAGGAAGGGGTTGTATTCCATGCGTGCGCGCCACCCATCGTAGGTGCGGCCGATGGCGCCAGGCAGAAGAGAAGAAAGTATTTTGGAGCCATCGAGCGGCGGTATAGGGAAGAGGTTGAAGAGGAAGAGCATCACGTTGACCGCGACGATGAGGAAGAGGATTGCGGTGACCTCCGGTGCGAAGGCTATGGTCTGCATGAGGAGCCCCGTGACGAGCGCGATGACGAGGTTGGAGAGTGGTCCTGCAAATGCGACGATCGCTTCTGAAAAGCGACCGGGTCGAAGATTGTACGGATTGTACGGCACTGGCTTCGCCCAGGCGAAGAAAAAGGACGCACCCGAGAACGCGAGGAGTACCGGGACGAGCACAGAGCCGATGGGGTCGAGGTGCGGGATGGGGTTGAGCGTAAGCCGACCCGCATAGCGCGCTGTAGGGTCGCCCAGTTTATCTGCCGCAACGCCGTGCATCACCTCGTGTATGACGGCCGAGAATATGATAACCACGATGAGGAATATCGTGTCGCTGAATTCCATAGTGCATCAGTATACCCCGTGAGATAGTGAGATTCGAATATATCGCCAGGATCTAGAGTGGGGTATCTCATGGGGTATACACTTTTGCGCCCTATTTTTTGACTTTATACACCCCCTGCGGTACAGTTCGGGCGTCTATGGCGAAAGAATGTGTCATCACAGGCAAGAGCTCACAGGTCGGAGGCGGCTACTCCAACCGTGTTCGTGCTACCAAGTTCAACCCGACTGGCAAGCGCCGCCGCCAGGTCAACCTCCAGAAAAAGACGCTTTTCATCCCCGAGCTCGGCAAGAAAATCACCGTGCACGTCTCCGCCAAGGGCCTCAAGACCATGAAAAAGCGAGGCGCATTCCAGACGCTCAAGAAAGCGGGGATTCTCGCCTAACAAGCACCGACCGGCAACGTTCTCTCATCCATGAAAGTCAAAGGCCGCCCGGAAGGCGGCCTTTTTCGTGCGTGGATCAGCGAATGCTTTAGAAAACAAAGTTTTTCCGCTTGCCTTCGATGACGAGGGCCCTCGCCCCCGCGGAATCGTCCCCTTCGACGCGCGCCGGGTCGAGGAGCGACTTTGCCCCACCGTACCCGATGAATTTGGCGAGCGCGATGAAAAATCTTTTCATTCGGCCTCCTTGCGGGTTGATACACGCAATCCGCGTGCTTACGTAACACTACCGAAGCGACACCGTTTGTCCATCGCTCACAAAAGTAATTGTCCCCTCTTCGCAGGTGTCGAGCGTGGGGATTTCGAAGCGCGCGTACGTCTCGACGACTTCCGGATGCGGATGACCGTAGCTGTTGTCGCATCCGCGCGAGAACACCGCGTACGCAGGTGCGACAGCGCCGACAAAAGCGGGAGCGGAAGAAGTCTTCGAGCCATGGTGCGCAGCCTTCAGCACATCGGCTCTAAGATGCTCGGCACCAAGACGCGCGAGATAGAGCTCTATCTCGTCGGGCGCATCGCACGGCAGCATGAATGCCGTCTCGCCATACGTCAGCCGCGCGACGACGCACCCCACATTGGGCTCAATCCCGGGGACGGGACGGTCTGGAAAGAGAATCTCGAGGCGTGCTCCGCCGCCGAGGTCGATTGTCTGTCCGCGCTCTGCGAAAAAAGTCTCATATCGGCCAGAAGTGGCGAGACTATCAAACGTCTCCGCGAGCGCGGTATCGCCATGTACGCTCGAGCGCACAATCGTGTCCACCTCGTAGCGCTCGAGGACGTCGATAAGCCCGCCGATGTGGTCGGCATCTGGGTGCGTCGCGATGATGACATCGATGCTTCTGTCGTACCAGGGGCTCACGCGTGCAAGCTCGCGCAGTACCTGCGCACTCGCGCCGCCGTCGATGAGTACTTGTCTCCCAGACGGCGCGTCGATAAAAATCGCGTCGCCTTGCCCCACGTCGAGAAAGGAGACGGTGAGCAGCCCGCGCCGGTCCTCCGCCGCTACCGCATACGCAATGCTGCCCAAAACGAGGAGGAGCAGAACGAGCACCATAGCGAGGATGCGCGACGAGGCCTGCATGCGTACATTCTAGCTTCACCGTGCGCGGTGCTATATTGAGCGATATGGAATACACGCCAAAGACATTCAATATCCCCGAACTGGAGGGCATATCTAGAAAATCGGTCGAGGAGCACATCGGGCTCTACGAGGGGTATGTGAAGAACTTCAACACACTCACCTCACTCATCGGTGAATACGCGAAAGACAGCGAGAAGCACGCGCATGCACTATCGGAAATCATACGTCGACGCTCTTTTGAGTTCGACGGCATGCGATTGCATGAGCACTACTTTCCACAATTCGAGGGTGGCGCATCCCCCATGCCCTCGAGTGGTGCTTTTTACGATGCGGTGTGCAAAGACTTCGGGGCGCCGGAGCACCTCCTCAGGTACCTCACGGCGATAGCGAAAATGCGCGGTCCGGGCTGGGCGATGCTCTATTGGGATAAAGAAATCGGAAGCTTCCTCGGCGGCTTCATTGGCGAACAGCACCAAGGGCACTTCGCCACCCTCCCCATCATCCTCGCCCTCGACGTGTGGGAGCATTCATACATCCTCGACTACGGGGCGCTGCCTGCGGGAAAGACACAATATATAGATGCGTTCTTCAAGAACCTCAACTGGGAGGTAGTGGAAAAGCGCTTTGAGGCTGCAAATGCGTGATATCCTTTAGGTATTAGCATTTAGTGCTTACTATGAATTACCAAAAGGCAATCCTTATCACGTTTCTCGGCAACTACCTCACCAACACGGTAGTCGCGGCGATAATCGCGCTCATCCCGCCCAGCGCTACGCCCGGCATGCTCACGCCGCAGTACATCTCGTTTGTCGTTCTCTCCGCTATCGTCGTCGCGCTCCTCGCGATGTGGTACGGCGTGCGCGACCTCAAAACTGGCGTGATATTCGGCGCCATCGGTTTTGTGCTCTCGCTCGCTGTCGCCTTCATCTCTGGCGTCGCCGGCGTGCTCACGCAGACCGGCTCGCTCGCGCAGATGATGGCAGTCATCCCCAACTTCGGTCCGTTCCTCCTCAGCGCATCGACTGTCGTCCTCCTCGGCTACTGGCTGATTCCGGCGGCACTCATCGGCTGGTGGAAAGGCCGCGGCTCCTCTGCTCCTGCACCGGTAATGTAATTCTGCCTCTCTTGGTTCTTCAGACGGCGCCCCTCCTTGGGGCGCCGTCTGCATTTGACACCCCCGCCGCCCGCTGGTACTGTCCCGCGCAGCCATGGCCGCTAGGGCCTTGGTTGAACCCCAAGAGGAGACTGTCACGTGACACCGTCCACCACTTCGACCGCCAAGACCGCGTTGATTGCCACGACCGCTCTGCACTCCGGCCTGCCGGCCATGATCGCGACGATCACGTCCGTCAACGCCCTCCAGTTCGTCGGCAAGATGTTCCGCGGCGACGACGAGCTGCCGGCCATCAAGATTCCGCAGAACCACAAGGAGATTGAGTCCGCGTTCATCACGAAGGGCACTCAGCTCGGTGTGACCAAGGACGACTGGTTCAAGAACGACCTTCTCGCGCTGCAGCAGCAGGCCGACCTCGCCAAGCAGCAGCAGAACGGCGCCGGCACCGCGACCGCCGACCAGACCGTGGCGGCGCAAGCGACCGGCCACGTCGGCTCCGATCAGCCGCGCCGGGATCAGCAGTAGCGGCTGCGCGTCGGCGCGCGTAAGGCCGACTCGCACGTTTCGTTAAGCACCTTGGTCGAGGTACATCTCGACCGGAAACCCCAGGGTTCATCCCTGGGGTGTTTTCTTTTGTAGCCAGGCGTACGCGACGGCAAGCAATACATACATGAGAACCATGAGCCAGACGCCGAATGCGGGGACGGTGACAGATGCATACGGAATTGCAGAGAGAATTTCAGCAACTTTGATGATGTAGGAGAGCAGCGCAAGCGCCGGGAGTGCCACTATGGTCCCGAAGTTTCCGAGGAGTAGTCCCGCGAGCGACGCGAAGAAAGAGAAAAGCATCGCCGACGGGACGATGATGAGCGTGAGTAAGTTCGCGGGGACAGCAGCGATGCTGAGGAGTCCGTTTTGATACAGGAGAAGCGGGAGTACTGCAATTTGAGTGCCGATTGTGGAGGCGGCTATCTCACGCAGTCCCCACCGCTCCGATATGAACGGCAGGTACGGAGCTATGAGTGGCGTAAAGAGAATGAGTCCTGCCGTCGCGAGTATGGAAAGCTGGAATCCGGGGTCGAACGCGACGATAAATGGATTCCACAGTGCCATCGCCGCCGCGACAGCTGCGAGCACGCGTAGCGCGAGAAACGAGCGCCCTGAAAGCCGCGCGTACGTCGCGATAAGCGCCATCGCACCTGCACGCGTCGCACTCGCCGCACCACCTGTCATAAGCACAAAGAGCAAGACGATAATTCCGCTTACGGCAAAGGGTGCATGGCGCGGCACTCGAGGAACATACGTGAGGAGGCGCGCCGCCGCGTTGATAACCACGGTCATGTTGTAGCCGGAGAGGACGACGATGTGGATGAGCGAGACATTGATAAACGCCTGCGAGAGTTCTTCACCTATAGAACGCTTGTCGCCCACCGTGATGCCACCCGCGAGTCCCGCAGCGGGCTCGGGCAAAGTGCGCTTGAGACCGGTGAGATAGAGCTGTTTGATGGCGAGCGCAGCCTTCTTCACCACATTGCCGCCCCCAGTTTCGAGCACTTCGATTTCCGCAAACGCGAGCTCGTAGAGCACGCCGTCTTTCGCGAGGAACATCGGGTAGTCGAAGACCCGTCCGGAACCTGTATCGAACGCCTCGGGAAGCCGTAGTCTCCCCTCCGCGCGGACAGTGTCACCGTATGCAACTTCGGAGTGAAGTGGTGCGACGACGAGCACGCCGGCATCAACAGAAGTCGTGGCGTTATGATAAATCATATCGCTTGCACGCACGCGCAGCCTGACGCTTTTCTCTCGCACGTCGGGTTCCGCCACGACTTTCCCGATTAAAACGACATCCTTATCAAGCCTCTCGTACAAGGCCGGGTCGTGCACGAGTCGCGCCGCGTCCATCCGGAGCATTCCGCCCGCAAAAGCGATGCAGCCGATACCGATGAGAGCGTAGACACTCCGCCTGTCGAGAGTGGAGAACCCGAGCACGAACACGCCGGCGAGCGCGAGAAACGCTGCTAATGGCCACGAAAGTGGGACGAACGAGCGAAAGAGGACCCCAAGAAGAATCCCCGCGCACACCGCCCAGACAATCTTGCCGGACATACTGAAAGCGTATCAAAAGAAAACCCTCGGGGCCGGAGTCCCGAGGGTCGTTCGTTGTGAGCACTAGCCGTGTCGTTCAGGCGTTCTTGAGCTCGCGCGCCGGAGCACCAGAGTTCTCTTCGCCGGCCGTGTGCGCGCGTTCGTGCAGCCGCACGCTCGGCAACTGCAGCACGGTCGCGTACTGCCCCACGACGAGACGGGTGACCGGAACGAAGGTGCCGTCAGCGAAGACGAGCGTGTCGTGATGCTTGTGCCTGATGTGCATGTCCACCTGCGCAAAGCGCGCGACCTTGCCGGGCGCGACGACCTCCTGGTACGTCACCGGGTGCTCAAAGACCGGCGGTGAGTCAAACGCGATTTCCGTGCCAGGACGCAAGCAGACCGCCACGGTCTTATCGACACCTTTGGCTCCATCAGCGAAGCCGCGGGAGACAGTGCGCGGAAACGACGTCGTCACGAGACGGTCGGCCGCCACGGCCGGACGCGAGACAACATTCTCGAGGCTATAGTCGCACATGTTCGTACGAGCTCCTGTTTCGTTGCAACGATGGAATACCCGCCTTTAGCTAGCTGAAACGAGCATTCCACAATTTACGGTACACCTACTGTGGAAAGTTGCAATAAAAGCCACTATGAAAAACTGTGCACGATACTGGTCTCGTCTTCCTGCGTGAGCGCTTTTTTGAACCGTGCTTTTCTGCCCCGGACGCGAGCTTCGCATTCAGCCCACGTCTTGTGGACCTCGACTTTCCCCTCGACTTCGCTCACGTAGGAGTAGGCTTTCGCCTTGGAACGATTGCGGGATTCGGATTTCTTTTTTTGGAGCGATGCGTCAACCTCGATATTCGTGAGATCAATGGGGTACTCACTTCGTGCGCCTGAGTAGAGAGGAGGCGCATCATTCGTCGCAAACCCAGATGCGATTTCGTCAACACGTTCGTTCCCCCCGACGCCGACATGGCCGCCGACGTTGTGCCAACTAATTTTTGAATCCATAGAATCGAGCAGCTCGAGGAGCGGCTCCCACAGGTCGCGATTGAGGACGGGCTGCTTCGTAGAAGTAATCCAGCCGTTGCGCTGCCATCCTTTCCCCCACGCCGTCGTACCGCCAATCACATACTGCGAGTCTGCGTACACATCGACGGTCTCCGCGCCAAAATCTTTTGCTTTTGCGAGTGCCTCGAATGCGGCCTTCAGTTCCATGCGATTATTGGTCGTCTGCGCCTCAGCGCCACCGAGCTCTTCGACGTGCGTCTCTGTCGCGACGAGCGCACCCCATCCGCCGGGTCCAGGATTGCCCTTCGATGCGCCGTCGCAGAAAATAATGATGCGGGACATGCAGCGAGTATACCCCATGAGATAATACGCACTCCGATTTACATAAACAAAGAATCAGCAGTTTTCATTCTATTGATCTAAGATTGGCGAGTCTATCTCACGGGGTATAGCCTAGGCGGGAAGGATATCGACAAGCCTGAGCGCGAGGCCGCCGCGGTACGTATCGCGCTCCACCGTCGCAAGCACCGATGCCTCAGCCTGCGGTACGGGTGCATAAGTAAAATCCTCAGGGGCTCGGAAAAAATCAAATCCGCGCGCAGTCGCAGAGGTCTCCCGACACGCGAGCGTCACCTCGACGTGGTTCTTTTCTTTGCCGAAGCGGCGCACTTCGCAGACGCGAACGCGGCGTATACGAAACAGGGGCTTCGGGTTGCCAATACCAAACGGCGCGAGCTGTGAGATGTCACGCAGAAGCGCGAACGAAACCTCGCGGAGCGCTATGGATGCATCCTCACGCGCCACCTCCGCGGCCGTCTTGCGCACGAGATTCTGCGCGACACTCGCAAGCCTCTCCGGGAGCGTGTGCACTGCCCCCTCCGCAACAGTGAATCCTCCCGACGCAGCGTGCCCGCCCGATTCCGTAAAGGCATCCCCCGCGCCGGTGAGAAGTTCGACGACGGACATTTCCCCGTCGGAACGGCACGAGCCCTTGATGCGACCGAGCGCATCGCGTCCCCACAGGCACACGACACCACCGCGATCACCCATGATTGAATTTGCAGCGAGACCAAGGAGTGCCGGCTTCCACTCAGGGTCGCCGAGCACGACAACTTCGCCCGGCTGGAACCGCGCGCGCGTTCGCTTTTTTGCTTCGCGCACGATTCCCGCGACAACACCCTTGCGCGACGCATTGAGTTTCTCGAGGCTCGCCGCAATCTCTTCTGCTTCTTTCGGGTCTTTGGCCGTGAGGAGTTTCAGCGCAAGGTCAGGATTGTCCATACGCGACGCGGCATTGATGCGCGGCGCGATGGAAAATCCAATATCCTCTTCGGTGAGTTCCGCTTTCCGCATGCGGAGCTGCGAGAGAAGCGCTGTAATGCCCGGCCGCGGCGACTTACGGAGCACGGTGAGTCCCCAGTGCGCAAGCACGCGATTCTCGCCGATGAGTGGGACCATATCCGCCACCGTGGCGATTGCTACGAGATCGAGGAGCCACTTTTCCCACCCTGGAGCAACAGGCGCGAATCCCGCTACGCCACGCTTCTTGCCCGCTTCGATGAGTGCCTGCGCAAACTTGAACGCGACCCCGGCACCGCACAAATGTGGGTACGGGTAGGGCTCTCGCTTCGGATTGAGAACTGCAACAGCGCGCGGAAGCTCCGCGCCAAGCTCGTGGTGGTCCGTCACAATCGTGTCGATACCGCGCTCCGACGCGTAGGCAACAGCGTCTACCGCTGTCGTACCCACATCGACCGTTATCATGAGCGTCACACCCCTCTCTCGCAGCGCATCGATAGCATCTGTATGCAGGCCGTAGCCCTCTTTGTCGCGATGCGGTATGTATATTTCGTAGTTTCCGTACCCGATTTTCTGAAACACGTCAGAGAGAAGTGCGGCGCCAGGAATACCGTCGCAATCAAAATCCGCGTAGATAGCGATGCGTTCACCTTTCTCTACTGCTGCGAGCACGCGCGAAACTGCCGCTTCCATGTCTGCAAAAAGTGCGTGCGAATGCGTGTGGAGCTCATAGTCGGGAGAGAGGAATGCGGCGGTGTCTTCGATACCGCGCTTTTTGAGGAGTGTCTGTACGAGCTCAGAAAGTCCCATCCCGCGTAGTATATAGTATGTGGTATCTGGTATTTTGTACGCAATTTTCATACTACGTACGGCATACTAGATACAACATACACATCCCTATGGCCAACGATTGCGTGTTCTGCAAAATCGTCCGAGGAGAACTCCCCTCCTTTAAAGTGTACGAAGACGAAAAAACGCTCGCATTTCTCGATATTCACCCGGTGAATCCCGGGCACACGCTCGTCATTCCGAAAGCCGAAAACACCCAGAATATTTTTGATGTGTCACCAGAAGACTGGCTCGCGACCACAGAGACCGCGCGCAAGGTGGCCCACGCCGTAGAGAAAGCTATGCTCGCCGACGGCGTGAATATCATGATGAACAATCGCTCCAATGCAGGCCAGGTCATCCACCACCCGCACATACATGTCATCCCACGCTACAAAGGCGACGGGCTCACGCAGTGGAAGCACAAGGATTACAAAGAGGGTGAAGCGGAAACGCACCAGGAAAGGATTCGAGCGTCTTTCTAGTAAATGCTCGAACTATTCGCCGTGCATTCGCCTTGATGGAGGAAGGTTGCTCCCGCCGCGTTCATCTGGCAGCGGTTGCCGTACGTCACTGGGTCGTGCAGTCGACAGAGCAGTGCGCAGTACTGGCCTGGCGGGCATGTGTTGGCACAGCCTGTCGGCCTCCCGCACACGGGGGCGTATTCCATCGTGCAGGCGACCTGCTCTTGGCCTACGCGCACCGTTGTCGACGTCTTCGCTTCTTGTCCTGATGCATCGCGCACGACTACCACGACCGTGTACGTGCCCGCTCGCGCATACGCATGTGTAAAGGTCGTTGTCTGCACGAAAGAATTTTGGGCCGAGACCGTACCATACCCGCTTTGTACATTGCTCAGGTGTTCATCGCCCCACGTAACTGAGTACGAGAGTGATTCATTCTCCGGATCCGAGGCACGCACGGTCCATGTGCCGCTTTCGTTCGCCGAAAGCGTCGTGGGTCCCGAGAAGGCACTGATGGTCGGCGGGCGATTGCCCCCAGTGCCATCGAAGTAGCTCGTGCAGTAGGGCTTTGTCATGCTCTCTGGTGTGCACGCACGGAGTGTACACATAGCGGGTGAACCGGGCGATTGCCGCGAGCACGTATTGCACCCGTCGTACCACGATTTGCACCGTGGATCCGCTGCCGGATCGGTGGCATCGGGGCGACACTGGCCTTCGTAGAGCACCGTCGCACCGTCGGCTTCAGCCATGCAGCGATTGCCGTACGTCTGCTGAACCGGGTTGCACGGCGTCGTAATGCAGACAACCTGCTTCTGCCCGCACACAGGTCGGTACTCCTTGGTGCATGCAATCTGTCCGACAGATATCTGTATTTTTGCGATGACCTCAGAATGAATCGCGGCACGACACGCGGGCTGCCCGTAGCATGGGTCCGTAACTCTGTTCAACGTCGCCGTGTACACCCCGTCACTCACGTACGTATGCGTGTTCTGACCGGGACCGACGCAGGCATCTGCCGGCGCTGGGCAATTTGCGGCGCGCTCTTGAGAGCCATCGCCGTAATCAATCGTGTACGAAACAGACGGCACGCGAAACCCACTGAGCCACGTGTTAAATGTCACCGTAAGCGGCGCTGCGCCGCGCGTGGGGGTTGCGGTAAATTGCTGCGTTTGATTTCCGTCGCATCGCGCTCGTATGCGTTCGCGCGTGAGCGGTCCCATGGCGCCCGCCGCCTCAAAACCCTGTGCTGCTTGCCAGCGCGCAAGCGCATCGCGAGTCAGAGGTCCAAAGAAGCCTGTGCCCGAAGCCGTAAAGTAGCCTTCTGCCTGGAGGAATTCCTGGAGCCCGAGCACCTCTTCCCCGCGGTTCCCAAGCGCAAGCGCGTGCTCCGGAAAGATTTTGCATATGCGCGGCACGGCCGTAAAGGAGATGTCGCTGACAGGTGCCGAGCTCGATGAGGCGTTCCCCTGTGCGGCGATTGTGAGCCTCAACTGCTCCTGCAGCGCCGTGAGCTTGGCGAGAAGTTCCTGTATCTGCTTCTGTAAATCGCCGACGCTCTGCGCGGCCGCCGGCGTCGCGAGCGCAGCGGAGCCGATTATCGATGCGGATATAAGCGAAGCAATAAAGACATTTCGTACGGTCTTATTCATAGTATGTATATTGTACCCCTGTCTGCCCTGGGTACTCTCTAGACGCGAGAGTCTATATCCTCTTACTGCTCGAGTGCCTCCACGCCAGGAAGCGAGCCCCTGAGCAGGTACTCGAGCATAGCGCCACCACCGGTCGAGAGAAAGCCAAGTTCATCATCCGGCACTCCGGATTCCTTTATGGCTGCGATGGTATCTCCGCCTCCAATAATTTTCTTCGCAGAACTCTTTGCGATAAGTTCGGCGATTGCGTGCGTATACGAACTGTAGCCGTCTTCATAGAGGCCCGTCGGTCCGTTCCACAGAATAAACTTCGCCGAGGCAACAAGCGGTGCGATGAGCTGCACTGAGTCGGGGCCAATGTCGACGATTTTGTCTTGCGGTTCGACGTCTTCGGGCTTTTTGACCCGTGCCTGCTTGTCGAGTCGTTCGATGGTGACATCAACTGGCACGACGAAATGCGGGTGCTCGAGCACATCCCTACCCGGAAGCTCCGCGGATATGAGCGACCGGCCGACGGGAAGGCCTCGCGCCTTAAACACGTCGTTTGCCAGCGCGCCGGTAATGAACAGATGGTCGTACGTACTCAGGAGCTGTCGGATGAGCGGCGCCTTGGTCTCAAACTTTGCACCGCCCAAGATGGCGAGCGACGGCTTTTCGGGACTTCGCGCGAGCGAGAGCTCTCGCACCTCGTCTCGCAGCAGCAGACCCGCGTACGCGGGGAGCTTTTTCGCGAGCGCGACGTTCGACGCGTAGTCGCGGTGCGCTTCAGCGAATGCATCGCTCACGAAGATGTCGGCGAGGCTAGCGAGCAGCTCGACGAACGCCGGGTCTTTTGTCTCTTCGCCCGGATCGCGCCGTGTACTTTCCAAAATGAGACACTCGCCTTCTTTAAGCGCATGCGATTCGGCCTGTGCCATCTCAAATGGCGTCCCAAAAAAGTACATCCTGATATCGGGCGTGCGCTTAATCAGCGCTTCAGCGACGGGGCGCATCGAGTCGCCCTTGCGACCCAGGTAGCCAGCGATGATGACCTTCGCGCCGCACTGCACAAGAAAACGCACCGTGGGGAGTGCGCGCTGTAGTCGGAAGATGTCTTCGACCGTTCCGTCCGAGGCGAGCGGGAGATTGAGGCTCGTGCGTAGAAATACGCGTTTTCCCTTGAGTTCTGCGGGAGAAAGTTCGTCGATGCACTTCATAGCTCTGCGATTGCCTCGATGAGTGCTTTTATTTTATAAGGATTGGCAGATGCGCGGCCGACGAGAAGCCCGCTTACTTCCCCCTCGGTCAGCATGGTCGCCGCGTTCGTTTCATCTACCGAGCCACCGTAGAGGATTTTCATGTTCATGCCCTGAGCGCCGTGCATCTCGACAATAGTCTTGCGGATAAATATCGCCATCTCGTGCATCTCCCTAGGACCCATCGCCCTATCACCGCCTATAGCCCAAACCGGTTCATAGGCAATCAGTACGCGCGCGATTTTCGTCTGCGGGACCTCGCGGAGCGCTGCCGTGAGCTGCCCGCGGACAAAAGTATAGTGCTCTCCGCCTTGCCCCCTCAGCTTTTCGCCCACACAGAGTATCGGCGTCATGCCGCTCTCCAGCACCGCATGCACTTTTTTTCTCGTATCGTCGTCACTCTCGCCGGATGCTCTACGTTCGGCGTGACCCACGATGACATATGCTGCTTTAGAATCTTTCAGCTGCGCCGGGGAAACCTCGCCCGTGTGTGAGCCTTCGTTCTCAAAATGAGCCGTCTGCGCGGCAAACGCGAGCCGCTTCCCCTTGTACGCACCCCGGAGCTCACGAAAGTAAATGGAGGGCGGCGCGACGACCACGCTCACGCCCTTTGCGCTCTCTGCGGCCGCCTTCGTCACATCGAGCAATCTTTTTGCTTCCCTATACGTCGCCGGATGCATCTTCCAATTCGCGACGAGGATGTACTTCATGCGGCGATTGTACCACTAACAATTCCCGCGAGTGGGCACGTACCTGTGGGAGGCTCTTGGACGCGACGGCACCTTCGACCACCCTCCGCGAGCTGGCGGTCGTGCGGCGGAGGCTCGTGACCGCGACGGCGGTCACGCGGAGAAACTTCTCACCAGAGAAGTTTCGTACTCTGGCGCACGACCGCCACGAGTATTAATTCTCTTGCCAGAGCGCAAACTCGTAGTCGGTCGTTGCCGTCGGCGTGAAAGGTGGCGGCGAGAACGCGAGAAGCTGGTCGTAGTAATCGTACCGCTGCTGGAAGCCTGAACAGAATGAGCCGCCACAACTCCACGAGGTCCCCGTGCGGCCGTTGGAGACTACAGTGCCAACGGTCGTGAGGCTCTGAAGCTGTACGTACGGGTCGTACTGAGAGGAGAGGTCGCTTGTCGAGAAGTAGTCGCGCCCGTAGTGCCCCGATTGCGCGACGAAGACACCGTGAATTTCCATATTCTCGGGAACAACGAGCGGAATGAGCACGTTGCGCTCCGCAATCGCTGTGAGACCATCAGTGCCGTCTTGCGATGCGTAGAGAATATTGCCGTTGAGGTAGATATCGGGGCTCGTGCTCGTTGTCGTCGGAGTCGCAGCGACCACAGTCACCTTTCCGTTGACAGTGCCTTCAATCCACACCCTGTCCTCGAAGAACATCAGGCTGCACGATGATGGAATATTGAATGTACCGAGGAGTGTCTGGTTGTTGATGCGACTGTACTCAGTCGTATCTCCGTACTGTGTCGAATAGCTCGGGAATCCTGTCGTCGAGCTCACCCTATAGATTGTCACCGTGCCGTTTGCATTGAAGATGAGCCGGTAGCCGCGATTGTTGACGCTGCCCGAAGCTGGGCCGTAGTAGATGCCGCCCGCCGTCTGCGCCCGAGATTTGAGGTCCGAAAAGTCGACGGCTATCGAGGCGAAGTTTACGGTAGAGACGGGATACTCCCAGAGCGAGGGATTGCTACCACTCCCGAGGACCCCGGGCGCACTATTTTGCGTCGGACTGCAGTTGTACGAAGACGTACACTGCCATGAAGATACGGCGCTCGTCACGTCGGCATTGTGCGTGCCATCCATACGCACACCACCGTTGCTGTGGTACGGCCCGCGAATGATGCGGTCGGAGCCTGCCCACACGTTGGTGTTGACCACGTACGAGTATTCCGCAACCGAAGGCCGCATATAGCGTGCCGAAAGCGTGCGCGGGTAGTTGGGGTTGATGTCGGCTTCGCCGCGCGACGTGATGTCGATCCACCGCACGGCGTTGCACTGCAGGCTTGCAGTCGCTGTGATAGTAGCGGTCCCGAGCTCACCCCCTTCCGGGTCCACTACAGTGTACGAATCGGGGCTCACGAGCCCGACACCGGCACTCATGATGGAAGGATTTTTGTTGAGAAACCATCGGTAGTATTCGAGCCCCGCCTCCGCGACGTGCAGCGCTTGTTCGCGCACTGCAATTGCGCGACCGTACCGCGCCTGCATGAGCGCGTAGCTGGAAATCGTCCCCAAAATGAGCGTGAAAATGCCCATGAACGCGAGGACGAGCATCACGGTCACACCGCGAGAACAGTATTTGGTATTTGGTACACGGTATATGGTATGGCACCGGCATCGCGCTGAACGCCGCTCTCTTCTAGACAACATACTAGATACTACATACCACATACTTTTATTTATTGTCCCACAAGATTGCGGAGTGCCGCCGAAGAATTGAGCGAGAGCTGATTCGGAAGAGAGTTTGCGTCGATATTGACCACAAGCGTCACCTGCACGAATCTGACGAAAGCCCAGTTGTCGTAGTCTGTTATTTGGTTGCCGAGCTCATCGTAGTAGGTAAAGATTGGCGTCGCGAGCGACGTATTACGCACGTAGCTCGCCACCTGCGATACACTCTCTGCCCCCACGTAATCCGGCGGATTTCCTGTGGGTTCTATGATGCCGCGCATGAGCTCAGTCCCACTCAGGTAGTAGTGCACACGTTCTATGAGCGCGTCGGAATCAACGTCGGCATAAAAGACGAACTCGTCGTCGTCGATAGAGACGATGGGAAATGCTCCCTGACTCGAGTACGCGGCCTCACGAATCACTTTGACCATCTGTTCGAGCCCGCGCTGACCCGACGTGACCGCATTCGCCTGCTCGAGCGCGTACCGATTCGTGCGATAGAAGTACTGGAGCGTCATCCCGAGCGCTTCGAAAACAATGACGAGCACCGCTATCCATACCATCGCCTCGATGAGCGTCATCCCCCTTCGCCTCTGATTAGGGTGTGTCATATGCCTTGGAGGACGACGGAGAGTCGCGAATCACCTGAGACATTGAAGCCAGAGGTTGTGTTGTCTTGGTAGCCCGCTTTTGTCACGAGGACGCTGTAGGTTGTCTCTGAGAGCCCAGAGAAGAATACCTGCCCGCACGAAGAAGTGGTCTCTGTCTCGTCGTACCCAGTCCGTGTCACGTTCACACTCGCACCAGGGACGAGCGCCCCACTGCCGTCGCGCACATCGATGAGGACCGAGTGCGCCGTCGCGGGCAGAAGGAAGATGCTCGTCGCCTGACTCGCGCCTGGCTCGAGTGATTCTGGCTGCGGGCCGCATGCCTCGGCAATCTCATACGTACTCGTCGCCGTCACACCTATCGTGTACGAATCCCACTCTACGTGAGCGAGAGAGACCAGTGCGGAGGAATCACTCGTGAGCTCTGAATCGTACTTGTACACCGTCGGGCTATTCCCTATGGTCTTGCCTCCTCGAAGCGTGAAGAGGAAATTGGGGAACGGTTCCGGACCATAATCGTACGAGAGCACTATCTCTTGCACACTCGGCGTCACGGCAGTATCGGTGGTAGCGAAGTCCACATGCACTTTGAGTGCGCGGTAGGTGGAAGTCGCGAGCGCTGATATATCAATCGGCGAATCAGTGAATCCCGCGCCGTTGCCTGGCAATACTGAATCAGAAAGCGGCGAATCCGCACCACCGGTAGCATCGTATACACGGTAGCGCAGCTCGGTCCCCGCCGGCGTCGCGTCTACCCAACTCACCTCATTCCATCCTGCGAGAATCGTGGGCTCTACGGTGATTGACCTGAGGAATCCCTCCGATTCGTATGGCTCGCCCGAGAGCCTCGCCTCACCACTCTCTACCGTGACACTCGACGATGTTGCGATGGATGCGGAATCATTGAACGTGTCGCTCCACGAGATAGGCACGATTTGTTTGAATACACGTATTGTTTTCGAGCCGAGGACGTCGATGGCAAACGTCGAGGAGGTCGTCTGGTTGTCTGAGACCGTGAGGTGCCTCGGTGTCGGGTTGGGATTTCCGACTGTTGCTGCGTACGTCTGCGCGGTCGAATACCCGCTCTTCGACACGACGACCTCGTAGCCGCTTGTGGCCGGAGCACCGATGAAAGAGATTGTCCCGTCGTCACCGGAGAACGTCGTGATGCTGATGTTTGGCGAAACAGTCGTGTTGACGATGCGTACCTGCGCATTGGAGAGCGGCACATCGTCTGCGTCTACTACGATGATAGTGAGCGTACCGCCCGGCACCGCTGTTTCTATTCCCGCCGGTGAGACACGCCCGATGAGTTCAATACTGCGATATCCCTGCCGAGACTCCCACGAGACCTCGACACGAATATTCTTGAAGTCGGCGATGATGTCGTTGATGTCCGCCTCGCCCAGTCCGTCTTCGGGGTCGTCTGCGTACGACACGAAAGTACGCCGCGTGTAGTCGACACCATTGAGGTCTAGCGACTCTATCTGTGGCACGTTGCCCGCCGGGATGCCACCCTCGACGCCGATTTGCGGATACGTGAGGCTTTTGAGGTACTCCATGCGCTCATTGGCGAGCGCGATGGCGCCCGCACGCGCCTTGTTGCTCGTGACGACTTCGACGGAGAGCTGGAATGCAGCAGCTATGCCCAGAAAGACGACGAGCATGAGCGCAGAGCCGACGAGCGTGTCGATAAGCGTCACGCCTCGGGAGGCACAGTATCTAGTATCTCGTATTTCGTATCTTGTATGCATGCGATATACCAAATACTAAATACAAAATACTTTTATATGTTCTGCGAGAGCGAGTAGATAGGCGTTATCATCGACACCGCGAAGAATCCGACGGCGATGCCGATGAAAACCATGAGGAATGGCTCGATAATCGTCGACATGTCTTTGGTTTTGCGGTCGACCTCCTCCTCATAAAAGATTGCGAGCCTCTTGAGCATTTCCGAGGTCTGCCCCGTCTCTTCGCCGACTGCCATCATTTCGCCTACGAACGGTGGGTAGAGGTGTTCGCTGCGCGTAAATGCCTTCGAGAGCGGTTCGCCCTGCCCCACATTGTTCCTAGCTTCGAGAAGTACTGCTTGGAAATAGGAGTTTTGCACGACCTCGCGCGAAATATCGAGCGCCGAGAGGACATCGACGCCTGCAGAGAGAAGCGACGCGAGCGTGCGCGACGTGCGTGCGGCGTTGATTTCCTTCGCGATAGTACTAATCGCCGGCATATGGAGGATGGTGAATTCTAAAATGCGCCTGCCTGCGGTCGTCTTGAGACCCGTGTAGAACGCGGCAATAATCGCGGCGAAGAGCGCAGCGGCCAGGTAGGAATACTGCGTGAGAAAGTGGCTCGTCGCGATGACCGCCTGCGTCGACGCGGGGAGCTCCGCGTCCATCTCTGCAAATGTCTGCGCGAGCGTCGGGACCACCTGCGTCATCATAAGGACGCCGATGCCGAAAATCGCGACGAGGATGATGCATGGATAGAGAAGCGCGCCGCGTATTTTTTTTCGCAAATCGTACATCCGCTCCATCTGCTCCGACGTGACCTTGAGCGACCCGGCGAGGTCGCCGCTCTCCTCACCTGCGCGCACCATCGCCACGAATAGCGGCGTGAAAATGCGCGGATACTTGGCGAGGCTCTGGTTGAGAGTATCGCCGCGCCTCACGTCGCTCGAGATTTCTGATACCGCTTCTGCGAGGCGTGGATTCTTGGTCTGTCGCTCCAAGACTGCGAGCGCGCGAGAGAGCGAGAGCCCCGCGGTGAGCATCGCGCCCAAGTTGCGCGCGGTCACTATCTTGTCGTACTCCTTTATGGTCGTAAATTTCGAGTTCCAGAATTTGATGCTGAGCCAGTTATTGGAACGCTCCTCTGTCACAGAAATAATGCGCCCACCTTCGCGACGCACTATTTGATATAGCTCGAATCGATCAGACGCCTCGGCTGTGCCTTTGTAGACTTCGCCATCACCCTTTTCGGCGGTGTAGATAAAGTGCGACATTACCTGTCAGTATATGGTATGTCGTATTTAGTATCTTGCAGGTGAAGCGAGAAACGGGGATTAAGTTCGGTCCAACGCAGATCGGATAAGCCCGGTAAGAAGTTTGCCGCTCTGACTTATTGCCCCACGCAACTCGTCCAAACTTTTTTGGTCAATAAAATTAAGTTCACGCGCAATGAGGAAATGACTCTCGAGTTCAGCTAGAGATGCGAGCGCTGTTTGGTAGAAGCCTCGCTTATCCTTGCCTGTACGGCGGGCGAATCCTTCAGCTATGTTTGCGGCTACTGACACCGCGGCCCTGCGCATCTGATTTGTTAGTCCAAACTGCTCCGACACCGGAAACGCTTGGGTTGATGTATAAACGAAAATCACGAGAGCCTTTGCGCTCTTCCAAGCATGCAAGTCGGTAAAGTGTCGTATGGTGGCCTTGGCAGCTTCCATACCAAATACTACATACAAAATACTAGATACTTATTCAGCGACGACCCGGAGCACTTCTTCGATAGTAGTCATCCCTTGTGCTGCTCGGAAAATGCCATCTTCGCTCATGGTGAGCATGCCCTCCTTTTTCGCCTGCGCCTCTATCTCATCGCCCGTGGCATTTTTCATAATGAGCTCCTTGATGGTGCTCGTGACAGGCATCACTTCATAAATGCCTACGCGCCCGGAGTAGCCGCTCGGCGTCTGTCCGCCCTCTTTCGGTTTGTAGAACGGGATTTTGTTCCACGTCGCATCCGCTTTGACTGCTTTTTCGTCTTTGAGCGTCTTGAGCACCGTGCCCGCATCGACGATGCGTTCAAGCTGCGCCTGCTCGTCGCGCGAGAGGTCATACGCTTCCCTGTCGGGCGCAAGGCGGCGCACGAGGCGCTGACCGATGACCACGCGCAATGTCGATACCAGAAGGAACGGCTCGATGCCCATGTCGAGGAGGCGCGCGATGGCGCCCGCGGCGGAGTTGGTGTGGAGTGTCGAGAGGACGAGGTGGCCGGTGAGCGAAGCGTTGACCGCAAGCGCTGCTGTCTCTTTATCGCGGATTTCGCCCACCATGATGATGTCCGGATCTTGGCGGACCAGTGTGCGCAGACCATTGGCAAAGGTAAATCCGATTTCCGGCCGTACCTGCGTCTGGTTCACACGCGCCATCTGGTACTCAATGGGGTCCTCGACGGTCGAGATATTCACATCGGGCGTGTTCACGAGGTCGAGGAGTGTGTAGAGCGTTGTGGATTTACCCGACCCGGTCGGACCAGTGGTGAGAATCATGCCGGTCGTTTTGCGGATTGCTTCGTGCATGCGCTCGAGCCCTGTCCCGTGGAAACCAATGCTCTCGAGCGTGAAGCCGGAAATAGAATCGCGAAGCAAGCGCATCACGATTTTCTCGCCAAAGTATGTCGGGAGTATCGATACACGGAA
This sequence comes from uncultured Candidatus Saccharibacteria bacterium, assembly GCA_964594735.1. GTDB lineage: Bacteria > Patescibacteriota > Minisyncoccia > Phycocordibacterales > UBA2100 > UBA10103. The sequence goes on along the minus strand of CAZQMS010000004.1, from coordinate 21,616 downwards.
CGAAACGCGCTCACCGCCATTTTCCGTGCCGAAGCGACCGTCTTGCGGCAGACGCTTTTCATCGAGCTTCATGCTCGAGAGCACCTTGATGCGCGCCGTGATGGCTGCGGCAGCGTGTTTCGGCAATTCCATCGCATCGTGGAGGAGTCCGTCGATGCGGTAGCGGATGAGGAGCGAATCCTCGAGCGGCTCGATGTGAATGTCGGATGCGCCCTGCGCGTTGGCATGGCGCAGGAGCGTATCGACGATGCGCACAGCCGGGACGCCTTCTGCCATTTCCTTTTCATCTTTTGCTTCTGCCGAGTGCAGCGCGAGCGCCTCTGTCTCCTGCTTGATGACGTCGCCGAGATTATTCTTGAGCGACTGCTGGTAGAGCTTGAGGGCGTGTTTTACCGATGCGGCATCGGTGAGGCGCGGGAGAATCTTGAGGTGCGTCTTCTTCTTTATGAAGTCGATCGCTGCGAGGTCGTCGGTGTCGAGCATGGCGACTTCTAGTTCATCGCCACGGTGGTTGTACGCGATGATGTTGTTGCGCCTCGCGACGGGCTCGGGGATGAGGCTAAGCGTCTCGTACTTTATGTTGGTCCCCATGAGCGAGACGAAGGGAATGCCGAGGATGTACGCATACGTGCGACGCAGTTCGTCTTCGCCTATCGCACTCTTCGCGATGAGGATATCGCCCACAGGCTGCCCGCTCGCTTTGGCTTCAGTCTCCGCCGCATCGAAATCTTTCTGCGAGACAAGCCCCGCGTCGGCAAGAAATGATTTGAGGTGCGTGTCGGAGATGTACATAAAAACAGCTGACAGTTTACAGGTGACAGTTAACAGAGGAACTCATACCGGATGGACTCATTATATAGCATTCGCGAAGGAGATAATCGCATAAAAAGTGCACGCTGTTGGCTTACGAGTCAGCACTTGACTTGGCCAATCGTCGAATGTAATATTCCCGCATTAGTACCGCCCTTGGGGCGGACGTTTTTTTAGAAAGGACGTTCATACAACATAATCCATATGGCACTCTTTGACCTCAAAACTCTCAACTCAGCCCTCGATGAGCTCCAGGCAGAGCGCGGTATCTCGCGCGACAGCGTCATCGACGCGATAGCGACCGCGCTGGCCGCTGCGTACCGCCGCGAGTACGGCAAGCGCGGACAAATCATCCGCTCGACCTTCAACCCAGAAACGGGCGACCTCGAATTCCGCCAGGCGAAAATCGTCGTCGACGACACGCTCGTGCGCCGCGAGGATGAGGAGACCTCTGGCGAAGACGACCACCGCTCACGCTTCAATCCTGAGCAGCACATCATGCTCGAGGACGCCCGCCGCATAAAGCGCGACGCGCAGCTCGACGAAGAGATTTCCTTCCCGCTTGAGGCGCAGGAAGACTTCGGACGCATCGCCGCGCAGGCCGCCAAGCAGGTCATCATGCAGAAAGTCCGCGAAGCAGAGCGCGCGAGCATCATCCAGGAATACGGTGCGCGCGAAGGCGAAATCGTCACTGGTCACGTGCAGCGCTTCGAACGCGGCAATCTCTTCATCGACCTCGGCCGCGCGACCGCGATACTCCCCTACGATGAACAAATTCCCGGCGAGCGGTACCGCCAGGGCGAGCGCGTGCGAGCACTCCTCCTGCGCGTCGACGAAGGCGTACGCGGCACATTCATCCGCCTCTCGCGCTCGCACCCCAAATTCCTCACGAAGCTGTTTGAGACAGAAGTGCCCGAGATGGCACAGGGAATCGTGGAGGTCAAAGGTATCGTCCGCGAGCCGGGCAGCCGCGCCAAGATTGCTGTCTTTTCCAACGACGACCACATCGACCCCGTGGGTGCGCTCGTCGGTCAACGCGGCGTACGCGTCGCAGTCGTGACCTCGGAGCTCGGCGGTGAGAAAATCGATGTCGTCGAGTGGAGCGAGAATGCCGGTGACTACGTAAAGGAGGCGCTCAAGCCCGCGCAGGTGCTCGGCATCGAACTCTTCGAAAATGAAAACCGTGCTGTCGTGCAGGTAGCGGAAGACCAGCAGTCGCTCGCCATCGGCCGCGGCGGCCAGAACGTCCGCCTCGCGGCACGCCTCACCGGTTGGAAGATAGACATCCGCTCGATGGGCGGCGAGGTCGTCTCTGAAGACGGCGCCGCGCCGGTGGAGTCGCAACCGACCGACGTCGAGAATGTAAGCGCCAAGGAAGATGCCTTCGAGGAGACGAAGACTGATATCGCTGCGGAGGATAAGGCCGACGGAGAGGAAAATCTCGAGCCCGTCGCGCAGGACCGCGACATTGCGGATGAGAAGGTAGAGGAAGAGCAGGAAGAAACAGACGAAAGCAAAGAAAAAGACGCTGCATAGGCGTCCCCAAGAAAAGTTTCAGCCGGGCCCGCAGAAGCGGGCCCGGTTTTTGCGCAGGCCATTCTCACTACCGACTGAGCGCAAGCACAAAGATGAGCAGCCTGCCGAGGTAACCCATCGCGACCCCGATGAACGCACCAAACATTCCGAACAGAATATTGGTGAGAACGAGCAGCGGCAGCATGAGCCACGACACCTGACTGTTGGTCGCTTCGGCGATAGAGGCGACAACCCCGAGCGAGTACAGCCAGCAGACGCTAAGCGCCACGCTGTAGAGTCGTAGGTCCTCACTCGTAGGTGGCGGTCCCACCCAGATGCGAGGTGAGTAGGTGCCGATGAAGATGCCTACGAGTATGACAGCGGCGTGGGTCGCAAGCGCGGGATGCATCGTGATAAGCGTATTCATACGCTCCTCCGTTGCTGATTGCTACCCGCATCCAACACCGACGCTTGAATCTTGTCAAAAGGGGCTTGCCTGCTACACTTTGCATCACTATGGCAAATCTTGATTTGAAACCGACGATGTACATGCCTAATCTTTTGCATGTGTTACCTACATTCGCCGACGAAGCGAGCGGAATTCTTAACGCGATTGTCGAGGTACCGGCAGGGACTATCAACAAGTACGAGCTCGTGAATGAAACCGGACACCTGAAACTCGACCGAGTCGGCTATTCATCACTCGCGTATCCTTTCACATACGGAGCTATCCCGCAGACGTGGGACCTCGACAACGACATGCTCGACATCGTCATCGAGAGCGTGACCGAGCCCCTCGTTCCCGGCGCTCACGTTGCAGCGCGCATTATCGGCGGCATGAAGTTTGTTGATGGTGGCGAAATCGACGACAAGATTATTGCCGTACTCGCAGATGACAAGCGCGTAGAGCACATTACTTCTCTGGAAAGCCTTGGTGAGTATTTCAAGAAAGAAGCGAAGTATTACTGGGAGAATTACAAGGCACTGAAAAAACCGGGCACCGGCCAGGTCAACGAATTCCTCTCTGCTGAGCAGGCTGTGCATGTAGTTAAGGAATCGATGGAACGATACGAGAAAGAGTACAAGCCTAAGCTCACACAGTAATCCCCCGCCCGCTCGTGCGTCTTCATGGAGACGGTACAATGACCGTCAGGTATTACTCATAGCGAAACCTATGTATATGAATGTCAGCATTAGCAAAATCCTCGTCGCAGGACTGGCCGGCACTCTCGGACTCTTTGGCGGGAGTTTCGCGAGCGCACAGGAAGTGTCCGGAAGCGCCGAGGTATCGGTACAGGTCAGAGCCACCACATCGAGGCCACTTCCGCCGGGACCGCGTCCGCAGCCGCTCATCGAGCTGCGCGAGGAGGCAGAGATGCGCATCATGCAGCTCCGGGACGGCATGGTGGAGCAGCGTCTCGAAACCCGCGCAGAAATGCGAGGAGAAGCGAAATCGAGCGAAAATCGCAATATCATCCGCGACATGCGGGAGAATGCCGAGGAGAGGCGCGAGCGGGCAGCGGAAATCCGCGGCAATATAAAGGAACGCATCGAAGCACTCCTGCGTTCGCACATCGGTGGCGCCATACGACGCTCCGAAAACGCCATCAACATGTTCCACAACCTGGTGGAGCGCATGGAAAGCCGTATTGACAAGCTTCAGGCGGCTGGTGCCGCGACAGCGTCTGTCGAGGCATCTCTAGCGAGCTCCGTCTCGCTCGTCGCGACCACGGAGGCAGACCTCAAATCACTCCAAGACCTCGTCGCGTCGGTAGACGCATCGAGCAATGCAGAAGAGGTCAAGGCACAAGTACGTGCGGCGATTCAGAAAGTCACCTCGAGCATCAAGGCCGCACACAGCGCCCTCCTCTCGACGGCCCGCGCGCTCGCGCAGCTTTCCGCCACTGCGACAGTCGGTGCAGAAGTAGAAACTAGCAACTAATCTCGCCACCATGGAACCCACGATGAATCAGGAAAACCAAGTTACGCGGGAGCCAGGCTCAGCCCTCACGGGACCGCTCCTCGTCGGTGCGGCAGTGCTTGTCGTTCTCATCCTCGGAGGCATCTACCTCTCGCAGATGTCCGACGGCTCGCGCGCCACAATGGAGAGCACGTACTCAGATGTCGACAGCGAGTCATGGATGCCGCAGACGGGCGGCTCCGACGACGCCGCATCGATTCAGGCCGAGCTCGAAGCCACCAGCATGGCCGAATTCGAGAACAACATGAATGCAGACGCCGAGGCGGCTGCTTCAAGCTTGTAAAGAAGTCATCATGAACGCACGCACCGCCCGGCATACGCCGGGCGGTGCTATTTGCACTTGTCCACAGGGTGAGCGCGATTATGTAGTGCGCACTCTGCGCGGTACACCCGGTAGTGAATGGTGGCGATGCGCACAGCGCAGAAGTCGGGTCAGTCGTGCTCTCAGTAATTCCAACCGAAATCGAAGTTATCCACTGCACAGATTTTCTTTCGCCACCATCTACTACGGGGTACACTACACACATGCCTCCGACTCCTCAGCCGGGAACGCCGTCGAGCGACACGTCTCACATGATTCCCGAGCACGCAGCGCCCAAGCGTCGCAGCGGGACGGGTCCCATCGTCGGTGTCTTTATCATCGTCCTGCTTCTTGTGGTGGGCGCGCTCTACTTCTGGGGCGCCGAGCTCAACAGAGCCGACGCACAACCCCTCCCTTTCATCCCAGGCGACTCAGTCAATTCCTAAATCGCCCAGCGCGCTGCGCGCCACACCTTGAGAGTACGTATCTCATGGGGTAGACCCCGTGAGATAGAACGTTCGGAGATGTTCACACATTCTTGAGAGTTCTTATCTCATGGGGTAGACTCCTGCGATGACACTTGCGACCAATGTAAAAGTCTCGCGCGACGAGAGTGCGTGGGAGATGGAACTCAAGGCCGAGCTTCCGCCGGAAGCTGTACAAAAATATCGGGCGCAGGCACTGAAAAACATCCAGCGCGATGCCTCACTCGACGGATTCCGCAAAGGCAAGGCTCCCGAGGAGGCAATAGTCCGCGTCTACGGCGAAGGAGCTATCATGCGTGCCGCTGCTGAAGAAGCTATCCAGCACGAACTACCCGAGCTCATCGCGAAGCAGGATTTCACCATCGTCGATACCCCGCGCGTCACCACCGATGAACCTCAGGCTGGCAAGCCACTTTCCTTTACCGCCCGCGCTGCCCTTGCGCCAGACATCGAGCTCGCCGACTACAAGAAAGTATCTGACAAGCACAAGGCAGAGCACGAGGATACCGAGGTGACAGACAAGGAGCACGAAGAAGCGCTCACACATCTGCGCCGCGAACGGCATCGCATCGGGCAGGTAGAAGCGGGCACGGAGCCGCAGAAAGCTGCCGAAGAGTCGCGCGCTGCCGACGTAAAAGATTTGCCGGAGCTCGACGACGCGTTCGTCCAGTCGCTTGGCTATCCCGATGCCGCTGCGTTTTCCGACGCGGTGCGCAAGAATTTAGGCAACGAGAAGAAGACGCGGGCACAAGAGAAGAAGCGCACCGCGATACTCGATGAACTCGTCGAGAAATCAAAAATCCGCTACCCCAAGACGCTGCTCGACTACGAACTCGCCGACATGGAGGCGCGCATGACCGACGACCTCGCGCGCATCGGCCAGACATTTGAGAGCTACCTCGCTCAAGTGAAGAAAACGCGCGAAGAAATCCGCGAAAGTTGGAAAGAGGGCGCGGACAAGCGCGCAAAGGTGCGGCTCATTTTGGGCAAAATTGCACAGGAAGAAAAAATCAATCCTGAGGAGAAAGACGTGGAGCACGAGCTCGGCCACGCTCGCGAGCACTACCCCAAGGCAAATCCTGCGGCACTGCGCGCGCACATCATCCATATGATGCGCAACGAGATGGTGCTGCGCTTCCTCGAAGGCAACCCCGAACCCATCTCGCACGGCCACGAGCATCACCACTAAAAGCAAAAGGACTCCCAATCGGGAGCCCTTACGCGCCTACAATTAATTAGTGGAACGTGCGCTTGTCCGGAATCCAGAACAACGCGTACACAGCGTCGTAGCTGCATTGCAAGACCTCAAGCGCTTCCCTGCAGAACCCCGCGACGTACATCGCAATCGCAACGGGGTGCCGGTTGATTTCTTGCGGAGTCACTGCCGCGAGAGGCAGGTCGCACTCCGCCGCAATCCGCACGTACGCTTCCGCTGGGACAACACCATTGGGATACTGTTCCACCAGGTTTCGGCCTCCGCGATCCACGCGGGAAACAATGACTGCGTAGCTAGGTGGCTGCATTCGATTTGGTCCCTTTTGTTGGATGTTTCTCTGGGACGCAAACGCTACACGCAACAATTACTCTCATAATTATAGCACAATTGGATGAAAAGTAAATGACGTCGGCAGGTGCGCGAAAACGCCAAAAAGCGCACCTAACGTTCTTATGCTCTCGACACTTCACGCGGCTGGTCTTTCGACCAGCCGCGTTTTTGCATCTCGGCTAGGCGATTTGCGCGGAGCGGAAAGACTTTGCTACACTCCGCTCTATATGAATACACCCCGTTCTCAAATGTTGGTTCCGATGGTCGTCGAGAAGACTTCCATGGGCGAGCGCGCGTACGACATTTACTCACGCCTCCTCAAAGAGCGCATTGTCTTCCTCGGCGGTCCGATAGACGGCGATGTGGCCAACCTCGTGGTCGCGCAGTTCCTCTTCCTCGCATCCGAAGACCCGAAGAAAGACATCTCTTTCTACATCAACTCCCCCGGCGGTCAGGTCTCGGCTGGTTTCGCGATTCTCGACACCATGAATCACATCCAGCCCAACGTCTCCACCGTGTGTGTGGGCATGGCGGCATCGATGGCAGCGGTACTTCTCTCTGCGGGCGAAAAGGGCAAACGCTTCGCGCTTCCCAATGCCGAGGTGATGATTCACCAGCCGCACGGCGGCGCGGAAGGTCAGGCGGCGGACATCGAAATCACGGCGAAGCAAATCCTCAAGATGCGCGAGCGCCTCAACAAAATCCTTGCCAAGAACACCGGTCAGAAACTCGACCGCATCGAGAAAGACGTGGACCGCGACTTCTTTATGGACGCGGAGGAGTCGGTCAAATACGGCATCATCGACAAAGTGCTCTCGTAGATCTCTCGCGACTCGCACCCCTACGCCGCATCACACCGTGTCCCCACTTTGCATTTTTTTTGATGCAGCAACTTGCCCATGCTCCGATTAGAATGAGATGGTGCATCCAACGCTGCGCCATACGCTTTTCGTATTCCTCTTCGCACTTGCCCCCCTACTCGCGCACGGCGACGCCGCGTCATGCACGAGCACAACATGTTCTCCTTGGTACACGGGTGGCACCGTGACGATTTCTGGTGAGTATCGCATCCACACTTTTACATCATCCGGCACGCTGACAGCCGTCTCGCCCGGCATTGTCGAGTACTTGGTAGTCGGAGGTGGCGGCGGCGGCGGGAGAGGTGCGCCCGACCTCGCAAAAGTCGGCGGAGGTGGGGGCGCGGGAGGATTCCTCTCCGGTTCAATGACCATCTCTACCTCACAGACCATCACCGTGGGCGCGGGCGGCGCGGGAGGGGGCGGTCAGGGTAAAAACGGCGCAAGCTCGCGCATAGGCTCGCTCGTGAGCGCAGCGGGAGGCGGCGGAGGCGGTCACGGCGTGGACTCAGCATTTAGCAATAGGAATGGGCGCAACGGGGCCTCGGGCGGAGGCGCAGCTGTCGCTCACAACCCCACGGCAAGCGGAGCACCCGGCAGCGGAACCTCAGGGCAGGGTCATGCGGGCGGTAGCGGCAACGCATCAAATCAGAATGAATATGTATCTGGAGGTGGAGGTGGGGGTGCTGGCGCAGCCGGCGCCAGCGGTACGTCAAAATATTCGGCGGGTGCTGGCGGGTTAGGCAAGAGCTCGTCAATTAGCGGCAGCACGAAATGGTACGCCGGTGGCGGAGGTGGGGCGAAATCGACGGGCGGTACGGGAGGCACCGGAGGACAGGGTGGGGGCGGCGCTGGCGGCCTCAACAGTGCCGGACTCGACGCGACAGCCAATACCGGCGGAGGCGGAGGGGGCGGAGGTGGGTATTGGAGCGGCGCACACAACGGCGGCAAAGGTGGCTCCGGTATCGTGATTGTGCGGTACAAACCCGTGATCAATCCACCTACCTGTTCAATTACCCTCTCCCCAACCACGGTTAATCAAGGTGAGAGCGCAATTCTTTCATGGAGTTCCCAAAATGCTTCCACTCTCTACATACAAAATGTCGGCTACGTTCCCGGAAGCGGCTCTACGACCGTTTCGCCGTCTGGCACCGTGACGTACAGCGGCACAGCTGCAAATGCGAGCGGGACAACGACATGTTCAGGGAATACCGCCCCCGCGGGACGCCTCACTGTAAACCAATCGTGCGCTCTCCCCTGGGGCGGCAGCATCACCCATGGTCAAAGCACCACGACATTCCAGTCAGCAACAGTAGCCTACAACCAATCATGCGCTTCCATCACGCAGACACGCACATGCAACAATGGTGCGCTTTCCGGCAGTTACCAGTACGGCTCATGCACGGTTGCTGAACCACTGTCATGCACACTCGGCGGAATCACGATTCCACACGACACTTCGAGGACATTTTATTCTGTGCAAACAGCCCCTCCAGGACAGACGTGCACAGGACAGGGTGGGAGCAGCAGCTACGCACAGAGTCGCGTCTGCACGAATGGGAATCTCTCCGGTTCTGATTCGTACCAGTATGCGAGTTGTTCGTGCGCGCCGCAGTATTACTGTTCCGACAGTGTCGTGATGCGCACTGATGCCTCATGTGCCACGCACACCGTCACCACCTGCACCGCACCTCTCTTTTGCTCAACCGGTTCTGCTGTATGTATGAGTCCCGTGCCTGAATTCGTGCCGTTTGCAGGTGGCTCAGGGCACCTCCAGACGCGTCCACTAGTCGTCCGAAGCAGCCTCACCTCTCGCATCTTCTGGAATGTTGGCAACGTTCAGAGCTGTGCGGTGGAGGGAAGCAACGGCGATTCATGGAATGGACTTTCATCTGGCGACTCCGGCGTAGAGACCAGCCCCATCGTGCATCAAACCGCATACACCCTGTCATGCGTCCCGCTGGAGGGTGGAAGCTTCTCGCCCGAGACAGTTTTCGTGAATGTCATACCCATCTTCCAAGAGAGATAGGTGCTGACCTCGCGTAGTCACGCGCGACTTTCCTCATATATATTGAGGTGCTATATTGCACGTACACCTTAGTATTTATGCATTTCAATTCTTCATTCCACGCACTTTCTAACCTCATCGCTGAGAGAATGGCTCTAATGCTCGCTAAAAACCGCATACGATAGTTCCCCAGCCTGACAAGAACGTGCGGGGTCTGAAAACCCGCCTATGTCATTACAAATCGTATTTCTTCTCCTCGCCGTAGCCGGCATCATCGGCATTGGCGTCGGATACTTCCTGCGGTACATCATCTCCCTCGGCAAGAAAGGCTCGATGGAACTCCAGATTCGCAAGATGATGCTCGATGCTGAAGAGCGCGCGAAGAAAATCATCGAAGACGCGGAGAAAAAGGGCCAGGAGAAAGTGGACGCGCTCACGACTGAGTACAAATCGCGTGAGAAAGACCTCAAAGCTATCGAAGAGCGCCTCATCCGCAAGGAAGAGCTCCTCGACAAACGCCAGGGCAGCATCGACACCGAACAGGAGAACATCAACAAAAAGATGGACGAACTCCAGGCATCGCGCGAAGCCGCGGAGCGGCTCATCGCGGAGCAGCAGGAGAGACTCGAAAAAGTCGCCGGTCTTACCGCAGAGGAGGCCAAGAAAGATTTGCTTGCGTCTGTCGAGAAACAGTACGAGACGGACCTCGAGAATCGCATGCGCAAACTGGAAATCGCGAGCAACGAAAAGCTCGAGCAGCGCGCAAATGAAATCCTCACGACAGCTGTGCACCGACTCGGCAACAGTGTGGTATCCGATGTGCTCGCAACGACCGTTACCCTGCCCAACGACGAGATAAAAGGCAAGATTATCGGCAAGGAAGGCCGCAACATTCGCTCTTTTGAGCGCGCGACCGGCGTCGACGTCATTATCGACGACACACCAGGCACGCTCACACTCTCAAGCTACGACCCGATTCGCCGCCAGATAGCACGCATCGCGCTCGAGAACCTCATCCTCGACGGGCGCATCCAGCCGGCCAAGATCGAAGAGGCGGTACAGAAAGCGGAACAGGAAATCAACAACATCATCAAAAAGAAGGGCGCTGAAGCTGCGTACGAGGCAAAGGTCCCCAACCTCGACCCGAAGCTCATTATGATTCTCGGCCGTCTCTACTTCCGCACCAGCTATGGGCAAAATGTCCTCGACCACTCGGTCGAAGTCTCACACCTCGCGGGCATGCTCGCGGAAGAACTCGGTGCCGACGTCGCAGTCGCGCGCGCGGGCGCACTCTTCCACGACATCGGCAAGGCTGTCGACCACGAGGTCCCCGGCACACACGTCGAAATTGGCCGCCGCATTTTGCAGAAATTCGGCATCGACGAAGCTGTCGTGAAGGCGATGCAGGCGCACCACGAGGAATACCCGTACGAGACTCCTGAGAGCATGATTGTCCAGGTCGCCGACGCGATTTCGGGCGGCAGGCCAGGTGCTCGACGTGACTCGGTGGAAAACTACATCAAGCGCCTCGAAGAGCTCGAAGCTATCGCCAACAACGAGCCGGGTGTCGAAAAGAGCTACGCCATAGCGGCAGGACGCGAGATACGCGTGATTGTGAAGCCTGAGCAGCTCGACGACCTCGCTGCGCGCAAGCTCGCCCGCGACATCGCCGACAAGATAGAGAAAGAACTCCAGTACCCTGGAGAAATCAAGGTTTCCGTCATTCGGGAGACGAGGGTGATTGAATACGCCAAGTAAGGACAGGTTCTGACCCCCAGACAAAGCGCCGCATAGCGGCGCTTTGTGGTATCGGGGAACGACGAAGCACCCTCTTCACGCTGTGGATAGTCGATTTTAAGCCAATTGACAGCGGATTTGGAGGGGTCACAATGAGAACAGGTCGAAAAATCAAGGGGCACAGCCCCATTATCAACAACACATTTTTGTATGGCGAATAAAACTGATCTGATTGATCGCGTGCATCAGACCATCAGCTGCACCAAAGCAGACGCAGAGCGTGCCGTGGAAGCGGTTATCGCGATGATTACGGAAAGCCTCAAGGAAGGCAAAGAGGTGTCTGTGGCAGGCCTCGGCATATTCGAGGCCAAGACTCGCGCGGGACGCACGGGTCGCAATCCGCGCACCGGCGAGACTATCCAGATAAAGTCCATGCGCGTGCCGAAATTCCGCGCATCCAAGACTTTGAAAGACGCGGTGAAATAATTCGTTGGCCAACGAGTCTATTGCAAAGACCGTCCCGAGTACCATCCCGGGACGGTTTTTGTTTTGAGAGAGGAATGCTGTACAGTGTGAGCGACTCGTCGCGAATGTAAGCGGGCTTGCCCGCCGAAACTCGCGCAACGAGTGAAGGCGGGATTAGTTTAATGGCAAAACGGCGGTTTTCCAAACCGCGGTCGGGGGTTCGATTCCCCCATCCCGCACCAATCAGGAACATGCAACCTAGCGCGCCGCTGTGCTTCGCAATGCGGCGCGCGCGATGCGCCACTCCGATTCGAGTTTTGGATTTCGCATCTGGAAAAAAACTTTGGGCATACAATCCAAAATACCTTGATATTTAAGGGTATTCTGGCTAGTTGACAAGATATGGCTAATATGCTATACTTTCTTTAGTTTGCACTTTGCAAATTCTGAATAGTGCTAGTGGTGTCCGGCAATCTCGTTCCAAGCTCATTGGAATTTGATTGCCGGACGTCATGGTGACGCCGGAGTTCGATCTAAACCCAGGAGGGAAAGATGTCGAACACGCAGTCTATCCTCGTTGCAATGCTGACTCGCGGCAACACGACGCAAACCTACAGACACGATAAGGGTTCGCGCCGCGGTGAGACCTCGGGCTTCGCGCTCGAGGACGACCAAGTCGTTGAGTACCACGCAGCCAGTTCTGGATGCGTCGGTGGAGTCAACGGCGGGCCTGCTGGCACCCGCCGCACCATTCGCCTCGACAAGGCGAAGGTGCGGGCGGTGCGGGACGCGTTCCGCGTTCTGCTGCCGTATGCCGAGGACCGCAAGGTCCTAGCGGACGATATTGTCCGCCTCGCTGGCTGCGGTATTTGGGAGGCACTCGCCCTCATAGATACCTACCGGGCCGTGCAGCGGCTGCGCGGGTCGATGGAGGGCGACGAAACCCTCCGCGACTTGGCGCAGCAGTTCGCCGCCGCACTCACGGCGACGTGGTTCGGCGAGACCGACCCCTCGCGCGCCCTTGATCGGGCCGTGTGGCGCGTCCTGGGGAGCAGCCTCAAACCGCCCGGCTTGCCGGACGAGAAGGTGTTCCGCCGCCAGGTATGCAACTCGATGGCTCACGCCATCGAAGGGCTCGGGAAAGGCGAGCCTGTGGCATACCACAGCTAGAATAAGAGGTTAGGGAGCGGCCTTACAAGAGCTTCCATCGAGCGCGTTTGCGATTGCAACGCGTTCTTTCTTTTTGGAAATTCAAAGAACAACATCGTATTCGCATCGCGATTTCTCGAATTAGTCCACCAAAGAAAGATTTGATATTGTCAGCGGAGCGGCTTCGCCGCCTCGGCAATCCGCCGAGTTCGAGCTATTTCCGACATTCTGCATATGCACGAAGAGCCGAGATTCACCCTACAACTGGCAGTGCTCGCCATCCTCCTCGGCGGGCTTTTCCTTATCATTCATATCGCGCTCCCGCTTCCGAGCGCTCCCCAAGAGACAGCCAACGTAGGCGCGTCCGCCGCCGCGACACAGGCGACAAGTTCCCCTCCTGCCGTCACGCCGACTGAGGCTACCTCAACCCCACCTGCTATCGAGGACCTCACCCCAGCAGTGGCGGAAGCACCCACGAGCACCCCTGCCAACCCTAACGAAGTGCGTCGTATCGAAGACCCCTACCGCACGAGCCCCCTCTCCTTCGAGCAGGTCAACGTCCTTGCGCGCAGCGCTCTGGTCAATATCTTCTGCAGTGCTGCAGGGGGCGCCATGCAGCCTATCTCAGGCAGTGGCGTCGTTATCGACCCACGCGGCATCGTCCTGACCAATGCACACGTTGCACAGTACGTGCTCCTCGCTGAGAGCGGCCGGGTCAACCTCCAGTGTGTCATCCGCACCGGCTCCCCGGCTATCGCCCGCTGGCAGGCGCACGTGATGTACTTACCGCCGCAATGGATTGAGGAACACGCAGCGGAGCTCCTGCAGGAGCGGCCAATAGGTACCGGTAAGCACGACTACGCACTCCTCTACATCGGCTTCCCGCTCGATAGAAGCCCGCGCCCCGCTCTATTCTCGTCGCTACAGCCCGATACGCGTGAAGCCATCGGTTTCGTCGACGACGCCATCCTCGCTGCCAGCTACCCCGCAGAATTCCTCGGTGCCATCACTGCCCGCATGAACCTCTACGCCGTGACGAGTATCACCACAATAGACGAACTCTTCACTCTCGGCGCTCATACTGTCGACGTGGTCTCCATAGGGAGCGTCATCGGCGCTCAGAGCGGCTCTTCGGGAGGCGCGGTGGTCAACGCATGGGCACGACTCATCGGGGTCATCACCACCACCAGCGAAGGCACGACGACTGGCGAACGCCGGCTGCGCGGCATCACCCTCAGCTACATCGAGCGCGACATGGCTGCGCAATCGGGTAGTTCCCTCTCCGCAATGCTTAGCCGTGACCCACAGGAACAGACTGCCGCATTCTGGTCGGACACCGCACCATCTCTCGTCGATAAACTCCTCTCTCAACTCAAATAGTTTTTGTCGGGGCGCTGGGAATCGGACCCAGTCTACTTGCTCCCAAAGCAAGCGTACTACCGGTATACTACGCCCCGTTTATTACCACTGCGCTCCTCATGGTGAACGATTCTATGGCAATTTGCACACACTACCACGCATTTGGCGATTTCCTCTTGCAGCTTTTTGGCCCCAACCTTTCTTCTCTGCGATGAGATACCAAACGACTTATCTTGCCCATTCTTGTGATGAAAATCCAGGACTCGTACATCCTTTATGCCGCATCGAAAACAGCCGCGGGCGGTCTTGTACTCCGCCAGCCATTCATAGTGATGCTTTATAAGGCGATGCTTCGTATCTCGATAACAATCTCGACACTTTCTTCTTCTGTACACTTTCGTAGGCGTCGTTAGCGCGACGTGAAAGTTAGACTCAGGATAAAACTTGCCACAGTATTTACATGCTATGGATTTCTCTTCCACAGTAATATCATAGCACTTTTGGTACGGAATATGCAGTTCGAACTGAATATATTCGGGCTTCGAACGCGCTGTCCTTTATGTCCTATAGAACTTGCTCGTAGAGCCGGCAGCGGGCGACTCGCCTCTTTGTGTCCATACATACAGCGACCACGTCTACCTGGAAGTCCCTATCGTCGCCCTTCTCATTCATATACATCTCCGCGGTACGGCAGAGCCGTTTGAGCTTGGCCGGGTGGACCTGCTCCTCCGGCCTGTACCCCTCCTTTTCACGTGAAATGTCCCCAAAGCTTTCACGTGAAACGGCTTTTACCTCTACAAATCGCACCGAATCACCCTTTATAGCTATAATGTCGATCTCTCCCCAGGTGCGCAGATAGTTGCGTTCCACGATTTCGAAGCCCTTTGACTCGAGGAATGTGACGGCAATACCTTCGCCTACATTGCCCAGCCTGCGCTTTGCAGAGTACTTCTCCGCCATAAGCGCAGTATACCCTGTGAGATTCTTGAATCTCCCGCGCTAACGCCAATTCCTTCTTGCATATCTCGTGGGGTATAGCTTTTCACGTGAAAACATTCGCCTAGACGTTACTTAGTAACGTAAAGACTGCATTTGCTCATATTGGACCTCACAATGCCGAAAATATGGCTTAAAACATAGCCATACTGGCCCTTTCGGGAGCGTAAGGCCATAGTTAAAGACATGTCCTTTATCCACATATCCACCTATTTATCCACAGTTATGCACAAAATGAGCCATTTTCTGGGCATTTCACGGAAAACGTCTTCATGATACAGGTATGCGTCGTCCATTATGAGCGGTCCTATGTCCATTAAAATGGCTTTGTTGAGCCATTTTACACAACACATATCCCTTGACCGCTACGGCGGCGCCATACTAGGGTGCACCTACTTGTATGAATAGAGCCGCACGCAAAGTGCTCGTAGCCGGCCTCGCGTCCATTCTCTTTTTTGCTGCACCCGCGTTCGCCGCAGCGCAGGCACGCGTGCTGACCGCACAACTGCTTCCGCTCGGAGCCAACAATTGCCCGGTACTTGTGACACAAGGCATTGTCGCTCACGTACGCGACGGGGAACTGCACTCATTTGATGTGACGGTCGCCGACCCGACATACGTCGCCGTCATCGGTCAGGCGGGGAATCAGGGCATTCCGTTCCGCTATATGACGCGTTTCAACCACGGCGGCGGATTCCTCAGGCACCACATCGACATCGAAACTTCTCGGATAGGCTCAGGACTCCCTGTCTCGCTCACACTCCTCTCATCGCCACCTGGCAGCCCGACGTGCATGACCGTGATTTCGTTTATGGTTGCAGCCAATGGCGGTATACACGCGCCAGGGATGGTTACGACGCCCGCGCCGAGCACTCCGGGAAGCGGTGCACCGAGCGCGCCATCGAAGCCCGCAGCGCCTGCCAAGCCCTCCGCGCCTGCGACACCGAACGCGCCCTCTGCGCCTACTACTACTGCACCCGCCACGACAAGCACAACGACGGATGGGGGAGTCGTCTCTCCGATACGCGGTCTCTGCGACGGCAATGGTGCTATCCAGCTCTGGTTCTTGCTGCTTGCAATCTATGTCGTCATCTCAGCCCTTACTGCTCTCTCGAAGCCACCCGTCGCGCAGAGAAGCTTTTGGCTGCCGGTCTGGCTGATTATTGCGCCGCTTGTCCTTTTGCTTGGGTTCTGGGTACTCTTCCCGGCATGCCAGACAGCGGGCTGGGTGCCCATAACAGCGATTATCATCGCCGTCGCGTCGCTCTTCGTCGCGTATAGGGAACAGAATCCACGGGTAAAGATCATTCCTCTCCCAGCGGCGAGGCCTTCGACCAACACGCCGGCCGTGATCAATAGGCCCGCGGAGGCAAAGACAGAGCAGAAGACGGGGCACAAGGACGCGCAGAAGAGTAAGTAGCGTTGCTGTGAGAGCGATGTGCTGTATAATCAGCGCGTTTGATTGCGCGGATATGGTTTAGTGGTAGAACGCCACCTTGCCAAGGTGGAGATCGGGGTTCGATTCCCCGTATCCGCACAGACATGAGCACCGCGAATGCTGTGCGGATAAGCGAAGTGCCTTCGCACTTCGCGGCGGGGAATCGAACGGCGGAGCGATGTGAGCCCAGCGGGGCGAACCGCGAGCCGGTGCCCAGACCGAGGACTCTCGACGGAGAGGCCTCGAGTCGCGGGCGATTCCCAGGTGAATGGTTAGCGTGGTCAGGCGGAGTCTTGTCACGACGGTGACAAGACGAGCGCCTGACCGATTCAGACGTATCCGCACAGCAAAAAAAGAAGTAAGATAGCCAGCGATGCTCCCGTAGTGAAACGGATATCACGACAGTCTTCGGAACTGTTATTGGGGGTTCGAATCCCTCCGGGAGCACAGAGCATTACGAGCGGTATACAATAGCGCTATGACAAAAAAAGAACTGACGGTCCCTCCCGTCGTTCGCGAAGTGAGCGATACGCTCAAGAAAGCGGGGTACGAAGCGTACCTCGTGGGCGGCTGCGTGCGCGATCTTCTCCTCGGCAAAGAGCCGAAAGACTGGGATATCACGACCAACGCGCGACCGGAGCAGGTTCAAGCGCTCTTTCCCGAGACGTTCTATGAGAACGATTTCGGAACTGTCGGCGTCGTCACCGAATCCGGGGACATGCGGACGAAGGTGATAGAGGTGACACCGTACCGTATCGAAGGGAAGTACAGCAACGCGCGACATCCCGACGAGGTGCGCTTTAGCGACACACTGCAAGACGACCTCGACCGACGCGACTTCACCGTCAACGCGATTGCGTACGATGCGACGACGGGGGAACTCGTCGACAAACACGGAGGTCAAGAAGACCTGCAGTGGAAAATTCTGCGGACGGTGGGGGACGCATCCGCGCGCTTTGAAGAAGACGCACTCCGTATGCTCCGCGGCATTCGCCTTTCCGCCGAACTCGATTTCGCTCTTGACGCAGGAGCTCTTTCCGCGACAGCAGCGCAAGCGTCGCAGCTGAGCAAGATATCGCGAGAGCGCGTACGCGATGAGTTCCAGCGCGTAATCCTCAGCCCCCGACCAATGCAGGCAATTTTCGTAGCCCAGAAGCTCGGTATCGTGAAGCACATCATCCCAGAACTCGAGGACGGCATCGGCTGCGCGCAGAATCAGGCGCACAGCTTCGATGTGTTCGAGCACTTGCTCCGGAGTCTCCAACACGCGGCAGATAAGGAGTGGTCGCTCGAAGTCCGCCTCGCAGCGCTGCTGCACGACATCGGCAAACCCGCGACGCGCGAGTGGTCTGACGACAAGAACGACTGGACGTTCCACGGCCACGACGTCGTATCGGCGCGCATGACCAAGAAAATCCTCGCCAATCTCAAATTTCCGAGGGAGACTATCGATGCCGTCGCTTCACTCGTCCGCTGGCACATGTTCTTCTCCGACCCAGACCTCGTCACGCTCTCCGCAGTGCGGCGTCTGCTCGTGCGGGTCGGTACTGAAAACATCAACGACCTGGTGAATCTCCGCGTCTGCGACCGCATCGGCACAGGGAGGCCCAAAGAGCACCCGTTCCGCCTGCGCAAGTACATGTCGATGATAGACGAAGCATTGCGCGACCCTATCTCGGTATCCATGCTCAAAATCGATGGGGCACGCCTCCAGCAACTCGGCTACCAGCCGGGGCCCCGCTATGGCTGGACGCTCCACGCACTTCTTGAGGAAGTCCTCGACGACCCCGCCCGAAACACCCCCGAATATCTCGAAAAGCGGGTAGGGGAACTCATGGCAATGCCGGAGAAGGACCTCAAAGCGCTCGGTGAGCAGGGGAAAGATAAAAAGGAGGAGGCAGACAAGGCCGAAGTGGCCAAATTACGCCAAAAGCATCATGTCTCTTGAGTCGTCCGAGCAAAGAAGAATCAGGATTGAGGCGGCAACGCCAGAAGATATTGACGCGGTTTTTGAACTGAGACTGCGTGCCAGGCAGACGGATCCCGGCTTGTTTCCCACAAGTTACGAGCAAGAATTAGCCAAAACCCCCGAAGAGAAACAGGAATGGTACGCAGACACACTCGGTGAGAAGCCCTTACATATCATTGTTTTGGCGAAAGACGGCGATCGCCCTGTCGGCATGGTGGGTGCACGCGACAAGGGGGAGGGGCTTTGGTATCTCCACGGCGTCTATACGGTGCCCGAATTGCGCAGGTTAGGCATAGGAGAGGACATGATGCGGGCTATCATCGCTCGCATTCGACAGTACCCGCAGGCCAAGGCGATTACCTTTCAAGCAGAGGCTGAAAATGCCCCCGCACTGGAAATGTATAAAAAATACGGCTTCGAGGTTGTTGGGTCGGACACGGCCACCCTTGGGGATGGCAAGGAGCACGAAAAGGTTGTGTTCCGCCAAGAGCTGGACAAAATATCGCTCTAAACAAGGAAAATCGCTCGAGGTAGCCTAATTGAGGTAGAAGCACCACGTGGATTGACTCCACCCTTCTTCGCTAAAGCTACGAAGGGCTATGTGCTTCGCAAATAAAAAAATCGCCTGACGGGGTGGCCTAGCATTTGTTTCTCAACAACTGTGGGCCGCCTGCGTCAGGCGACTTTACATAGCAATCTTTCGTTGCTCAAAAAGAGCGCGAATTGCATGTCTACAAGTACTTTTTTTCTCAATGGAGTACAGAGGCACTCCTTACAATGTTGTGAATGAAAGTTCTTGTACGATATGAACTCGTTGAATGTGAACGACGAGTATTGCCTCAATGAACTACTGCGGCTCATCATAATCCCTAACGGACATTCGTAAAGGACACGCCTGTGGATATCTCCCCGCCCGCCCTGTCCTATAAGGACATCCGCGCTCGCACGCTCTGTCTAGGGGAGTCCTAGACAGCGGGCCGCGCATGGCTAGATGTCTAATTCTATGCTGACGGGGCAGTGGTCAGAGCCGAAGATGTCAGCGTGGATGCGAGCCCTCTTCACATGCGGGGCAAGGGCCTCACTCACGAAGAAGTAGTCGATGCGCCACCCTACATTGCGCTCTCTGGCCGCACCGAAGTGGCTCCACCAGCTGTAATGCCCCTTGCCCTGCGTAAATAGGCGGAACGTATCGACGAATCCGGCCTCTATTAGATTGTCGATACCCTCCCGCTCTTCCTCTGTAAAGCCCTTTTTGCCCTCGTTTGCCTTGTCGTTGGCAAGGTCGTGGGGCGTATGCGCCACATTGAGATCGCCGCAGAATATAACAGGCTTTTCTTTCTCGAGACGCTGCATGTACTCGAGGAATGCCGGGTCCCAGTGCTTGTGCCGGAGTTTGAGGCGCGAAAGGTCGTCTTTTGCGTTGGGTGTGTACACCGTCGCCACGTAGAAGTCATCGAATTCCGCCGCGATCACGCGCCCCTCCTCGTTGGGATGGCCGTAGCCATCGTCGTCAATCTTGTACTTCTTCACTATATCGTCCGGTAGTCCAAAGAGGACGGCATGGGGTTTCACCTTGCTGAATATGGCCGTGCCGCTGTAACCCTTCTTTTTGGCCGAATTCCAGTACTCCTCATACTCGGGCAGGTCGACTTCGGACTGGTGCTGCTCGGCCTTGGTCTCCTGCAAGCAGATGATGTCGGGCTTCAGCTTCTCGACGAACGCCTCGAATAAGCCCTTTTTGTGCACCGCCCGGATGCCGTTGACGTTCCACGAGACGAGTTTCATGCCGACACGATAGCATGACTCGCCGTCATAACGCTTCACCAAATCGACACCCGCACGCGCGTATAAATGGGAGACGCGGTGTGCGCATGCACTGCGTACTTAGCATTTTCACTAGAGCATATGAATCAAGATTCTATTTTCAGTTCACCGCAGGAAAAGGGCGCGGGGGAATGGGTCACGTTTGATGTCGCCCAGCGAGACCGCATCGTACCCGGTATGTTTCGTGTCGCCGCACCGGACAAGAAAGAGCCGCGTCGTGGCACGGCCGTTCCGATACCCTCGTACAAAAAGCCGCATGAGCTTTTCCCGAAACCGGCGCACTAACCACATTTGCCTTCGACGGGAGAAATCCGCGCGGTTCCTTCCGCGCGGATTTTTTATACGCTAGCCAGATGAAGATTGCTCTGTCGTTTTCCTGCAGACGCCATATACTCGAAGCGGGACCATACGAATGGAGGCAACCATGCGCGCATGGCTGACACTGGTCATCCTGTGCGCGCTTACGTGCACAGGACAGGCATCGGCTTCGGAAGAAAAAGCTACTGATGGACACATCTTCGATAGCCGCGTCTTCGACAGGTGCGTCGTGCACGGCGCCGAATGGGATGATGATGGGAGACTCGTCGCCGTCTCGCTCCGTTGCGATTACCCACGTGTGCGATACACAAAGCGCCGCGTGGTGGGCGACCGAGACGCCACGTGGCCGACGCAAGAATGGGCAGATGTGTGGTTGGGCGAGCGCGTCACATGCGCGGTCGAACGCACGTATACTTCCAACCAAAGCTTCTACTTCTCGGATCGCCCGATGAAAATCTGCGTTCGCGAGAACGGACTTGAGTAGAGAGCCGGCATACTCGCCGGCTTTTCCCTTTTTACACGCATCACGGCGCTATTCCTTGTCATTGTTTATAGTCCGCCATGGCGG
The DNA here is from genome assembly GCA_964594735.1 of uncultured Candidatus Saccharibacteria bacterium. Classification (GTDB taxonomy): domain Bacteria; phylum Patescibacteriota; class Minisyncoccia; order Phycocordibacterales; family UBA2100; genus UBA10103. The sequence continues at coordinate 290 of CAZQMS010000004.1, read as the reverse complement.
ATTATAAACAAGTCACTTTCTGCGCCTGCCGTGAAATTGTTTGTGCACGTCGCGCAGATGCGAGTCGGTCACGTGCGTGTACACCTGCGTCGTCGCGATGTTGGCGTGGCCGAGCATCGCCTGCACAGAGCGCAGGTCGGCACCATTGCTGAGAAGGTCGGTCGCGAAGCTGTGACGAATCACGTGCGGCGTCACCTTGCGCGTGATGCCCGCCTCTATTGCGTACTGTTTCACGATGCGCTCGATCGAGCGGGGAGTGATGCGCGCGAGGTCTTTGCCCTTGGTCTTGC
>CAZQMS010000003.1:0-110483 GCA_964594735.1 uncultured Candidatus Saccharibacteria bacterium | reverse complement strand
TCGAGCATCGCTTGAGGGACGCGTCGCCATGCATCTTGCGGTACGTCGGGAAGGTAGAGCGTATCTCTAAACGTTTGCGTAATTCCGTGACTAAACTCGACGCGGTAGCTGAAGGTGACTGTAGACCGCACCGCATCGACTGTGTAACTACTGAAAGTAAACGACGAAGCTCGTGGCATCCTCGAATCGTATCATTACGTATATTGGCCCTACCGCACGCCCACTATTCACCTGCAGCGAACCACTCCGCACTCCACGCGCGCATCTGCAAGATCTCGGCCGATTGCGCCGCGATGATGTTCTCAGCGAGCTGCCTGAGTTCTTGGCGCTGTGAGTGTTGGAGCACCATCTCGGCCATCGCGATAGCCCCCTCGTGATGCACTATCATTTCATCCAGGAAAGCGCGATCGAACGCATCGCCCGTCTTGCCCGCGAGCCCTGCTGTCATGCTATCCATCGCGCCGTGCATCATGGGCGCGCTGCCTTCCCTCTCGCCGAATATTGCGTAGCCGCCCCCGACGCCGACAAGCATCCCTATCAAGACTCCCACAATGAGATTGGAGTTCATGGTCACATAGTATACCCAAGCGACGCTCTGGGGAATCCTTAACCTATGCTTCATAAAGCGACGGGCTATAATCGACGAATGAGACCACTTCTATGGATGCTCGGCATCATCGTGCTTCTTATCGGCGGCTTTTATCTGCTCAACTATTACATCTATAATGAGAAGCAAGGCGAACCTATGAATACACAAAATACCAACTCCCCCGTCGAGGTCGTGCCCATAGAGCACGCTACCGGCATCCTCAAGTGGGCTGATGTCGCCATCTACTTCGACCCCACAGGTGGCGCGGAGGCGTTTGCAGGACAGCCCGCGGCCGACATCATACTTCTGACTGACATCCATGGCGACCACCTATCGACATCGACCATTGAGGCTGTGCGAGGTAGCGCAGTAATCATCGCACCACAAGCCGTTGTCGATATGCTGACAACAGAACGTGCGACAGGTACTATTGTCCTCGCCAATGGCGAGTCGACAGAGCAAGCTGGTTTCCGGATAGAGGCGACGCCCATGTACAACCTGCCAGATGCAGACAATGCGGATAGGCACGTGAAAGGCCGCGGCAACGGTTACATCATCGAGAGAGACGGCTTCCGCGTGCTCATAGCGGGAGACACAGCGGGCACGCCGGAACTCCGAGCCATGCAAGACATCGACATCGCGTTCGTCCCGATGAATCTCCCCTACACGATGGGAGTGGATGAGGCCGCAGACACGGTTCTCGAATTCAAACCCCGCATCGTCTACCCGTACCACTACCGCTCGCCCGACGGACTCGCGGATGTCGCGCGATTCAAGCAGCTCGTGAACGCGGGCGACGAATCGATTGAAGTTATTCTCGCGCCCTGGTATCCGCAGCAATAGTCGCAGCTTCTCATTCAAAAGGCGCCCCGAGCACGTCGAGGGGCGCCTTTTGTGACTGCACGTCGCATTTACCCATTGAGGAAATCCGACGTCTTGTCTTTTGCATCTTCAGCCATGTCCTTCGTATCTTCCCATGCCTCTTCAGCAGATGCGCGCACGTCCTCGGCAGCGTTTTTCGCCTTCTTCTCCTGATCATGAATGTAGTCTTCGAGTGCCATACAAATTATGCCTATCGCACACATGGATAATGGTGTAAGCGTACGAGAAATTTCGTTAAGAAAGAGTGAACGCGAAGCTGGTATAATCGTCTCGATGAAGCAGAACATTTCCCCCTGGATACGACAGCTCGATCTCTCCCGAAAGCACTCACGACTCACGGGCGACATTGCTACAGACGTGGCAATCGTCGGTGCAGGTATTGCGGGCGTTGCAACCGCCTTTTTCACCCTCAAGTACACAGACAAAAAAGTAGTTTTGCTCGAAAAATCCAAGCTCGCTCACGGGGCTACCGGTCACAATGCAGGGCAAGTCGTGAGCTACTTCGAGCGCGGCTTCGCCAGCATCGCACGGGAGTTCGGCACGCAGCTCGCAGCGGAGGCGGAGACAGCGATTGTCGGGGCTTGGGATCTTATAGACGAGATGTACAAAGACGGTGGCCTCGATATTCCGTTCCATCGTTTTATCGGTCATGGCGGCCTGACGAGTTTTCAGCAAATCAAGTGGCACCTCGAGGCCAACAAGCTCAGGCGCTCAGCGGGACTTGAGCCGCGCGAGCTCGTCATCGCCGATGATGCGCCGTTCATAAAGGCCATCCCCGCGGAGTACGATGGCGCCTACGCCGTAGCACCGCGCGAAGAGCTCGAGCGCCGACTCGAAAGTACCGCGAAGGAATTTATCGCAGTGATTTCCTACCAGAAAGGCGTCGTCAACAGCGCACTCTTTTGCCAAGAGGTTGCCGCGCACCTTCTGAAAACATACGCCAACAGATTTTCTTTCTACGAACATACACCTGTCAACAAAGTGATTCTCCACAAGGAGCACGCGATTCTAGACGCGGAGACGCATGTCGTCGATGCAGCACGCGTCGTCCTGTGCACCAACGGTTTTGAGAATATCCATATCATCAACGAAGCCGGGCTCGAGATTGACGCACGATTCCATCACAATGTCGCCGGGAAGATCGCGTACATGTCCGGCTACCTTGAGGATCTGGACAAGCCTCCGATCGCAATAAGCTACTACACGAATCCTGTAGCAAGCTCCGAGAGCGACTATTTTTATCTCACGCGCCGTCCCTACGAGTACGAGCGTGGTCACCACCACAACCTCATATGCATCGGTGGCCCGGTAGTAGACCCGAGCGAAACTGACGCGTACGGTCCCGACCTTGAATTCCCCGAGACTGCGAGTGCGCAGATTGACGACTTTCTTCGCCGTGTGTACCAAATTGAACCCAACAAGAAAATCGAGTATGCGTTTACGTGGCACGGTCTCATGGGCTACACGCGTAGCCGTCTGCGCCTTATCGGACCTGAGCCGCAGAACCCAGTTCTGCTCTACAACCTCGGCTGCAATGGCATAGGCATCCTGCCGTCCGTTTTTGGTGGACGCACGATTGCGCGCCACATCGCGGGCGAGCGCGTAGCGAAGAACGTCTTCCAAATCCCACGCCGTTAGGCGACAGCGCTGAGGAGCTGCTGGAGCAGCGAGACTACGAACGAGAAGACATAAATAAAGAAATTCACGATGAGCGTGACGAATTGCAGTACAAACTGCATGAGACCCTGCGCAAATGCAACGAGTGTTTCCATGTGTGAAGTATATCAACCTCTGCCGTACCTGCGCAGCCAGAATCCCCACCCACCGATGTGCACGTATCGGCCGACTTCTGTCCTATGAATCGAATACGCGAGACCCTGTGTGCCGAGCAGCTTCGCGATGTGCGGTGCAAGCGAGCGAATATAGGTTCCAGACGACACGATGGCTCGACAGCGTGCAATCTGGAAAGTGCTTTCAGAGGCAAGGATTTCTCGCCAACGCGCCAAGACCGCGGGCTTTCTAAAATCTTTGTACGGGTTGTCGCTCGCTTCATCCGGCACAAGTGCACTCAGCCGCTGCTCTATTTCCGCGCAGAGCGTCTGCGATTCGATTTCTCGCAAGCCAAGAAACGTGAGTTGGTGTATGCGCACCGTCTTTTCAGGCAACTCATGACCGCCGAGCGTATCTTCGAGTACGTGTTGAAAGAGTGGTTTACCGCCCACCGTTTTCGACGAGAACGCGGGGTACGGAAGTGTGAGAGTTCCGACGAGACCAGCGAGTGCCGTGCGTATACTTTTCTCGTCGATGCTTTGCTTGACCTCGACGCGCTCCGCGAGCCCGAGGATATCCCCCGTGTCACTCTCGCACCCAAGAAGAATCTCAAATTCGTACTCCTTATCGAGCGCGAGGTACGAGTCCTTCTTCTTGCATTCATCGCCGATGAGAATCAGCAGTGCGCCACTGGCCATGGGGTCGAGCCTTCCTGCATAAGTCATCGACACACTCAGAAGTGCTGGGCTCATTGCCCGATACCTCTCAAGCGCCTGCAGAGGTGTTTCCCCGATTTCTTTGTGAATCACGACGTGGCGTGGCATACGCGCACTATAATCTTTTTACTCACGTATCGCCTCTTGTATATAAAAACCCTGCGTGCACGCGATGCGTACGCAGGGTACCTCTTCGAGGTGTGCTCGAGAGCGTGAAGCTCAACGAGCCATCACCTGTGCGGCGAGCGCGCGACAATTCGGCGTCGTGAAGAAATCCGCGCGGACGAGGCCAATGTACCGCTGCTGGCCATTGAGACCGACGACGGGATACTGCACGACGCCGCCCACTTTGATTTCGCTGCCGAACGCGATGATGCGATGCACATGGCCCGTGAGCAGTGCGGGCGCGCACGTCACCAAGTGCCAGAGATTGCTCAACGAAGTGGCCTGCCGCTGCCGAAGCGTCTTGCAGACTTCACCCACCTGAGCATTCGGGGGCGTTTCGATCAGCTCGGGCTGGATGTACTGCACACCCGTGCCCACTTTTTGCTGTGCCATCGTAAACACGTCGCCGCTGTAGACGTCAACACGATGGATGCGAACCAAGTCGCGAATATCGCTGTCCAAATTCACGGCGATGAGTTCGCGTGCACCCACTTGCGTGGGCGACCTTTCAGTACGAAGCATGGGGTCCTCTTCATGCTGATGCACCGCGCTCAAGACGCGGCTGAGGATAGCCTACAGCTCCCCTCAGCCGCGCCCTGTATAGAGAGAGCGATTTCTGCACCTAACTACGCTGATACTACTCTTTGGCGGGGCGCTTGCAATAGAATTGCCATGTACACAAAAACGTGGTATTCCTCGCTCAGAGCATAACGTCACATGAGAGCGAAAGCTCGGAAAGGTTAGCCATGCTGATCGACATTCAGACGTCCGTCGGAGACATCGGCAAAGCCATGTCCAACGGTGAGAAAAAAGCGCACCTCAGCATTGCGGTGCCACCGATTGAGAAGGCCGACGTGGCCGTGTCGGTGGGACCGTTTGCAAAGAATACAAAACGGTCTTTGGGCGAAGTCGCCGACGCAGTCGTCGAGTGCCTCGCACAGGTTCCCTACTTCGCGGACATCCGCGTCGAAGGACCGTTTGTGAATGCACGCTTCGACACCAACACGCTGTTTCGGCTCGCGGTCAACGCCATCGCCGAGAAGAACATTGCGACCAAGAAGCCCGAGCGCATCATGGTCGAGTACCTCTCGCCCAACACGAACAAGCCGCTTCACCTCGGCCACGTTCGTAACGGCGTTTTGGGATCGACCCTCGCGAACTTGTTGAAGGCCGCAGGTCACCATGTGGTTCGCGCGAATCTCATCAACGACCGTGGAGAACACATCTGCAAGAGCATGCTCGCGTACCAACGCTTCGGCAATGGCGCGACACCGCTCTCGCTCGGTCAAAAGGGTGACCACTTCGTCGGCGACTGCTACGTCCGCTACGCACAAGAAGCGGACAAAGACACGAGTCTCGCGATAGAAGTCGCCGCCATGCTCAAGAAATGGGAAGACGGCGACAAAGAAGTGCGGGCTCTGTGGGAGATGATGAACGGCTGGGTCTACAGCGGTTTTGCGGAGACGCTCGACCGCTACGGCTTCTCGTTCGACAAGGTCTACCACGAGTCGCTGCTCTTCACGCTCGGTAAGGACAAGGTGGACGAAGGTCTCGCGAAAGGCGTCTTCGTCCGCGACGATGAAGGTGCCGTGCGATTCCCGCTTCCCGTTCACCTTGGACTCGGCGCCGACGGCAAACAGCGTCAGCCGAAAGTGCTCAACGCGGGGGGCACGAGCGTGTACCTCACGCAGGACATCGGGACGGCAATCATGAAGGCGGAAGAGTTCAACCTCGACCGCTCGATTTATGTCGTCGCCAACGAGCAGGACTACCACTTCATGGCCCTGTTCGAAATGCTCAAAGCGCTCGGCCATACGTGGGCATCGCGCTGCTACCACCTGTCCTATGCGATGGTCGAACTTCCCGAAGGGAAGATGAAATCTCGCACGGGTCGCGTGGTGGATGCAGACGACCTCGCCGACGACATGGCCAAGCTGGCAGCGGATATCATCGGACAACGCGAGCCAGGACTCGACGCCGCGGAAATCGCTCGGCGCTCTGAAGTCGTCGGGCTCACGGCAATCAAGTTCTACTTGATGCGCTATGCCTCGACGAAAACCATCAGCTTCGACCCCGAGAAGTCCATCTCGTTTGAGGGCGACACGGGACCGTACTGCCTCTACACGTACGCGCGGGCCCGCAGCATTCTCGAAAAGGCGCGCACGGAAGTCGAGGGGGTCGGCTCGACCTTCAAGCCGTTCACACGGCTTGGCAGCATCGAAGAGCGCGGACTTGCGCTCGAGCTGCTTCGGCTTCCCTACAATGTGCGTCGTGCTGCCGATGCATATGCTCCGTCGATTCTGGTAGAGTCGATGCTCAATCTCGCCAAGGCCTTCAACCGTTTCTACAAGTCGGCGCAAGTGATTAGCGATGATGAATCGCTGACTCACGAGCGTTTGCTACTTGTCGCGGCGGCTGCGGACGGCTTGAAGTGGGGATTTTCGCTCATGGGCATCACTCCGCTTGAAAAGATGTGACGAATCAAGTTCTCGAAAGGGGCGCCGTGAGGCGCCCCTTTTTCTTTTGACACATCGCGCTCCGTGAGAAATACTGCGTCTTAGAGAGATTCCAACCCCTCATTCGAGGAAATCAGATGCGGATAGAAACCCACATGTTGGCGGGGGCGACGAGCCCCATCCGACACGCGGCTGTCCCAGGCATCTGGGAGGCCGGTCACTACTACAAGGCAAAAGGTCCGACTGAGTGGTCTGTCGCTGGATGGTCGATTCTCGCGCAGTTTTCACAACCGCACGAAGGACGACTCCTGTTCATTGACGACGTACATACACTCGACGATGTGCACGAGCACGAACGCGGACTCAGCACGATTCCGTTTGAGCCCGCGCCCGAACCGACGCACATCATCACTGAGTCCGCGGTGCGCGAGAGCGCATTTGAGGCACTCAACGTGCTCAAGCAGCTCCCGAAGCGCAAGCGAGCGAGGATTTCTGGCGGCCGATGGCGCTGCTCAGGCTTCCCGCTAACGAGCGTCGATGGGACGCCGCTGTGCCTCTTCTACGATCTTGGTCTCACGTGGTACAAGCGTCAGCTTGGATTCACGCGGGCAATCAATGTCGTGCCTCAATTCTACGAGGAAGAGCAGCGGAGGCTTCTTCGTCTCGTGAGAAAGGCAATGCCCGACTTCGACCTCACGGTCATCGTGCACTGCAAGCAAGGCTCATGGCGAATACTTGAAGGGTAAAATGGACTACCGCACACTCGTGCAGACGGCGCTGAACATCGGCGCCGTTTGTTTTTTTATCCCCCATGCCATACACTCACGTGCATGACATCTCCCAAGAAAGTTCTTGGTATTCTCGGCGGTATGGGGCCCGCAGCAAGTGCGGATTTCTATCGTCGCCTTGTCGATATCGCACAGCACTCCTATGGCGCCGACCAAGATACCGATTTTCCTGCGATGCATCTGTATAGCCTCCCGCTTCGCGGCTTCGATGAAACGGGTTTTCACGATGCACCGCTCATCGAATCGCAACTCGTCGAAGGAATACAGAAATTGGCGGCCTCGGGAAGCGAACTTATCGTTATTCCCTGCAATACCGTTCACGCATTTTTTGAGACTATGCAAAAAGCTACCCCAGTACCAATCCTCAACATCATCACTGCCGTCATCGATGAAGTGGATTCGCGCAACTTTACGCGTATCGGTATTCTCTCATCGGAAAGCACCCGAAATTTCAAATTGTACGAAGCTGCCCTCGCCTCGCACGGCAAAACTGTCTTTGGGGTCACGGATGAAGAGCAGGCGACACTGAATGCAATCGTGCACCGTGTCATGAATGGCTCAAACGATGCGAGTGATTCTGCTAAACTCTCGACGATTGTCGCTCGGTTTGCCTCAGAGGGAGCGGAGGCTGTAATTCTTGGCTGCACCGAGCTACCGCTCGCCATCAGCGACATGGACTCGTCGCTTCCCCTTATCAATTCAACGGAGATCCTCGCGAAAGCCGCGCTTCGTGCAGTGTACGCCGCATAAGTTGACAAATCGCCTCTTTGGGGTACGGTAATAAGAGGACGGCCATCGAGCCGTTGCGCGTCTCAAACGTCAAACGAGGACATCATGGCAACTGAGAAAGTCGTGCCGCGCGGAAAACGCGGCGATGTCGAAGAGCAAACTGGCGGTTCCGGCCATATCTTCGACAAGGAGACTGGCGAGCGCTTCGAGGAGATTCAGCAGAACCTCAAGCCCGCAGGCGGCAAGAAGACCAGCGCGAAGAAGAAGCGCGCGAAATAATCCGAGCAACCGCTCGGCGGGGGTAGCCATGTACACTTGGCGCCCCCGTTACCCTTTTCAAACAATCTATGTCAAAACTCTGGAGCAAACACACAAAGAATACGCTTCACCCCGTCGTGGAGAAATTTACTGCAGGTTCAGACTATATATACGACATGCACCTCATGCCGTTTGATATTGAGGCAAGCGCTGCTCACGCAAAGGCACTCGTCAGCGCGGGAGTACTCAAGAAGAGTGAGTGTGTGAAGATTGAAAAATCTCTTAAACAACTCCTTGTACGTGTAGCGGCTGGGAAGATAAAAATCACACCGAAGGACGAAGATTGTCACACTGTTATTGAGCAGTACCTCGTCTCCAAACTCGGGGACATAGGAAAGAAAATACACACGGGACGAAGTCGCAACGACCAGGTCCTCACTGCTATCAGGCTCTACATGAGAAGCGAGTTTCTTGCGGTTCGCAACGCTTGCCTCTCCCTCGCTGAAGTGTTTACGTCGCGTGCACAAAAATACGCTCGGATTCCGATGCCAGGCTATTCACACACACAGCAAGCAATGCTCTCGAGCGTCGGGCACTACTTTGCGAGTTTCGCAGAAAGCCTCCTCGACGACGAGTCCCTACTCGCCGCGCTCTCTCAGCACGCCGATAAGAATCCTCTCGGCTCCGCGGCAGGGTTTGGCACCGCTATTCCACTCAATAGATTGCTGACTACCAAGTCTCTTGGATTTGCGGCAGTGCAAATTAATTCACTCTATGCACAAGCGTCTCGAGGGAAATTCGAAAGCATGGCACTCGAAGGTCTCTCACAAGTTTCCGCGACACTCTCGCGCTTTGCAAACGACATGATTCTATTTACCTCACAAGAATTTGGATACTTTTCTGCCGATGACAGAGTCGTGACTGGTTCGAGCATCATGCCGCACAAGAAAAACCTCGACCCACTCGAGCTGGTACGTGCATCACATGCAGTTCTACTTGGGAATCAAGTCATGATAAAAGAAATCTCGAAGAACCTGCTTTCTGGATACAACCGCGATTTGCAGCTCATAAAAAAGCCACTTATCGAGAGCTTCTCGCTCACGCGAGAAATTCTCGAGGTAGTCTCCGTCGTCCTCGCACACCTTGAACCCAATGAAAAGACGATTCGCGCAAAAATCCACGATGGTATGTTCACTGCTGATATAGCCAATGACTTGGTCATGACAAAAAACCTCCCGTTTCGCGATGCATACATCGAAGCGGCCTCGATGGCGACCAAAAATCAAGACTTGAGTAAGAATCTCACTTCGAAAAAGACGCTTGGAGCCCCTGGCAACCTCTCGCTCGCCTCCTACACGAAGCGTATACGTGCACAGCGACGACTCCTCAAAAAGTAGGCCACTCCACTGACCTTTTGACAAGGTTGTACCCCTACCCTATTGTGCAGATAGGCGGCTTCGGCCGTAACGGATAGAACATTGAAACCAAGCCATGGAGAGAGTCATGGATAGGCTTGCTATCACTCGTCGTCTGATCGAGCAGCACTCGGTCAGCGGCGTCTCCTCACGTCCCATCGCGGACTTCGCCTCGAACCTGCTGAGCGACCACGGATTCCGTGTCGAACAGCAAGTCTACTACGATAAAGACGGCGTGGAAAAGGTCAACATCGTCGCCGTGAAAGGCGGCGAGGGAACCCCCGAACTCGCGTTCTCGGGTCACCTCGATACCGTGCCGTTCAACGACAAGGAATGGAAAAGCGACCCTCTCAAGCTCGTCGAGCGCGACGGACGCTTCTTCGGTCGCGGTACGTGCGACATGAAGGGCTTCATCGGTATCGCGATGAGTATTGGGAATCGCATCGATGCGGCGCACTTCAAGCGGCCGTTCGGCATCATTCTCACGAGCGACGAAGAAGTCGGCTGCGTGGGAATACGCCGTCTGGTCGAGAAGCGCGAACCTCTCGCGAGGAATATCCTCATCGGCGAGCCGACGAACCTTGTGCCGTACTACATGCACAAGGGCTACATCTACGGTCGGGTGTTGCTTCGCGACAAGACGAGCGCAAAAGATGGTCACAGCTCCGACCCGAGCAAGGGTCGCAATGTGCTCACCCGTGCAGGTGAACACGTCCTACGCCGTCTGCGTGAAATGGGAGAGAGCCTCGAACAAATTCTCGACGAGCGGTTTGAGGTGCCGTACCCCACACTTAATGTGGGCGTGATGAACACGGGCAGCAGTGCTGGCAAAAACATCATTGCGTCCGCGTGCGACATCGAGTTTGACGTTCGACCCTTGCCGGGACAGGACGTCGACGAAGTCGTGCAAGCCATCCGCCAGCATGTCTGCCCCAATGGCGAAATCAACGGAATTTCGGTCGAGGTCAAACTCGTCCGCGCTCCGAGTCCGCCGTTCGAGACCGACCGCAACGCTGCAATCGTGCGCGCCGTCGAGAGCGCCTTCGGCAACGAAGCGCAATCGACGTCGTTCAACACGGAAGGCGGCATCTTGAATCGCTCTGGTTGCAGGTGCGTCATCTGCGGCCCGGGCAGCATCGACCAAGCACATCGTCCCGATGAGTTTGTCGATGCTCGCTACTTCAAGCAGGACGTCGAGGACACCTACGAGAAAATCGTCCGCGGCTTCTGCTGCACCGAAGTGGAGGCGTGACATGCTGCATGAAAGTGCGACTGTCCGAGAGATTCTGCGCTATGCAGAAGCCTTTCGGGGAGCGGGCATCTGCCTCGCTCCATCGGGAATCGGCATGGTGGGACACGACGACGTGGAGGTCCTCCTCCAAGACGTCGCCCTCATCGCTGGTCTCGGTATCGACCTCACGCTCATCGACTACGAAGGTCGTGCCACCTGGAAGGGTGTGTCTGCGCCGAAAGGCGTACCACACCTCTTTGTGAAGGACGGCGCTGCACTCGTGAGCGAAGCCGTGAAGCGCAAGGCCAAGAAGATTTGCCTTGTCGCTGGTACCGACCGCGTGGTGGGTGTGGGGGGCGTCCTCGACGACGTCCCTCTCTCGCAAGCCAAGGAGCTTCTCAACGACGCGCGGATTACAGCAGAGTGCCGCGAGGTACTCAAGCTCGCTGTGTCTGCGTGCGAAAAAGGCATCCCGCGTGTGCACGTGTTCAATGCACATCGTCATGGTGCTCTTCTCGAGGAGCTCTTCACCAACAGCGGTGCGGGCACCATGTTCTACGCGGGCTCCCCTCACAAGGAAGTCCGTCGTATGGTGCCCTCCGACCGCTTCGGTGTCTGCGAGCTGCTGCATCCAAGCATCCCGAAAAAGACGATGGGCTTTGTCCGCGACTCTGAAGCGGACTTGCGCGTCTTTACCGTCGACGGCGTCGTCCACGGCATCTCTCGGGTCTCGCTCTTTCACGACACGCTCGTCGTGAAAGCGCTCTATCACTCGGCTCGGTTCAACGTGCCCGATGTGCTCGAGCATCTCTTGCGAGGCGTCTTGGATGAGGCCCGTGAGCGCAATGTCCGCGACGTCGCAGTGCTCGTCACGGAAATCCCCGCGCTCATGCGTATCCAGCCGTGGTTTACAAAGCTCGGCTTCACCAAAGGTCGCACGACCGCAGGTGAGAGTACGAGCGCAGACGCATGGCTCAAAAAGATCGCGTAATTCTGCGCGATCAAAAAGACAAAGGGCGGCCCAATGCCGCCCTTTTGATTTGAAATACGGTGATGTCTCGCCTTCAGACTTATGAACGACGGCGTACTTTTGCATCGCCCCATCCTAACAAAGACAGCGCAAAACCCCGGTTTTGAACCGGGGTCTGTGCGCGATCCTGCACCTCTTTAGATTCCCATGGACCGCAAAGTGCGGATACCACCGAGAGCAGTGAGGAGCGAAAGGGTTGCGAAAACTGCGTTCGCCATACCTCCCGTGCCTGTGTTCGGAATGCCGGGAACGCCTTCACCGCCATCGCCCCCGACTCCGGAGAAGATGCATGAGCCATTGAGGAGCACGTATCCCGCAGGAATCGATGTTTGTGTGCCCGCTAGGTTCGGGCAGAGGTCGGTCTGAGCGCCCCCACCGCCAGTGAGCAGCACGCAATCGCCATTGGATGTGATGCCGTACCCTGAAGGAAGTGAGGTCTGCCGGCCAGCGATGTTTGGACAGTAGTCGGTGACGGGTATGTTACCGCCGCCGCCTCCGCCCCCACCACCTCCTCCGCCTCCCCCGCCGGTGCTAGGAGCCGTAACCGTACCGGTGAGTGTGCCGCCACCGGGCGGAGTCGTGACGCTACCGGATAGCCCACCGCCGGGTGTCGTAGTCGAGGTCGTCGCGGCACCTCCGGTCAGCGTGCCAGTTATTTCGGATTGGGCGTGCACTGCCGTGAATGCAGTGAGCGCACATACAATCGCGAAGAAGAAAGTTGTCATTACTGGCAGAAGAATTCTGGAATTCATGACGTGAGTGTTCTAGTTGGTAATGTCTGCGAATCGTGCGATTACGGAGTGTCTGTGCGCACGCCGAAGGTAGTCGTGTACGAACCGACAGGTGTTCCGAAAGGAATTTTCACCTGGACGCGTACTTCCACCTGCCTCCCTGGCGTCGATGAATCAGCGTCGCCGGTTAAGGTTATCGCGGTTGCGTACTCGCCTTCTTCGCTGATGACGACTGCGTTCGCCGATGTACTGGCGCTATTGGACTGACTCGTGAAGTAACGGATGTTGCCCGCTGCAGGAATCTCATTGCCGTTGCTCGAGAAATCCGTGAAGCGCATCTGGAATTGTGTTTCGTTGTCGGGCACCGTAAAGGTGAGAATCCATTCCCACCCGTCAGACCACTCGCCGTTTGCTATTCCGCTACTATCGACAACTTCCGTCTCAGTGTGAGCGAGAGGTGTGCTCGATGCCGTAGAGGAGGTCGTGAACGTACTCGTCGCCGTCGTGGTCGCCACCGAGTTCCCTGAGACTGCTTCGAAGAAATACTGTGTAATTTCATCGAGGCCGGTGAGGGTAACCGAGTGTTCGGTCGTGAGGGCAGGATCGTACGTTGAAGACGAGCTGTACGCTGTCGTCGTGCCGAAGTTGACCTGCGTCGATGCTGGCGCGTCTGTATCCCACGTGATGGTCGCGCTCGAATTCGTCGTACTCGACACCTGGAGGTTCGAGATGTTTGGCGCGAGGAGTCCCGGCTCCTCGTAGGTGAACTCATTCGCCGAGCTCGTCGCGCTCGTGCCGCCCGGAGTCGTCACTGTGACATTGACCGTACCAGAGGATGTGGCCACAGGAGAGGTCGCGGTAATCGTCGAGTCATCGTCAACCGTGAAGGCCGCGGATGTCGAGCCGAAGTTTACTTCCGTCGCACCTGTGAAGTTTTCGCCCGTTATCGTGACGTTAGTTCCTCCCGTGGTGTCGCCTGTTGTGGGACTTACCGCGGTGACTTCGGGAGCATCCGGAAGGGTCGTGAAGCTCATCTCTCCGCCTGGAGTCCATTCGTCGGTGTTGACCCACGCGACGTAGTAATACGTGGTGCCCGGTTCCACCGGAGGAAGCCCCGCCGTGTCAGTGAGTTGCGCATCGAACGCCGTCGTCGAAGCAACTGGCCCGAGATCCGGTGTCGAGTATACGCCTGCATCCGGCGTCGTGTCCGACGTATCTATCGTACTCGTCGAAACCCAGAAGGAGCTCTGTGAAGCATCCGCGGGACCCGTGAGGCCGTTTAGCGTTGCATTGCTGGCGGTGATGTTGGTCGCAGGCTCTGTCGTGACGTCGCCCGGCGCTGCGAGCGCAGGCAACGCGAAGAAGCTCGCACTGGTTGTCGCAACGAGCGCAAAGGCTGCCACGAGCGCAAGCGCGCGCATGCGACGCATGTTTTGTAATGTTCTCATATGTGTTCTTACGTTCTAATGCCGGTCTTGTAATCGCGCGGAGATTAGTCGCGCTTACTGACAACCCTAACGAAAGAGCTGTTAGAGTCGGATGAATCATTAGCCGCTCATGAGAGCGCCGCGGTGGTCGCACGGCACTGCAGCGCGAAGAGCTACATCAAAAAAATAGAACACCCCTTGGGGTGTTCTATGATCCTCAGATGGAGGCACTCGTATCATCGCCTCTCGAGGAGAGGCCCTCAACTAGTACCACGTTCCTGTCCAGTGATCGTACACAGGCTGACGGGGGTTCGAGTCGCACCGCCCTCGTCCGTAGCCTTCCCAGTTGCATATGTCGTAGCCGAATGTATCGGTGTCGCCCGTGGGATAGCTCCAGTTGCTCGGAGACGGTGTTGAATATCCGTAGCTGCTATAGCCGCTATATCCGTATGATGGGTAGCTTACGTACTCCGGCACGTAGTACGTCGGCTGATAGTAGGCAGTAGGATACGAATAGTACGCATATTCCGGGTAGTAGTACTGCACGGGGTAATATGTCGGCACGTAGTAGTAATCGTAGTACCAGGCCGACGCCGAGAGAGGCAGGCTAAGTGCCAGCACTATGGCGCTGACAAGTAGAGTGTATGTACTGCTCTGTTTCATAGGTCGCCAGCATAGTACGCTGCCGCACGAAAGACAACATGAAGCCCCGTTAGAAATCGCGCCTGCGCATGCACACTCGTGCGGCACAGGGACGGACTATTTCTGACGGGGTGAAGTACAATGTGTGCATGCTGCGGGATATCAGTACATCTCTCGTTCCAAACGTAATCGGTATTTTTCGCGGAACGCGACTACTCTGGCACATCGCGGCAGCGGCCATTACCGCTCTCCTTGTGCTCACAGGCATCGACTGGTGGTTCTACACCGAGACGCGGCACAACTTCCTCGTTCCGATCGTGTATCTCGCAGGCATTGGCGGCTTTTTTGCTCCTGTCCTCATCCCTCTTGCTCTTTACCTGTACGGCGAGTTTACGCAGCGAGTGCGCATTCGACTTGCCGGTCTTGCTGGCGCGCAGGCTGTCATCATAGCCTGGTGTGTTTCATCTCTGTATAAGGCGTTTACCGGCAGAATCGAGCCCGAATTCCTCACGACCCTGCTGACGGATGACAGGAGTCGCACGTTCAACTTCGGCTTCTTCGAGTACGGCATCTACTGGGGCTGGCCATCGTCGCACACCGCCGTTGCTTTTGCGCTCGCCGTCGCTATCGCGGTCTGCCTTCGCGGCGGCACAGCCGTCCGCTACGCTGGAGGCGCCTATGCGGTATTCACCGGATTCGGCGCAGCTGTCGGTTTCCACTGGCTCTCTGATGTGCTGGCGGGCGCCATCATCGGCTCGCTCGTCGGACTCGTGGTTGGTAGAAGCTTCCTTCGCCGCCTCCCATAAGCGGCACATGAAAGAAGCCGCCCCGAAGGGCGGCTTCTTTCGTTTTACCTGCCGAACGTCGATCTTACGAGAGGTGCGCCGAGACGAGCTTAGTCATCTCGAACATGGTTACCTCACCCTTACCACCGAAGACTTTCTTCAGCTTGTCGTCGGCCAAGATGTTGCGCTTGTTGGCCGGGTTCTGGAGGTCATGCTTTTTGATGTACTCCCAGAGCTTCTTGACCACCTCTCCGCGGGCCATAGGACCCTTGCCCGTAACCGCCTCAAGATCCTCAGAGAGCTGCATCGGCTTGAGGAGGGCAGGATTCGCTTTTCTTACCATATAAACGTATTGATATATCTACACTTTTCTAATGTTTGGTTCGACAGGCAAAGTATATACCAGACGGGGTGTATTGTCCGCAACCGTGGGGACTACGCTGTGAGCGTGTATAAGGACACATTATCGAGATAGTTTCAATCCCCTACCAGTAGTAGCCGCCGATGCTGTTGTAGTTGAAGTTGTAGTTGAGGTTACTGTTTGTATTTGTATTGTACGAGTAGCTATTCCCCTGAGGGTAGTAGCTGTACGCTGGATAGTAGTAGGGAGTGTACGTGTATTGATAGTACTGCGGGTAATAGTAGCTCGTCGGGTAGTAGGAGCTGCAGGGCGAATAGCTATAGTAGCCATTGCACCAGTTGAGCTGGTACTGCTCGTACTGGGAGTAGCTAGGATACCCCTGGTTATAGTAGTCAGGGTAGCCATATTGCGACATCGCAAAAGACACGTGTACCGGAATCAGTACGACGAACGCCCACATGGCTATGCTTGCGAGAAACTTCTTCATGCCACCAGTGTACGAACTGGTGGGCAAAGGTCAGATGAAGACTGGCGACGGAGTGTAGACGCGGCATCTTCATGATACGTTAATCTTCAAAGACGTATATTCTCTTGTTAATGACCATGCCAACGCCCGATTTTGAGAAGATGCCGATTCTGAAGGGCGTACTCTCCTCTCTCAATCAGGGTGTCGCGGTTTTCAGCGCGGAACGTAAACTTCTCTACATCAACCCAGCCATGGCGAGCGTCACGGGCGGCAAGGACGGCAGCATTGGCGGTGCGCTCGAGCAGCTTTCGCAGCGACACAAGCTGCGCACGAAAACGGGTGAGCCCATCGATCCGCGTGACTTCCCCATAGAGCGTGCATTTGCGGGTGAAGAAACACATGATGAACCATACTTGTACATCTCCCCTGCTGGTCGAACAGTCTGGCTATCCGTTTCGTGCCTGCGAATAACCGATGCGGCAGGCAATTTGCAGTTCGTCATTTCGACAATTGCTGATATTTCTTTAAGAAAGGCGCGCGAGGATCATCTTCAGTTTATACTCGAGTCAGCAAAGATTCTCTCTCTTACTGCAGACTTTCGTAAGCGCCTTACCGAAAAGGCTCGCCTCACAGTCCCTCTCCTTGCCGATTGGTGCGCTATCGACTTACTCCACGGCAAGACCACAGAGCGGGCGGTCATTGTTCACCAGAAGCAAGAGATGCTTGAGTTTCTGAATGGGTACTACAAAAAGTACCCACCAGACCCGGCCGCTCCCCGGAGCATTTACAATGTGATCAAGCACCTCACGCCGCAGTTCATACCCGTCGTCACAGACGAGATGATCGCGGCAAGCGCAACTTCCCCAGAGCATCTTGCAGACATCAAGAAGCTCAACCTTAAGTCTGTCATGATTGTGCCGATTATTTCGCGTGGCAAGGGGCTCGGCGCGCTCACCCTGGCATACGCAGAATCCGGTCGCGTCTATTCGGAGGATGATTTGCAATTCTTCAAGGAGTACTGCCTCCACCTGGGCGTCGTTATCGACAACGCGAGGCTCTACGATGCCATCAAGAAGCGCGATGGTGCGAAAGACACGTTCCTCGCTTCACTCTCGCACGAACTTCGCAATCCGCTGGCACCCATCAAAAGCTCTCTGGAAATACTAAAAGTCAAAGATGCACCCCCTGAAATCCGCGAAGAACTGGATGTTATCGAGCATCAGTTCGACCACATGGCGCGACTGCTCAACGACCTTCTCGACGTGACACGCTTTACTCACTCGAAAATTACGCTCTCCCCCGCAAACGTGGATGTGCGCCGCGTCGTGGAGCGTGCACTCAAGGCAAGCGACGCGCTGTTGCGCAACGCAGACATCACGCTCCATTTCTCTATCCCGAGCGACAACACGTTCATACACGCAGACGAGACACGTATCGAACAGGCTATTTCCAACCTATTGAGCAATGCAATCAAGTTCACCCCCGCGGGCGGATCCATTTGGGTCGACGTAGAAAGATTAGACGAAGCTGCGTGCATTCGGATACGTGATAACGGGGCGGGCATCGACCCGAAAGACCTGCCCAATATATTCAACATGTACTACCAGGGCGCGTCGACGCGCGACCACGCATCGACGGGTCTCGGTATCGGACTCCTTCTTGTGCAGCGCATAGTCAATTTACATAGGGGCACCATCGAGGCGCGGAGCGACGGGCCGGGCAAAGGCAGCGAGTTCGTTATACGCCTTCCCCTCGCAGAGGACAACGTGCCACATCAGAGCCCCCAAGCGCGAACCGGAGCTGCGGCTGCGGGAAAGCGCATTCTTATCGTCGACGACAACATTCAGGCAGCAGATTCACTCGCGAAACTGCTCAATAAGGTCGGTGCGCATGCGGATACGCTCTATTCTGGTGACGAGACGCTCGCCCACGATCTGGCACCGTACGATGTCTTGCTGCTTGATGTCGGAATGCCCCACATGGACGGATACCAACTCGCGGTGACACTCCGTCAACGCGGACTGCGCACGCCTCTTATTGCACTCACCGGGTACGGCATGGCCGACGACAAGAAACGTGCCCTTGAGTCAGGCTTCAACGCGCACCTCACTAAACCTGTAGGTATTCAAGAGCTAAGCGAAGCTATCGCAGCTCTAGCATAAAAGAAGGACCCCGATTCGGGGTCCTTCTTTTGCAGTGTGTCTGCCGACGAAAGCTAGACGCGTCTCATGTACGCAACACTTCCGAGAGCAAAGAGTGCCGCAAGGAAGAGCGCGCCGAGAGTCATCGCCATACCGCCACCGAGGCCCGTATTTGGGATGCCCGGAGTCGTTGTTGTGTTGCCACCAGGGACAGTCCCGGTCACAATGACCGTGCCTGTGGTAGCTGCCGGAAGACCGTTGGGGCCCGTCCCCGTAGTCGCGACACCTGTGACTGCTGCGCCCGTTGTGGGATTCGTAGCTCCAACATTGGCGGGTACAACAGAAATCGTGAATGTTCCGCCAATCGGTGCCGATGCACTCACATCGCACGTGAACGAGAACATGTCCGTACCCCCTGCACCAATTGTGAGCGGGCTCGAGAGTGCGAATACGGTTGCACCACTCGACGACAGGTTCATGCTGCCCGAGAGTGAGCCGCCAATGTTGGACGCATCGCGAATGCGACAATCACTGAGATTCGTCACGGTCGCGCTGCCTCCCGCGACTACGCTGAGCGGAATGGAGTTGATGCGAACACTTGAAGATGTTCCGACGCCGAGCGAGATGTTCGCCAGAGCGACGTCGTTGCTTCCGCGAGGCACACTGGGGGCGATATCCAGGTTGACCCCGAGAGCCGGAAGTGTCGACTGTGTCGTCGTGCCAGTAGACGTACCTATCGTCGGAGCCCCGACGGTATACGAGAACATGCCCGTCGAGGGAATCGTCGAGCCTACGTCACATCGGACCGTGAGTGAGGTCGGTGAAGCTGACAGAGTCAGAGGCGCATTGAGGTTGAAGGTGCTCGAACTACTGCCTATGCCAGTCACCACGTTGCCGCCTGTCGTGAGCGACGTGCCACTGCCAGCATTGTAGAGCTGACAGTTGCTCAGGTGGGTAAGTGTCGCGCCACCTGTCGAGGTGAACGTGAGCGGTATCGACGTCACCGTCGCTCCTGCCGAACCTGTGAGGGTAATGCTTCCGAGGTTGACCTGGGTGCCGGCGGGAGCAGTGCCGGTACCGGGAGACGCTGTCGCGGTGACGCTCGTTTGCGCCGCCACGCCCGCAGCCATGAAGAGCATTGCGGCAGCTATTGCCGGGATTACCAACTTGTGAGTTTTCATAATGAATCACTTAGCAAATAAGAATGGGTAACCACGCGGTTTCGCCTTCGGACGAATCGCGTGCCTCTACATAAGACACCGCGGTGCATTAAAGCGGCGTGAAGTTATTCATGAATACCCATTGCGGCGTCTCGCCCGGGGCGTACTATAGCCGTATTACCTCGTAAGCATTCCTGTATGGATATACCTATCAATTACTACGCGGTCATCGCTGCGGCGGTCTCAAACATGGTGCTCGGTTTTCTGTGGTACGGGCCGCTCTTCGGCAAGAAATGGATGGCGCTCTCTGGTCGCACCGCAGAATCACTCGAAGCGGATAAGCAGAAAGGGATGGCGTTGACCTATGTCATTCAGATACTCGGGGCACTTCTCATGAGCTACGTACTCGCTCACGCAATTATCTTCGGCATGGCGTATACAAACACATACGGGATTCTTGGCGGCGTAACCGCGTCATTCTGGTACTGGCTCGGCTTCGTCGCGCCCGTCACTGTGGGCGATGTGCTCTGGAACGGCCGCTCGTGGAGTTATTGGTGTATCAGCGCTGGCTACTATCTCGTCGCACTGCTTATCATGGGCGCGATTCTCGCCTACTGGGTCTAATTCCTGATTCGATTGTGCTCTCAATATTGTGTATTGCGTATACCCGTGTGTCACGGGTACCGACACATCTTCATCCGTGATTCACGTTAGTCCGGATAGAGTTTGCATCTGGACGCATAGCACATTGCGGGGCAGCCCAGCTCCAGTTTTGGTTCGCACGTATCTTGTAGGCAAAACTGGGGCTGGGCGAAAGACCCCGACGGATTATCAGCGATAATCATTAGCACCCGGCGGACACTTCCGTTCGACACATAATTCTTCTTCTCATGCACTCACACAGCGAGCGCTCCAAGTCGGAACGCGACGTACTCATCATGTAAGCCGGGGAGGCTGTAGTGCAGAGCACGCAGCCTCCCCGGTGCATACGGGCATCGCTGCGAAGGAGCTGCGATTGTAGCTATGTCACACGAAACCCGACACAAAAAAATCCCCCGTACGCCAGATATTCGACGGCTTCGCCGAGCACGCATGGGGGTTCCTTCGTACACGATCCGCCACCTCGCGGAAGCGCTCAGAAAACGCGGTACGTACGTGGCAGGTGCTACCGTCGTACTTATAGGTTTCGACGATCACGAAGACACGATAGCCAAAGAAAACGCGCGCGACATAATCTCGTCGCTGGAGAGAAATGGGGCGCGCATTCGTCGTGTGTACCCTCAAAAGCTTTCGTTTGAAATGTATCGAGATGCGCTTGAGGAGAACCTAGCGGGCGCAGATGCGGTGCTGCTAGACACCGACAGCCGGCACTTTCGAGCACTTCGCCCACGCGAAATACGCAGTTTTGGAGTCGAGGTAATTATCCCGACGTCACTTCGCGCTTGATCTTCTCAGCTTCATATATTCGTTCTCGCAAAGCGGTGGTCGAATAGCTATGCCCGCGTGAGTTGAAGTACACCTCCATCGGCAACTCGTGCCCGGTGAAAGGCCTCCCCTTCCAGTCTGCTCCGATGATGCGCACCTCCGGCCTCAGCTCAACCAGAAGCTTGTGGAGGTCTTCCTCTGTTCGATAGAGAACAATTTCGTCTATGTATTTGATGCCTTCGAGGATAATGCGGCGCTCCTCAAGAGACATGATGGGAACATTCTTCTTCTTCCCGCGGTACTCTGCTGGCGTGATCGAAGGGTCTTCCTGGAGTGCAACAATGAGGTATCCGCACACCTCTTTCGCCTCTTTGAATACGAGCATGTGCCCTGCGTGGCATAGATCAAATGCCCCCGCGGTAAAGCCGACTTTTTTGCCGTTTTTCATGCAAAGAGGATACCGGAAATTGCCTCAGTGCGCCACCGAGCGCTCGCAACCACAGGCAGTAATATATGCGCCTTGCAGACGTCTCTACAGAGGGCATCATGAAAACTTCATAATGTTCATATTACTCTTCATCCAGGCACGCCCGGCGTTATTCATAGCCACACGTATGCACGTATGAAAATATTACTCGTGGAGGATGAGCAAAAGCTCGCACAGGCCTTGAGCAAGGGTCTCAGTCTCGAAGGGTACACGGTCGACACGATACCCGACGGTAAGAAAGCCCTCACCCGCATTTCGCTCCATCGTTCGGATTATGACCTTATAATTCTCGATCTCATGCTCCCGTCGATGGACGGGTACGAGATTTGTAAGCAGGTACGCGAGATGAACATTACAATACCCATACTTGTTCTGACCGCCCGCAATGAGACAGACACGAAGGTCCAACTCCTGCTCTCCGGAGCCGATGATTACCTGGTAAAACCGTTTTCTTTTGCCGAACTTGCGGCGAGAATCCGCGCACTGATGCGTCGACCCAGCGAGTCGCTTCCAGAGAATCTGACACTCGGCGATATCGATCTCAACCCATCTGAACGACGCGTGACAATAGCCGGCAAAGAAGTGCAGCTCACGCTGAAAGAATTCGGCCTCCTCGAGTACTTTATGCGCCACCCCAATCAGGTGGTGAATAGAGAAGATCTTCTAAACCACCTGTGGGACTTCAACTATGTGGGTTTTAGCAATGTAGTAGATGTGCATGTCAAGAATCTTCGACGCAAACTTGGTGAGGGAAACGGTCGGGGCGTACTTGAAACAGTCCGCGGAATTGGCTACCGCCTCACTGAATAGGTACCGCTTCGATCCCTTTTACCGGACAGAGGTGCATGTCGTGCTCCTGCACGCCGCATTCGCCGTGGTCGTGCTGGGACTCGTCGGAGCATCGTTTAGCTTGCTCTACCACGACATCTCCAACGCCGTCCTCCATGGATTGCAAAGCGCGCGGGCGGGCACACCGCCGGAAGCTCTGGGGGCCGTGCTCGTCGACCAGCTCAGCGAAATCCGCAGACAAAACCTCGTCACCATCATTGCTGTCATCATTCTCACGACAGTTCTATTTGGTTACATCATCGCACGCATCACGCTCGCCCCGACGCGCAACGCGCTTGAATCGCAGAAGCAATTTATCGGGAATATTGCGCACGAGCTACGCACACCCCTCTCTGTCATCAAGACCAACACAGAGGTGGCGCTCCTTGACGACAATGTGAAGCCGGACATGAAAGAGACACTGCTTTCCAATGTGGAGGAACTCGACCGCATTTCAGAGATAATCAACAATCTTCTCTCGCTCTCCGCGCTCGTGAAGCCTGAGCGCATGGAATTCTCTGCGGTCGATCTTTCAGCGGTCACGACTGATGTCGTGCAGAAATTCTCACTGCTGGCGAAGCGCGGCGAACACCAGGTAACGCTGAGGAAAAGCCCGGATGCGCAAGTGTGGGGAAACGCGACTGCGCTTCAGCAAATCGTCGGCAACCTTATCAAAAATGCAATTAGCTACACACCGAGAGGCGGCCACATACGCGTCACCGTCGAGCCGGCTCCCGGCAATCATGTCGAGCTCATTGTACAAGATTCAGGTATCGGAATCGCGCGCAAAGATCTTTTCCGCATATTCGAGCCGTTCTATAGAGCCGACCCATCGCGGACAAAGGGCCAGGGCGGCACGGGACTCGGCCTCGCTATCGTCTCGGAACTCATCAAAATGCACCAGGGAAAAATCACCATCAGGAGCGCTGTCGGTCGTGGGACTACTGTGTCGGTGATGTTTCCGGGAGTCCGCGGACGCAGATCGGTCGGCAACGAAACTGACCTGCGCGAAGGGCTCAATGAGATTGCCGTGGATTTTTCGAAAAAACAGACTTAAATGATACGATGCGACGATGAAAACTGCGCTCTTAAGCTCGTTTGAAAAGGACGCTCACGTCGATAAACTTGCGCGTCTCCTGCAGGACAATGGCTGGCGCCTCTTAGGCTCCGCCGGCACCGCAAAATACCTCTCTAGCATCGGCATCGCGTGCGAGGATATTGGGAAACTCGTTGGCCCGCCGATACTCGGACACCGCGTCGTCACGCTCGCGCGCAAGGTCTATGCAGGGCTGCTTGCGTCAACAAAAGAGGACATGAACGAGCTCGACCGTCTCAGCGTGCCCTTCATCGGACTTGTGTACGTGACACTCTACCCGCTCGAGAAGACTATTGCGGACGGCGGCTCACCAGAAGAAGTCATCGAGACGACTGATATCGGCGGCCCGACACTTTTGCGCGCCGCCGCAAAAGGTCGCCGACTCACGCTCTCTGACCCTTCGCACATAGACCTCGTATCTGAGTGGATACGCAGCGGCTCGCCGGAGAGTGAGCGCGAAAAACTGGTCACCAAACTCGCCGCTGCCGCCGAGCGCCGCGTTGCCAATTACGTCGCCGCCTCTGCGTCGTACTGGGAAAGCAAGATGTAACTACTGCATGCTCAAACACCTATTCTTCGACTTAGACGATACGCTCACCCCGAGCCGCTCTCCAATGCGAGAGGAGCATATCCCGCTTTTTATTGAGCTCTGCGCGCAGAGGGACGTCATTGTTGTATCGGGGGCCCAGGAGAGCCAGATGCGTGCACAGCTACCGAGCGGGGCGCGGTGCTTTATGCTCACACAAAATGGCAACCATGCCATATCTACTGACGGAACAATCCTTTGGAGCGAAGCGTTCACTCAAGAGCAACGGGGGGTTGTGGTGGAGTTCATTCGCGAAATACATGACGATATTCAACTTTCTGTCCGTGATGAAAATGACCTCGTCGAAGATCGAGGTTCGCAAATTAGTTATAGCCTCATCGGCCACAACGAGCAGCTTATGACAAAGAAAACATTCGATCCAGACGGTTCAAAGCGCCGCGCGATTCTTGAGCAGCACTCTGCAGCGCGCACTCGACTACTTGATGCTGGTGTCGAAGTCACTATTGGCGGGACAACCTGTCTCGATATCTACCTTGCGGGCAAGAACAAGGGATATCACGTCCCCAGGCTCATCGAGTCTCAACATTGGACAAAAGACGACTCCATCTACGTCGGCGATGCGCTACAGCCTGGCCGCAATGATGAGAGCGTCATCGGTGTTATTCCCACAAAGGAAGTCTCCGGTCCGGATGATACTTTTTCCTTCATCAAGGAAGTGATACACTAGCGCCCAATGAATGCACTCAGGATTGAGAATCTCGTAAAGACATACGGCAACGGCACCCAGGCGCTGAGGGGTGTATCGCTCGAGATACCTGAGGGCGATTTCTTTGCGCTCCTCGGTCCCAATGGCGCCGGCAAGACGACCGTCATCGGCATCACCACGGGACTTGTGAATAAAACGAGTGGTTCCATAGAGGTCTTCGGGCACGATATCGATAAAGAACCAGAAGTTGCCAAGACGTTCATCGGGCTCGTAGGGCAGGAAATCAATTTCAACCCGTTTGAGAAACCGATAGACATCGTGGTCAATCAGGCGGGCTACTACGGCATTCCACGCATCGAGGCACTGCCGAGGGCGAAGCAACTTCTGGAAGACCTCGGTCTCGGCGACAAAATGTACGGCACCGGCATGCAGCTCTCGGGCGGCATGAAGCGACGCCTCATGATTGCGCGAGCACTCGTGCACAAGCCGAAGTTTTTGATTCTCGACGAGCCCACCGCTGGAGTCGACGTAGAGCTGCGTCGCGGCATGTGGGACTACCTCCGCAAGCTCACCTCAGAGGGCCTCACGATTCTTCTCACGACGCACTACCTTGAAGAAGCAGAGCAACTCGCGAAGCACGTAGCCATCATCAACAAGGGCCAGATTGTCGCCAAAGGTACGATGGACGAGCTTCTCGCGATGCATGAGGAGAAAGGCGGTGTGGCGGAGGGATATCGCGGCGGCCGACTCGAAGAAGTATTCCTGAAGCTGACTAAAGATTCATAGTATGGATACCTACCGAAAATGGATTGCCTTCTACACCATGCTCCGCAAGGATGTCATGCGCATTTTCCGTATCTGGGTGCAGACCTTTTTGCCAAGCGTCGTGACATCGGTGCTGTATTTTGCTGTATTCGGCACAATTCTCGGCGACCGCATCGGTGAAATGCAGGGTGTGGACTACATGCTGTTTGTGGTGCCTGGCCTCGTCATGCTTGCCATCGTCACCTCTGCGTATGCGAATTCGTCGTTCACCTTTTTCCAGTCGAAATTCTTTATGCGCTCCATAGATGAAATGCTCGTCTCTCCCATGCCACCCTGGCTCATAATCGCCGGCTTCGTCGCAGGCGGCATATTGCGCGGCGTGCTCGTCGGAGCGCTTGTTATGATAGTTTCTCTATTCTTCACAGGTCTCAGCGTTTCGGTCCACAGCGCTCTTATCATCCTCCTCTTTGCCGTGCTGACCGCACTCGTCTTTGCGCTCGCGGGTCTCGTCAACGGTGTGTACGCAAAGACTATCGATGGCATCAACCTCGTGCCCACTTTCGTCCTCACGCCGCTCGTGTACCTCGGCGGCATCTTTTACTCCGTGCATGCGCTGCCAGGGTGGTGGCAGGCACTCACGTATGCCAACCCGCTCTTTTACCTCATCAACGGATTCCGCTATGGCTTCCTCGGCATCGCGGACATCTCGATGTGGGTATCAATATCCGTTCTTGCAGTGATGATATGCGGACTCATCGCTATCAACCTCTACCTCATTCGCACAGGTCTCGGGCTCAAGCAGTAAGGCTAGTCCACGAGCTTATCTGCAATACCGGTATATGTTTCCGGGCGGAGCTTCTTCAGTTGCTTTTTCACACGCGAGTCCAGGCTTAGAGAGTCGATAAATTTCGCAAAATCAGCGACGGACACTTTCCGCCCCCGTGTGAGGTCGCGCAGTCTCTCGTACGGCACGGGTACACCCTTTGTTCTCAACACCGTCTGTATGGCTTCGGCGAGCACCTCGGGATGTTCACGAAGCGCCAAGAGCATGCCCGCTTTGTTCACTTCCAATTTACTGAAACCGCGCAGCAATGACAGGTAGCCAATGCATGAGTGGGCAAATGCCGTCCCGAATACACGCTCGACCGTGGAGTCGGAGAGATCGCGCTGGAGGCGTGATATGGGAAGCTTCCGCGAGAAGTGCTCGAAGAGCGCATTCGCCACACCCAGGTTCCCTTCCGCATTCTCGAAGTCGATTGGGTTTACCTTATGCGGCATTGCCGAAGACCCCACCTCCCCCGCCTTCGGCTTTTGAGTAAGCCACGCGTCGGAAATGTAGCGCCACATGTCTTGTGACAAGTCGATAAGAATCGTATTGATACGGCGCATCGAATCAAACATCTCAGCGTAGGTATCGTGAGGTTCTATCTGTGTCGTGAACTCGTTGAGCTCGAGTCGCACGGAGTGCTTCTTGCCGTCGGCTTCAGTATTCAGTCCTTCCACAAATTTCTTCGCCAGGCGTGGCCAGTCTATTTCGGGCAGGGCTACGCTGTGCGCGTTGTAATTCCCCGTCGCGCCTCCCCATTTTACGAGCACGGGACGTGCTTTTAGCTCATCAACCTGTCGGCGCACGCGCGAAAGAAAGACCTGCATCTCTTTGCCGAATGTCGTCGGAGAAGCTGCCTGGCCATGCGTGCGGGCGAGCATCGGTGTGCGTTTGTGAGCACGTGCAAGCTTCTCAAGTTCGCGGTCGATGTCTTGTAGTGTCGGGAGAACGGTCGATTCAACTGCACTGCGGAGCGCAAAACCGTGCGCGACACTGTTCACATCTTCCGATGTGAGCGCGAAATGCACCCACTCCGATACGTCTCTCAGCGACGTCTTCGAAAGCCGCAGCTTTATGAAATACTCTACCGCCTTCACATCGTGATTCGTCGCGGGTATGTCGCCATACCCGTCACGCTCAATTGATTTGATTACGCCAGCATCCTCAAGGGAGATTTTGGGGATTGACCGAAGCAAGAGGATTTCGCGAGGCGAGAATCTGCGTACGCCCGTATGCGGAGTCTTGGAGAGCGCGATGAGGTACTCGCATTCGACGACAAGACGCTTCTGCATGAGGGCATACTCACTGAAATAGAGCGCAAAGGCCGCAGATTGCCTGCGGTATCGACCATCAACACTCGAGACTGCGGTGAGTTCGTTAAGCGACAATAGCTCGGAGATTCTTTTCGATGCGCGGGAGGATGGGCTCTTTGCCCGGCTTGAATTTTTCCCCCGTAATTTGCTCATACATGCGAATATACCTGGCGCTTAGCTCCTCTACAAGCTCGGGCGGAGCCTCGGGGAGCGTCGCGTCTTTGTAGGGATCGCAGTGTTCTTTGAACCACAGGCGCAAGAATTCCTTGTCAAAATACTCCGGCTCTTCTCCCGCATCAATACGCCCCTGGTATGAAGCGCTCTGCCAATAACGCGACGAATCGGGAGTGTGTATCTCGTCGATCAGCGTAAGAGTGCCGCGATCATCGAGACCGAATTCATACTTCGTGTCCACGAGGATAAGTCCGCGCGAGGCTGCTATCTCCGCGCCGCGTGAGTAGAGCGCTATCGCGACCTTCTCAACCGTATCTATCATCGATCTCGAGATGACACCTTCGTTGATGAGCTCCTGCGGCGAAAGCGTCCTGTCGTGCGTGTCCTGCTTTGTCGACGGAGTGAAGACGGGGCGCAAGAGCCGCTGATTCTTTTTCATGCCATCCGGCAGCTGGAAATTCCCGAAGTCTCTTTTTCCCTTCTCGTAGTGGGTCCAGAGCGACGTATCAGTGACGCCCGTCATGTACCCGCGGACCACAGCCTCGACGGGCACCGTCTTACATTTCTTGCCTATCGTGACAGAGGGGTCGGGCACCGAGATGATGTGGTTCGGTACGATATCCTTCGTCTTTTCACACCACCACGCGCTCAGTTGATTCAGCACCTGCCCCTTGTGCGGGACATGCGCGATGATGCGGTCGAAAGATGAGTGTCGGTCTGTCGTCACGAGCGCGAGCCTGTCCCCCATGCCTGCCTGCGCTGGCAGGTCGTACACGTCACGCACCTTGCCCGTGTACTTGGCACCAAGAAAATCAAAATCCGTTCCTTTGAGTACTTCTGTCATATCTATATCAGTCGTTTGCCTGCCCGTCCGTAGCTTTATGCGAAGGAGGGCAAAACACTAGAATAGTTCTATTCGCCTGGCGGCGCGAGCGTGATACTTTCTGGCTCAAAAATGACTTTCCGCTCTCCCTCCTCGACGCGTCCCACTTCCATCAGCTCATATCCGGCAGCCTTTCCAAGCGTTAGCGTCTGCTCGACCTCCGACGGCGGAACGAACACGTAGTATCCCATGCCCCAGTTGAACGTCCTAAGACAATCCTCAAGCGATATTCCTATAGAGCGCATGTACTCCATGAGAGGCGGCACAGCACCCCACGAGTGGATGCGATAGGTCGCCGGCCGCGAATCGAACGCTATCTTCGCAACACCACTGCCGGTTCCCGGAAGGAGTGCGTGAATATCGACAGAGCTCTCCAGCAATGTTTCCACGAGCGCGACATACGAGCGCGTCGGAATAAGCGTTTCTTCGCCGAGCGTGTTTCCGTTCTCGAGCCTCGTGAGAAACTGGTCCTTTTGTTCAAGCGCCTTCTTTATGACGAGTGAAATGCCGTTGGCATGGATGCCACTCGAGGCGACGCCGACGATACTGTCGCCAGGCTGCAGTTTCGTTCCAGTTATCAGGCGTGATGCGGGCGCGATAATGGCAGTGACACACCCAGAGAGCGATGGCGCACTTTTAACCGGCGGCTCAGCCCGTATCAAATACTTCAATGCGGGTGATTCGCCGGCCGGAAGTGCCATACCCGCCTCTTCGCACACTTTGAGAAATCCTGCCGCGAGGTCGCGTGCGCGCTTCTCGTCGGCGAACCATTCGGAGTCGCCTGCTGCCACTTCGTCGGTATAGACGACCGGCATTGCACCCTGCGCGATGACGTCGTTGACCGCCATGAGCGCCGAATCAATGGCGATTTTGTCGTAGTGCGTGCGTCCCGTGCCGTCGTTCTGGTACATCCACTCCGCTATCCAATTCTTGTTGCCGAGACCTTCCTGCGTATTGCACCACATGTGCTTCTCTGTCCCCCGGTATTCAAAAACGCCGCCGTGCGAGTGCAGCACGTCGGCGTTGATGTACACATCTCTCTTATTCGGAAACGCGAGCGTCTTTTTTCCGACCGCTATCATCGCGTGCTTGAAAGGCTCGAGCTTCGAATAGTCCACGCCAGCCTGAGCGTATGCATTCGTCATACAAGCCCTGCGTCCTCGAGGTACTTTTTGAAACCGCTCGCTTGAAGTTTCTCGTTCTTGGCTGCGACATCCATCTCCATGTTCTTCTTGTAGGCTTCGACGCGCTCGCAAAGAGCGGCATCGCTCATCGCCAACATCTGTGCCGCGTAGATGCCGGCGTTCTTCGCACCACCTATTGCCATGGTACCCACAGGGCGGCCAGGCGGCATCTGGACGATTGAAAAAAGTGAATCGACGCCCGCAAGAGCCGACGTTTTTATCGGTACACCGATGACAGGAATAGCGCCGAATGCTTCTGTCATACCTGGCAAATGCGCAGCGCCACCCGCGCCGGCAATGATTACCTTGATGCCGCGCCGCTGTGCAGTCTTGGCGTACTCTGCCATCCAGTCGGGAGTGCGGTGCGCCGAGACTATCTGCACTTCATTCGATACGCCGAGCTCATCCAGAACTTCGGCGGCTTGCCGCATTGTCGGCAAGTCCGAATCCGAGCCCATAATGATACCTACGAGAGGTTGTGTACTCATGATGTGTTCCTCCAAACTTCAGCGATATTACCAGCACTTATATCGAAATCAACGCTCGCGCCTTTTCCGCATTATCTTTAGCTTCTTCGAGCGATTCGCCCACCGCAGTGATGTGCCCCATCTTCCGCTGACGGCGAGTCTCCATCTTACCGTAGATATGAACTTTCACACCCGGGATTTTCTCGGCCTCTTCGACACCGCGCGGCTCCGCAGCGCCGTCACGCTCGCCGAGAATATTGACCATGCACGCCGCTGGGACTTTCATCTTGGTTGAGCCGAGCGGCATACCTGAAATTGCGCGTATGTGCTGCTCAAACTGCGACGTCTCGCACGCCTCTATTGTAAGGTGCCCGCTGTTGTGCACACGCGGCGCGACCTCGTTGACCAGCACTTCTCCACCCGCGAGGAACATCTCTATCGCAAACACACCAGCTCCGCTAAATGACTTCAGTGTCTCAAAAGCGAGGTCGTGCGCTTTTTTAGCTATTGCCTCCGAGACAGGGGCCGGACAGAGTACGAGGTGGCAGATGTGATTCCTGTGCACCGTTTCCACCAGTGGAAAGACTTTGATGTCTCCGTCCTCCGTGCGCGCCGCCACGATGGCGAGCTCTTTTTCGAAACGCACGAAACCTTCGGCGTACGTGGGTGCGTTCTTCAATTTTTCCAACGCCGCTGCGATGTCGGACTCTTTCTCGATAAGCGCGTTGCCTCTGCCATCGAAGCCACCCGAGCGGGCCTTGAGTACAAAGGGATACCCGAGCTCGCGTACCAACTGTGAATAGTTTGATATTTCGAACTCCCCGAACGGGGCGACAGGTATCCCGAAATCTCGCAGGTAATACTTCTGCGCGAGCTTATCTTTTATCGTAGCGAGCGTGCGCGGTGTGGGGTGCACCGGCTTACCCGATTTCTCGATGTCCATAAGCGCATCCGCGTTTACGGACTCCACCTCGAAAGTCACGATGTCCGACGTATCGGCGAGTCGCTGCATCATATCGCGGTCTTTGTAGTCGCCGACAATTTCCTCGTCGGCGACTTGCCCCGCCGGGCCGCCCGCGGTCGCATCAAGCGTAATGACGCGAAACCCGAGTCCATGCGCAGCGTCCGCGAGCATCCGCCCAAGCTGTCCCCCACCTGCAATCCCGATAGTTTTCATCCCGCGAATCATACCAAAGCAAAAGGGGCGGAATCTTACGTTCCGTCCCCTTTCAAGAACTTCTCCACCGCAACGAGCGCCTCTCGTATCATCGGCTCCGGTGTCGATGATGTGTTGTGCAGCAGGAGGTCGAAGTCGCCATACAGAGAAAGGTCCTCGGGAGATGGCTCCTCTGTCAGCTTTCGAGCGACATCTGCTTCACTCAAGTGCGGCTCACGCTCCTTTATGCGCGCAAAACGAGTGTCTCTGGGCGCGAACACCCCGATGAGGAGTACCTTGTCGCCCTCCCTTGTGAGTTTCTCCCGAAGCCAGACTGCACCTTCACGAGCAACATCTGTGATGATGAGCCCGTGCACGCGTCGCAATTCGCGCTTTGCGAGAGAATAACGATTGGCTCCCACGCCGCGGTCCCAATAAAAGTAGCCGCACGCATTCTGAGAGCCGTACGCCTCCCTTGTGAGGAAGTAGTAATCGACGCCGTTTTTCTCACCGCTGCGCGGCGGCCTCGTCGTGCATGTAATGAGCGGCTGTGCGTGTGGATACGCGACATGCATCGCATTCTGAAGTGTATCTTTGCCCGCTCCGCGCGGGCCGCAGACGATTACGAATCGTCTCGTTTCCCGCATCATGGCTAAGCCCTCCAGGTTCTGAAAGATTTATGACATTATCTCAACATCCTGTCTACTACAACCGAGCAAGTATGAAGTCTGCCCTCTCGGTGACCGGCATCACGGGGACTTCGACTATTTCATAACCCTGGTCCGTGTACGCCTCGCGGATTTGGCCGTGTATCATCATCGCCTGCTCCGGCGTCTCGGAGCGCGCATGGTCAATCTCGTATTCCACGAGGTCGAGAAGGAAGATTTTTCTGTACCGAATTTCGGCCATGCACGTGCGAAAAAAATCGTCGACTTCACGGTTCGCCAATCTGTAATACGCGAGTGAATCTGGGAGTGCCCTATCAAAGAAATGGAGTCTGTCGCGCGGCACGGTGCGCTCCTGCGAATACGCACGCCGCACGACGGAGGGCAGCCAGTCCGAGTCGCCGACGATGTCTTGAATCGCTTTACCCTCAGCGAGTTGCTCCTCGATGATGAGGCGCGCCGGCTCTGCGAGGACAGGATGCCCGCGCCGTGCGAGCTCGTCTATCGTCGTCGTTTTCCCCGCACACGGACCTCCCGTGAGCACGTACCAAGGAGGTGTCGCTATCATGCGAAGTATCGTACCGCATTTTTAAAGAGTGCGATGCCAGGGCCTTCCTCCGGGACAGGGGTACCGCTGCGTACATACTTTTCCCGCTCAAAGGTCCAATGTGGCAAATGTGTAAATCGTATCGCACGCTCCGGGTGCGGCATCATGCCGAGCACGCGGCCACCGTATGCCGTCACGCCTGCAATATCTTCGAGCGCGCCATTTGGATTTGCCGGGAGGTCGAAATGCTCACACATATTTCCCTTTTCATATCGCAGTGCCACGCTACCCTCAGCATTCAGAGTCGCCAGCGTGCGTGTGTCGGCGTAGTACTTGCCCTCTCCGTGTGCCACGGGAAGCGCGAGGGATTCGATACCGCTCAGCCATGGACTGTGACCCGTGACAGTGAGGTCGACCCAGCGGCAGAGGAACCTACCTGAATCATTGGCGATGAGTGCGCCAGGCAAAAGTCCCGCACTCGTCAGCACCTGAAAACCATTGCAAATACCAATCCCCAGCGTGTCGCGCTCGAGAAAACTCCTGATATGCGAATCGAGGTGCTCGCGCATGCGGCTCGCGTATGCCTTGCCGGAGCCCGTGTCGTCACCGTATGAAAAGCCGCCCGGCACCGCGAGTATCTGCGCAGACTTCAGCACCGCCGGCCGCGCAATAAGGTCGTTGATATGGATGATGTGCGCCTCCGCGCCCGCTATCTCAAATGCCGCCCGCGTCTCCTCTTCGCAATTGAGTCCGTACCCGGAAAAAATGATGACCTTGGGTTTCGTCATATACCATTCGTTCGTTCCATGTCATCCTTCTTCCAATACATGTCGACTTCGGCACCCGTCTGTTGCGCTTCCTGGTACTGCTCATACGAGACTGGCAAGAATCCGAGCCGCTCGTACGTTCGCAACAGCGCACCCTGTCTTCCTATCATCTTTTCCTCCGATGCATCAATGCTCTCCCCTGAAGCAATGGCGCGCAATCGTATTTCCGAGAAATCTCTCTTGAGGGCATCAAGTAAGCTTTTCATCGTGCTTCGCGTTGCCGTCTTTGGATCGATGATGATCTGTTTACCCATAAACAATCCGTTCTCATTTTCTTCACCAGCTAATACGCCCGCCTCATCTGCACCAGAATATGCTACGTATGTGCGAAATCCCGGGCGTGCGGAGCCCTTTTTTCTGTACGTATATTCATTCGTGCGTGGATTCGGGTATGCCTTGTTCGGATATGCAGCTTTCATACGCTCCAGGAAATCGAGGAATGCTTTAAGTGCACGCTCCGGGTCCGTTATCCTCTCAATCCGTGCTTCCCGTTCAAATCGAATGTGCTCCTTCATAACTGTTACCAATCTTTGAATGTCTTCCGATACGCGTCGGTAAGCTTTGAGACCGGAAGCTTCACCGTATTCTTCGGAAGTACGACGGAAAGTTCCGTACCTCGTACGGTGCCGATTTTGGAGAACACCGTGCCATTTATGACTTTCTCAAATACGGCTTCTTCACCACCCCGTACGCTTACGAGCACCCGACCTTGGCTTTCAGAAAAAAGTATCGAGTCATCGTGCTTTGCATTACCCGGAAGCTTTGTGAGATCGACCATTGCACCGAGCTGTCCCGCGACGCACGCCTTCGCAAGCGCTGCAGCGAGTCCGCCGCGACCGACAGATGTCGTCGACGCGACGAGACCTTGCCGCATCGCATTTTCGAGTGCGCGGTATGTCATACGATTGCGCTTTGTGTCCGTCTTCGGTACGTGGGTGCCGACCTCCCCGAGCATCGCGAAATATTCCGAGCCGCCGAGTTCGTCGTGCGTCTCGCCTATCAGATAGACGCGGTCTCCTTCAGCCTTGAAGTCGAGCGTCGTAGCATGTACCACATCATCAATGACTCCGAGCGCAGAAATGAGCAGCGTCGGCGGCGCGGCGATGTGCACCTTCTCGCCTTTTGCGGTGTATCCGCGGAAGTCGTTGAACATGCTGTCTTTGCCTGAGATATACGGCGTGCCATACGCCACCGCGACAT
This sequence comes from uncultured Candidatus Saccharibacteria bacterium, assembly GCA_964594735.1. Lineage (GTDB taxonomy): Bacteria > Patescibacteriota > Minisyncoccia > Phycocordibacterales > UBA2100 > UBA10103. Next base: position 75,645 of record CAZQMS010000003.1, on the reverse strand, counting down.
CGTAAATCGCCTCCGCAGATTTTTTTAGCTCGTACAAGCGCTCCGGAGTGTTGGAGGACGACCAGCAGAAATTGTCGAGTATTGCGAGGTGCTCGAGCGATGCGCCGGCGCACACCGCATTTCTTACCGCCGAATCGATCGAGGCCGCAGCCATCGCGTAGGTGTCGATGTCGGAGTACCAGGGCAGATACCCGTGGGAGAGTACCGCGCCCTTCGTAGAATGCGGTAGTGGCTGCAAGACCGCGGCATCCGCGTTGACACCACCTCTCCCCTGCAGTGGCTTAGTGACAGAAGTGCCCTGCACCTCGTGGTCGTACTGCCGGGAGATAAAAGAGATGCTTCCGATATTTGGCCGCTGGAGAAGCGCGAGCAGCGACTTTGAAAGCGGTGCGCTCCTCGCCGTCTTGGTGGGTTCCGCATTCGCATACCTGGGCTTGCGCGTTTTCTGCTCCTCCACAGGCCGACCGTCATGGAGGAACGACATCTGCATGTCCATGATTGTTTTGCCGCGGTACGTCACGACACACTTCTTCGTCGCGGTGAATTGGCCGATTATAGACGCCTCTACATCGTGTCTGTCGAAAATTCTCTTGAGCTCTTTCCACTTTGCTTTCGGCACGGAGAAGGTCATGCGCTCCTGCGATTCAGAAATCCATATTTGCCACGGAGCGAGCCCGGGGTATTTGAGCGGTACTTTCTCGAGCGTCACCTTCGCTCCGCCGCATTCTTTTGCCATCTCGGCTACAGAGCATGAAATCCCACCCGCACCATTGTCGGTGACACTGCTGTAGAGATTCCTATCGCGCGCTTCGCGGACAATCGCATCGGAAAGTTTCTTCTGTGTGATGGGGTCGCCTATCTGGACTGCAGTAGCAGGAGAGCCACTCGCGAGCGCTTCCGAAGAAAATGTGGCCCCATGAATGCCGTCGAGCCCCACACGGCCGCCCGCGACGACGATGTAGTCACCCGCTTTGGCCATTTTCTTTGCGAGGTCACGCCCGTTTCGTTTGCGAGGTATGAGGCCGACCGTGCCCGCGAAGACGAGTGGCTTGCCTCGGTAGCGCTCGTCGGTCGCCACGAAGCCGAGCGGCGTGGGAATTCCGCTCTGGTTGCCGCCGTGGTTCACGCCCTTTACGACACCCTCTAGTATGCGGCGTGCTGGCAGAAGCGGCTGCTGCTTCGCGGCGTCGCGATAGAGAGCAGTCTTGTCGCGAGGATCCGCGACGCAGAAGCCATACACGTTGGCAATAGGCTTGGCGCCCATGCCAAAGCCGAGCGCATCGCGATTCACTCCGCAAATGCCTGTGATTGCCCCACCGAAAGGGTCGAGCGCCGAGGGCGAATTGTGCGTCTCCACTTTGTGCGTGATGATGTACTCGTCGTCGAAGACGATACCGCCGGCGTTGTCGGTGAAGACCGACACACAGAAGTCTTTCTTTCCTTTCGCCTTACGAATGTCCTGCGTTGCGCCTTTGATGTAGCGCTTGTATATCCCCTCTTTCACGTCGTCGATAGGGTCGGCAAAAATCGAGTGTTTGCAGTGCTCCGACCACGTCTGCGCGAGCGACTCGAGCTCGATATCGGTCGGCTTTCGTCGCAGCTTTTTGTAGTGGGCCTGGATTGTCTTCATGGCGTGGAGCGAGAGCGCCAGCGGGCCTCTGCGCGTTCCATCGGGATTCGCGATTCCCTCCTTGCCGATGCGCGTAAGCTCTTCGTCTGAGACGTCGAGGTCTACGATGTCGACAGAGACGCGCTCGTGAAGTTTGACCTGCGGCACGATGATGGAGAACTGCGGCCGCTGTCCGAAAACACTCGCTCGTTCGATGAGTGAGTTGTGCAACTCCTTGGCCATCTTCTCCGCCTCGACGACACCCGGCCCGTCGAGAAAAATAAAAACCGACGTATACACGTCCTCTTTTTGCGTAAGCTTTTTTCCGCGCATGTCCTCGAGCATTTGTCGAGCAGTCTTCGCGACATTGTCGGTGACGCCCGGAAGGTACCCGATCTCGATGACCGATGTGTACGTCTTTGGCGCAAGGACGCTCGATACTGAATATGTTTCGGTAAGCGGATTGGCAAGTCGCTCGCCAAATCGCTTTAGTTCGGACGAGGAAATCTTTGCGTCGACAGTGTACGCCTGGGCGACCGCCACAGAGCGGAGCTTGGTTTTAGGGAAAAGGGCTCGAAGCGTTTTGAGGTAGCTGCTGGCGCGCGCATCATCCACCTTCGCCGCTACCGTAATCCGCTTCGCCATGTGCGCCATGATATATGGCTCTTACTCCCGCGCCAAATCGACCCAGCGGTACTTGAGCCCCTCATACTCTCTTTCCTCCGAGCTGAGCACTTTCGTGAACTCTTGCTCATACGGCGGGAAAAAGGAGTCCGCCTCCTTTTCATCGTAGATAAGCGTGAGGTGCAATCTGTCTACCTGCGGCAACACCTGCTCGTAGAGGGCCGCACCGCCACCGATGTGAATTTCCGTAGGGTTATGCGCGCGAGCCTTCTCGAGCGCGTCTTCGAGCGAGTGGGCGACGGTTACGCCCGGATACGACCACGATGCGTCGCGGGTGAGCACAATGTTCTCCCGCTCCGGCAGAGGCTTCCCAATGTAGCCAAGTATCGACTCAAAGGTTTTCCGCCCCATGATGATGGGATGACCTTTTGTCAGGGCACGGAAACGTTTCAGGTCGTCGGGAATGTGCCATAGGAGCTTGTCGTCTTTGCCGAGGGCGCGATTCTTCCCCATCGCAGCGACGATGACGATGGGCGGCTTTTCCACTGCACCGACCATCTGTGTAGCGGGTCCTTCGTACATCTCGTGAATACCCATACAGGCGAATCATACAACATGCAAAAGAGAGCGGCGGCCCATTGATGGGCCGCCGCAAGATTCAGATCGCATGAAGCGATTCTTTCAGGTCTGCGAGCACCTTGCGTGAAAGCGCCGGGTCCCCGTCGAGCCAGTACACATGAACGAGAGGGTACATCGTCGCCATCTCTTCAATCTCCCTCGTCACGCCCCTGTCCGCCTCGCGCAAAGGTGCGGGACCGTTTGGTCCTTTCACCAAAAGATTCGTCCCCGTCTTGATGGCAAGTCGATTGTCGTCGACGAGCCAAAAGGCGTGATCGTCTCTCTTGAGCGAATCGACGAATTCACGCGCTTCTTCTGGTGATTTGAACGCGTTGCACCGAGATTTGTCCGACGAGCACGTGTCCAGGATTGCTCCCGAGCCGTACCGATTGTCGAGAAGGCTAATGAGCTCGTTGTCGTCCATCTCGAGCAGCCGATCGGACGATAGAACGCCGCGCTGGAACAGGTCTTTCACGAACAGGCGCGACATCAGATACTCTCCGAACCGCGCCTCTGGATGATAGTAGAGTTCTCTGAACATAAGCACCCGCACCTTGAGAAACGCTGCAAGTCGAGGGATGCTCGTGAAAACGGCGTGCCCGTCCTGCTCCTCAACACAGTCCCAGACGCCGCAGACGTATGGGAATCTTTTGAGCAAGAGCAGAAGCGTCCTCACGCCGAGCTGGTCTCTGTCGTACCCTGCCTCCAGATGATGCAGACACTTATGGATGTCGCGCGCGATGTACGCGAGCTTATCAGCAATGTCGAGCACTTCCCCAAGAAGGCCTCGGTTGTGGATGCCCTCGAGCAGACTTTCCTTAGTCACACCGAACTCATTTCTGAGTCGGTCGAATGGAGCACGCTCTACGAACTTCTTGTAGTTTGCGTCCTCATCCAACGCAGCTGGGTCGACCAATTTCACGGAATCGCCCCCGGCAGGCATTGCCGCATCGTGCGAAAGCAAGAGCGTTCGCAAGCTGTGCATGCGCGGCGCCGAGAGGCCGAGATTGTGACCGATGACAGAACCAATAGCCATCGCATCGAGCGAGTGCAGAAAGCGCGTACCGTCCGAGAGCGACTGCCGCACGCTTAGGTGCTTGTTGTAACCCGGCTGGTTCAGGAAACCGAGCTGCTTGATACGTTCAAGCCTATTGAGATTGAACGCGTGGTACACCTCCTCTGTGAGGCCGCCGCACACGACCGCGTATGACAAACCTGTATACGGAAACCCCGGTACATTCGCGAAGGTGTCTTCCTGAGTGAGCGCGTACTGCACACGCATCCAGGTACGCACTGACATTGGCATCTCATGCAGCCATTCGGGCTCTACGTTCGCCCGGTAACGTGCCTGATTGTACCGCTCCGTCAGCTGGCACACGTCAATCACACCCTTGTATATCGTCGATTCCTTCGGGTCGATGATACCTGCGGTCATGAGCGCGCGAGCCTCCTCCGTAGGAAGCGGTGCCTGCTCCGGCAGAAGGAGCAGATCACCGTCGATTTTCACGACTTCCTGGAGAACCAGGGTTTCGTTGTGGGTGAGCTTCTGCTCCATCGGCTTGACTCCCTATTGACTCCTTGCACCGTGCCACATATCCCAGCTTGCGGCAAGGCTGTTGCATACAAGCAGGCGCTATAATGACCGTCCATGCATTCTTACGAGGTCGAGGTCAAGGCACTCTTAGGCAACGCGCAAAAGGCGCAGGAAGTGCGCGACGCACTGAAGAGAATCGATTCCGACTGCGAAATCCTCGAACGCAATCGCCAGCTCAATCACTACTTCGAAGGAGGCACTTTGCAGCAGCTTACAGAGGTTATGACGCCTCACGTGAGCGACACCGCGAAAGCGAAGCTCGAAGATCTTGCGGGACGAGCAAAAAGCTTTTCCGTCCGTACCCGCGACAAAGACAATATTGTCATCCTCGTCGTCAAAGCGTCCGTAGGCGACGACACGAGCGAGAATGGTGTAAGTCGTATGGAGTTTGAAGAGCAGGTTCCGCTCGGCATCGTCGAGCTCGACAACCTCGTCCTCTCGGCTGGGTTCACATATCAGGCGAAATGGTCGCGCGAACGAGAGGAATACAAAGTCGGCAACATCAACATCTGCATCGACAAGAACGCGGGATACGGCTACTTGGCAGAATTTGAGCGAATTGTCGATGATTCGGAAAAGGTGGATGCGGCGCGCAAGGAAATCGACGAGTTCATGCGCCTGGTAGGCGTAGTAGAGCTTCCCCAAGACAGGCTTGAGCGCATGTTCGCCTTTTACAACGCTCACTGGCCCGAGTACTACGGGACGGACAAGATTTTTAATGTAGACTAATCTCTATGTTCCTCTCCGACGTCGACATCAAGGTAGCAATTCGCAGCGGGGAAATCACCCTCGAGCCATTCGACCCGGCTCGCCTGCAGCCGGCATCGTACGACATCCTCCTCGGCAACAAATTTATCGAGAACGATGCGAGCAGCACCCACTTCGTGGACCCTGCGCGCAAGATTTTTGCAAAGACCACTGAAAGAATCGTAAAGGACGGCGACGAATTCGTGCTTCACCCCGGTGTATCCGTGCTCGGACTCTCAAAAGAATTCTTCGGCTCAGACCACTACCTCATTCAAGTCGGCGGCAAGTCTTCGCTTGCTCGCGTCGGTCTCATGATTCACAACACCGCGGGTATCATCAATCCCGGCCACTTCCTCCACATTACGTTCGAGATCACCAACCAGAGCAACATTCCGATAATTCTCCGCCCCGGCATGGAAATCGCGCAGCTCACTTTCTCCAAGCTCTCTTCTCCACCATCTCAGAACTACAAGAAAGTCGGCCGCTTCGCAAAAGACAACTGGAAACACTTTGTCCCCGCGAAAAAGAAAAAAACCGCAACGAAGTAGGTATGGCAAAGCACCCCGAGTACCAGTACCTCGACCTCCTGCGGGAGACACTCGAAAAGGGCGAGGAGCAGGTGGATAAAGGTACGGGGGTGAAGACATACAGCCGTTTCGGAGGTCAGATACGCTTCGACCTTTCAGAAGGATTCCCGCTTCTCACAACAAAAAAAGTGTACTGGAACGGAGTCCTCCACGAGCTCTTCTGGTTCATGTCGGGACAGACCAACATCAAGTACCTCGTCGATAACAACGTCCACATTTGGGATGACTACCCGTACAAGCTCTACGTTGAGAAAGTGGCAAATGGCGCCGCTCCAGAGATGTCGAAAGACGACTTCATCGGCAAAATAAAAGACGACGCCGCGTTTGCCAGAGAGCACGGCGAGCTTCCCCACATTTACGGCGAACATTGGCGCGGCTGGATTGCGCGAGACGGCAGGCGCGTGGACCAGCTCGGATGGGTCGTAGACGAGCTCCGCAAAGACCCCGATGCACACAACACGCTCGTCACCTCATGGAATCCTGAATACATGTACTCGATGGCGAGGCCAGGCGAGGGTGCACGCTTCCCCATCTGCCACAACATGTACCAGGTCAACATCAAGCACGGCCGCGTGTGCCTCCAGCTCTACCAGCGCAGCGCCGACATGTTCCTGGGCGTGCCGTTCAACATCGCGTCCTACGCACTTCTTACCGCAATCATTGCCAAAGTGCTTGGTCGAGAGCCGGGCGAATTCGTCCACACCTTTGGCGACTACCACATGTACGAGAATCACCGCGCGCAGGTCGAAGAACAGCTCGCGCGCGAGCCTAAGAATTTCCCCACCATAAGATTCACGCACGATTTCAAGAGCATCGACGAATTCCGACCGGAGCATGTGGAACTCGTCGGCTACGAGCCACACGCGGGCATCAAGGCAGAACTCACGGTTGCGGGTGGCTACAACAAAGACCTACACGGTGCAGGACAATAGTATGGTGTAGGCGCGGACATTTTTTATCCATCACGAACCCTTATGAAAACTGCATACTCTCACGTCAAAAAACAAGACCCAAAGATTTACCAAACACTTATCGGTGAGGAGCATCGGGAAGCGGAGAGTCTCGAACTCATCCCGTCAGAGAATTACGTCTCTATGGCCGTCCGAGAAGCGAGCGGCTCGGTATTTACCAATAAATACTCCGAGGGCTATCCATATAAGCGCTACTACGGCGGGCAGGATTTTACTGACCCGATGGAGACAATCGCTATCGAGCGCGCAAAGAAAATCTTCCGCTGCGACCACGCCAACGTCCAGCCGCTCGGAGGAGCTTCCGCCAACGAAGCTGCGTATCTCGCATGGCTTGAGCCAGGCGAGACCATCATGGGTATGGATTTATCCCATGGCGGCCACCTTACACACGGACACCCGGTGACTCACATGGCGAAGCTGTTTCGCTTTATTCGCTACAAGATGAAAAACATCGAGACAGGCGAGATTGACTATGATGAAATGCGCGCCACGGCTAAGAGGGAGAAGCCAAAAATGATACTTGCAGGCTTTTCAGCATACCCCCGCGAACTGGACTGGAAGACCATCGCCGACATCGCCAGAGAAGTAAACGCTGTTGCCCTCGCAGATGTGGCACATATTGCTGGACTCATTGCCGGCGGAGTCCTCAAAAATCCGTTCGATTACGGATTCCACGTCATGACAACGACGACACACAAGACGCTCCGCGGCCCGCGCGGAGGAATGATTCTCTCTAAAGGCATCGTATCGAATCCACTTAAGGCACCTGAAAAAACGATAGAGAATCTACCGACACTCATCGACCGCAGTGTGTTCCCTGGTTTCCAGGGCGGGCCGCACATGCACCAAATAGCGGCGAAAGCGGTCTGCTTTGGCGAGGCACTAAAACCTTCGTTTAAGAAGTACGCTCGCCAGGTCGTGAAGAACGCGAAAGCTATGGAGAAGGTGTTCAAAGATGCCGGGGTCCGACTCATTGCAGGCGGGACGGACAATCACCTTCTGCTCGCCGACGTATGGAGTTCGATGAACATCGGTGGCAAGGACGCTGAAGAGGCACTCGACGCTGTAGGCATCACGCTCAACAAAAATGCCATTGCAGATGATACTCGAAAGCCGTTCGATCCGTCGGGCATCCGCTTTGGCACGCCCGCCATCACCACCCGCGGCTTCAAAGAGAAAGAGTGTGCAAAAGTCGCGGAGCTCATGATAGAGACACTCAAGAACAAGAGCGACAAGAAGGTGCACAAGCGTGTCCGTGAAGACATCCGCAAGCTCTGCAAGAAGTTTCCGATTCCGGAAAAGTTTGTCTAGGGCTTGTACGTCCAGCGCAGCGCGATAGACTACTACCACCTGCAAATCCTGGCCATTTGCAGGCATGAATCATCGGCCAGTTTTGGAGGTCAAGATGAAGGCAATGGACATCGTCAGGCCGCCGTAGAGGCGGAGCGACGATACCAGGAAGCGAAAGCTGAGATGCTGAGCTCACGTGAGCCACTGCTTTTGGAAGCATGGTTTCTGATGAAGCAGCGTGACCCTGACGCCAAGTTCCCATCGGTGCGTCAACAGCCGTGGTCAACCTGGGACGCAAGACGACTCCTCGTCGTTCTCAATGTCCTAAGACTGGCAGCTGAAGGTCACACAAAAACGCTTTCGCTGGATTGAACGATTAGACCGGGCGGGCCACCGCCCGGTCTTTATGTATAATGACCGTCACATGTTTTTCGGCATCGATTTGTCACTACTATTGCAATTCGTCGGCTACCCCGGCGTCTTTGCAATTATCTTCGCAGAGTCCGGCCTCATCATCGGCTTCTTCTTGCCAGGCGGCTCGCTGCTTTTCACCGCTGGGCTCCTCGCATCGACCGGCATCTTCAATCCCTGGATTCTCATCCCGCTTGTCACTATCGCAGCAATACTCGGCGACAATGTGGGTTACTGGTTCGGCAACAAAGTCGGCATCAAGCTCTTCACAAAGCCGGACTCGCGCTTCTTCCACCAGTCACACCTACGCCGGACGCAGCACTTCTACGAAAAGCATGGCGCGAAAGCCATCTTCCTTGCGCGCTTTATTCCCATCATCCGCACATTTGCGCCGATTGTGGCGGGTATCGCGAGCATGAACTACCGCACGTTTCTCATCTTCAATATTCTTGGTGCGCTCGCGTGGGGCACGGGTATCACTACACTCGGCTACGTGCTCGGCAGCCAGTTCCCACTCATCGGCGAATATCTTGAGCTAGTCATCCTCAGTATCATTTTCGTAACACTGATACCGCTACTCGTCGAGATGTACAAGCACTACCGCGACCGCGACCAAACTCCTTAACCATATCCCTCAATTGCATCCGGCCGGCCATGATTTGGGGATATGGACTGACGGGAGAGAATGTCAACCTTGAACTACGCGTCAAGAGTTGAGTTAGGAGTGGAGGCGTTTGAGCGGAGCTGACTCGCCAGCAGCCTTTTGGCGTAGCAGGGCGAGTCCGCCGTAGAGCCCTCCCACATCGCCGAGCTTTGAGTGCACAATGTCTGGCACCCGCGGGAATTTGCGCATGATCTTCTTTAGGTGCAGCGCTGTGCGTTCGACAGAAATGCCCACTTCGTTGAGCATCGAGCCGCCTATCGCGACCCTGTCCGGTGACCAGTGCAAAATGGAGTTGTGAAGACCGTACGCGAGCGTCTCGGCGAGTTCTTCCCACACCGCGTTGCCTTTCCCGAGGTCTTTGGGGTGGGAGCCAAATCGCTTTGATATCGCCGTGCCCGAAATCATTTCTTCCCATGAAACTGTGCTCCCGAGGTTGAGGTATTGCCCACCGATCTCGAACCCCTGTGTCGATGTGTCTACCCGCCCATCAACGATGCGGATGCCATTGACCCCGGTTGAAACTGTAATGTATACGAAAATCTGTGAGCCCTGTCCGGCACCATAGTGTGCCTCGCCGAGCCCCACGAGCGCCGTATCGTTCTCGAAAGAAACTGGCGCAGGCAGGCGTTTCCTGAGCTCCTCTTCAAGCCCGTCCCGGCGCTTCCACAGAGGCTTTCCCGCAACGATTGCCTCCACTTTATCCGAAGCCGCGAGTTTTTCGACCGCGTGCTCGAAAACTCCAAGAAACGCATCGTCGTCCTGCGGGGTATCAAGGATCAGAGGCTCCGAGAATCTCTGCATGTCATCGGTGCGCGCGAGACGCATCTTCGTACCACCTATGTCCGCAATGATGTGCATCAGCTATTCGACGACGGGAAGCCCGCCGAAATCGGTTGCGCGCACGTCCGCGTACTTCGGATTCTTCTTAAGCACGGGCTTTCCGTCGCGCTCGACGACGTAATATGCAAACCCCTGCATTTTTTTTACCGGCTCGTAGTCGGCGTGTCCCGGCATCGAAGCGCTGTCATCCGGACCCTCGACGGGAGAATCATCCACCATCACGAGCCACTCTTTCCCCACATTGGCCATGAGATGTCCGTAGCCCGGCGGCATGTATACCTCGCTTCCCGCTTTGACCTGCACCGCCTTGAATTCCGCGACGACCGATGGATTGGTCGGGTCGGCGAGTTTCTGCAGGAGCGCCACTCCCTCGCCCTCTTTGAACCAGTACGTCTCGTCGAGGTTGCCTACGTGGTAGTGCCCATATGTCTTGATGTACTCGCCCCCCACGGTGCCGCTCTCGAGAATCGTCACATTGCGCTTGTTTTTCCCACCACGAACCATGTAGTAGTGGATATCCGGTCCATGCGCCGCTTGGTCCATGAGCACCTCGCGCATTTTGTCGTGTGTCCTCGCTGCGTACGCTTCAAAAGCCATAGGGCGATTGTACCACTTTGCCATGCTCACTAGAACAGATCTCTCGCAGCGTCCCAGAATTCGGGGTGGTTTCGCTCCCGCATGTAGTACCACCACTCGACGCCCCAGAGGTATTGCCGCTCAAAGCTCGTGCGGCGTGCGTACGCGAGGATTTCGTTGAATTTCTCCATGTCCATGCGTGAGAGCTGCGTCTCCCGCGGCGTCTCTACGATAGCCTGCGTGAGCCACGGCTCAAGCGAGAGCTCGATGAGATACACGGGCTTCTCGCCGTGGACGAGCTCCGCTATGCGGTCCTTTGCTCGGTAAAAAATCGGCGGCACCTTTGTCTTGAATTGCCCGACCTCGGGGTTCCAGAAGTACATGTAGAGACTCGTGCCAAACGAGTCGCCCCGCTTATACGGAGAGAGCCAGAGTCCGAGGTTGCCACTGTCGGTCAAAAGGATGGGTCTATCGTCGAGCGAACGCACGAGGCGAATTTCCTCATCGAGAAGCTCTTCGTCCAGCTCGCCACAGTGCTCGAATGCAAAAAGACTCAAGTACGCCTCGTTCTCGACCTGCCAGTACTCCACTGCAGGACTGCCGCGATACCTCGTCACAAGCGCCTCGAGGAGTTCGAGAAGCTCGTCCTTGCGCTCGTCCTCTGAGAGCTGTTCCGTCCAGTGAGGAATGTGACACTCGGGCCAGCGCGGCACGCGGCGACCTATCGCGAGGATGACTTTCGCATCCCGCTCCGCCGCGAGCCGCACCATGAAGTCGAGCTCACTCCAGTCATATGAATCGCGCGACGTCTCTATACGTGGCCAGTACGCAGGGATACGAAGTTTTCGCACACCGAGGTCATCGAGCGTGGCGCGGTAGACAGCGCGCCAGTCGAGACCAAGCTCTTCTGCGTAGAGCGTGCTGAAGGTCGCTCCGTAGCTCACGCGCGCAGGCACTTTGTCGAGCGTCGCGAGCAGGTAGATAAGCGCGAGCGCGACGACTGCGCAGAGAGCGAGCAGTATTTTAAAGAGCGTTCTCATGTGAGGAAGAGCGTGCCGAGCCCGAGCGCGATGAGTACCACACCCACTCCGGTCTGCCACCCGCCGTGACCGTGCGTCATCGGGTCATCGCCCCGCGGCATGAAGTTGGCAAAGAGGAGCGAGAAGATGAAGAGAAATGCGAACTGCAGACCCGCAAGCGAATTGACGACCGCGACGCTCCCGAGAGATACCGCATACGCCGTGAGCACGCTTGCACTACTCGCGATTACTTTGTTGGCGAGCACGAGCGATCTGGCACCGCGACTCGAGTGTTTACCACCGTGGAAAATTGCCCGCCGCAGCGAGGGAACCGCGAGGAAAGAGAGTGCGACTACGAGCGCGAGTACGCGCGTCCAGAAGAATCCGTCGAGGAAGCCTGTCGCGTTGTACACGAGTTTGGTCAGGAAAATTGCTGCACCGAAGAGCCCTCCTGCGGTGAGTGCATACACAAGAGCGTGCTTCCTGAAGTGAAAGTGCGAGATGAGCGCAGTACCAGAGACCAGGAGCAGCACCGCAGGCACCGCGTGCGCACTGATGTCGCCCACCACGAATACCCACGCGAGAGCCAGTGATGTGAGTGCAGAAATCGCCCCGATGACGGGTGCAGCGTCGGATGCACGTGCAACACGCAGCGCGCTGTAGAGGTAGTAGAGCGCTGCGACAAAAGTCGCGGCGCTCAGGAGCGAAAGCAAGAATACCTCGCTCGATGGCATCGAGACGAGCCCGAACGGCGCGATGACCACGACAAAGCCGGAGAGGACACACGTATAAAATGTATAGACGATGGGTCGGCCGATGTGCGCCGCCCTCACGACAATATGCCTGTCGATAACGACTGAAATCGCGAGGAGAAACTGTGCGGCAATCGCTATCCAGAGCCACGACATCGCCTTATTCTACCCCATGAGATACTCCCTCCGACTATTTGCTGCGAACAAACCCGCCGGCCGCGACGATCGTGTGAGTCATCGAATTGGCTTATCTCACGGGGTCTACTAAGCCATTGCGCTCGATTATTGCTTTGTATACGTACGCCGACGGACGCACCTTTCTCTCTTGCGTCGCGTAGTCAACCGCCACGAGCCCAAATCGCTTCTCAAAGCCGTGCGCCCATTCGTAGTTGTCGAGGAGCGACCAGTACATGTAGCCGCGCACGTCGGCACCTTTCTCGATAGCCGTGTGCATGCAGCGGATGAGTCGCTCTATGTAGTCGGCGCGGATGCGGTCTCCGGCATCTGCCACGCCTGCCTCGCTCACCCACAGTGGCTTCCCGTAGCGCTTCAGCATAAGAAGCGCGTCGCAGAGGCCTTCGGGGTACACATCCCAGCCCATATCTGTTTTGTCGTACACACGCGTGTCACCAAACTTTTTGTGCAGGTAGTAATTGACCCCGATAGAATCGCATTTGTGGTGCACGCGACGAATGAATGAGTGCGTCCAGTGCCAGTTCATCACCGCTGCGAGCAGCTTATTGAGTGGATTAGCATTCGCGTGGAAAAGGATTACTTGGTGCACGAGCCCCACTTCCACGCCGAAGCCCGCGGCCTTCATCGCATCGTACGCAACGTTGTGCGCCTCAGCTAAGCGCCGCATCATACGGAAATATGCCGGGATGTTGCGCCACGAGATGTGCTGAGCGCTAAACTCGCGATGGCCGGGAACTGCTCTGATCGCGCCGATGCCCGGCCACGCACGAAACGGCGGCCAGCTCCCCCGCCTCCACCCATTGGATACGTAGACGCCCGGCTCATTCATCGTCGCGAAGTGGCGGCAGTCGTTGCCAAATTTCTCCGCAATAAAAGCACAGTAGCGCGCAAAAATCTTCGGCGCGTCCGGGTGCTCGAATCCGCCCTTGTCTGCAAACCATTGTGGCAATGTAAAGTGCCAGAGTGTAATGAACGGCTTGAGGTGCCGCGCGCGCAGCGCTTCAATCACTTTCCTATAGTGCTCGACCTCCTTCTCGTCCCACTTCCCCTCTTCCGGCTCGATGCGCGCCCATTCTATAGAAAGGCGGTGGCAGGTGTGCCCGAGCTCTTTTGCAATATCAAAATCGGCTTCGTAGCGATTGTAGTGGTCGCAGGCCATCCCGCACGCCGGCACTTTACCCTCGCGCGCCGCCTTGGCCCAGTCGCAATTCTCTATCCCCCCTTCTACTTGGTATGCGGCGGTAGCGGCTCCCCACAAAAATCCATCGGGGAAGGTCTTCTCATGCATGCGGCGAATAGTACCAGACCGCTTGGCGCGCTTCGTGGTACCCTTGTCCCCATGCCGTACAAGCACGTCATCTTTGATTTGGATGAGACGCTCACCGAGAGTTTCCAGCCGCCCAAGCCCGAGATGATGGCGCTCCTGCGCAAGCTCCTCGAGAAGGTGCCGGTGGCGATAATGACCGGCGCGGGATTTCAGCGCGTCGCCAATCACGTGCTCTCGCAGCTCGATGGTGCGCCGCACATTTCCCACCTGACACTTCTCACCAACAGCGCCGCGCAGGCCTACACGTGGCAGGATGGCTGGAACGAAGAGTACAACCATGCGATGAGCCCCGCAGAGCGCGAGCGCATCAAGAGCATCATCGCGGAGGCGGAGACGCTACTGCCAGTGATTCGCGATACGGAGGCTTATGGCAAGCGCATATCAGACCGCGAGGTGCAAATCGCGTACACCGTCGTCGGTCTCGACGCGCCGCAGGAGATAAAAATGCAGTGGGACCCTGATGTAAAGAAACGCCGAGAAATCATGGCATACCTGCGCCCCCAACTCGCTGAGTACGAAATCCGCTCCGGTGGCGCCTCCACGATAGACATCACGAAAAAGGGCATCGACAAGGCCTACGGCGTCCGCTGGCTCTGCGAACGCACGAAATTGCAACCCACCGACATGCTCTACGTGGGCGACGCACTCTACGAGGGCGGCAACGACGCCGTCGTCATCCCCACTGGCATCCATACCCGCTCCGTCTCCGGCCCCGCCGAGACCGAGCGCGTGATTCAAGAACTCCTCGCGATGTAAAAACAGCCCGCGGTTTCCCGCGGGCTGTTTCGCTAAAAAACGACTCAACTATTGCACACTCTTGAAGCGAAGCACTCCGCCGCGGTCCATGTAGATGAGCTCGAGCTCATCCGGTGTGACTTTCGTAACCTTAAACGTAAGCGTGTCCTGCGGGGTGCCCTTTTCCGTAATCTGCAGGTACACCGCACTGTCCTCGAGCGGGAAAGAAATCTCCGGCGCATTCATCTTGGTGAAGACGACCCAGAGCCCGTCGAGATTTGCCTTGCCATCATACGCATCGACGACGGTGAAGTCGGAGCGGAATTCGCGGGTAAATTTCGCATCATCGAGACTTTCCCACTTCCCCTGGATGCTCTCCGTGACAACAAGTGCGACATCCGACTGCATGCCACCGCCCTCGCCCGCATCGCCCCAGTTCCACGGTGCCATCTCAGCGCTGGTAACAGGATTGCAGACCGTCGACTCGCTACCGACCGTGAGCTGCACTTCCTCGCCCGCACCGGAAAAGACGATGAGGTCTCCCGAAGTGGTCTCGAAGTGATTGCCATCGCCCATCTTTGCGAGCCTTACACTCCCGGTAAACATGCCCTGCGCGCCGGCCACGAGCTGAACCTCGCTCACGTCGTCCGACGGAGTCATGGTGAAGCGCGAACCGTTGTCGCACATGTACTCGTACGAGCCCATCGAGCTCGCCATCATGGCAGAATCGAGCCTGCCCGAGTTGTACCAGTACCAACCGCCAATAAGAATTATGATAAGAATTATCGCCCAAAATACGACTTTATTCATATTTGCCAGCATACATATTTTTTCCCACGCGTCTACTGATTGTGAGAATACTAGCCGAAGGTGAAGGTGTAGGCTTTGAGGCCGGGGTCGAGGACTTCGATTTCGAGGGTGTGTTCTCCGTAGCCGCTATCCTCCACCAGTCGGTAGAGCCTATCTTCTTGCACCGTCACAATGCCACTATCCGATACATCACTCCCTGCAGCAGCGCCGAGGGGCTGCCCGTCTCGCGTAATGCGCAGGCGCACCGGTGAGTCGGCGCTCGCGACCATGAAGACGTCTTTCGAGCCGTAGAGGAAACGAATCTGTGCAGGCGCACCGGTGTTCACCGCATACTCCTGTTCGATGTTCCACTTTCCACCAAAGTAGAGCGTGTTGGCAGCAAATCGCGATGGGAGTGCAAAGGCGCGCTCGCCTCGCACACGCGGGTCTCCGTTGCCCAAAAGGTCGTTGCGCCAGGCACCGAAATAAACTTCCGGACTGCGCACTGTACGCTGTGTCTCACTCACTTCGGGCTCTTTCATTTCTTCAAAAGCCATTCCGAGCCGTATGGCGCGCTCGTGGAGCGCGCGCTGAATCTGCGCCTCCGTCTCTGCATACGCGCCCTCGCCAATGTGGTCGTAGATGATGTAGCCGTCGATGTCGACGAGGTACTTGCGCGGCCAGTAATTGTTGCCGTAGGCAGTCCAGGTCTGATAATTGTTGTCGAGAATCACCGGCCAGCGTATCTGGTACTCGCGCACGGCTTTCTCCACATTGGCCTGCACTTTTTCAAACGCGAATTCTGGCGTATGGATGCCGATTATCTCGAACCCGCTGTCTGAATACTTTTCGTACCAATCGCGCAGGTACGGAATCGTGCGGATGCAGTTGATGCAGCTGTACGTCCAGATATCGAGGAGCACTATTTTCTCTCCGATGAGTTCGCCGAGCGTTATCTTCTCGCCAGAGGTGTTGATGTAGCCATCGGGGGCGACGAGTTCGATAGCGCGCTTGTACATCGCGCTCTTCGCCTCCGGAGGGATAAAGCCTGCCTCCGGGTCTGTCTGCACGCTCATCTCGTCGCCCCCGAGGAGCTTGAGTTCGAGGAAAGTAGCGTCGAATCCGCGCTCCACAAGGTAGGTCTCAATCTTTTTCATGTAGCCCGTAAACACGAGGAGGCCGACAACGACAAGCACGATACCTATGCCTTTGAAGAACTTCCCGCTCGGGTCGAGCGTAATGCCGAGCCAGCCGACGAGCTTCTCACCGAGAATCGCGACCGCAAGGAGCGCACCAGCGAGGCCGAGCGCGTACGCTACGAGGTACACCGTGCCGAGTACGGGCGTCGCAGGAAGCACCGTAGCGAGGATAATGAAATACGTCGGGCTGCAGCTTGCAAAGACGGGTCCGAGCGCGGCACCCATGATTGCGTCGCCCCAGAATCCCCCGCGCTGATACCCACTCGTGAGGAGTTTGTTGGACTCCATGTTCAGCGCATTTACCCCGGGGATTTTCGCCCAGAGCGCAGGGAACACCATGAGCACGCCGAGTGCGACGAGAATACCGCCCGAGATGTAGCGCCAGAATTCTTCTGGCACTCCGATAAGCACGGTCGAGGCTTTGAGAAGCAGTGTGAAAGCTACGACCGAGAGCGCGAGCGAGCCCACGATGACGTACATGCGCCGCCTCTGACCCCCTGCCGCGAGCGAGCCGCCGACGATGACCGGGAGAAGCGGTAGGACGCACGCGGCGAAGACCGAGAGCACGCCCGCGAGGAACGAGAGGGCGAGGAACAGCATAGTGCTATTGTACCTCCGCGATGAGCGCGGTGAGCGTCGGCGAGCCGCTCCACTTCTTGATGAGATTTCCCTTGCTATCTACCTGCACGAGTGTGTGCTGGTACGTCACGCCATATTTCTGCTTGAGCGCTTGTGAATTGTCGTAGTCGACATCGAGAATCGTGAGCCCGGAAGGAATCGCCGAGATACTGCTCTTGATGCTGCTATCGAGCGCCTTGCACGTAGGGCACCACGATGCGCGGAAAAAGAGTACGACGTCGCCATGGTCTGCCATCGCGAGCTTGCTCTCTGCGTACGTCTCGTAGGAGCCTTTCTGCATCATGCTGTCGCCCTGCATTGATCGCTCATCATTCATCGCATCGTCTCCCATCATCGCGGAGTCATCTTTCTTCATCGTGTCACCTCCTCCGCCGGTTGGCGAATTCGCACCATCCATCATGGCACCGTCTTCTTCCTGCATCATCGCAGCGTCGTCTTGCTGCGCGAGGAAATACCAACCACCGATGAGAATAAGCGCTCCGATACCGACTGTGATAAGTGCCTTTTGCATAGAAATATTCTTACGCGTGTATGCACCAAGTATCGGCGCTCACGCAGCAATGTCAAGCCGCCTTTACACGCCCTGTGGATACCGACACCCGCACATACTTGAGTATATTGGTATGTTCATCCGTTGTGTTCAGACCACCAGCGCCAGGCGACTTTGGCCACTACCATACCGACGAGCGCGGCGACAAGCCAGGAATCCAACGCATGTTTGAGTGATTGCATGACAATGCCGACGAGGAGCACGCCGCTCCCGACCAAGAATGCGACACGACCGGCAGATGCGCGATGCGATGCATCGCGTTCGTCGACAGGCTTCTCGCGGAGCATAAATGCGGCAAAAGCGCCGACGGCCGCGACGAGGACTGCGAGCGCGCTCATCTCAAACATACTTGGCATCCACACATCGAGTGGGTTCAACAGAAGGAACGCCGCTCCCACCAAGACGAGAGCCACGAAAAATTCGGCGACGCGGTACATGCTCATAGCGTAAAAATATCATCTACCCGCGCTCTAAAGTGGCGCGCTATTTTGAGTGCGAGAAGGACTGAAGGAGTGTAATTCCCCTTTTCGATGGCGATGATGGTCTGGCGACTGACGCCGACGCATTCGGCGAGCTCTTCCTGAGTGATACCCGCGCGAGTGCGGAAATCATGGACGCGGTTTTCAACGTGGTCTTTCATGCAGCAAGCGAATTCTACATGCCAGTACACGCTATGTGAAGCGTACTTTACATATGTGAAGTTCTGCATTGACTATTCTTTAGCCTCATGCAATGATTATCGTAGTCCGTCAAGTTCGGCGGTCGGAAAAGCAGCACCAGGGGGTTGAAATGCCCGAGTGGGTTTCTCTGCCGACAAATACCGGGCAGGGCGCGCACCTTGTGTGCGTACCGCCGGAGTTCAACAAAACTCTCGGCGACTATGAGTCGCCAGAGAAGTACCTCGAAGCCATCCGGCTTCGCTGGGAAAAGCTCGACGAGCGCGGGTATCGTATGCCCGCAGGGGAGCAATGAACCATGCAAATATTCCGTGACGCAATCCCGGCACCCGAGCGCAAGCGCTCGTCGCAGCGCACCAGCTCAGTTGTCCCTCCGACCTCTCGCACTGGCGACGCGTTGGTGCGCAGCATCGAAGGTCGCGAGCCTGCGCCCCGTTGTCCGTCAACTCCGTTGAGCGATGAAGGACTCGACAAAGCTCTCGAGGGACACCGGCGATATTTCGGCTGGTAACCAGTCGGTAACGACGTGAGGCCGCGCGAAAGCGCGGCCTCTTTCTATTTGACGTTATATAATGAAACTCAATGAGTTCTCTCAAAGAGCGTTTGGCGCGCGTTGTTAAAGGCGATGTCGTCGACGACGCCGATTCGCGCAAGAAGTACAGCCGAGACACGAGCGTCTTTGAGCGCACTCCTCAGGTCGTGGTATTCCCCAAAGATGCCGAAGATGTAGCCGCGGTGGTGCGTGCGGTGCAGGGCGCGGCGCAATCCGGCGAGAAAGTCTCCATCGCTCCCCGCTCCGCCGGTACCGACATGACGGGCGGCCCGCTCACCGACTCCGTATCGCTCGTATTCACCAAGTACATCAATAGGATGCTCGAGGTGAGCAGCGACTACGCTGTCGCAGAGCCAGGCCTTTACTACCGCGACTTCGAGAAAGAGACGCTCCGCAAGACCGGCAAACTCCTCCCCTCCTACCCCGCATCGCGCGAGCTCTGCGCCATCGGCGGCATTGTCGCCAACAATTCGGGCGGCGAGCTCACACTTGCCTATGGCAAGACCAATACGTACATCCGCGAACTCGACGTCGTGCTCTCCGATGGCAGCCGCACCACGATGAAACCACTCACCGGCGCGGAGCTCTCCGAAAAGATGACGCTGCAAAATTTCGAAGGAGAAATCTACCGCAAGACGCACGAGCTTCTCACGACGCACGCGCACGAGATTGAACTCGCGCGTCCAAGCGTGACCAAGAATTCTGCCGGCTATGCCCTGTGGAACGTGATGGACAAAGAGAAAGGCACCTTCGACCTCACACAGCTCATCGCGGGCTCGCAAGGTACGCTCGGCATTGTCACCAGGGCGAAGCTGAAAATCGTCAAGATGAAAGAGCACCGCGCGATGCTCGTGATATTCCTCTCCGATATCGACATACTTCCCAAGATCGTACGTCGCGTCCTCGCGGTGGGGCCTGAGTCTTTCGAGAGTTACGACGACCAGACATTCAAACTCGCCGTGCGATTTATCCCGCAGATATTGCGACACTTTGGGTTCATGCAAATGTTGAGGCTCGCCTTTGCATTCATGCCCGAGCTCTACCTCGTACTTACCGGCGGCGTACCGAAACTCGTCCTGATGGCGGAATTCGGCGAAGCGACTGCCGATGAAGCGGTGGACAAGGCTCGCCAAGCGCGTCACGCGCTCCGAGGCCTCCCCGTCCGCACCAAACTCGCCAAGTCCGAAACGCAGGCCGCGAAATACTGGACTATTCGCCGAGAAAGCTTCGCACTTCTGCGCAAGAACCTCAAAGGTCTCTATGCAGCACCTTTTATAGACGATGTGGTCGTACACCCCGACAACTATCCGCAGTTCATTCCAGAGCTCAACGCACTATTGCGGCAGCACCACCTCCTCTATACCATCGCGGGACACATCGGCGATGCCAACTTTCACATCATCCCGCTTATGGATATGTCGAAGCCTGACCAGCGGCGCGAGATAATCGACCTCCAGCCAAAAGTGTACGAGATAGTGGCGAAGTACCGCGGCTCGATTACCGGCGAGCACAACGATGGCATCATCCGCACCCCGTATTTGCCCATCATGTACGGCGAGAAAATGATTCGCCTCTTTGAGGAGACCAAGAAGATATTCGACCCTCTCAATATCCTCAATCCAGGCAAGAAAGTTGGCGGTACAATAGAAGACATTGAACGCTCAATGATTCACCATGTATAGACTCGTACTTATACTCGCCACCTTCCTCATCCCCTTCGCTGCGTCAGCGCATGAAGTCTACGTACTTCCGCTCGATGTGATACAGAATGCGATGGGAAACCCATCACCCGACCCCTTCTCCGCGTACATCGGCAATGAGCTTACGTTCTTCTTTTGGGCATTTGTGTCATTTGTGGTCGTATCCACCGTCGCGGCGGCGACATTCTTCCGCCTCTTCGAACGCCAGTTGACACCACACCTCCTACGCCTCAAACGCTACGCACTTCCGGTGGCGAGGCTTACCGCCGGCATCTCGACGATGTCTTTCGGATTTGCTTCGGCGCTGTATGGCACCGAGATGCCGTTTGATACGCTTTTCGGAGGCGCAGCGCCACTCATGCAGATATTCTTCCTTCTTGCCGGCCTTTCGATTACGCTCGGCATCTTCACGCGACCTTTTGCGCTCCTTCTCGCGCTTATCTATCTCTACTCGGCATGGATATACGGCTGGTACGTGCTCACCTATACCGACCATATCGGCCTGTACATATTGCTCATCCTTCTCGGCGGGGGCGGTTTGTCGCTCTCACGCCGCCTCCACATCAATGAAGTCAATGCACCCGCCTTTATCGAGCGCCTGCGCCCGCTCGCATTCCCCATCATGCGCGCATGCCTTGGCTTTGGCGTGCTCTTCGCGTCAGTCTATGCAAAATATTTGTACAGCTCTCTTGCGCTGAACGTAGTCGTCTTGTACGACCTCACGAAATACTTCCCCTTCGACCCGCTCTTCGTCGTGCTCGGTGCGCTTATCATCGAGTTCCTTATTGGGCTCCTCCTATTCTTCGGCGTAGCGATACGGTGGACACTCGTGTTCCTCGCGTTCTGGCTCACGCTCTCGCTCCTCTATTTCCAGGAGATGATTTGGCCGCACATCATACTTTTCGGTCTCGCCATCTCGCTCTTTATGCATGGCTACGATAGGTTCACCCTCGAAGGCAGGTTGCTCAAAAAGCGCGGCTCTGAGCCCGTGCTCTAGCTGTACACTTGTCTCTCATCTAAGAGCAGGTAGGCTGCACACATGAACATCACAGCACTCTGCGGCTCACTCCGCTCCGGCTCTATCAATAAGACTCTCGCACTCGAGGCACAGAAAATGGCCGAGGGATGTACTATCGACATAGCGCGCATCGACAACCTGCCGCTCTATAACCAAGACCTTGAGACCTCCTCCTATCCGATAGAGGCCACCGCTCTCAAGGAAACGCTGGCCAAGGCGGATGGCATTCTTTTTTTCACTCCCGAGTACAACCGCGGCTTGCCCGGCGTCTTGAAAAATGCCATTGACTGGGTATCGAGGCCGTCGGGTACACATCCTTTCTCGGGGAAACCAGTCGGCGTCTTGGGCGCGTCATCGGGACCGCGTGGCACGATAGTCGCGCAATACGACCTCAAACGCATTATGAATTACTTCGGCGCGCACGTACTCGGCCAGCCAGAATTCTACGTAGACAACAGCGACAACAAAATCGACGGCGGCGAAGTACGCGACGAAAAGACCCGCGAGTATTTACTAAAGTACCTCGCCGCATTTAAAAGGCACGTGAAAACATTCGAGAAATGATGTTCAGGCGCGGACACAGATTCTGCGCCCAAGTACGCTTCTGGGCGGAAAGTGTATAGCACTGTAATCGACGGCCGTCGATATGAGCGATATATCGGTTTCTAGCGCCTGCGGAGCACGAAGAGCATGACAATGATAAGGAGTGCGAAGAGCGAGAGTGCCATCATCGGGTACGTGATATAGCCGAATTCGAGGAATAGTATCTGCGAGCAGCTCGGGCCTGTTGCGGGGCACGGTATCGTGCCTGCCGGGAGCATCTGGAGCATGTGATGGTACGCGGCAAAGCCCGCGCCGATAAGAGAGAGCGCTATCGAATACAGTGCGACAGACGTATCGCGACGCCAAGCAGCGAGTGCGAAGAGTACGACTTGTGGATAGATGAAAATGCGCTGCCACCAGCAGAGGTCACAGGGCGGCAACCCAAAGTAGTGCGAGTGCACGAGCGAGAAAATCGCGGCGCCCGCCGTGACGAGAAGTCCTATCCAGAGCCCTCGCCGCGCAATGAACGAGCTCACACCACTCAGCTCTGGCATGCGGCGCTCGAAGACGTACACGGCGAGCAAGACCACCGCAGCGACCTGCATCGCGAGGACGGACATGCCTAGAAACAGATTGAGTGTGTCGAGTGACATGGTTTACGCAGGCAATTCGCACTGCGTCTTTTCGGCGAGCTGCTGGAGTGGGACTTCGCCCGTGAGGCGTTCCCCATCTGCGAAAATCCAGGTCGGGTAGTTCGTTATTTCCTTGTCGATACACACTTGGAGCTGGCCTTGGCCGTCGGGAGTTGAGCACTCTACGTACGGTACAAGTGATGCCGAGCGACCAAACATGGCCTTTTGCGCCTGGCAGTGGGGACACCAAAATGCACCATAAAATACAGCGCCCTTATCTTCGAGGCACTGCGCGAAGCTGTCGAGTCGCCCCGGCTGTGCGGAGAGGAAGAAGCTGCCCCCGAGAACCACGACCACCACGAGAATGATAATCCCCCAAAAGATGTAGACGCCTTTCATATGTGCATGATACCCAAGTCGCCCGACAAATTCAATGATGCTTTGGGGCGCTGCATTTGCAGCCGATGGGACGTATGAACTCGTCGTAATACTCTTCGCCGTAGTCCATCGTTATCTCCTCGCCGGGCGCAATGTCGCGGACGGCGGAAATGAGGATGTGCTGGTCGTGGATTTCTGATTCCGCGTTTGGGTCGCAGGAATGGTTGATGTATCGCGCAATGTTGGATTCGTCCTCGCCGTCTATCGTCCACTTTTTATCTACCTCAAAAAGGTAGCGCGCCTCGTCCATCTCGTCTGCGACTTTTGTCGGAATCTTCTTGCCCGTGTACTCCACGATAAAGTCGCCCTTCGCGATAGGCATGCGCGCAAAGAGACCCTTTCCCACCCCTTCGGCAGCTGCGCGAATCTCGTATCTTTCGTCGTTCACCACCTTGCTCATAGTCGGCGAGTATATCATCTCGTTGCCGAAATCCGGCCAAGAGGCATAATGTCGCCATGGCCAAGCGCGACAAACTCTCGACCGAGCCCTACAAGGGCGTGCGCGACTTCTACCCCGAAGACCAATTCGTGCAGCGGTACATGTTTGAGCACATGGAACGCGTTTGCGAACTCTACGGATACGAAGAGTACAACGCGTCTGTACTCGAGCCCGCCGAACTCTACCGAGCAAAAACGAGCGAGGAGATAGTCAACCAGCAGACGTACACTTTTCACGACCGCGGCGACCGTGAAGTGACGCTCCGCCCGGAACTCACGCCGACGCTCGCGCGCATGTTCGCGGCAAAACAACGCGAAATACCGCAGCCCGCACGCTGGTACTCGATTGCCAATTGCTTCCGCTATGAGGGCACGCAAAAGGGGCGCCTGCGCGAATTCTGGCAGCTCAATGCGGACATCGTCGGCGCGGAGGGCGTTGCGGCCGATGCCGAGATCATCGCGATGTCACACGCGATCCTCCGCTCCATGGGCGCCGAGGAACGCGATTTTGAAATACGTGTGTCCGACAGGCGCGTCCTCGATGCCGTGTACCAGTCAGTCGGCATCGCCGAGGACTACGCGGCCTCCGTCACACGCCTCCTCGACCGACGCGCCAAGATCGAGAACTTCGAGAAGCAGCTCACCGAGCTCATCAAGCACGAAGAGAAGGCAGTCGAGCTTATAGCCGAACTTGAGCGCACGACCTCGACCGCGTACCTCGAGGAACTTCGCGTCACTCTCGAACACATGGGTGTCGGCAACCTCATCGTCGACACGACGATTACGCGCGGCTTCGACTACTACACGGGCATGGTGTTCGAAGTTTTCGATACGCACGCAGACAACAAGCGCGCCCTCGCCGGAGGTGGGCGCTACGACAACCTCCTCACGCTCTTCGGCGGTGAGCCTGTCCCTGCGGTCGGTTTTGCGATGGGCGACGTGACCGCGCGCGACTTCCTCGAAGCACACAACCTGATGCCTGAGTACGCACCGGCGACCGAGCTCATGCTCTGTGTGGTCGAGGAAGAGTCTCGAGGTCACGCGATTCGTCTTGCGCAGGATCTGCGGCGAGAAGACATCACCGTCGCGGTCAATTTCTCTGGGAGGCGCATCGGCGACCAGATACGTCATGCAGACAAAATGCGCATTCCTTTCATCATTGCGGTCGGCTCGAAAGAACGCCTCGAGGGCCGCTACACGATAAAGAACCTCTCGACCGGCGTCGAGATAACGCTTCCGGCAGACCGCATCGCTGAACACCTGTTTTCCTCGCTGGGCTGAAATCTCCTTTGGTATAATCCCCCGATGCGCGTTGTAACGTTTGACATCGAAACGGCAAATTGGATTACCGATACTGGCTCGTCGAACCCCGCCGACCTCTCCATCGCCATCGTATGTATTCACGATTCGGAGACCAACAGCTATTCAAGCTACCTCGAGTCTGAATTGCCCCAGCTGTGGCCCATTCTGGAGCGCACCGACATCCTTGTCGGATACAATTCTGACCATTTCGATATTCCGCTTCTCAACAAGTACTATCCAGGCGACCTGACAAAAGTACAGAGCCTCGACATCATGGCCGAGGTCCACAAGACATTTGGTCGCCGCCTCCGGCTCGATGCTATCGCCGAGGGGACGCTCGGCGCGAAGAAAAGCGGTCACGGCTCTCAATCGGTGCAGTGGTGGAAGGCAGGCGAAGTCGACAAGGTACGTCAGTATTGCCTCAAAGACGTAGAGCTCACGAAGCGACTCTTTGACTACGCGCTGGAAAAGAGTTCGCTGAAGTATCGCGAGCTTGGCAAGACGCATGAGATTAAACTCGACACCTCGAAGTGGCTGCAGACGGCAGGCAGCGCGATGACGTTCACGCTAGGACTCTAAATTGTGCCGAGGACCTAGGGGCTTGGAAACCCACGGTTTTCCAACGCCGCTTCGCGGCTGCCTTCCTCCACGGGAAATGCCACGAGGGTACTTCATGTTTCTAGAACGGATTACCGTTAAGAAACATTGGTCGCTCCCGTTTCCCGACCCCTTCCCAATCCTGCTCCCCGACCCAAAATCACTTCGTGTATTTTGTGCCGAGGACCAGGATCGAACTGGTGACCCTTCGCTCTTCAGGCGAATGCTCTACCAACTGAGCTACCTCGGCTACGCGCACCAATATACCTGGCTTAGGCGCAATTCTCAAACGTCTTACTCCGCCCCGCCGAACATGCTCTGCGCCTTATTGAGCAATTCCTGGAAACTTGAGAACTGCGCCTGAGCCTGCGCTCCCGTGCCTTGTATCTGCTGCACAGTCGCCATCATCTGTTCGACGATTGGCGCCATGTACGTAAAGTAGAACCACACGGGGATAAGGAGGAGCGCCGCGTAGATGACCATGCGGACTATCCCGCCCCAAAAGGCGTGACGGCGCATGGAGCGGAGCATGCGATTGTTGTCCTGCGTGAGACGGTACGTCTCTTTGAGCATCTCTTCGTGTTCCATGTCTACATCCTATCACTTCTCGTACCACGTCTGTACCACTGTTGGTACGCGAGTACGAGCCACGCCGCAGCCAGTACCCACGCTGATACTGCGGCGCTTACGAGCCCGAGCGTGATATAGCAAATACCGAACGTCGTTACTATGGTGGCCGTAAATAAGGACGAGGAGAGGGCTGGTTTATCCTCTCCAAATATTGACGGCAGGAGCGCAGCGGTAGCCGCCCAACTGCATATCGCGATGACAATATCTTGCCACTGCATGTGCCCCTGGCAGGAATCGAACCCACATCTCTCCCTTAGGACGGGATTGCTCTATCCATTGAGCTACGGGGGCGTGCGTGGCAGCTTACCACGCACCCGAGGTCTGCTTAAACCGCGAGGAGCTCGCGCAGCCTGCCCTCATCGAAGCCGACGACGTAGGTACCACCCACATTGATGACCGGAACGCCCATCTGGCCGCTTTTCTCAATCATTTCCTTGCGCTTGTCGAGGTCTGATGCGACGTTGTGCTCGGTATAGGCGACGCCGTTTTGTGTAAAAAAGTCTTTCGCGGCGTGGCAGAAGTGGCACGTCGGGGTTGAATAAATCGTAACATCTACTTTCTTAGCGGTCATATCGTATGTTTCTTGAATAAATATGTATAAAAAGTATATCACGCAGCTCAGGCCAACAGAGCGAAGACCGCGCGCATATATACCCACCTCAGTATATGCATTGCACTTTACTTTGTAAAGTGCAATGACCATGATACCGTGCTCAGTATCCATGCTGCGCACACAAAAGCAACGCAACGAGCTCTGTCGCTCGTGCCCTATCGCCAAAATGGCCGACCTTATCGGAGACCCCTGTTCTCTTCTCGTTCTGCGAGACCTCCAGAGCGGATCGATGCGCTTTGGACAACTCGACGAGAGTCTCGGTATGAGCACTCGGACGCTCACCAAGACGCTCCGGCGACTCACCAAGGCGGGGATAATCGCCCGCAAGGCATCCAAGCGCCTCCCGCCGCGCGTCGAGTATCGTCTCACACCAAGGGGCAAAGCCCTTGAAGACGTCTTGGCCGCCGTGCGCGCATACGGCAAGAAATACCTCTAACTAGCACGGTTGTCCCGAGCACGATTCTACAACTCGTGTCTGGCTGTGCGGGATACGGGAATCGAACCCGTATTTACTGCTTGGGAAGCAGTCGTTCTACCACTAAACTAATCCCGCAACGTCTGTAATGTATCGCATTTCCCCACCTCCAGCGAGTGTCCCGGTGCAGTTTTCAGAGCTCGCGAGCTCGGCGGAGCGAGCGCGGAGAAATCTTTCAGCAGAAAGATTTCGTACCTGAAAAGAGCACCGGGACAGAGCGCCCTCCTCACCAAAACGGCAGAAATTTCTTCATCCATTCCCGCATGCCGGTGGGCTCGGGGATAGGCGCGGCCTGTGAGGGCTCAACGAGCACGATGAGTTCTTCACCCTCCCAGCCGACACCGTACTGCTCCCGCAACACCTCTTCCTTGCCTCGGTCGGTGCGCAGGCCATTGATGTGCTCGGAGAGACTCTTTTCTTGCTTCTGCAAATCCGCGAGCCGCATTTCCGCTTGCTCGCGCAGTACTCTCGAATCGTACTCCTTGCGGTACACGCTGAGTACCGCGAGCGTCGCAACAAGTATCAGAACAAGCAGTACAAGTATCCCAAACCGTCGCCAGAAGAGTCTTGCCAGGACGGCATGCCGCTCTCGGATTGCCATTTTCGTATCCTAGCATTATATTGATGGGACACATCCTATGAGCTTCCTTTTCCATCACCGTACACGCAAGTTTATGAAGGTCGCGTGGGGCTTCATTGCCGTCCTCATCATAGTCGCCATGGTGCTCTTTTTTGCGCCGGGCCTGCCGGAGTTCCTCTTTGGCCTTCTTTCCTAAAGCTCGTTAGTCGCTTCCACCGTCGCGCACCACTTTCAGGAAAATATCTGGTGGTATTTCTACGCTACCGCGCGCGAGCATCTTCTTCTTGCCCTTCTTCTGCTTTTCGCGCAGTTTCATCTTGCGCGTGATGTCGCCACCATACATGTGCTGCGTGACGTCTTTTTTCATCGCCGAGAGGCGCCGCGACGCGATAATCCGTCCGTTGGCTTTCGCCTGAATCTTGAGCTCAAACATCTGCCGCGGTAGGAGCTTCTCGAGCTTCTCTACCATCGCTTCGGCCTCCTGCTGTACCCGACGCTTCGATACGATGCGCGCGAATGCCGGCACGGGCTCTTCTGCCACGAGTACATCGAGCCGCATCACATCTGCATCGCGGAGCCCGATTAGTTCGTACGATAGTGATGCGTACCCACTCGATACGCTCTTGAGCTTGTCGAAAAATTGACGCATCAGCTCGCGAAGCGGCATCTTTGCATGTACCGCAGCTTTGCCATCGGCGAGCGTCTCTGTGTCCCCCACCTCACCCTCGTGTTCGTAAAGGAGCTGAGAAATACCGCCCAGGCTCTCGGGAGGTGCCATGATGGTGATATCGGCCCACAGCTCACGCACGCGTTTCGCCATTCCTTCGTCTGGAAAGCGCGCGGGTGAGTACACTTCTTCCACGGTGCCATTTAGGTGCGTCACCTCGTACACAGTCGTGGGCATCGTGACCACCAGCTCAAGTGTAAACTCACGCCGTAGGCGCTCAATAACAATCTCCAGGTGCAGCATTCCCAAGAAACCACAGCGAAACCCCTTACCCATGATGCCGGAAGACTCCTCTTCGTAAGAGAGCGAGGAATCCGACAAGCGAAGTCTTTCAAGCGACTGCCGCAAAAGCGCAAGATCATCCTGGCTCTCCGGATACACAGATGCCCATATGACCGGCGTCGGCGTCTGATACCCATGGAGCGCCGGCGCGGGCTTTCGTGCCGAGGTCACTGTGTCGCCGACCGAAGCAATGCCCGGCTTCTTGATGCCTGTCACGATGTACCCAATCTCTCCTTCGAGGAGTTTCTCACGTGGAGACTCCTCTGGCGTGAGGACACCCACCTCAAGTGCGTTAAACGGCGCATTTGCTGCGACAAGTTTGAGCGCATCGCCACGCGCAATCTCCCCGCCGAAGATGCGGCAATAGATGATGACGCCCCGATGGTCGGAGTACCCGAAGTCGAAGACCAGTGCCTGCGCCGCGCCGCTGCCGCGCGGCGGCGGGACACGCTCTACAATTGCATCGAGTATCGCGGTCACGCCCTGCCCCGTCTTTCCCGAAGCTGGTAATACGTCTTCCTCCTCGCAGCCAAGCAGCATCGCGAGTTCATTCGTAATCTCGGCGACACGGGCGGCTGGCGCGTCTATTTTTGACACGACGGGCACGACAACGAGCCCGAGCTCGCGCGCGACAGAGAGGACTGAGAGTGTCTGAGCTTCGATCCCTTGCGTAGAATCAACGAGCAACACGACACCCTCGACCGCCGTAAGCGCGCGGGACACTTCGTATGAAAAATCCACGTGACCGGGCGTGTCAATGAGATTGATGACGTACTCCTCCCCGCCTTTCTTCCAAGTCATACGCACCGGCTGCATTTTGATGGTGATGCCGCGCTCGCGCTCGAGGTCCATTCTGTCTAACACCTGCTCTTGCATGCGCCTCGGCTCAATTGTTTGCGTCACCTCAAGCATGCGGTCAGCCAGCGTGGACTTGCCGTGGTCGATATGCGCGATAATGCTGAAATTCCGTATGTGGGAGGCCATGGCACGTCATCCTAACAGATAAGTTTCCTCTTCACACTCCCAGCGAGTCGGTGGCCGCGGTGGACAGATTCGTGAGCGCGACGGCGCGAACGTGAAGAGATTTTTCAGTAGAAAAATCTCGTGCTGTCCACCGCGGCCACCGCGAGCTCCTCTTTACTCTTCCGCCGAGGAGACAAGCGTAACCTCCTCCTTCGGCTGCGTACGCCAGAGCCGGGCGCGCACCGAGGCAAACGTCTCCGCATATTCGCGGCTTCCAAAGCCATAATACGTAAGCCCCGCAGCGCAGATACCGACGATGCCGCCGCCGAGACCCGTAAGAAAGACCGAGAGCGTCGATGATGTATCGGCGAAAATCCCGATGACAGTGAGCGTGACGTAGGCCGCCACCGCCGCGCACACCGCTGCTGCGATACTCTGATAGACTGCCGGGCTTACGAGAGCAGCAAAGCCTTTGAAGTTCCTCTCAAAGAGAAACGCGAGAAATGCTGTACCAACAAGGCTCGAGAGCGTAAACGCAAAAGCGAGCGCAAGGACATTGGTCCCGGGAAGCTCCGCTATTCTGAGGAACTGCTCTACACCCTCTCTAAATCCAGGGTCTGCAAATGCACCCAGGAATACGACTGCAAGTATGAGTGTAAGAAGCGCCATGCCCGCCGACACGATGAGCGGCACAAAGGTGCGACCCGCAGCGTAATATCCGCGCACCAAAAGTAGCATAATTCCCTGGCTCACGAGCGAAAATGAAAGGAGCGCAAAGACAGCAGCAGTGAGGCGCGTATCGGTCCAGTCGAATGCGCCCGTGCCGAGTATTACGCGGACGATGTACGCGCGAAGTACCAAGATGAGTGCGCTCGCCGGGACAGACCAGAAAAGGACGTATCGCGCAGCGGTGGCAACGTGTCGGATGAATTCGCTTCTCTCGCCGCGCGAGAGCGCGAGCGCGAGTGTCGGGAACGCCGCCACCGAGTATGATGCGCCAATAATTGCGAGTGGCACCGCATGCAGATTGAAGGCAAACATAAACACCGCGACCGATCCCACCGTAAGCGTGGAGCCCAGTGCGACAAGGCCCAGAAATGCAAGTTGATTCATCGAGAGCGCGAGCGCACGCGGCACTGAGACTCGTGCCGTGTGTAGGAGCGCCCGCGGCTCCACAAAGCGAGGCCAGCGCAAAAAGAAGCCGTCCGAGAGAGCAGACGGGACCTGTATGAGCATGTGCAGCAGCGCGCCTAGTACCACACCAAAGGCGAGCCCGTGAAGTCCCCATGCTGGGTAGAAGAACACGATACCGAGGATGATGCCGATGTTGTAGAGAAGCGGCGAAAGCGCATAGATAGCATATCGGTGCTTCACCTGCGTGATACCAGCCAATATGTTTGAAAGGCCCAGCAATATCGGCTGGATGAGCAGTATGCGTGTGATGTCGACAAGGAGACTCGCCTCACCCCCTATGTACGCTGGGAAAAATTTGCCAAGGATCTCGGGTGCGAAAAAAGCTAGCGCCGCAGAGAGCACCACCGCAAGCGCAGAAAACCCGAGCACGACCGTATCTATATAGTCACGCTGCTCCCTATCGCTGCGCCTCACGAGTTCGGGAATGAGTATGTACACGGACACGAGCGCCCCGGTCGCCACAAAGAGGAGATCCGGGATACGAAACGCCGCGTAGTAGATGTCGAGCAACGCGGATGCGCCAAACTCATTGGCAAGGAGCCTGTCGCGCACGAGCGCGAGGAGCGACGAGAGGAGCGCTGCCGACGCCAGGACGTACGCTGCGGCATGTAGACCCCGCACCTCACTCGAGAGAAATTTAAATGCGCGTTCCGTCAGCGCTATCATACGGCGCAGGCGCGCTACTCAGCAGTCTCTTCGTCTACTTGTTCATCTTCGGCTGCAAGACTGGCCCGTACCGCTTCAATAATGCCTTCAAGCGACGCATCCGAAGGATTGAGCTGGGAGACTCGCTCAAGCACTACGAGCGCATCCTGATTCCTGCCGAGCTCTCTGTAGGATTGCCCGAGTAGGAAAAGGGCGTTTGCGTAATCGTTTTGCAGTGCAACAGCATTTTCGAGAGCCGGTACCGCGTCAGTGTAGATTTCGGCATCGTAGAGAATTGCGCCCAGATTGAACCAGCCAAGCGCGTCTTGCTGCGCAATCTGCACCACCGCCGCAGCGTCGCGTATCGCATCATCACTCTTATCCTGCGAGGCATAGACCTGCGAACGAAGCAGGTACGCAGCAGCGAGGTCAGCTTTGAGTTCAAGCGCTTGGCCGAGAAGCACGAGTGCCGCCTCTTCATTGCCGAGCGCGAATTCGAGCTGCGCCATCTGAACGAGAGGAATAGGATTGCTGGGATTGCCCTCGTAGACCTTTGTGTACGCATCGCGCGCATTCTCATAGGCCCCCTCGACACCCGCACCCGCGAGGCTGCGGTAGAGACCTGCGAGCGCGAGCCAATTCTGATACGCGCCGTTGTTTATCGAAACGGCCGTGAGACCGTGCTGGATTGTCGTCTCGAGCGATGCTTGGAGGGCTGCGGTCGTCTCCGCATCTGTTGCACCCGAGGCGACCAATTCTCCGAGTCGGATGAGACCGAGTTCGACCGCCGCACGATGCGCGCGATCGTTGTTGGAGTAGATGACCAACGCGGACTGGACGAGCGATAGTGCCCGTACAGCGTTTGCGTCGGTGTTGTAGATGTAGGCACTCCTGTTTACAAGCAAGTCTGAAACGACTGCACGCACTGTCGCGAGCGCTCCAAGTACAAACAGGAGTATGGCGAGCGCGAACGCGAAAGTCCTCACCGCGACGCGCCACGTGTCATAGGTCAAACTTACAGGCCAGACGTATGAACCGCGCGCTGCCGCCACGACGCCAAGCATGAGGAACGTGAGTACAGAGAGTGAAAAGGTCGGCACATACAGAATGTGGAAGGCAATGAGATACGTCGCTCCGAGAAGTGCCGTTTCAAAGACGGGCGTGCGCTCTGCGCGCCTCACGAGCGCTCTCCACAGTGTCCATACGAGCGCGAGCAGCAGTGCCGCCCACGCGAGTAGGCCGAGCACTCCCACGGTCACAAATGTCGTGGGGATAGAGCCGATGCCACTCGAAAAATCGAGATTCCAGTACTCTGTCTGGTTGACGCCGAGCGGCTTGTAGAGACTCCACTGTTTCGTAAACGTGTTCGGACCACTCCCGAGGAGTGCGGTGCGCGTGCCCTGTATCGATTCCATACCGATGGCAAACGTCCCCTGCCATGAAGGCCGCACTTCCACCTGCAGGACCTGCATGCGCGCAGGGAGGATTTCATATATCTGAGAAGCCGCGAAACCAGCACCGAGCGCGAGGATACCGAGAACGCCCGGAATAACCAGGGACGTAAGCGCACCGCTCGGATGCGCAACAAATTTGTTGTACGCAGCGTACGCAATCAGGAGTCCGCCAAAGACGAACCACACATCTACCATGTTCACGACCACAAGCATGAACGCGCTGAGAACTCCGAGAGCAATGAGTACCCACCTCCAGACGCCTTCCGCGATATGAGTCTTGGCAAGTGCAATGGCAAGGAAAAGCCCGAGGCCTGCCATGATACCCACCTCGTGCCACGAACCGAACACATTGGCCGTCGGAATACCGAGTACACCGAGCGTAAAGCCGGGAAAGATGACGTGCAGTGTCTGGATGAGCATGAGGACGAGCGAACCCGCAATGAGCGCGCGGAAAAATGCGACGAGTGAGTCGCGCACATTCTGGAAAGCGAGCGCGCCGAGAAGTAACACGGCGTACAGAAGCACCATTCCCGCGACAGTGTCCTGTTCGCCCGTCCCACTTACGTACGATGTGGGCGGCGCACCTGCGAGAAGCGCCGATGCGGCGTAGATGATGGGGAGCGCGAGCGCCGTGAGTGCCAGAATGCTTTTAGGAAATCGCAGCGAGCCATCGAGGTAGCGTGCATAGGCGTACGCGCCCGTAGCCGCGAGTACCACAAGTGCGACGAGAAGAAGTTTGGATTGGACAGCTGTCGCCCATGCGAAGGGTACAAAAAAGATTGGGATGAGCGCGGCGAGCGCGAGCATGCATACGCGAATAATCGCATCTGGCACCAAATAGTGGCGGATATTCATAGTGCCATTTATGGTAGCACGCGATAACAGGCGACCACCCCGCGTTTGCACTGTGGAGTACATATATGAAAACGGACCCCCCGCGGGGTCTGTTTTCTGCACCCTCTTTGGCTGTGCCAGAGTCGACTTGCTCATTCGGAAGCGAAAGAGCGAAGCATCTCTGCTTCGCTCTCTGCTCTGCACCGATAAGCCGGATTCTGTCCCGATTGTGTCCACCGCAGGTGGCTACAAAATCGAGGACCCTGAGCGAGAGCGAAGGATTGTCCCCCACCTCATTCGAGATTCTCGACCTTGCAAATGCCTGCGGCAGACAAAACCGGTGGCCGTCATGTATCTGGGATGTGTGTTGCCACACACCTCAAGCGACTCTACCCGTGGGATAACGCATTCCGGTTACCTATACATCTCCGAACTGCATTCTCGAAGCAGCTACCCGAAGATACTCGGAGCGCATTATCCCATGGGTCACGGTCTTGCACAGGGGTAAGAATTTTGCCGTTTCACCCATGCCTTACGACATGATTGTTCCCGAAGGAACCCTTCCCCTTTCGGAGTTGGCGTCACTGCTCGCATCTCTCGCCTCGCGGCGGATGGGCGTTACCCGCTACCTTTCTGCTTCTTGCGAAGCCTGTGTCCGGACTTTCCTCCCCATGAGATAACAGATTCTGAATCGGTGCCGGTATTCGGATTCCTTTATCAAGCCGAACAATAGCCAACTCCGAAGCCCTTATCTCACGGGGCGACTGCCTAGTGCAGAGGCACATTTTACCAAATTTGACGCCAGCGTCAAACCGTTGCATTCTTGTGCAAGTCTGACTTGCACAGGAGAAAAGCAATGCCCACCGTAAAATGCAGCTATCTCGACGGCACCACAAAAAAAATCACACAAGTCGGGTATGGAGGAATGACTCTGCGGCGCATTCTCCTTGAGGCACGCCTCCAGGGCCAGGAGTTTTCCTACGGGGTTCTCCGAGTAAACGGCGTCGTTCAGAAACTCGAGAACCTTAACGAGACTGTCGGAGAGGCGGCAATCGTAACCTTTGTCCAACTGCAGCGCCCCGACGACATCGTCGACCTCGAAACGATTTAGCGGAGCACTATCTGAAGCAAAGCCCCGGCCAAATCGGCTGGGGCTTTTCCTTTTCCATTTCCCTCTTCCGCCTGCGCTGGCGGCACGTACCCGCGCATATTTTGGAGGCTCTCGAGCGCGACGGCGCGAGAGCCGAGAAATTTCCCAGCAGGAAAATTTAGTACTCCAAAATATGCACGGGTACGATCTTTAGACTATTTCGCACGTGCCGCCGGCGCAGGCGAGCTCCTTCTTCTGCTCAGTCTCGTCGGTCCTCTCGTAGATGACGAGCTTTGAGTAGTCGATTTTCGGGAATGCTTTTGCGAGCTCTTCGTAGCGCTTCTTGTCGATGGTCTCGTAGGGAGCGAGTCGGTACACATGATTCTCGCGCGGAAGGAATGAGAGACCGCCGATGATGTCCCAGTTTTCATGCAGCCACGAGACGACGGCGACCCACTCTTCTTCGCCGACCGAAATAGTCGCAGACGGATTGTGTTCGGTGAAGTTGAGCTTGACCGACTTCCAGTACTCAAGCTGCTCGAGCGCGGTGAGGTCGTTCTTGTAGACCGAGCCCTCTGGTGCTTTCACGGGGAATTCGAGCACGTAGGTGTTGGCCTCGCCCATCGTCTGCCCGACTTCCGGGTAGTGCGGGATTCCCTGGTCGCGCACCATCTTGAAGAGCGAGTCGGTCGCCGAGATGCGGACGCGGCGGATGTAGTACTGCGAGTGACGCGGGTGGATGCCCGAAGAGCAATCAAATGTCTGCGACACCGTACCCGATGGCTTCACGCACGTAATCGAGGTCGAGGCATTGACGCCGAATCGCTTCGCGTACTCTGCATTGGTCTTAATCGCGAGGTCGCGCATTTTGCGCATCACCTTGGGATTGCGCACTGTCTCGCAGTCCCACTGACCCGTGATGGACACGCCGAGGAGGCGCTCCGCTTCGCAGTTCTCCTGCCAATCCTTTGAGATGTAGTTGAACTTGGTGAGCGTCGACTGGTAGGTGCCGAGGAGCGTCGCGAGCTTCGCTTTGCGCAGAAGCGTCTTCTCCGTATCGCCCGCACGCGCGATGACTTCAGAGAGGTTGCAGAACTGCTTCGACTGCAGGATGATCTCGCCGCACGGGTTGGTACCCACCTGCCCGATGTAGCCCTTCATGCCGCTTTTCGCGTGCTTTTTCTCGAGGTACTTGAAGCGGCGCACGGGCATCGTCTTCTCGAGTGAGCCGCGGTTGAAGATTCCGCGCTCGCCCGAGCCCGATTTCATGAGCGCCACCCATTCATCCATGAGTTCCGCGTTGGTCGGCTTGCTCTCGTATACGGCAGAGTTGTTGGCCATCGCGCGGTGACCGTCGGTGAGGTAGAACTGCCCCTTCTTGGCATCGCGGAGCTCTACGTCGTCGAGGTCGGAGAGGCTTATCATCGCCGAGCGACGCACGCCACCCGCGACGACACACTCACCTATTTTGCAGATGATGTCGTGCGCATCGATGGTGCGGAGCCGACGTCCCTGACGGCGCAAGATGCGCTCGCGCGAGAAATCGAGGAGATTGCGGAGGGGCTCAGGACCCGATGCTTTGCCGCCCATGGTTTTGAGGCGCGAACCGGCCGGTCGAATCATCGAGTAGTCAAACTCGATGTCCTTGCCGGAATACCACGTCTTGAGCCCGAGTGTGAGCGCCTCGCACCAACCCTCTTTGGAGTCGGCGATGACGTGCTTCGGGAGCTTCACGCCAGTCTGCTTCTGAATCTGCGGAAGCTGCTCGATGTTCTGACTCTCTACTGAGTAGCCCACACCCGTCCCCTGCATCGAGAGGTACATAATCTCGGCAAAGTCCTCGAGCTTCACCGGTGCGGTGAAGGAGCAGTTGTAGAAGCAGGTGTTGCACTTGCGCGCCGGCTCGCCCGCAAACTGCATCGCGCGCATCGATGGCATGATTTCCTGCTTGAGCACCGCCTCGCGGACTTCTGCGTACTCTTTCTCGGTAAGCTTCTTGCCGAGGTTTTCTTTCATAAAGCCGATGTACCGGTCCACGGTCTCAATCCATGTCTCGCGGCGCTGCTCGGTCTCTATCCAGCGCGCGTACGTGCGGAGGTAGACGAATTCACCGAGGGGGTTGCTCTTGAAGTACTTTTTCGACTCTTCGGCGAGCTTTTTGACGTGTTCCGGCACAGAACCCTGCTCTCTGCGGTCTTCGGCACGCTTCGCGCGGTAGAGAATGTAGTTCTTAGAAGTTGTCACGTAGTCCGAGAGCATGAGCTGTCGCTCGACTTCGTCTTGGCACCCCTCGACGGTGGGGAGGAAATTCTTGTAGGTCTTGGCAATGCGCATCATTTCTCCCGCGACTTTGTGTGCGACGACAACCGCTTCGTCTTCGGAGCCCTCGTTGGACGCTATCATCGCCTTCCTGATAGCAGAGACGACCTTGTCGAACTCAAACGGCACGATGCGGCCGTCTCTTTTTTGAATATTGGGGAGATACTTCTTGTACACACGCTGTGCAGCGCTATCTGATGCGGGAACCTTTACCTCGCTCGCCGTTCCCTTGCGAGCCGTTGTGTTATTTGCCATGCGCATTGCCCTACCTACTAATTGGGATGTTTATTGTACGCCTTTTCATCTGTCCAAAACGCTTATCCGCGGTGGATAACTCACCTCAAAATCGTGGCCTCGGCTCCCACCGCTATACCATGCGATTTTGCGAAGCCTGCTGGGACTTCAAGAACGTTTCGGGCTACATCTCGCGGCGAAAATGAGGCTGGATACGTCTCCGGAGACACATGTGGCGCGATATCGACGACTCGCCCCTCTGCCGAGAGCCAGATAATGTCTATCGAAAAGTTCATGTCCTTCATCCAGATGCCGTGGTGGTCGTCTGTGGGAAAAATAAAGAGCATGCCTTCCCCTTGCGCGAGGTGCTCTCGTCCGCTCAAGCCATTCACACGCTCCTCTGGCGTATCCGCAATATCGACGCGCACACGTACACCACCTATGACAACGCTCGGCTCTGCATCCCGGGGCTCGCCATCGTGAGACGCGAGGCTTTGCCCAGTCGAGGTCGCTTGTATGCCGGTGTCCACGCTCGCGCCACCTCCGTCGCGAGCGTCAAAGCCACCCTCTTGCATGTATGCGTACGCGGCAGCGCCCACACCTACGAGCCCGAGCACGATGTATACGGCAAGAACGCGCCTCATAGGCGCAGTATACCCCGTGAGATATTTCATTCTGTATGAATTTGAAAGCAATAATGGCGCGAAAAACGTGCCCCCGGTGTGCCGCATGGCGGCGCCTTATCTCACGGGGTATACCCGCAAAGACAATGCTGCGATGAAGACTACAGGAGCAGGATGAGGGCCATCACGATAAACGTGACGAGCCAGAACAGTGAATTGATGAGATAGAGCTTGAAAGACTTGCCTTCCCACAGCACGATACCGAGAGATGTCGGCGCAACGAACCCTGCCCAGCACCAGAAGCCGAGCTCCACCGCACCTATCCAGTCGTAGACACCCCAAGCGAAAGCAAAGTAACTCATGACGTACGCTGTCACGATACCGGCCAAGGCCGCGCAAAGCGCCATGAGCGGCATCCGCTTTTTGCCGCGCTCAGCTACCTCAGGAGACACGCCCGTCATCCGCATCCACGCGCTGCCGAATACTTTCGGGTGATACCACATAAAGCCGAGTACGACACTCGCGACACCGGCGGCAAGTACAGGCCACAGTTCAATAATCATGCTTGCATGGTAGCGCTTCCGTGCGCGACGTCTACGCCCTTTGTGTGCATAGCCGAAGCCCACATATCCCACAGATGGGCGGCGACATTGGATGGACGTCCCTCCAGCGCCAGATAGTGCAGGTCGATATACGGCAGCGTGTTCGCCTCAATAATTCCCCACACCTGCACATCGGGGTCGCTCTCTGGATCGGGAATGATGAGGTCGAATCCTACAATACCGATTCCAAGCGAACGTGCCGCGTGTTCGAGCTGCGCGCGAAGCCGCGGATGTTCACTCCCAAGCAGCTCCCGCGTCACTCCGCCGAAAAGGCGTCCCGTGCGGTGGGAGAGCTGCACGCGCTCTCCCGAGGCAGGCACCGACTGCTCGTTGAGTCCCTGGCGAAGCAGGAACTGCCGATGCTCGTCGGTCAGCACGATGCCCTGTACCCTATCCGGTTTTGCTGCGTTTTTGCGATTAATGAGTTCACCTATAGACGCCACGCCATCGCCCACGACTGATGGTGCCTCTGCTTTGAAAAATCCAGCGAGCGCACCATTGACGACCGTCGCTCGGCACACGGGGCCTTCGAGGTACCGCTCGATAGAAACGTAGCGACAGAGCCTCTGTGCCGACGTAAACGCCGCAGCGAGATCCTCCTCTGTCCGCACGCCCACTGTCGTGTGTCTGCCGCGCGAGCCTGAACGCGGCTTGACCACGACGGGCCCCTTCTGCGCCCTGAACACATCGAGAGCCTGGTGCACCGTCGCCACCGAAGCGCTCTCTGGCGTCGCCACGCCGATGGATGCCAAAAAGCGCTTGAGCGCGTGCTTATCGTCGAGCCACCCTGCGCTCTCGCCGCGCATCTCAGGCGGG
The DNA here is from genome assembly GCA_964594735.1 of uncultured Candidatus Saccharibacteria bacterium. Classification (GTDB taxonomy): domain Bacteria; phylum Patescibacteriota; class Minisyncoccia; order Phycocordibacterales; family UBA2100; genus UBA10103. The sequence continues at coordinate 35,930 of CAZQMS010000003.1, read as the reverse complement.
ACCGGCAAGCTTTGGAAGTAGAACCAGCCGTCTCCTGTGCGAGCACGGTATATTTCGGTACCACGACCGAAAAGCACGAGCTGTTCCATGACAATGCCGCGCCGCGCCGCCTCTTCCCACACGACCTGTGAACGGTACGTCGCTGCCTTTTCAACCTCGCGCGAGAGGTGTGCAAACGGCATTGCTGCAATAGTCGCAAGAAATCCCTGTTCGATGCGGTCGAAAAGCGCGCCTCCGGCTCGCGTGAGCGCGTACCGCAGCCCCCGCCGCTTCGAGAGCGTCTCTGCAGTCCAGACCGCGAGCGTATTGGACACGTAATGCTCGAAATGATTCACCGGAGAATTTCCACAATCTGCGCATGTGCCCGCTCGTTCCTTGTACTCGTGCGCTGCGCCCTCTACCATGTGCACATCTTACCAACGAAAAGGTCCCCTTACGGGGACCTCCTCTTAGTGACCGCCGAGCATGGTGTTCATGTTGGCTAGTAACTGTACAGTAATTGTACATCAGCAAATCCTCCCCTATGCAGCACGAGTGGACAGCTACATTCCTACGACCGGACCAAAGTGCGCACCGAGGTAATAGGGCCAAATGAATATCCCGAGGAGGCCCTGCATAAAGCCGAGCTTGAGGTAGCCGATGGCAAAGAGCCAACCGGCGATCCATGCGAGACCGATAGAGCTGTGTTGTTCGATTCGGATTTTTTCCATAGATGCATTATGACACGGAAGAATCCCCTTGCTTTTTCATTCGCGTGAACACGCGTTCGAGTAGCGCACCGATAAAGTAGAGCACCGCCGCGTTGAGTGCGATGGGAGCGAGAACAAAAATGTAGGTAAGCCACCCTGCAGCGCCGCCAAATTCGAAAAAGGCGAAGACAAGCACCCATGGCAGCCCCAAGATGAGCGCGATGAAGCTCTCGCCAAAAAGACCCTGTGTGGCGATGAGGTAGACGGCTGCGACAATAAAGATGCCTGAGAACGCGAGGCCAAGTTTTGACATATGCCCCATTGTATCAAATTGAGGGCTTTTCGGGCGGAGGCGGAGAGATTCGAACTCTCGAACCCTTGCGGATTGCCGCCTTTCCAAGGCGGTGCACTAGACCACTATGCGACGCCTCCGTGAAAAAGGATTATATTCCATCCCCATCGTGTGTACAAACGTATCCGCCATGTATCAGTCGACTGAAATATAGTCTGGACCTAAAAAGTTGCGGTCGCCTTGCGGCGACCGCGTATCTCACTTTGCTAGTCTGAGCCCATCCACCCACTTGCCCGCCTCGTGCGCGAGCTTATGGGCGGCTTGCGCCTCCGGAGAGAACCCACTCCATCTCACGCTGCAACCAGCTTCAACTTCATTCAGAATATTCTGAAGTAGCATCGCGTGTGACACAAACATCTTCCCCTGACCCTTTCGGATCTCCTCGCGCCATTGTCGCGAGAGCTCGATGATTTCGTACAACTTCAGGATTACATTCCATTTGTTGTCCGAACGTTCCGCGATGCGGTGAGCAAGTGAGTCAAGCTCGACGATGAACGCATCGAGGTACGGCATCAACACGCTCGCAGCGACGGCACGTCGAATCGGCCTGATACCCGGCGGACATTTCTCTGGCTTCACCTCCCTAGTCACCCCCTCTTCGATGCCCGGGTTGCGATGATCAAGCATCGCACCACCTTTAATATGCACGTCGTACGCAGGCTTGATTGGCTCTGGTGGTTTTGGTTTCTCTGGCCACAGACCGTAATCGACAACATCGCCACTCGTGGCGACGTGGTCCACCTGACCGCCGGCCTTTTTTGCCCAGACCTTGAGTTCTGGACTTGGATCCTTAAGTGCTTGTGCCCTTCTTTCCTCAAACCGTGTGACGTCAGCCATTGTCGGCCTCCACGTTTTGCGAAGTATTGCCTGGCAATAAGCCTACACCTAGATTCGCATCCCCGTAAGCGCCTCTATGCGCTGCTCTACTGGAGGGTGTGTAGAGAAAAGCTTCCCCACAAATGTGCCGACTTCCTTGGCGCCGAATGGATTCGATATATAGAGGTGCGCCGTTGCATGCGTCGCGTGCGCCACAGGTGCGCGGTAGGCAGAGATTTTTCTGAGTGCATTTGCGAGACCGTCGGGGTAGCGGGTCAGGAGCGCGCCGCTTGCATCAGCGAGGAATTCGCGGCGCCGAGAAATCGCGAGCTGGATAAGCTGGGCAGCAAAAGGCGCGAGGATAAGTCCTATCACGCCGACGATGATGAGTGCGGGATGCGCGTTGCGGTCCCTGTCTCCGCCGCCAAAGAAGCTCACGCGTAGAAAGATGTCGGCGAGCATCGTGAGGAATCCGGCGAGCACTACGGCCACAGTCATGACGAGAATGTCGCGGTTGCCGATATGGGCGAGCTCATGAGCAATCACCCCCTCAAGCTCGCTCCTATCGAGCGCAGCGAGGAGCCCCGTCGTCACAGCTACGACCGAGTGTTTGGGGTCGCGGCCTGCGGCAAACGCATTGGGCGCGGCGTCCTCTATGATGTACACGCGCGGTTTCGGCAACCCCGCGGTGATGGCAAGATTTTCAACAATGCGGTGAAGTTCAAGGTACTGCCGTGGGTCTGCTTCTTTGGCATGTGCAGAGCGGAGCGCAATCCTGTCGGAAAACCAGTATGCGGTGACGTTCATCACGAGCGCAAACGCGATTGCGACGTAGAGGTAGAGTGGCTGGCCGAAGTAGTACGAGACAAACCACCCCACTGCCATGACAAGCAGAAAGAAGCCGGCCATGAGCGCCCACGTCTTCATGACATTCTGACTTTGATGCGTGTAGAGACTAGCCATAGGAATAAGCTTATAGTTGTTAGCTTATAGCTCAAAGATGAACACCGCGTGGCGCTGCTCTAAGTTACAAGCTTGAACCTAGAAACTCACTTTTACCGGATTGCGGGCAGCTTGCTCGTCCGTGCCAAGTTCAAAGAACTCGCGGGTCTTGAAGCCAAACATGTTGCCGATGATATTTGTAGGGAAACTTTCGAGCGCGTTCTGCAGCTCGATGACAACGCTGTTGTAGAAGCGGCGAGCAGCCTGGATTTTATTCTCTGTATCAGAGAGTTCCCTCTGAAGCTCGACGAAATTGCTGTTGGCCTTGAGGTCGGGATACGCTTCCGATACCGCAAAGAGCGACTTGAGCGCATCAGTGAGCATATTTTCCGCCGCGGCATGCTCAGCCACTGTCTGCGCGCCCATCGCCTTCGTGCGCGCCTCGGTGACCTTCTGGAGCGTCCCTGCTTCGTGTGCGGCGTAGCCCTTCACCGTCTCGACGAGATTTGGGATGAGGTCATACCTGCGCTTGAGTTGTACATCGATATCACTCCAGGCTTCTTCCGTACGGTTGGTAAGGAGAACAAAGCGGTTGTACGCCCAAATGAGAAACAGGCCAATAATCGCAACAATGCCGATAAGGATGTAGGTCAGGTTCATGAGACAAGTATACCAGACACGAGCAGGAGCGAAACTACCGACAGCAGGAACGATACTCCACATGGGTGCAGACAACCCAGACACATCACAAACCCATTTTTTGCTTTTATCTCCCACCAATCGCCCTCATGATTTTCGCTTTCAACGCGGGATTACTGTTGATGTAATGAGCTATTCCTTGTGGACCAAGCAATGACATCCCCATCCTGAATTGTGCAGCATCCGCCGGTGGCATCATGTTGGGATTCCGCTGCAGCGAAGCATAGTACCGGCTTACTTGTGCTGCCGTCACAGGCGCATTTGGGTTAATTTGTGTGCCAGCCGACTGTCTCGAAGCCTGTTGTCGCGCCTCAGCCGCACGTTGCGCAACCACGCTCGCAGCTATCTCTTCGTCAAGCCCTGCCGGCCTCGCCTGTGGTAACGGTACATTCTCTGCTGTTTGCTGAGAGGCTCCCGCCTCACCAGGTGCAGGCGATGTCACCTGTGCTGTCCCTGCCGCATCTTCGTAGTCGTCGTATGTTCCATACTGAGGTTCCCACACGTACGCATACTGCACAGCTGACACAAAACCAGCTTCATCGAAACTGCTCGCTGCCTCAGATGGCTGCTGCGCAGACGGCGATGCGATTGATGCGGTACCTCCGTCCACATCTGCCGCTGCCAGAACGGGAGACACGCGAATCTCGGCACTACCACTCGCGCCGATGGCCTCAATCGCAGCTTTCGAGAGAACGACCCCACCAGCCCTGTCGTTGTATATAGCGGTAGTCGACTCACCTGTGAGCGCATTCGTGATTGTATATTCCTGCCCGGGTACGAGTCCCATGCTGGCCGGCGCGGCGAATGTGCGAACCTCTGAGCTAAACCTACGCGCCTCTTCCGGCACATTTGGGTTTGACGCAAACGCCGTAGCCCGACCCTCGAGCCTGTTTCCGTCGCCACATGCGCCACCACCGGAACAAAACGCCCGACCTTCATACAGTGAGGCGAGCTGCGGTGTGCGAGCCGAATCGGAGCCAATACCACCCTGCCCGAGCGGGACGCGCGACAGCTCTGACGTCGCTGGAATTGGGTCTACCCCAAACGCATCCGCACCCGGCGGCTGGTTGGCTATCGCCGCAATAGGGTCGATGGAATCAACGTTTTGCGCATCCACCGACGCTCCATGCGCCCCACCAAACGCGTCGTAGAACACCAAAGGTCGCGATGCGTCAACATCGACACCAGACCACTCTTCTGATGTCGCACCGTACTGACCGGAGAGTCGATCATACGCCGCAATCCTCATCCACTCACTCGCATCGTCATTCCCAAAGAGTCGATATTCGGCGACGGCGCGGACACCCTCCGAGCCAAGGTCCCACTCAGAGCCGCGGTAGTCGCCTGCGATGATTTGTGCTTGGGACCATGTGTCTGCGCTCCGTGCAGCCTCCTGCGTCGAGTATGGATTCCCAAAGGCGTCATAAAACGATACCTTCGCAGGCGATTCACCGTCGAGCGGCAATGCTCCGAATTCGCCCGGCAGGGTCTGCGAGATTGGCAAGTCAACCATGTTGTCCCGCGGGAGAGCAGTTCCGCCCGTGCCCCAGGTGTCGACAATGTTGTCGCGCGCAAGCGACGTGCCGCCTGTATTCCAAGTATCCACAACCGTTGCATTAGGTAGTGATGCCCCACCTGTGGTCCAGTTATCGACGATATTATCGCGCGCAAGAGCCGATCCATTCGTGCTCCACGTGTCGACGGTATTGTCACGCGCCAGCGGTACTCCACTAGTGTTCCATCCGTCAACAATCGTGCTACCCGACAACGCCCAACCGCGCGTATTCCAAGTGTCGACCACGTTGTCTCTCGGCAAAGCGGTTCCGCCCGTGTTCCAGGTGTCGACAATGTTGTCGCGAGGGAGAGCGATTCCAGTGCGGCTGCCTGACAAGTCCGATGATTGCGACACCGCTGCCTCTGTAATGTAGTTACCGAGCGAATCCTGGCGAGGTACTGGAAGCGGCACGTCTGCTGTGGCGACGACTTCAGGCAAGAGGACTTCAGCTCCCGTATCGAAAGGCTGCCCTGTAGGTGCTCCGGCGTTCCCGCCCAAACGACCAGCTTCTGTCCCAGGAACTATCGTTCCCAACAGCGGATCTCGCTCCGCTCCAGGCGCTATCACAATCGTGTCTCCAGGCGCAGATTGCGTACCGCCCACAACAGAAGAGGGCTGCTCGCCATCGAGCGGCAGTGCAGCGAATTCGCGCGGGTCGGATACAGTGACCGGATCTGGACTCCAACGGCCAATTCCCCTTATCTCATTTTCAAGTCTCCCCATATAGTCGTCTATGGTTTCCCGTCCCTGACTTGTGCCGTGTGCAAGTGATTGGAAAGTGATGCCGCGAGTAACACCCTGATCTGGATCTATCTGCGCCGGTGCCTGTGCGATGCGGTCGAGGCGCTGCTGCTGCTCCATAGCAATAATCTCAGGCGATCTAGTGTCCGCAGCCGGCACCGCTCCCTCAGCAGTAAAGCTGAAGCGCTCGTCAAAAGACGCTGGCCCCGTCGGATATATCTGTACATTCGTCCAATCCGGCACAGTCGCCCCCTCTGGGAAGTAATCATCGGCTGCCGCGAGCGATACTTGCGGCGTTGGTCCAGTCTGAACGAGGGTCGGATAGTAATCGCCTGCAGCGAAATCGTTCAGGGGGCGAGACTGAGGGAGTGGTGGATTCTCGATGGCATGCACTGGGGAGGCACTACGGAATATTGAGGGTCCTTCCTCGGCCGCAAACGCAGCTACATTCGAAGCGGGCGTACCGATCCCTGTGAACGGGTTTGTTGACGCAACTTGGGTAGGCGGGGACGTCGCTGGAGCTTCACTCGGCCATCCGTTCCCGGTCAGCACCGCAACTTGTTGCTCCGTCGCACCTCCTCGAAATTCTGCATGAATGTGCGGTCCTGTTTGACGTGCTGAATGGACTCCGACGGGATTATCGTATCCATTCTCTGTCATGTAACTGCGTAGCTCAGCTGTGCCCAATATTTTTGTAAAACCTTCGTTTTGCAGACGCTCTACGAGCGCAGCTTGTTGCTCTAAGGGAACACCTCTCACCTGGAAATCGACTCCCTGTCCAAGTGCATGTGCATTTGTTGTATTTGTAGGGAGTTTTCCTAGGAGCGGATGCGTGCTTCTACCCATATCCGTCATCGGCACAGAGTTTCCATACTCAGACGCCTGATCCGTATGCACTTTTGAAAGCGCCGCGAGCATGTCGGGATCAGCAAATTTATTGTCTGCGACGCGCTGGCCAGCAGCGAGTACATTCTGGAACCCGTCAGGAAGACTCTCGGGACCGTACGACTTCGCCATCGCCCTCAGCTCACCCATCGTATACACCTTGTTCGGGTCTATTTCCGGGGCGGGCAAATCCTGTGCATCTCGAATCGAGGTGCGACCTCCAAAAGTATTGGTATCAACGGTATGCGGCTCGAAGCCGACATATGGATCCTGATCTGACGCGGACTGCGGAGGAGTGAGACGCGAGGGATCACCAAATGCAGAGTCGAAATCGGCCGGCTCATCTACCGTATTGCTGCTACCATCGTCTCCGGTAATCCACTTTGCGATATCACCCCAAAAACCTGTCTCGTCGTTTGCTGCGCTTTCAAGTTGCTTTCCAACGTTCTGTGCGGAATCGGTCTCGGGAATCAGTTGTTCGGGTGCAAACGGAAGATTAGTCTGCGGTGCCTCTGTCGATTGCATACCGCCGCTTACATCGCCCGTATCAGAGAGCGAGGGGGCTGGCTGCGTACCTGTTTGTGAAGTTTGTTTCGTCCCCAGGTCCGGTGTATCGCAGGCCTTCCACTTGCCGTCGCTAAAACATTCGGAGCCGCTCTGTTCGCCATCACAGAATTTTGCGGTCGTGCAAAATGCTTTTACAAAATTGTCCGAGCACGGCTTGCGCCAGAGACTTTGCACCTCGGTCTTCTTGCCGTTCATCGTTTCAATATATTTGCTCGGGTACTGGACACTTGTGTTGTATTTATGTGTCTCATCCTCTGCCGGACACATCGCATTCGCCGCCTCGCTTTGCGCGTGGGCGATATTCGCGAAAAAGAACGCGCCGCATAGGACGAAAGCAGCCGCGATGCGACTTCGTATCATTGCTCAATCATAACAGCGCGGCGCCCCTTTCGGGGCGCCGCATGGGGATTCTTTTAAGATTTGAGAATTTAGAAATCCTCTCCGCCCGGCATGCCGCCTGGCGCTGCCTTTTTCTCTTCCGGGATATCGGCCACAGCCGCTTCCGTCGTGAGCAAGACCGCAGCAGCAGATGCCGCGTTTTCGACGCCGCTTCGCGTGACTTTCACTGGGTCGATGACGCCAGCTTCTAGCATGTCGACGATTTCTTCCGTCGCAGCATTGAAGCCTTTCATGTTGTTGCCCGAGATTTCAGCGAGAAGCACCATCTCATCCTCGCGCCCCGCGTTGCGCACGATCTGGCGGAACGGCGCCGTGAGCGACTGTACAAGTATTGTGTAGCCCGCCGCGAATTCGTCGCCGCCCTGCTTGACCGCACTTTCGAGATTCTTCTGGAGTCTTGCCGAGACTTTCGCGAGCGCAGCACCACCGCCGGGGACGATACCTTCCGCAATAGCCGCCTTGGTCGCATTGACCGCATCCTCAATCTTGTCTTTGAGGTATTTCATCTCTGTCTCAGTGGCCGCACCGACGCGCAGCACCGCCACGCCGCCGCTCAGCTTTGCGATGCGCTCCTGAAGTTTCTCCTTGTCGAATTTTGAATCCGTATTTTCGAGCTGCGTCTTGAGCTGGTCGACACGCTTCTCGATGTCGCCCTTCTTGCCCTTTCCACCGACGATGGTCGTCGAATCCTTGGTCGCGATGACACGATTCGCACGGCCGAGCTGCGCGAGCTCCACCTTTTCGAGTGTGAGACCGAGGTCGTCGGAAATCACGTGGCCGCCCACCGTGACCGCGATGTCGGAAAGCATCTCTTTCTTTCGGTCGCCGTAACCAGGGGCCTTCACCGCGAGCACGTTGAAGACGCCTTTGAGCTTGTTGACGACAAATGTCGCGAGCGCCTCGCCATCGACATCATCTGCGATGATGACGAGGTCGCGCTTCCCCGACTGCGCCACCTTTTCAAGAAGCGGCAGGATGTCCTTGACCGCCGAGATTTTCTTGTCGGTGATGAGAATCGGCGCATCTTTCATTTCTGCCTCCATGCGCTCCGGATTGGTCATCATGTACGCGGAGACGTACCCCTTGTCGAACTCCATTCCCTCCACAAAATCGCTCTCGATACCGAAAGACTGCGACTCTTCTACCGTAACAACGCCGTCTTTGCCGACTTTCTCCACAATGTCCGCGATGCGCTCACCGAGCTCCTCGCTTTCAGCGGAGATAGTCGCTACCTGGCGGACCTCAGCCTTGTTTTTCACCGGCTTCGCCATTTTCTTGAGCTCCTCCACGGCGTCTTTTGCCGCCGCTTCGATGCCGCGGCGCACCATCATCGAATTCGCACCCATGGAAGTCTTCTTGAGACCCTCGTGGATGATGGACTGTGTGAGCACCACTGCTGTCGTCGTGCCGTCTCCTGCCTTGTCGTTGGTCTTGGTCGCAACTTCTTTCACGATAGCGGCACCCATGTCTTCGAATTTATCCGCGAGCGAGATCTCTTTCGCGATAGAAACGCCGTCGTTGGTGATGGTCGGTCCGCCCCAGCTTTTGCCGAGCGCGACATTGCGCCCCTTCGGGCCGAGTGTCACGCGCACTGCATTCGCGACCGTGTCGACGCCCTTCTTGAGCTTCGCGCGCACTTCCTGGTCGAACAAAACTTGCTTAGCCATAGGAGTAGGTTTTAGTTGATAGGTTATAGCTGATAGTTAAAAAGTGCCGAGGATGTTGCTCTCGGAGACGACGTAGTATTCCTCATCACCAATCGTGACTTCGTCGTAGCCGTACTTGGAGAACATCACTTTGTCGCCGACTTTGACCGCGACAGGCACGACCTTACCGCTCTCGTCGCGCTTCCCCGGTCCCGTCGCGAGCACGACGCCCGTTTCCGGCTTTTCCTTGCGCGCAGTGTCGGGGATAATGATGCCGGAGGCCGTCTTCTCTTCGACCGATTCCGGCTTCACGAGCACGCGGTCACCCGCGGGCTTGAACTTAATCTTGGAATTATTAGTAGCACTCTTTCCTGCGTTCTTTTTCTTCATATCTCTGTGATACGTACTAGTAATAATTGAGTATGCGTCTGGGGCGCACCCCGCGCAGTGCGCACAATATATTGAAAATGAAGGTCTGGGGCAACTTGACGCACGAGCCTCTACATGGTATGATTAAGGTAGTATTCAATGGGAGCTCGTCATGGAGCGATTCGCCTTCTCCTTCGTCGCGTCTTTCGCCGCCTCTTTTCTGACAGCCGTCTATCTCATCAATGCTCTCGTCGGACACCTCGGTACAATCTACAATATTGAGATTGTCCCGAGCGCATTGTGGGCACAGACGACAGCGAGAGATTGGTTGAACCTGCTGTCATTTTGTCTCGTGATTGGCTTCGTCAGTTCGTTCTCGATCGAAGTCGGGCGGTGGTTCGGCCAGCGCTAGAAATGGCGGCCAACACAAGTGGCGGGGATGATGTTCGCCCCCGCCGCTTCCTTTTTATACTTCCACCGAGCAGACACGGGATGTCGCGGAGTGTCTCGCAGGCTGACGAGCCGAGAGGCAGCGCTGGCGCAGCAGCGCCAGATAGCGACTCCGCGACCTCCCGTGTCCCGAGCCCCACCTTTTGACAGCTTCCCCGGCGCTTGGTACCATGGCGCCGATGGTTTTCCTCCAAGGAATACTGCCGTATGTGCAGATGGTCCTCTCCGCACTCATTATTGTCGCGGTGATTCTCCAGCGCACGGGTTCTAGCCTCGGCGGTGCCTTTGGAGCGGACAACTTTTCAACGGGCTTCCACACTCGTCGCGGACTCGAGCGCACGCTCTTTCATGCGACGATTGCACTCGGTATCTTGTTTGCACTCTCGGCACTCGTAAACTTACTTATTAGCTAGCATACGTGTCTTGCGCGCCGCCTCCGCGGCTCTTGCGCTCGCGCTTTAGGCGCTATGGATTTCGATACAGACTCCCAATTGACTCAGACCGACACGGGGGCCGCCGCAAGACGCCGCACCCTTCGGTACTTCGCGGCGCTCGACGACATGACGAGACAACTCTCGCCATTCGAGCGGCTCGTACTGTACGTGCTCACTGTTGTCCTTGCAATGAGCTCTTTCGCGCTCCTCGCGGGCGCTAATGCTGCAGTCTCTGTCACCGTCCCTTCTCAGGGCGGCTCGCTCGTCGAAGGCCAGATAGGTCCTGCACGATTCATCAACCCGCTTATCCCGATGTCGCAGGCAGATTCAGATATCACGGCGCTCGTGTATTCGGGTCTCACTCGTGCACAGGCAGATGGTAGCATCGTGCCCGACCTCGCCTCGCATTTCGAGATCTCAGAAGATGGCACGTCGTACACATTTACGCTCCGCGACGGCGCGCTCTTCCACGACGGCACCCCTGTCACCTCGGCCGACATTCTCTTTACCGTACAACGCGCCCAGAATCCCGACATCAAGAGCCATCTCCGCGCCGACTGGGAGGGCGTCTCCGTGTCGACCCCCGATGAGCGCACGGTGATTTTCAAACTCCCCCGCGCATACGCACCCTTCCTCCAGAACACGACAGTGGGCATCTTGCCGCAGCACCTCTGGAGCGAAGTGACCGCCGAAGAGTTCCCCTTTAGCCCGCTCAACACCAACCCTATTGGCAGCGGCCCGTACAAAGTCGCGAAGGTCGAGACCACTTCGACGGGAAGCATCACGCGCTACGATCTCGTACCATTCAAAGATTTCGCACTCGGTACTCCATACCTGCGTCGCATCTCTTTTGTATTCTTCCCCAATGAAGAAGCGCTCCTGCGCGCGTTCAACAAAGGCGACGTGGATTCCATGGCGGGTATATCGCCCGCTACGCTGGGTAGCATCGAGCGCAAAGACATCACCGTACACACCGTCCCGCTCCCGCGCATCTTTGGCATCTTTTTCAACCAAGGCCGCAACGCTGTCCTCGCCGACGTGTCGGTGCGCCGCGCGCTCGACCAGGCTGTCGTGAAAGACCGCGTCGTCCAGCTCGTGCTCCGCGGCTACGGCGTCGCTATCGACAGCCCCGTACCGCCGCACGTGCTCTCTATAGAAAGCCACCAAGAGAGCGCAGCGCTCAGCGCAGCTACCACCGCCTTTACCGACGAATCACTCGCCGAAGCGCGCGCGACCCTCGAGAAGGGCGGATGGAAGTTCGACGAGGCGACGGCAGCGTGGAGCAATTCAAAAAAGCAGGAGCTCGGCTTTACCCTCGCGACCTCCGACGCGCCAGAGCTCGTGGAGACGGCCAACGCTGTCGCAGCTGCCTGGACGGCGCTCGGGGTCAAGGTCAACGTGCAAATCTTCCCCACCTCGGAGCTGGGTACGAGCGTGATTCGTCCGCGCGAGTACGACGCGCTTCTTTTCGGCGAGGTCGTGGGTCGCGAGCTCGACCTCTTCGCCTTCTGGCACTCGAGCCAGCGCAACGACCCCGGGCTCAACCTCGCCTTGTATACCAACTCGCGTACTGATACACTCCTCTCGCAAGCGCGCGCGACGACGCAGATTGAAGACCGCAAGAAGCTCTACGCGGAATTCGGCGAACTCGTGAAGGCAGACGTCCCCGCTGTCTTCCTCTACTCGCCCAAATTCATCTACGCCGTCCCGAAGTCGCTCCAGGGCGTCGAGCTCGGTTCCCTCACCGGCCCATCGGAGAGATTCCACTCTGCGTACCGTTGGTATTCGGATACGGAAAAGGTGTGGAGCGTATTTACAGACTAAGTACCAAACATTAATAACCTAAGCATTCGTAGAGAATCCAGTCCCGTGCATTACTACGCCGGCAATTCCTTCGATGAATAGACAGAACACGTATGAACAGAAACAGCGATAACTCCGGCACGCCATCCAGTGGCTCGTATTCCGAATTCTCCAACATGGGGGGTGCCTATGTGCCCGCTTCGACCCGCGCCGAGTCGTCGCGAGGCGGACACTCATCCGGTGCCCCATCATCTCGGCCGGCACGCTCACCGCGACCAGCACAGCCTTCCCGACCAGGGCGCGCACCGCAGCACACGGGTCGACCACCGCGCAAAGAGGGCGAGAGGCCGCGCCGACGCGGTAGCTACCACAATCGCCCCGCGCGCCCGCCGCGCGGACGCCAGCGCGTCGAGCATGCGCCCGCACCGCAGCGCAAGCCCAGCGCGAGCGTCCCACCGCCTGAGGCAGACGCAGTGCGCATCATTCCGCTCGGCGGCGTCGAAGAAATCGGACGCAACATGGTTGCAGTGGAAATTGGCAACGACATCTACGTCCTCGACGCGGGCTTCGCTTTCTCAGAAGACGACACGCCAGGCATCGACTACATCTTGCCCAATACCGGCTACCTCGAAGAGAGACGCGACAAGATTCGCGGTCTCCTCATCGGTCACGGCCACCTCGACCACATCGGCGGCATCCCCTACATCATGGACCGCATCGGCAACCCCGTCATCTACACGCGCCGCCTCACCGGCAAGATGATTCAGAAGCGCCAGGAGGAATTTGCTGGACAGCCCGTCATGATTCGCGAAGTGGAGCAAGGCGAGGCCATCAAGCTCGGGAGCCACACCGTCCGCTTCTTCGGCGTGACGCACACGGTCCCCGACAGCATGGGTATCATCATCGAGACCCAGTGGGGCGATGTGGTCTACACCGGCGACATCAAACTCACACACGAGGGCGGCGTGCCGACGGAAGACGAGCAGCGCGAGTTTGGCATCTTCAAAGACCGCAAAGTGCTCTGCCTCCTCATGGACTCCACCAACGTCTGGCAGCCTGGCTGGTCTATCCCCGAATCGGTCGTGTACAAGACGCTCGAAGAAATCATCAAGAATTCAAACAGCCGACTCATCATCGCGATGTTCGCCTCGCACCTCGAGCGCCTTATTCGCGTCGTGCACTTCGCGGAGCAGTACGGCAAGAAAATCGTCATCGACGGCCGCTCCATGCGCACCAACATCGAGATAGCGCGCGAGCTTGGCCTCATAAAATACAAAGACGACACGGTCATCGCCGTGGAGAACATCACGCAGTACCCTCCGGAGAAAATCATCATCCTCGCCACCGGCGCGCAGGGCGACGAGTTCGCAAGCCTCGCGCGCATCGGCAACAAGACGCACAAGTACATCCGTCTCACTCCGACCGACACCATCGTGCTCTCGTCTTCGGTGATTCCCGGCAACGAGCGCGCCGTGCAAAAGCTCAAGGACAACCTCTCTCGCCAGGGCGCGCACATCATCACGTACCACGCATCCGACGTGCACGCATCCGGCCACGGCAACCGCGAGGAAGCCGTCTGGATTCATAAACAAATCCGCCCTCGATTCTTCATCCCCGTGCACGGGTACCACTACATGCTCCGCGTGCACGGCGATCTCGCCACGGAGATGGGTGTAAAGAAAGAGAATGTGATTATTCCCGACAACAGCTCCGTCATCGACATCATCGCCGGTGAGAAGGCACACAAGCATGCGGTAAAAGCGCCGTCTGAGATTCGTGTTGTCGAGGGTCAGACGGTGAGCGAGCTGAGCGACGTGCTCATGCGCGACCGAAAGGCGCTCGGCCAAGAAGGTTTCTGTGTCGTCGTAGCGACGGTAGATAGGCGCACGGGGAAGCTGCACAAGTCCCCCGACATCATCTCCCGCGGTTTCGTCTACTTGCGCGACAACAAAGACCTCATGGACCAGACGCGCCTCATCATCCGCAAGTCTGTAGAGACATCGATGCGCAACCCGCGCGCTGCCGACCTCGACAATGCGCGCGAAGACCTCGCCGAGAACGTCTCCCGCTTCTTGCTCCAGAGAACGATGAAGCGACCAATTGTGATTCCGGTTATTGTGAGCATCTAGTTGACATGTCGCAGGCACAGGGGTTGAATCCCCTCAGTTCAACTGGAGCGACACCATGCCCAAACTCTCTGAGCGAGACAAGCGCCTGATCCGGCACCTGTGGCAGCGCGACAAGGCAATCCTCGTCGATAAGGCAATCGAGATTCACCGCGGAGTTATCGACGCGGATCACAACACCGACACCAGCCACGAAGGCGGTATTATCGGCCTCATGGTGGGCTCTCGCGACCACGTCAAGACCGCGGACTCATTCATCGCGACATTCGAAACATTTCTCGAGAATGAGGTCAGCGGCACTGATTGATGTCGGGACTTCTACGCGGCAAGGCGGCCTGACCTTGCCGCTTTGTCTTTTTTTGCCTATAGTCATCCCGGTTATCGTCAGCATCTAGGAGCGCCCAATGCATTTAGGTCCCATCTCTGTCACGCCGACGGCCAAGGGGCTTTCGAAGCGTGACCTCGCAATCGCCGTCATTGCGGACAAGCTTGGAATTCCGATTGACCAGGTGAAGGACGACACGCCGCTCGGCAACGCCGCTCACGACATCACCATGGTTCTCGCTTTCAAGCTGGGGGGAGCGATGATAGTCGGCAGCAGCAACATGACGGCAAAACAGGTGTTCGACCAGCTATAACGAACACCTCGACGATACGAGCGGCAAGGCGGTAACGACCTTGCCGCTTTGTCTTTTGTTTCCCAAATCAATTTCCCCATATCCCCCAATCCCATCCGGCCGGTCATAATTGGGGGATATGGCATACATAACGACTTCGTAAGTCGTTATGCGATACTCAGGCTAATTCGCGCTTCAGTGCATCGCGGATTTTTTCGTACATTTCGGGCGACAGCTCCATCGGAGTCCCCGGAGTAAAGTTCTTGCCCCACCTGTCGTCGACAAATTCAACACCCTCGAATGTGCGCGACGATTGGTACCGCGGAATGAAGTGCATGTGCCCGTGCCCACCGTGCTGCGCTATCAGATTCGCAAGCCAGCAGTAGTTCATAAAATCCGGTTGCCAGAGCCTCTCCAGTGCCGCTTCGTATTCGCGCATGAGCACTCTGAGCTCCGAGAGCTCCTCATCCGTTATCTCTGAGAAACGTTGCATACCTCCCTCGCGCACCAGCCACGCGTATGCTCTACCAAGGTATCGCTGATCGTCATCCGCGATCAAAAGCGCCCAATATGTGTATTCCTTGACGATCCACTTCGTGTACGACTCATCGAGACTTCGGTACTTCGCCATGACATCAGCGTAGCACGCTACGCAATCACCCAGCTTCGCCCGCTCTTGGCCAGGAGGCCGTCCTTCTCGAGTGATGCGAGCGCGGTCTTGAGCATCGTGTGCTTGTACGGGAGCTCGCGCACGGGTTTACCTTCGTATATCGAACGAAGTATCGCGCCACGGACTTGCCGCAAACTGCCCTCGAACTTCGACTGCCGGACATAGCTCTTGGCACGCCGCGCGGGATTTTTGTGCAGCTTTTTTATGTGGGAACCATAGTCCATGAGTGCCCAGTGCCACTCGCGCGGGTCTTGTCCTTCAGCCGCCTCCTCAGCAATCTTCGCTATATCTGCGTCCGCAATTTTCTCCCCCGCATCTATTTCGGTGTTTTGCAAAACACTAGAATAGAAGTGGAAGATAATGGCGGCGCGCACATTGGTCTCGATGAGCGCGTGATGCTCGTTGAAAGCAAAGACGCGCACAGCGGCTTTCGTGTACGGTCCCACGCCTGGCAGACCTTTCTGCGAGGTCGCGTCCTTTATACTTCCGTGAAATCGCCCGTCTATCGCCTTGGCCGCCTCGTGTAGGTACTTGCCGCGCCTGTTGTAACCAAGACCGTTCCACACGCGGAGCACATCGGAGAGCTTCGCTTGGGCGAGCACATGCACTGTTGGAAAGACCCGTAGGAACTCTTTGTATTTCTCTATCACGCGCGGTACTTGCGTCTGCTGCAACATCACTTCCGAGACGAGAATTTTGTACGCATCGCGCGTCTTGCGCCAAGGCAAATCATGCCGTCCGTGCGTTTTGTAGTATTTCCACACCGCAGCGCGGAACTGACGCACGCGTTTGTCAGTCATGGAGAAATCCGGGCCACCGCGCTTCTATCGCCTTTTCGACTTCGCTATACCAAAAGCCATATCCCGCGGCAGCAAGGTGCAACCCATCGGGGGCGTAATACGTATGCGGGTCAGCGCTAAATGGGTCGGCAGCTGTGTAGAGGTCGACATACACTGCGTCGTGCGCGGCAGCGGCTGCGAGGAAGTGCTCTCTTACCGCCGCGGCGCGCGCCGTCCAAATCCATCCCAACGGCCTGGGGAAAAAGGGAGCATCTCCCACCTTTCCTGCGGTAAGTACGACCACCTTGTCGGAGACGCTTTGCGCGCTCGCCAAAACGGCTTCCAGATCCGTGCGCACACTTTCAAGCGGCGAGAACCTGATGACATCGTTGGCGCCCACTTGGATGAGCACGAGGTCGTACGTCTCTCGCGTACGCTGCGACAATTGAGCGGCAACATCTCGAGTGCGCGCACCACTCAGCGCAACATTCTCTACACTCGCACCCATACGCTGCGCGAGCCTCGCCGCCACGGTGCCCTCCGGGTTACTCCCGACACCGACCGCCGTACTGTCCCCGAGCACAAGCATCGAGAGAGTTCCTTCGGTGCGCTCAAATGGCTGCGCAGAATCAAGAAGCGCGCGACTAGCGTCGACAAGTTGTGTGATTCTCACAACCTGGTACACGACATACGCCACGAGAAGCAGCGCAAGAGCGATGATCAATATTTTCATGCGCTACACCGCGTGCGAAGAAGGGTCTCTATGTTCATGCACAACGGGCGCATCAACAGGCATGATGAAAATGGCTAGGACGTACGCGACGACGCCCGGGAAAAAGCCGGTGACGAGCACGAAGATGATGAAGAGGACGCGCAGGAGTGTCACATCGACAGTGAAGTAGTCCGCGAATCCCGCAATCACGCCGGCAAAAACGCCCTTGTGTGGTATGCGGGTGAGTTTCTTAGAGAGGTCCATATGCAGGATTATACCAAAACGCGCCGGTTGACTAAAGCCGATAAATGACGTCCTTTCTTTCTACGACGACATCCCATTTCTGCCGCTTCGCTTCCTTGTAGAGCTTCGCATTGGGGTTGAAGCAGATCGGTTTCGCCACCATTTCGAGGAAAGAGATGTCAGACTCGGTGTCGCCGACACCTATCGAATGCGTGAGTGTGAGCCCCTCTTTTTCTATCGCGCGCCTGACGACGTTGGCCTTGTTGTAAATCATGTGCTCGTCCACGATAACACCGGTGAAGAGGTCTTGCGGACCTATCTCGTAGACGACGCCGTAGGATTTGTCGAAGCCTATCTTCGGGCAGAATTTGTCGAGCACCGTCTTGGGTGAGTGCGACACCGCGAGCAGAAAATAATCTTTCTCCCTCAGCTCAGCAATCAAATCGCGCGTGTATCGATACGTGCGCTTCCACTGCTCATCCACCATCTCTTTCGCGGCATCCGCGAGGTCGCCATAGTGCACACCCTTGAGGTGCGCGCGGAAAGCACGGACGACGGCTTCGATGTATTCCTGGTAGTCGCCTTCTCTGTCGAGCCATTTGGCATGCTGTTTCTCGTACACTTTCTGAGCGTCTTCCGGGAATGCCCCGCGCGCGATGAGCTTCTCGACGAGTTGTATGAGAAGGCTGGACCGGAAGATAGTCCCATCGACATCAAACACTGCCACCCTTCGACCTCGCTCAGGGAAATCCCGCTGCTCTGCCATACCCACATACTACACATGTAGCCCAGTTTGTCCCCTGCCCATTTTGTGGCACTATTTCGCGAGACCTGTGGCTATTCCGTCACAGGAAAACAATAGGAATGCGGCAATGACCGACACGACCCAAGGAGGCCCGACCGCGGGAGCACCCCCACCGACCAAGGCCGACGAGGAACCCCGCGTCGAGCGCGACCCTGTCACGGGAATCAACAAGGACATGCCCGCCGATGAAGGCGAGGCTGTCGGGCGCCCTCCCGGCTACACCTTCGGCATTCCCTACCATCGGTAGCGAATCGTCACCTGTTCCAACGAGAGGCGCCCACTTTTGGCGCCTCTTTCATTTGGTATGGTAGAGACATGGCAAAAAAGATTCGTGTCGCTATTCTTTTCGGTGGCAAATCTGCCGAGCATGAAGTTTCACTCAAATCCGCCCGCAACGTCGCCGAAGCGATAGACAATAATAAATACGAGGTAATCCTTATCGGTATCGACAAAGAAGGTCACTGGCTTCACCCAGGGAGGTCGCAACTGCTGCTTAGCTCGACGAGCGTCCCCCAGTCGACCACGAGCATGGCACTTCCACCGGGACAAAATGGTCTCATCGCCGGAGTGGACGAGCCCGATGCCGGTCGCGTCGATGTCGTCTTCCCGATTCTCCACGGCCCTTTCGGCGAAGACGGCACCGTGCAAGGCCTTCTGCGTCTCGCCAATGTCCCATTCGTCGGAGCGGGAGTGCTGGGCTCCGCCGTCGGTATGGACAAAGACGTGATGAAGCGTCTTCTGCGAGACGCGGGGATACCTATCGGCAAATTCCTAACCGCCACTGAGAGCTCACCGGTAGACTTCGCCCGTGCCGAGCGAGAGCTGGGGCTCCCGCTTTTCATCAAACCGGCCAATCTGGGCTCTTCTGTCGGCGTGAGCAAGGCGGCGAACGAGGCAGAATATCAGCGTGCAGTTGCAGACGCATTCTGCTACGACACGAAAATTGTTATCGAGGAATTCATCAAGGGGCGCGAAATCGAATGCTCCGTCCTTGGCAACGAGAATCCAATCGCCTCGGTCCCCGGAGAAGTCATCGTGCACAGCGACTTCTACTCGTACGATGCAAAATACATCGATGAAGCTGGCTCATCCCTCCAAATTCCTGCCCAGCTACAGAAAGAAACATTAGAGCTCGTGCGAGCGACCGCCCTCAAAGCATACAAAGTACTCTGCTGCGAGGGCATGGGCCGCGTCGATTCTTTCGTGACCGAAGATGGCCGCGTGCTTGTCAATGAAATCAACACCATACCCGGATTCACGAATATCAGCATGTATCCAAAAATGTGGGAGGCGACGGGCATTTCGTACAGCGAACTCATCGACCGCCTAATCACGCTCGCCATCGAGCGCTTCGAAGCGCAGCAGCGCCTCAAAACAAGCAAGTAATCAGCGCTATGCTTTGAACCAGCGCGCACTCGCTTCTGGCCAGAGCTTGGTGAGTGCATGCTCTCTACAATCGTGTTCCCTGGCATTGCAGATATAGCGGCCGTAGAGCACAAGCCCGTTGTTGACGTACTTCCAGTCTTTTTTCGGGACAAGCGCTTCGAGCTCTTTGGAAATCTTGGTGAGGTCTGTACTGTCCACGAGGTCGAAGCGGTGCGCGAAGCGCTTCACGTGCGTGTCGGTCGGTATCCCCTCCCATATGTCGTAGAGTTCGCCGAGCACGACATTGGCAGTCTTGTACGCGACCCCCGGCAACGTCGTGAGTTCGCTCACCGTGCGCGGGACTTTGCCTTTGAAATCTTTCTCAACGATTTTTGCCGCTGCTATCACCGCTTTAGCCTTGTTGCGGAAGAATGAGAGGGAGGAAATCTCATTTGTAAACGCCGAAAGGTTTGCATTCGCAAAGTCCTTCGGGGTCTTGTATTTTTTGTATATCACCTCAGTCACCTTGTTTACCGCCTTGTCGGTGCATTGCGCCGAGAGCATGACAGCAACCACGAGCTGAAAGGGTGTCTTGTAGTGCAGCTCCGTTTTTGGCTTGGGGTAGGCCTTTTTCAGGTGCGCCACGAGCTTCTTTGCACGCTTCTTTCGTGTGGCGAGCTTCGACATGGCGCCATCGTATCATGCAGGGTATAAAGGAAGCAGGAGGTGCCCATATGCCCCAACAGTCCATAACTCTTGTGGTGTGGCTTGCGCCATGCAAGATTGAAATCATCAGCGTTCCTGTCGCTCGCGCACCGAACGACAACAGCCCGTACCGCGCAGCGCTTGCGCTGCTCGCACCTTCGTCGGATGCCACGCCGGAGGACATCGAAGAACTCGGCCGCAACAATGCACGGCCGCGCGAAAAGTAAACGGTCCGCATTCATCTCGAATGCGGGCCGTCGTTATTATTGGATGAGTATCGGTATAGAGACCGACGCGTCATGTTCGGGGAGCCCCGAAGGATTGTCGCGACGCAGCACGAGCGTTGCCGCACCAGTGTAATTTTGAACCGATACGTTGGCCGCAAACGGCACATCATCTATCGTCATCCAGTCGCTCTGCGCTGTCGCCACTACCGTCGTGAGTATCGTACCGGTCGCGCTCACCACATCAATGGGAAATGATGCCTCGAAATACCACGGCCCCGGGGCTATCCCCGTGATGGTGAATGACTGCGGCACAGTAGCGCCGCTCACGATGGAATCCACTGCGACGCGCGCCTCAAGCTCCGCGGGCGTGAGTGGACCCGTGTTCTCACCGTTTGGATTTGGCACCTCTTCCTGCTCGTTGGTAGTTGGCGCGAAGACCGTCTCGCCCATCAGTACCCAAACCGCCGCAGCCCCGATGATGAGCACCAGTACGACGAGACCCCAGAAAGAATTGGATTTCATATGAGAATTTTACAATATAAACGTAAGGACGCAAAACTGCCGTAACGCTTACAGGAGTTTCGATATCTCACCCGCAACTTTTTCAGCATCGTGGCGCGCGATATCCGCCTCTGAGAAGAAATCGCCCGTTATAACCTTGTCGGCATATTGTGCGAGACCGTCGTCGCATTTCATGGGGTATTTTTTCTCAGCTTCGTAGGCTTTGACCAGTGATTCATCCATCCGACTTGTATTGCATATCGCGTAGTCGAATTTTCCGAGTCCGCTATATGTCAAGAGTTCCTTCACCATGTCCGATGCACAGAAACCGTGAGTCTCTCCCCACTTCGTCATCAGATTACATATCACAACCTTCTGCGCTTTTGACGCTGCAAGCGCCTCACGCATGCCGCTCACCAGAAGGTTCGGAATGACAGAGGTGTAGAGATCGCCAGGACCTATTATGATGATATCCGCCTCGCGAATCGCAGCGTCGGCCTCCTCAAAAATCTTCGCCTTAGGCTCAAGATAGAGTTTCGCTATTCGTGCGCTTCCGTCGTGCTTCGGCACATCGATGTTTGTCTCGCCCGCGATGTCCGTGCCATCTTCCAAGATGGCATGAATATGCGACTTATCGAGCGATACCGGAATCACGTGCCCGCGCACATCGAGGAGCTCCGAGGCTTTCCGTATGGCCTCGATATCGCTCCCGTAAATGCTCGCAAGCGCAGTGAGGAACAGGTTGCCGAAACTATGCCCACCCACCGAACCGTTCTCCTTGAACCGGTAGTTGAAGAGGTTGCGCAAAATCTCGCCCTTTTGACCCTCTGCGAGAGCCGCAAGTGTGCGACGGATATCGCCCGGGGGGAGCACGCCGTACTCATCGCGCAACACGCCGGACGAGCCTCCCGAGTCAAACATCGTCACGACAGCTGTGATATCGACTGGAAGTTGCTTCAAGCCATTGAGGAGCGTGTACGCGCTCGATCCGCCTCCTATGCGAACAAGTTTCTTCATGGTGCACGTAACTCTAGCACTTGCCTCTATGCATCCGCAACGCGCATGGCTCTTGCAATCATGTGTAGCACTGCTACGATGACCGGACTCCCCCCATATCATCAAGAGCGCGGTGAGAGTTCTGGCTCGAAGACCCGCCGGCAACCTACTCAGCATGAGTGTGGTGCCCCATCCAGCCCTAATCGGGAAGATGCCTCTATCGCGGAATCTCCCTTACGGGGAGATTATTTAGTTAGAGATACGAAATATGTTTCATTTACTTGAGAGGTACACGGTGGAAAGCGTCACGTCGGGCCACCCCGACAAAGTCTGCGATCAGATATCAGACGCAATTCTCGATGCCTGCCTCACACAAGACCCGAGCGCGCGCGTCGCAGCGGAGAGCTTCGGCAGCCATGGCACCTTGATGCTCGGCGGCGAGATCAAGACGAGCGCGAAAATCGATGCAGAGAAAATCGCGCGCGATGTCTACACCGGCATCGGCTACGAAGACAATCTGAAGATTCTCAACACGATTCAGGAGCAGTCACCCGACATCGCTCAAGGCGTCGACACAGGAGGCGCGGGCGACCAGGGAATTATGTATGGGTATGCCACCAATGAAACTACAGAGATGATGCCGCGCGGCGTCGTGCTCTCGCACGCGCTCGCGCGCAAGCTCGAAGAGCTCCGTCGCTCCGGTGTGCTCCCGTGGGCAAAGCCCGACGGCAAGACGCAGGTCACCGTGTCGGGTGGCAGCATACTTACTGCGCTCTGCTCGACGCAGCACGACGAAGCTGTCTCCCAGGAACAAATCCGCACAGACCTTATCGAGCACCTCTTTACGCCCGTTCTCGGCGATGTATCCAACATCGAAATCCTGGTCAACCCGACCGGCAAGTTCGTCCTCGGCGGCTTCACTGCCGACGCCGGGCTCACGGGCAGAAAAATCCAGGTCGACACCTACGGCGGCATCGCACCACACGGCGGCGGCGCATTCTCCGGCAAGGACGCGACAAAAGTGGACCGCTCCGCTGCGTACATGTGCCGCTTCGTAGCAAAGAACTTGGTGGGCAATGGCTATGGCAAGAAAGCAATCGTGTCGGTCGCATACGCCATCGGCCGCGCAGAGCCCGTCATGGTGGAGGCCTTCAACGAAGAGGGCAAAAACCTCACCGACATCGTGAGCAAGAACTTCGACTTCAAGCCCCGCGCCATCATCGAACGCCTCGGCCTCACCCGTCCTATCTTCAAAGAAACCGCCGCCTACGGCCACTTCGGCGTCGCCGGCCGCCCCTGGGAAGAGGTGGTGAAGATTTAGTTGACAACCTCATCTCTGTACGTACACTCAGCCCTATGCGAACATACTGGTCAACACCGACCCCGCATCACACAAACCCTCGTGCAGAGAGGATTGTTTTGATGCGTTAAATTCCCGCTTGACTCAAAACAGCCCCCTCTGCAAAGAGGGGGCTTTCGTTTGTTGAGCCGCAATCATCAAACAAGTTCTTTCAAAAGGAGGCCGCCATGGCCCATATCGACCAACTTGAGAACTACTTCGCCTCCACCGGCCGCTCCGGCGGCCGCATCGGTTCGGAGGTCGAGACATTCTTCGTCTGCGACGACGGGAACGCAATAACCCGCGAGCAGTCGCAGTCGGTATTCGAGCGCCTTGCGTCTGATTACGACTGGAAGATCGCGTCTGAGCGCGGGGAAATGATCACGAGCGTCTGGAAGGGTGGAAACCGGATACTTTACGAACTCGGGTACCCGAACTTCGAGCTCGCCGTGAGCCCACTTGAGCGAAGCGAGATTGTCGGACACACAAGAGCGCTCCTCGACGACCTGTACCGAGCAGCTGAGAGCGAGGGGGCGTACCCCAACTTCTCACCGCTCTACCATGGCAACGGTAAGTACCTCGCCATACCCGACGAGCGTGATGCGACGTGGCTCCGGCTCGACGGCAAAGAGGCGCTCAGCCCCCTCGCGTGTATATCTGCTGTGCAGTACACGGTGGACGTTGATTACGCGAGTGCCGTCGACAAGCTCGACAGTCTCTGGATGCGGAGCACTGATTTTCTGAAGTCGTACCCGCAGGACAAGGTGTGGAAGCAGTACATAGCCGCGTCGAAAGCGGGCTACCTGCCCGACAGGTACGGAGGGGACCACTCTCCGATCGATACGATGTATCGGTACTGCGCGAACCTCGCGAAGCACGATGTCGTGCAGGGAGAGACGCTCGTGCCCTTTGGGCAGGCGCGCCTTGATTCCAACGACGCCATCGCGCTTCACATCCGGTCTGTATGGTGGTACTTCCGTCTGCGGCGGTACAGCGAGCGGCTCTGCATCGAAGTCCGTCCGCTTCCGCGGAGAAGGGACGACTTACTGCAGGAACAGCTCGAGTTCGTGCTCGAAGCCATGGAGGGTTAAGAACTTGGGGGGGGGGCTCCGGCCCCCCTCCTTTCTCGAGCGCTTGACGCATCAAGCGCTCGAAGAAGGAATATACAATCACAGTATGAAAACATACTTATTCGCATACGGGTCTCTCATGAATCCGAAGAGTCTCGCCCGCACACTCCCTGGAGAGCGAACGTCACGAAAAGCGACACTCATGGGATATAGGAGAAAGATGAATGCACCGTTCGATGGCTACGCGTACCTAAACATCGTCCCAGACGAATCGGCCTCGGTGGAAGGAGTACTCATAGCAATAACACGCGAAGAGCTTGATCTATTCACCTCTCGAGAAGAAGGGTACACCATCACCGATGTGTCTAACCAGATGAAGGCGCCTATCGATGGGGTCGTGTGCGCATTTATCGCGCCCGATGTTCCGTGCACGCTACGCGTACCTCGCAGCTATATTCTGACCTGCACCGCAGGAATGACCGACACCAAACGAGCACGGTGGTTGAGCGAGACGGAATTCTTAGAAGTTCTCGAGGATTCGGATAATCCCGTCTACGAGTTCACCGGATGATTGCCGCGAAGTTTTCCTGCCTTAAGTGCTTTTTGCGAGAAAGTGATCGACACAGAGAGAGCCGCGCGAGCCTCAGGGTCGCGCGGCATAGTGAATCAAGCAAGTGGTGCTAAACGATGAATCTCGCCGCGTCTTCTAGGTTGTTCACCACAGCTTTCGGCACATCGAACTCGGATTCTGGTGCGAGCGCTGCATACTTCCCCGCTTTGTAGTGAATTGTGAACGCGCCAACCATGTTTCCAAACCGAACATCCTCGTGTAGATAGTCGCCCACGACGAAAGTATCTTGCGGGACAGCACCGTATTCCTCAATGATTGCACTTAACGATTCGAAGGATTTCTCGTCGACGAAAACGCAAGAGGCGAAATACGGCAGTAGCCCAAAGCGGGTGATGATCTCCATCCTGTCTCTTCCCTCTTCTCGGCGTGAGAAGAGTACAGTGGGAATTCCGCGAACTGCAAGCAGGTCGAGCAGTTCCAAGGCCCCGTGCATTAGTGCACCTGTATCAGGATCGTACAACGTGCGATTCAGGTCGATGATTGCAAGCTTCCGATTCATTGGTTTCACTCCCTCTATGGACGACTCTACTCGACCGTGACCGACTTTGCCAGGTTGCGCGGGCGGTCGGGGTTGAAGCCCTTCTTCTTGGCAAAGTAGTACGCGAAAAGCTGCAGCGGGACGACGAAGAGTATCGGGGAGAGCATCTTCGGCGCGTCTGGCACGTAGAGCACGTCATTGGTGAGCGATGCGACTTCTTTGTCGCCTTTCACGGCGATAGCAATGACGGGACCGCGTCTCGCGCGGATTTCCTGGATGTTCGAGAACACCTTCTCGCGCACAAAATCGCTCGGCACAATCGCAACCGTCGGGAAGTTCTCGTCTATCATCGCAATGACCCCGTGCTTCATCTCCCCCGCTGCACAGCCTTCTGCGTGGATGTATGAAATCTCTTTGAGCTTGAGCGCGCCCTCGTAGGCAATGGGTGCATTGTACGTGCGGCCGATGTAGAGAAAATCGCGCGCACTCTTGTATCTTGTAGCAAGCGCTTCGATATTTTTGCTCTGCGCAAGTATCGACTCGAGTTTCTTCGGAAGCGATTTAAGTTCTTTGATAAGCGTCTTGGCCTCGCTCGGCTTCATGCGCCGCTGCCTCGCGAGGAAAATCGTGAGGAGCGCGAGCGCGGTGAGCTGCGAGATGAATGCCTTCGTCGATGCGACCCCGATTTCGGGACCTGCATGATTGTAGACACCCGCGTCTGTTTCGCGCGCAATGGTACTCCCCACTGTATTGACGATGCCCAGCGTGAGGGCCCCCTTTCGCTTGCCCTCGCGGATGGCTTCGAGCGTATCTGCTGTCTCGCCGCTTTGCGAAATCGCGAGTACGGCCGTCCTTTCATTGATGACAGGGTTGCGGTAGCGGAATTCGCTGCCGAGCTCCACTTCTACGGGGATGCCCGCGTACTCTTCGAGCATGTACTCGCCTATAAGCCCTGCGTAATACGCAGTGCCGCAGCCCACGATGATAATGCGCTCTATTTTCGCGAGCTGCTTCGCGACACTCTCAAGTCCACCGAGCTTCACCTCGCCCTTGGATTCAAGCACACGCCCGCGGAGCGTGTTCTCTATGACTTCGGGACCCTCCATGATTTCCTTGAGCATAAAGTGCTCATAGCCGCCGCGCTGTGCATCACCCGCATCCCAGTCGATTTTCTCTGCCTTTCGCGACACGATCGAAGCATCGAGTGTGCGAATCGTGTGCTTCTTTGGCGTAATCACTGCGACTTCTCCATCATTGAGAAACACCACGCGCTTCGTGTGCTTGAGTATGGGCGATGCGTCGGACGCGATGAAATGCTCACCCTTGCCGACCCCAAGCACGATTGGAGCGCCCATGCGTGCGCCGATGATTTTCTCCGGCTCCTTCACGTACTGCATCGCAAGACCGTACGTGCCGCGGAGTTCATTGAGCGTCTTGAACGCCGCTTTCTCAAAATCACCTTCTTTCTGCACGTGCTCCTCCAAAAGGTGCGCTATGACTTCCGTGTCGGTCTCGGATTTGAAGGTGTGACCTTTTTTCTTGAGCATTTCCTTGAGCTCGCGATGGTTCTCGATGATGCCATTGTGGACCACCCACACATCACCTCTGTCGCCTGTGTGCGGGTGCGCGTTTGCTTCCGTAGGCTCACCGTGCGTCGCCCACCTCAGGTGCGCGATTCCGCTCGCTCCAAAGTACCCGTTGGGTATCTTGCGGCGAAGCTGCGCCACGGCTCCCACCGTCTTGATGGGGCCGCTCTCCGGCACGTACATGCCTGCCGAGTCGTAGCCTCGATACTCGAGCAGCGAGAGTCCAGCGAGCAGCACTTTCCCCGCATTTTTACTCCCCGTATACGCGAAAATGCCGCACATATCGGCAATCTATCACGGCCAAAGCGGAATGCTCAATCAACGGCTCCGAGCACAATATCCGCAATATCGCGGCGGAACACGTTGATAGCGCAGCTTTGCGATGCTGCATCCGGCGGTCGCGTGGGGTACGTGCGATTGGAAAGTATCACGAGAGCAATATGCCTCCCCCGGTCGACGAGGATGCTCGTCCCGGTAAAACCCGTCTTGCCAAAAGTCCGGTGCGAAGAGTGTTGCCCCATGAAGTACGGCTGATCGAGCTGCCAGCCAAGCCCCGCTTCCGCACCCTCGGCAATCGCTTTGAAGCGCTCGCTCTTGCCATCGAGAAGTGCTGCGGCATAGGTGAGCAAGTCCGGTGCGCACGAAAAGAGACCTGCATGGCCGCAGACTCTGCCCGCCATCGCGAGCACGTATGCGCTCTCGTCATGTGTAACGCCGGATACTACGTCGCGCCACGCGTCGATTTCGGTCGGTACCGCATGCACCAAAGGTGCGCCCGCGAAAAACGCTGTATCGTTCATGCGGAGCGGGTCAAAAAAGTAGCGACGCGCGAGTATGTCGAGCGTCGTCCCTGCGCTGCGCTCGATGATGAGTCCGAGAAGCAGTGCCGGGAAGTTCGCATACCGACTCTCCCCTGGCGGTCCGTCAAACCCTCGCTCGAAGAGGTATGGAAGCATCATGTTCGGTGCAACCTCGCGCAGCTCGGAGAGGCGCGCACCCTGGACGCGGTACAAGAGCAAATCCCGCACGAGCGCACCAAAGTGGTGCTGCATCTCCGGCAGGTACGCCGCGACTTCTCTCTCGAGCGACAATCTCCCCTCGCTCGCGAGCGCGAGTGCAAGCGATGCGGTCGGGATGGATTTCGTTACCGATGCGACATCGTACATCGAGCCTTCGCGCACAGGCCGCGCATTCTTCTCATAAGTGTAGGCGCCGAATGCGGCGATGTGCCGCGCGCCATCAGGCGCAACGATACCTACGACACACCCCGGGAATACGCGGTCTCGAATCGCGTACTCCGCCCGGGTGCGTATCGCATCCATCATGCGGCACCGAAAAGTCTCTCTCGGAGCGCCTCACGATACGCCGCATCGGACTTTGCGCGTATCAATAATTCTCGAATCTCTGACGCCCGAAAATTGGAATCATCGGCATGCCCGAGCAGCTCATCAAAGCTCACGAGATACGACTCGATGCGCTCCCCACTGTCGAGGTGCGGTTCAGTCACCTTTTTGCAGTTCCGAGCAATGTACGAATACATGACCCAATCAATCTTGCCGGGCGGATGATGTTCCGCGAGCAGCTCGATGTCATCTGAAGCGAATCCTGTCTCTTCGAGGAGCTCACGCTTCGCAGCCTCCACGGGCTCCTCACCATCGTCACAGCGGCCTCCCGGTACTGTTATAAACTGCGGTCGGCCGGGCTGCTCTTCTTTTTGAAGAAGAATCTTGTCGCCGACTATAGCGAGCACACTGGCCGTGTCGGGACGCCTCAGCATCTCAAACGTTTCTTTCGTGCCGTCGAACATCTCCTGCTCCCACTGCCACACTTCAAATATGACGCCCTTGAATACGAGCTTGGCTTCTTTCGGCACGCGCGAGGCACGCATACGCTATGCGTCTGGGTACGCGTCCCGGATCTCTTTCGCGAGGTACCCGTTCCACATCGCACCCGTCGCCGTCATCACGAGATCGGCTCCCGCGTCGCGGTAGTCTTTGAAATCCTGCGGCACCGTGACACCACCGACTCCCACAATGTCGTACGTCATGCCGAATTCCTCGCGGAGTTTCTTGAGCCGCTTCACCATGTCGATGCCTGCCCATTTGATGGGATACCCACAGATACCGCTTTTTAGTCGCCACTCGCCTCCGGGGAGCGCTTGCGAGCCGTCTGCTTTGTAGACTGGCGCCGGAATTGTGTTGATAGCGGAGAGCCCCTCGACCACACCACCGAGCTTTTGCACCACATCGCGCAACTCATCTTCGTTTTCAAAGTACGACATCTTCACGACAAGCGGGAGTGTGCCGATTTCTTTTTTGATGGCACTCGCGATTTTTGCACCCATGTCGCCGTCGTAGCAGAGAAGCTTCTTGACCCTGTCTCCCTCATTGGGGCAACTGAAGTTGGCCTCGATAGCGTGCACGCCCGCCTCCTTCATAAGTCGCGCAGCAAGCACCCAGTCGTCGATAAAATCCTGCTCAGAAGCTGTCGGCTCCCACTTCGTGCCCTCTATCATGCCGCACACCATCTGTCCTGGTCGCGTCTTCGCATATTCCATAAGGTCGCGCACATCGCGCTGCCACACGTCCGTCGGATACGAAGGGTTGCCGAAAGAATTTGTGATGGCGAGTGGCTCTGTGTAATCCTCTTTCACCGTGAGACCTTTGGCCGCCTGAGAGAGCGTGAGGTCACCCTCGACCGCGACAGGGAGCACATTTGGCCACTCGTTGCATGCCTTTTGCCGGGTGCGAACCGTCTTGTAGACCGGTACATCAAAACCTTTCTCGAGTGCGGCACGGACAAACTTTCCATTGAGAAGCGGCCCCGCCGCGATGCCGAGCGGATAGCTAATTCTCTGACCGAGGTATGTAAAGCGGGGCTCTTGCGTCTCGAGAACAACGCCGTCTGCAAAGTCGGCAAAGGGTCCCTGTTCCCAGTTTTCGTAGTAGGACTTGAGCGGATCAAAAAACGGCGCCCGGAGCATGCCGCCATCATAGCACTATGGTGCTAGGACGGTATAGACGACGAGGCGCTCGTCGTAGGAGCGCTCAGATTGTATCCACGAGCCGCCGCAGGTTACGAGGTTGAGGCGGCGCGCATCGCCCTGGTTGAATACGCGCTCTACCGGCACATCGCGGTAGCCGTAGGTCTCCGCATCTGTCACGAGAAAGCGCAGGCGCTCGCCGCCTTTGGTTTCTACGAATACCTCCGCGCCGACATCGAGCTCCTCGAGGCGCTTGAACACGCCGGCGAGCCCGATTGCATTGTCGACATGCCCCGCGACGACAGCACTCCCGCGCTGGCCGGGCACCGTGCCATAGCGGTACCAACCCACGTCGGTGAAATTGCTCGGTACAGCCATATTCCCCGCAGCCGTTATGCCTACGTACTGCACGTGCGTATCGACGCCGAGCGAAGGGATGATAAGCCGCGCGGGCTGGTCCTCCTCAGTGACCTCTTGAATCGGCGCATTCGCCTCTTGTTCTGGCGCAGCGACTTCGCTGTCGGGCACGTACAGCACCGCGCGTGCAAGCGTCGCACCGAAGAGGAGCATTGCCAGGAGCGTTATGATGAGAACAATCGTGCGCTTCATATGTAAATGCACAGTGCGGCGGGCGCAGCGCGCCCGCCGCCCATGTGTCCTACCGCTCCTCTGGGACATCAAACGTATTCCTCCGTGAGAGGTACGTGAGTCCCGCAAGCGCAATCGCCGCTGACGAACCGAGAATAATCAAGTTCGTCGCCGCACCTCCACCAGCACCGGTATTCGGTGTGCCCGGTGTTGTCGTCCCTGTCGTGGTGCTCGTCGTCGTCTGCGCGGCTGCAGTACCGGCGAGCAGCATAAGCGTGAGCGCCGTCGCGCCGATGATGTTCTTTGCCGACATATGATGTTTGTGTTCTATGAACGAGTAATGGCCATGGGTCGACCACTCGCATTAGACACGGAGCGCAGTGAATGCCGAGTGAAGCGCTACATCCGCGCCATGAGAGCATTATGTCTACCGCATGCGTGAAGGACGCGTGAAGATTATTCGATGCGGAGTGTGTTCACGAGCTCGTACGCCGCCGATGCACCACGATCGTACATCTCCCCTTCACTGTAAAATTGCGCCGGACGGATGATGAGCGCACTGTACCCACTTCCGGGAGAATCGAGTGAGATGTTGAACGCATAAAAAGGTCCCGCTTCGCGCGTCGTGGTGCTCTCGCCACGGCGCTCGTGCACCATCTCGAGGTAAAAGACGACACCGAGGAGACCCGTGTTCGTCGTAAATGGGTCACTGCGCGTCACCCGCGTGCAATAGAGCGAGCCACCCGGACCATCTGCGGCGCAGTACACCTTCGCGCGCTCCATTGCATACGCATCAAAGCTTTCCGCCTCGTCCATAATCCCGGCGTGTTCCACGGCAATCTGTACCAGCTCATTGGGTTCCTGTGTCGCCGTGTCTTCGAGTGTCTGGTACTCCGGCGTAAACACATTGAGTTGCAACGAATCATCGTACGTGTACGAGTATCCATACTCCTCACTCTCGTACACTGCAGATCCGCCCGCAGGCTCTGCCGCACCCCCGCGCGCAAATAGAAAGTAGACGCCCACGGCTAGGGCGAGAAGCGCGACAAAGGCGGCAAGGACGCTACGGGGTCGCATAGCTACTCAGATACACAGACACCATCGCGGAAAAGCGCCCATTCTTCACACACCCGACCATCGGGTATATGGCAAAAGCCGACCTGACCCTCAGCGGATTCCTGTATTTCGAGCGTACCGCCGAGTCCGACGCAGTGCTCAGACGCCGGGTTTGCGATACCGACCTGCTGCGCAGAAGGCTGCGCACCGGCAGTCTGGTACTTGTTGAACGTTACGTATCCATACGCGGCAAGCAGCACGACCAGAATCATTGCTGCGCCGACAAGCGATGCATTGGATGTCATTGCTGCAGTATATAACTCCTATTTGAGCTGGCAAAGTGCGCCAAGCGCAGCCTTATCCGCAGCGGTCAGCGATTTGTTGGCACCCTGATTGAGCCGGTACATGATGGCATTTGGATCTTCTTCTATGTGCTCGAGCCCGAGCGCATGCCCGAATTCGTGCGTGAGCACGCGGGTCAGCCTATCCTCGCTGTCGAATTCATACACCGTGATACTCTCGCGACCTGGTCTGCTCTCGTATACCGCCTGCTCAAACTCACCCCCGGTCGTGCGGCCTACGGTGTTGTAGGCCGACACCGTGAGATTGAGCTCTGTCGCGAGCCTGTTGAGCGTCCCGACGAGATTATTGACCTCGTCGGCAGCGGCGTTGGCGCGCTGCTGCAGATCGCGCAATCGCGCCTCCTGCGCCTCGAGTGCGTTCCCACGCGCTTCGAGATCTGCGTACACTGAAGGTGGCGCACCACCGCGCTCGTTCCATCGCCGCACCTCCCGCTCATACGCTTCGGCATCTCGCTCGTACGCGACATAACCTGCGTCAAACGCTGCCTTGTAGCGCAGGTACGATGCGTAGGCACTTTCGTACCGCTCGCGTACCGCCTCGTATGAGGTGAGGTCATTTTCCACCTCCTCACCAATGCGGCCGAGTGTCTCAGTGGTTGCCTGCCGCGTATCGTATTCAAGACGAATCTTGAGCGTGCCTCCTCTCTCTGCATAGATAAAGAGCGGCTTGCCCGCGCCTTCCGCCCACACGAAGGCCGCGTCATCAAGTGCTCCGAGAATCGTGCTCGTCGCGACACCAAACCTCGCATCGATGTGCTCGATCGAGTACGTAATCGGCACCGCGCACGGTGCAACCTCGCGGTACGCCTGAAGTGCCAATGATCGCACGTTGTCGCGATATACGTAGCCCGCGCCCCCGATGAGTGCGACAAGGAGGAGTGCGCGTAGTGCGCGCGTCATACGATTATCGACTCTTGCCGCGGGATGCGCGTTTCTTGGCGGTCTTCTTCGCGGAAGCACTCTTCTTTTTTGCGCCCGACATAGTCTCTTGCGCAACGAGACGCCAGTTGTCCTTGAGTTCTCGCGCAGCCCGTGCGAGCTCGGCAGTATCGATGCCGCGCACCGAGCCATACGTCGCCGCAGCCTTGTCGACTATAGACGCGAGCGTCGCTCTATCGATGTTGTGAATCTTCTTCGCCTGACGCACCACGTCCCGCTTGAGTTCCCCCGCCCACTTCGCAGCCTTCCGACGATGCTCCTTGGCGTCTTCGCTCGCGTAGAAGTAGTAGTATCCCGCTGCGGCACCTGCCGCGGCGGCAGCGCCAAGCGCGCCCAGTGCAATATTTTTTCCAACGTTACTTTTCTGAGCCATGGTAGTGAATTTATTTTTTAAATGTCCTGCTAAAGAGTCGCTTGATGACTGAGCGAAAGAATGCCGAGACGTCTTTCCACCCCAACCCATTGCGTCGCACCTTTACGCGCATCTCGTCGATATCACCCTTGAGAAGTTGTGCTTCTTCCTCCACCACCTGCGAGACGCGCTCGACGTTGCGCAGAATGCGAATAATGAGGACGAGTGCATACGAGAGGAGCGCCGCAAAGACGACAGCCGCTATCGTCGCGACAACGAAGAATATGT
The DNA here is from genome assembly GCA_964594735.1 of uncultured Candidatus Saccharibacteria bacterium. Classification (GTDB taxonomy): domain Bacteria; phylum Patescibacteriota; class Minisyncoccia; order Phycocordibacterales; family UBA2100; genus UBA10103. The sequence goes on along the minus strand of CAZQMS010000003.1, from coordinate 2,165 downwards.
CCATTTTCAGAAAATCTTCCATGAATCGACTGGACGCGCTCCACTATGGTGGTAACACGTCAAAAAAGAATACACGATGAAGCCCGGCTCTCCTACTTCATCCGGACTCCCTTGAATGCGCGGCCCTTCTTTTTCATCTGGTCGGTAAAGCGCCCGCTCGTGTTGTCGACCTTGGTCCAGCGCTTGTTGCGCGGCGAGAGCACCTGCGAGCGCCCCTTCACCGTACCGACGCGGCCCTTGCCTTTGACACCGTTTTTCGCCATGCCCCTAGTGTACCTCCGGCTCCGCGGCACCCTGCGACTTATCCACCCGCCTCTCGAGCATCTGGTAGAAAAGGTAGAGCGAGACCGCGCTCACTGCCCCGCCGAGGAAAAACACCGCGGTAAAGGCGAGCGAGCTTTCGGAATCGACGAGGAGTGCACCGAGGCCAGCGGTGATGGCCGTGGGGACGACGCCGACCAGCGTATAGATGCCTACGAACACGATGTACGGGAGGCGCGAGAGACCGGCCGCGTAAGCGGGAACTTCGGGAAAGGTGATGAAGCCGAGGCGCGCAAGCAGGAAGCCGCGCGCCGAACTCATCATCGAGAGCGCCTCCGTGACGAGGTTGTGCTGGCCACCGAGCATCCGCTCTGCGAGTGCGCGACCGAAAAGACGGCTCAGGAAAAACGCGATACTGCCGCCGAGTACGTCGCCGAGGATAAGAAGCGGCAGCGCCTTCCAAAAGCCGAAGAGCGCGCCACCTATCGGATAGAGCGGTCCACCGGAAAGTGGCGCAATCACGATGGTCGACGCCTTTGCAAGAATCAGGATTATCGGCGCCCACACGCCTGCCTCCTCGATGCGCTCTTGTACCGCCTGCACATCGAACACGCGAAAAAAGAAATAGAGTCCTCCGAGAATAAGCGCGAGGGCAAGAAGATTGAAGATTATCTGTCGCGGAGACGTATTTTCCATACGGTTATTTTGACTGCCACTCACTGAGAAGCTCCGGCGCGACGAAGCCGAGGATGTTGAAGACGAGCCCGTCGCGAATCATGTAAATCGTAAATGCTTCGAGAAGCACGGCACACGCGAGCACCGCCCACCACCTGAAACGCGCCGCAAGAAAGAAACCCACCACCATCATCACCGTGTCGCTCAGCGAATTGAGGATGCTGTCACCCATGTACCCCTGCGCGAGCGCCTGCTGGCGGTAGTGGTCGATGACCATCGGCGTGTTCTCGAGGATTTCCCACCCCGCCTCGAGGCCCACCGCTATTGCGAGGCGCGAGTAAAGTGGAAGACGCGGGAACAGTGCGCTGAGGAGGAAGAAGAAAGCGAAGCCATGAATGATGTGCGAGAAAGAATACCAATCCGTGAGGTGCTGCGAGTTGCCCTCAGAGAGCACGACCCCTTCCCATACTTTCACGTAGCCACAGTCGCATATGGCCGGCTGCCCCAGGTAGAGCAAGACGGCCGCCTGCAGGAGAAAAAGCCCGACGGCAGCATGGAGGGAGCGACACGAAAGCCACGAGAGCATTGCGCAATCATAGCAGAGCCGCTCCTTAGGAGTACATGAACGCGATTGAGCGCAGCGCCTTGCGATGCGCCAGGTAATCCGGCACCTCTTTCTCCACGAGCGACCAGAATGCCTGCGAATGATTGAGCTCGCCGAGGTGGCACACCTCGTGCACGACGATGTACGCGGCGAGCACTCGCGGAATAGCCGCGATGCGGTAGTTGAAGCTTAGGTTGCCCGCTCGCGAGCAGCTCCCCCAGCGCGACTTCTGTGCGCGCACCGCGATCGTGCGGTACGCAAACCCGTAGCGTTTCGCGTAGTGCGCACAGAGCTCTCTAGCGAGCGCGAGCGCCTCGCGCTTGAGCTTCGGGATGTCGGCGCGGCGGATGCGAATCACGCGCCTCGCCCGCGCACGCTCCAGATGTTTGCGAATCCACTCCTCGTGCCCTCGCACAAACTGCTCGATACTGCCCTCGCGAAAACGCACGGGCGCCGTCACGACGACCGCGCCATCGGGGTAGATTGCGAGGCGCATGTGTTTTGCGCGCGCACTCGTGCGAATCGTGTATGGCATGGTATCAGTATACGAAACGCGCGCCCCCGGCGGGGTCCGCCTTCGGTTAGGCTTACAAAGCCGGCTGTTGAGGGGCCGGCGCCGCAGGCG
>CAZQMS010000002.1:0-126369 GCA_964594735.1 uncultured Candidatus Saccharibacteria bacterium | reverse complement strand
TTGGGCAAAGCTGTCGGGCGCGTCGGATCCGCGACAGGCGGCGGCACGTAGGCATGCGCCGTCGGCGGATAGTACGCGGGCGCCGAGTAGCCGTATGTCGCCGGCGGATGATATCGCGCAGGTGGCGGCACGTAGGCATGGCCCGGGACACGTGCGAGCGGCAAAGCGCAGATGCCAGGCCGGTAGGCTTGCGGCCGCACCTTGTAACGCTCGTACGCGTACTTCGGCTTATAGCGCCGCGGGGGCACATACCGCCGCGGCTTGCAGCTGCGATGATGGAAGCCGAACTCGGGGCCACAGTAACCGGCCAGAGCAACCGGAGCCGAGAACATGGTACTTCCGAGCGCCGCGGCAGCCGCCGCAGCTATCAGAGCCAACTTCTTCATGGTGGAGGTCCTCCGTTGAAACGATCACGAAGCCGGGCGATGAGGCGACTGCCTCGACATTATGAGGCGCCCGATTTCTTGCCGCGCATTAATTCACTAATGAGCGACACTGTCAAGCAGTAGTGCATATCTTTTATGAAGAAAAGCTTAAGGGGGGCAGAGCAAGCTCTGTCCCCCCTTGTGAACGCAACCGGCGTTCGAGTCGTCAGTTGTAGGCGTAGCGAACCGACGCTCGTCCAACCGGCGGCCTTCCCTTGCAGGTGCCATCCGGATGGATGAATCCCATCTGCCCAGCGTGCGGCGAATTCGCCGGCGCCATGCAGCGTCCGTTCGGGAGCGGTGCCGCGGCATTCACGCCGCAGCCACGTGCACCGCACGTCGGCGCCATCGCACGCGGCCGCACCGGCGCAACGACGACCGGAGCCTGCGGCTGCTGGACGACGATGGCCGGCGGCGAAGTCGGCACGACGACCTGCTGCACTTTCGGCAGGTTCGCGATCGCGTTGGCGTTTGCTTTGGCGATTTCGATCATGCTCGCGTTCGACGAGACGGCGTGCTGCAGATTCGTCGCCATCTCCGTCTTGTGGAGGTCCGCGCAGGTGGTCCCGCATTCGCCCCACTTCGTCATGCCGGTGAAATTCCGGCTGCCGAAGATGAACGCGAGCGCGAGCGCGACGACGACGATTCCCAGTCCGATGTTGTGCTTCGTGCCCCAGCCGTCACCGCTCGAGACCACCCGCGGAGCGGGGGTCGAGACAGTTTCGAGGCCGTGCATCTTCGGATAGAGATCCAGGCCGAGGGCCGTACGGGGCATTCCGGACGTGTCGACAGGTGCGGTCATGGCAGTCTCCCTTTGGGTTTGCCTATGGGTTGCGTTGAGAACGCGAGGGGCTCGATTGGGCCGTAGCCCCTCGATAATCCACTCGTAGGTTCATTATAACAAATGAAATGCTTTTGTCAAGTATGTTATACGGCTCTACAGAGCCAAAAGAAAGGCGGGGCCCTTGCGGGCCCCGCTTCGTTTTCATGAGCTACTGCTTCGAAATCAGGCAGTCCGAGAGGCCGGTTCCTGCCCATCCTGACCATTCGGCGGCTGAACCGACTGGCTGAGGTCGTTGGTCTCAGCGACTTGGGACGGAGCAATCGGCGGGTTGGAATCCGCAGGTGCCGCGCCGTCTGGGGACGCCGTCGCACCGGCACCTGCGACCTGCTCAGGAGCGACCGGTTCGTCCTGAACCGGTTCCTGAGGCGGCGTCGGAGCTGGCGCTGCCAGAACTGTCGGCGAACCGTTGAGTTCGATGGCACCCGCGTGACGCACATCCACAGTGCCGGACAGAGCAACGGCAAGCGGAGCCGCCGCGACTGCCGCAGCAACGCGGGCTGCGGCCGACTGAGGAGCTGACGTGTGCCCCAACCTTCTCGCGATGCCGATATCGTCGTGCATCTCGGGATAGATTTCCAGAACGAGTGCCGTGCGCCCGGGCTCTTGCCCCACCGGACCTGAAACAACCGCTGCCGCGACCGGAGCCGGATAGACCGGCGACAGATTAGCCGCGGATGGCGCTGCTGGCGGTTTGTACGCCGGTCGCTGAGCCACGAGGCCGTTGAGCCGCGCATTTTCGCCTTCCAGGGCGCTGACGCGGGCGCGCAGTGCGGCCGCGATCGAGTCCTGGTCTTTCATCGACGACGCGACGAAGTCGTCGCCCTTCGTGTAGATATAGTCCACGAAGGAGAAGATGATCGCCCCGACGAGCCCGATTTTCGCGAGCAGGTCGACGTCGACCGTCCATTCCTGGAACGTGAGCACGGGCAAGCCGGTGACGCCTCTGTTCAGAAGAAAGACGACGCCAGCGATGACCAGAAGCGCGATGAAGGCCAGTCGCGAGACGATGAGGTTGCGCCTCCGATGTTCCGCCACAGGCCAGCGGCCTGAGAGCAGATTGAAAAAGACGAGCGCCATGAGCGCCGGTGCCATCGTGAGGACAAGCAGCTGCACGATGCTGCGGTCGAAGTACGGGACCTCGATTGCGCTCACCTTCGGGAAAATCCCGAGCAGGAGGACGAAGCCGATGACCGTGAAGGCCCACAGCAGGTCTGCAGTGTTCGACGAAATCTTTCCGAGCGTTCGCATGGTTCTTTGGTCTCCAGTTGCGTATTGCGGTGCCCCTTGCGGAGCGGGTGAAGTCGAAGACGCCGCTGCTGCCGCACGTGGCGGACTGCTGCGGTATTGCTCGATGTAGCTAGCTGCTGGTGCAGATTCGATTTTTCCTCTTGCGCGGACGTACCGAACAACCAGAAAAGCGAAAATACCTCCAGCGAGAGACGCCACTCCCCAGAACCAGCCATAGTGCCCGAACAGAAATACGAGTCCTGCGCAGACTGCCATGACCAGAACGAGGGCAATCCCAGCACGAAGATTGTCCTTCATGCAGGCCTCCTCTCCTTCGCAAGTAGCTTTTCGAAGCCCGGGTAATATGAAACAGCACCCGGACACTGTGGGAAGGAGTACACTAAAAACAGCTACTTGTCAAGCCCCCGCTTGGCTTCCTCTACAGCTTCAATCCCCTCCATCGCGCGCTCTTGTACCTGAGCGAGCACCCTCGCCTCTTCCACCTCCTCTTCCGATGATTTGAAGTACAGCTTGGTAATAAGTTCACGCTGCACGTCATCGGGTAGGCGCTTGAATTCCTTCTGTATGAAATCTTTCAGCGCAACATCGTCGCCGGTTTTACTCAAATCGACGAGCTTGTTGTACATCTCAGTAAGTGGATCGTTGGTCATACTATGCGAAGGCATTCTCGGCCTTCATTCTCGCACGAGTTCTATCGAGAAGGGAGTCGAACAGACCCCACACCCACGACGCAAACCAACCGCGCTCCTTGCGACGACTCAAAGCCTCGGATTCATACTGCTCGAAGAACGTCGCCTCGCGCTCATCTGGAGACGCTTCCGCCCACGTCTTTCCGTCAGCCGTTTTGAAATTCTTACGGTACTCCTCGCCTTTTACTTTGCTCAGCAGCGCCTCGGGGTCGAGTTTCTCGGCAGAGATGTTGCGCTCCGCTGCAGCAGCTTTCATGTTGGCAGCTGATTCGGTTCCAAGCGCTGGCACCTTCTCTTCTGGATTCGTCGCCGCGCGTACGATTCGTTCGCGAATATACGCATCGCTCAAGAGCGATGCACCAAGCACATTGGCCATGTTCTCGATATTTTCGTTGGCAGCATTGTATGAGAGCTGCGTTGCTTCTTTACCGATTCCTCGAAAGAGGAGGTCGCGCCACGTCGGTTTCATCATCTTGTTTATGAATGTGTCGTCGACACGATTCAAATCGATTTGCTCTGGATTGATGCCATGCATCCGGGCAACTCTCCGAGTTCTGTCTCGCAGACGACGGTAGTGCCGATCACTGCGAATATCTCGAAGTGCTCTTTGAGATAATACGATTGAATTCAAGTCTCTAGTGCCTATTCGCATGAATGTGATAAACGTATGGTCTTTAATGACAGCGGTGGCGACGGCGGGCTCGAGTGAGCCTGCCAAGAGAGCAAAGCCCGAGTTGCGCTTGTACATTGTCTCGACATCTTGCTGAGAGAGTGCCACGCTCACCTCTTCCGCTAGTGCGAGTCGGTGCGCGAATTCCGCACGCATTGCATTCAGCTCCGCGATATCTATGGGCGACATCGCCGCGGCGTTGTCGCGCGCGGCCATATACTTACCTATCAGTGACTCTCGACCACGCGCTTTCAGTAGTTCGCCGAAGAGCTCCTGCTTCTTTGGCTCTCGGAGTATCACGTCCATCGTGGGGCCGACATCTTCAAATATCGGCTGTCCGCGGTCGCGCGAATGACGCTGTTTTACGAAATCCGGGATCACGCCATTGATATCGCGAGGTGCGACGAGTTGCTCCGGAACCGGCATCGTCACGTCAACGACGGGCATTCCTTGCGGCATTCCCCGCGCATCGAGCGGCATTTCACCTTCCTCTACGTCGCGCGCACCAGCTTCCACTCCAAGGAAGACACCGTCTGGAGAAGGTCCTCGAAACCCAGAGGCCACCCAATCCCGTTCCGCCTGGGTGAAAGAAATGCCGAGCGCATCAGGGTGAGAGTATGTGTTCAAGTGTCTGCGCGACTCGCCACCTGTCCAATCCGCATGGATTTCTTTGGGCGCAAACTTACTTGGGTCGAGACGTTGCAAGAGTAAGGCTCGCAACTCTTTAGCCTCCCTCTCCACATCTCGCGCCTCACGTCCAGCTTGTCGGATTTTTGGACCAGTTGCACCGACTCGAGCCGCGCTCGATCGAGCGACTCGGTTCTTGAGCTCCTCCATCGTGATCCCGTGCTGCTCAAAATAATCTTCTTTATGTGAATCTCTCGGAATGCCGTCCTTCGCGCGTTCGCCCCGTTCCACTGCAGCCTCTTGCTCCGGATCTCCCAGCGAATAGAAGCTTCGCACTTCACTCTCCGTCGCGAGGCGATTCTTCCGGCCTTGTCTAACCATGATGGTCTCACCAATCTTCACAAACTCCGCTTTTTCCGAACTCGAATCAAAGTCAATTCCTTTCGCTTCCGGCGTCGCCGCTTCCTGTGCCCTCGCCCCGGCGCCACTTTTCTTTCCTTTTTTACCTTTCGGTGGTTGAAGCTCTTGGGGTGGTCGTGGTTCCGCCGGCGCACCTTCTGCCTTGCTACTCGCCTCATAAACTTGAAGAGCTTCACTGATGCCCTTTATCTCGATAGGCTTTGTGGCGGCATCAATGTGATCCTGCAATCGCTTGAAATGCTCGTCGCCAACTTTGGCTTTTACGGCTTCGAGTCGAGCTCGAATATTCTTCTGTGCTTCTTCGAGCTGTTCAGATTTAGCGTATTCGGAATCTGTACTTATTGCCGCAGGTGCGTCAGCACCTTCCAGCTCTGTGATTTCGGCTTCCGAAACCCGAACAAGCTCCATCTGCGACACATCGTCTCTCAGCGTATCCCCCATTTCAGTCCGTATGATTTGGTCTTCTTCGGCCTCGCTTGGCTTTCTCTTCGTACCGTCTGACTCGACGATAAGAAAACCGCTGGCTCCGGCTTCGTACCTCAATTTCGAGGTTTGCGCCTCAGCAGAATCCTCATTCTGTCCAGAGTCTACCGGTGTATCCGTCTTGGGTTCGGACGAGAGCGAGCCTTGGTCTGGAAGACTAATGACACTGCCGTCTTCGACTGGCTTTTTTCGCCGCTCAAGTGCGCGTCTCGACCGCTCTTCAAATGTCATGTGTGAATTTTATCACGATGCCAGGCCTTTATTTCAAGATGCGTGCATAGAAAAAGGGCGAGCCGAAGCTCGCCCTTTCGTCGCACATACTGGCGACAAAGTTCACTTGTTGCTGCCGAGAATGATGCCCTTGCCGTTGTAGTTCGGGTCGCCAGACGCCGCAGCCGCCTTCGCGATCTTCTCGCGCTCCTCCATGTCTTCCATGAAGAGACGGTCGAAGAACTTGTCGTAGCCGGTCGCGTCCTGTTCGAGGAGCTGGGTCTTGCCACCGATTAGGCGACACGACTTGCCATTGACATCGCGGATGATAACGACGGCACCCTCGGGGATCCGCCAGAAGTCGAAGTTGACCGGAGAATACGGCAGCCCACGGATGTTCTTGCCCTGGACGCTCCCGATCTTCTCCGCGGCAGCGGTGCCGAAATCCGCCTTCTCCTCACGGCCCTCAGCAAGCTTGAACGCGCCGGTCTTCTTATCGAAGTTGAACGAGCCGTGAGCCTTCAGTTCGCCCTTGCTCGCGAGGTCCATGTAGTCGCCCATCATGCCTTGCGGACCGAACTGGAAGCCGGTCCGAATGAGCACGATCCAGTCGTTGCCGTCCTTGTGGGAGGCGAGGACCTTGCGGGTTTTGCCGTCTCCGATGTCCTGATCGATTGCGCTCGCGCGGATGATCTTGTTGTGCTGGTCGAACAGAGGACGATCGGTGAGCAGCGCCGGGACGACCGAGGCACCCTTCCTGAGCTTGCCGTTGCGAGCGATACCACCGACCACGACGGACGGCAAGGCGATCTTCGCGACGGAATCCGGGAGCAGGTCAGACCTGATGCCGGTGGTCAAACCCTGACCACGGGGCATAAAGAAGTAGAGGTTGGCGTCCTTGGCGGTTCCAACCTGGCGTTCGGCGGCTTGATTGCGCATTTGGTGTGCTCCTTAAGCTGCGCGGTCAATGAAATCTCCGAGGAGATCCGAGGAGACTAGAGCCCTATGCTCCGCTGACAATCGTATCACGTTAATGCCAAATGTCAATAGATGGCTTAGACGCAGGGAGGTACCAAATAAAACAAAGCGCCGCGGTTGCCCGCGGCGCTGCAGTGTAGATAGAACTTGCGCGGTGGTTCTAGCCGCGCGGAATGCGCATCTCGGCCCGCTCCCCGCGCGGTGCCGACTTCGACAGTTCGAGTGCCATCCCGTTGAAGATGTAGTTCGACACGAACTGGCTCATGAGCGTGACGACAACCAAGGCCCATTCGAAGGGTCCGTAGATGATCGAGCTGCCGCCCGGGACGTCCTTGTAGTACGCCCACGCGAACGCCCACGCGAAGACGGCGAGCAAGAGGCCAATGTGCGGCAACTGAGCCGTACGTATTTGCCGACGCGCCTGTGGGGCACTGATCGTCCCCCGCCCTTCCATCTGGCCGAGGATCTCACGTCCCTCGAGCAGGATGTACAGGATGTAGGTCAGGAACCACCCGACCATAATCCAGATCTTCGTCTCGAGCGGGAACTGCATCCAGCCCACGAACGGCAAGCCGAACGCGATCAGTACCATCAGAATCGGCGCGTTCCATCGCTCTGCCCAAATGAACGCCGGCCTGCCGGCCGGGTCCGCCTTAATGCCGAGGGCAATCTTGATGTTTGCCCATTTGTCGGGATTGGGCTGTCGGTGTCCCGCCGCAGGAACCGATTGCGACGCGGCCGTCTGCTGACCGGTGTCCGTCATTGGATTGACTCCCTCTTCGCTCCCCGTCGGGGAGTTTCTAGCGCACGTTGTGCGCTTTTATGAGGCGTGTGTCAAGCTTAGCGCGCGAGGATGCGGCGAATCTGTTCGAGATTCGACTGCACAGAATTGTCGGGCTTGTTGGGGCGATGGATGTCGACAGCGCGTGCGACGTCTACCGGACGGGCTACTTCGACAACGCGCCCGACATCGACGGCGTGGCCGATGGTGACTGCTGATGCGATGTTCGCGGCACTGCCTATCGTGACCGCGTGACCTATATCGACTGCATGTGCGATGTCGACGGCTTTGCCGAGTGTGACTGCATTGCCAATGACGACCGGGTGACCGAGGCTGACCGGCCGACCGACGATGACGGGGTGACCAATCGTGATGGGGCGGCCGACGGTAACAAGACGACCGATGGTGACGGGGCGGCCGACGCTCACTGGTCGCGCGACCGTGACAGGCCGAGCGACAGTGCCGGGGCGTGCCACGGAGACAGGTTGTGCGACGCGGATGGGCTCGGCCACGATGACGCTACGCGTGATGACTATTTCCTCGCACACGCACTCTTCGGCAAAAATCCATGCGAGTGGCGTGAGCAGCGCGCCGATGAAGATGGCGATTGCGTATTTCTGTTCCATGGTGAGCGACCTGCCACGCACTGAACGCACACATTCCCTGCACCAAGCAGCGGTATAGCGCACACGCTGGAGCGCGCCATGCACAACTGAATTTTTTGCAAGAGTTTCCATAGATTTAGTAGACGCCTACGAACGCGGCTTCGACCACGAAGCGTGCATCTTTAGATGTGAGTGTGTCGCAGGTGACGAGCGTGAGGCGCGTGCCGAGCTCTTTGCGCATGTCGATGCGCGTATCGGACGCATCGGCCTTTTTGACTGATGTGACCATGTAGAGGTAGCTCTTGCCCGCAGCTTGCAGGGTGATGGTGTCGCCCGCTTCGAGATCTTTCACGCGATTGAAAGCCTTGTACATCGGATTGCGCACGACAGGGAGGTTGGACGAGTGCGCGAAGATTAGGACGTTGCCGCCCACTTCCCCGAGCTTTGCCGAATCGACATAGCGCGCCGGGCCGTCTTTGAGAAGCTCGTCGAGCACTTCGATGTCGCGCGTCTTGGGATTCTGCACCGCGAGGTCGAGCTCGATGTCTGCGATGATGATGCGCTCGGGCTCGATTGTCATGTCATTGCCGAGCTCCGGCAGATTCGAGAGTGCAACTGTATTGTTGGAAAGTGTCTCCGCGACCGTTTCGTACTGCCTTTGAACGCCTCCTGTGGGGGGCGCACTCGAACCATCGATGTAGTCGGGCACGAAACCGACAGAGTGTGCGGCAGAGAGCGAGAGCACGAACACAGCGACGGCCGCACTGAAAAAAACCGCCATCGGAGGCTTATTCTGTGGCTCTACAGAGCGGTGCGGAAGACTCATATGTTTATATTGTACATCTGCATGCGGGCTTTGTCAATATCATACTTGACAAAATGCGTCTGTGAGGTAGTATGCCCGTCATGACTGAAACCAGCCACCCACCCGCTGAGCACGCGACACACAGCGAGAAGCGCACGGGCGCCAGCATGCTCTCAAACGCGCTTGCAATCGCGGGCTCCATCATTCTCGTCGTCATCATCATCTGGGGACTCGTACACCTCCTCTCGCTCTCGGGCGGATTCTTCTCTTCCCTCTTCGGAGGCGATTCTGATCTCACCGTCGATGCCCCTGCTGAAGTGACATCCGGCGAGGCTTTCAACATCTCGTGGTCACATGAGACCGATGAGACTGGCATGTACGCGCTCCTCTATCCGTGCGCCGAAGGTTTGCGCTTTTCTATTACCGCACCGAACAGTTCGCTCATCACCATGCCGTGTGGCGCGGCTTTTGCTGTGGGCAATGCGACGACGAGCGCACGTGTGACGCCGCTTTACGCCGGCACGTCTACGGTGAACACCCCGATGAGCGTGCTTTTCATCCCGAGCTCCACCTCGAGCACCCCTGTCGAAGCCACCGTGACCCTCGCCGTGAAGCCCGCTTCCACGCCAGCCCCGCAGCCGCAGGAGCCGACCCCGGCACCGCAGCCCAAGCCGAGTACGCCCGCGGCGCCAGCACCCACCGGCCCGAGTGACCTCGCAGTCACCATTACGTCGGTCTCCGTCGACCAGTTTGGCAACGGCACCGCAGTCTTTCATATTTCAAATATCGGAAAGAGCGCGTCTGGCAGCTACACGTTTACCGCGCAGCTCCCCACGCGTCAGCCGTACACCTATGTCTCGCAGGCGCAGGCCTCGCTCGCGCCGGGCGCGTACATGGTCAACACGCTTCGCTTCACGCAGGCAATGGCGGGCAATGTCACCGTCGTCGTCGACCCAGCCAATGCGGTACGCGAGAATAACGAGAATAACAACACCGCATCGCAGTACATCTCGGGCCAATACCCCTACAACTACACGTACCCACAGCAGCCGTCGAGCTACAATATCTACAACTATCCCTACACCTACTAAGGGTCGCAGGATGGAATCAAAAGGGCGGCCTCGCGGCCGCCCTTTTGATTTAGATATCGAGTGTCGCTTCTTTTGCGTGAGACTGAATGAATTCCGCCAGCTGGCGGATTACGCGCGCACTCATATATCCAACGTTGCCTCTTTGGCATGAGATTGAATAAAGGACTTTCTTGCTGGGACGTCGGTGCCCATGAGCATGTCGAAAATCATGTCGGCTTCCTGACCGTCCTCGATTGCGACTTGCTTGAGGATGCGGCGCGCCGGGTCCATGGTGGTCTCCCAGAGCTCCTCGCTGTTCATCTCACCGAGACCCTTGTACCGCTGCACAGAAATCTTCGGGGCCTTCTTCTTTTTCGTGGCCTCCCCTGCCACCTCTTCCTGTTCACCCTCTTCCTCTTCTGTCGTCTCTTCTGCCTCTATCGGCATGTCCTCGCCCACGAGCGCGACGCGCTCTTCGTCGGAGTATGCGTAGGAAATCTCTTTGCCTTTCTTTATTTTGAAGAGCGGCGGCTGTGCGATGTAGAGGAAACCTCCTTCGATGACAGGTCGGAAGTGGCGGTACATGAGCGTGAGGAGGAGCGTACGGATGTGCGCACCGTCGACGTCGGCATCGGTGGCGATAATGATTTTATGGTAGCGCAATTTTTCGATGTTGAAGATGTCGCCTATCGCGGTGCCGAGCGCGACGACGAGATTTTTTATCTGTTCGCTTGCAAGCATCTTGTCGAGACGCGCGCGCTCGATGTTGAGGATTTTGCCGCGAAGTGGAAGGATGGCCTGGGTGCGCCTGTCACGGCCCATCTTGGCCGTGCCGCCTGCCGAGTCACCCTCCACGATAAAGAGTTCGCTCTCTTCCGCCGACTTGCTCTGGCAGTCGGCGAGCTTGCCCGGCAGCGTCATGCCGTCGAGGGCGCCCTTGCGGAGTATCGAGTCCTTTGCGGCCTTTGCGGCTTTGCGCGCCTTCATCGCGAGCGTGATTTTGCCGATGATTGCTCGCGCCTCATCAGGATTCTCCTCGAGGAATGTCGAGAAAGCTTCACCGAAAATCGTTTCCGTCGCGCCGCGCGCCTCGACGCTTCCAAGTTTTCCCTTGGTCTGACCTTCGAATTGAATTTCGCGAAGCTTGACCGAGACGACCGCTGTGAGACCCTCGAGAACGTCGTCGCCGGTGAAGCTCTCAGAGGCACCGCTCTTCGCGTTGATGGAACGCGTGAGCGCCGTCTTGAATCCGGTCACGTGCGTGCCGCCTTCTGCGTTGTAGATATTGTTGGCAAATGCCGAGATGCGCGAGGTGATGTCGTCGACATACTGGAGTGCCACCTCGACGTGCACGTCGTCCTGCTCTTTCTCCACGTAAAAAATCGTCTTGTGAATCGGTTCGAGGTGATGGTTTTGGAACGAGACGAGTGAGCGCAGACCACCTTCGAAGTAGAAGGTCATCGAAGGCGCGTCCGCCCCGAGTTCGCGAATGTAAAAAACATCCTCGTCGTTCACCTTGCCTGCATTACGCAGGTCAAGAATCGAAATGCGGAGCCCTTTCACGAGGTATGCCTGCTGGCGCATATGCGCTACGATGGTGTCCCAGTTGAATGTGGTGTCCGGAAAAATACTTCCGTCGGGCTGGAAGGTGATAATCGTGCCGTGCAACTTCGAGCTGCCGATTTTCTTGACCTTGCTCACGGCCTTGCCGCCATCTTTGTACTCTTGGACATGTTCACCGCCGTCGCGATGCACCACCGCGCGGACATTTGTGGAAAGCGCATTGACGACAGACGCGCCGACGCCATGGAGACCGCCGGAGACTTTGTACCCTTCGCCGCCGAATTTGCCGCCCGCGTGGAGTGTCGTCATGATTGTCTCGAGCGCGGAGACTTTGGTCTTCGGGTGAATGTCCACCGGGATACCGCGACCGTTGTCGGCGACGCGCACGCGATTCTCCGGAAGCAGCGCTATCTCGATGTCGTCGCAAAAGCCTCCCATCGCCTCGTCGCGCGAGTTGTCGAAGATTTCCCAGACAAGATGGTGCAGGCCGGAAACACCGGTCGTACCGATGTACATGCCCGGCCTGCGGCGCACCGCCTCGAGCCCCTCGAGCACTGTAATGTCAGAGGCTCCATAGGAGCCCTTTTTTACCGGCGTTTCTGCCTTAGTTTTAGCCATAATTCGGTATGGAGAGTATACCAAAAATGGGCACTTCTCGCCAGCGTATTTTTGCATTATTTCGTGCCAGCGCTACTGTGCAGATAGGGCACCATAATGGTGCCAAGGAGGTGAGAATGCGGCGATTTTTTGCAACACTGTTCCTGTGGACAATCGCCACACCAGCAGTGGCGGAGGTCATTGGAAACGATTCCGGGGGACGCATCGGCAACTATATCGTGCGCTACAAACACCTACACAACAGCGGGCAACAAGTTGTCGTCAACGGCCGCTGCTTGTCAGCGTGCACGCTCGTGCTCGCGCTTCCGCGCTCCCAGGTCTGTGCAACAACACAGGCTGTGCTCGGATTCCACGCCGCATGGCAACCAGACCTAAACGGGCGACCTGCTCCAAGCCCCATAGGGACGCGGGCTCTCTGGGATTTGTACCCGCCGCAGGTGCGAGCCTACTTGGGCAAACTGACGCGCACGATGCGGTTCGTAAAGGCGACACGGTTCGTCCGCAAGTGTCCACCAGGAGCACTCGAGGCGGCGTCGCAGATACGCACACCAGCAGGAGGGCAAACTCAGGGCGGATTTGCCCGACGCTGAAGCCAAACGGTCGAGCTGAATCGCCGGGCGAAATCCCGGCGATTTTTTTATCGAATCTCGTACCCCCTCGCCTTCAGTGCCTCATTCACACTTTCCATGCGCTCGTTTGCGTCTCCATCGGTAAGGGTCCTATCGAAAGATTGGAATACGAGTCGGAATGCGTACGAAACGCGGCCGTCCTTTTTAAACTCATCAAAGAGAGAGCTGCGCACCAGGAGCTCCCCCGCCGCACCGCGAATAACTGCCAGCACATCTTCACTTGTAACCTCGGGCTTGCCCTGAGCGGAGTCGAAGGGTACCCAAAGCGCAATGTCGCGGACGATGAACGGGTATTTTGAATACGGTTGGTATCGCTCCACTTTTGTGAATGGTACGTCTGGGTACGTTGTGATATCACCATGCTCGGCCAGGTACGCATCGAGCATCTTTTTGTAGTCATCGGCAGTCTTCATCTTTTTGACCCTTTCTACAGCAAGCTCGACAGTAATTTCTTCATTGCCACCCTTCCACACCGTCCCTATTTCAAACAGCTTCACTTGGCTGATGCCGAGCAGATCTTTGTTGCGCACATTTCTTTCGAGCGCTTCTTGCAGCGATTCCGTGAGATTCCGGCGCAAGTGCGGCTTCACGCCGTCGACTTTGTTGAGCACGACGCGGTCGCCCTTGGTCGTAAATACGGATGTAAAGACTTCGCTGAAGCCTTCTTTGGCAAGGAATTCACGGATGCGCTCGCTGCGTGCGTACTCGAGATTTACCTCGGGGTCTTCCGCTGCATTCGGAAGCTCGACAGAAGGCACGTGCTCGTAGCCCGCGATGCGCGCGACTTCTTCGATAAGATCTTCTGGTAGTCCCAAATCAAGCCGTTCGACGGGCACGTGAACTTCGAACTCATCTCCCGACTGGGTATGGGCAAGGTCGAGACGTGTGAGAATCTCGGCGACATGTTGGCCGGAAAATGAGGTGCCGAGAACTTTGTTGATGTGAAGAACGGATACACTTGCCGTCTGCTTTTGCGCCCGCGTCGGGTACTCATCGACATATCCCACGAGCTCCCCACCGGAAAGCTCGAGCACCATATCGACGGCAGCCTTCAGACCATACGCTGCAAGCTCGGGCGATATGACCTGCTCAAACCTCGCGGAAGCGTCGGTGCGGAGCTTCAGCGCCTGCGACGTCTTCCGGATGGTTGCACCGTCCCAATTGGCCGCTTCGAGCAGAACTTCGCTCGTGTCCTCGTCGATACCCGTAGGAAGTCCACCTTTTACGCCCGCAATACTGACTGCTGCGCCGGCAAAGGCGTCCTCTATTGCGAGCATGTTGTCGGTAAGTTCGTACTTCTTCTCGTCGAGCCCGACAAGCGTCTCGTCATTTTTTGCCTTGCGCACCACAAGAGAACGCACACCGTCTTTTTCGCGCAACTTGGCCATATCAAACGCGTGAAGCGGCTGGCCGAGATGGAACATCACGTAATTCGTGATGTCGACCACGTTGTTTATCGGGCGCTGACCGATACTCTCAAGCGCTTTTTGAATAGCGAGGGGCGACGGGCCGACTTTCACGCCGCGAATGTGCGCTGCAGTGAAGCGTGAGCAGAGTGCTGGAACTTCAACAGCGACACGCACCGTCTCTGTCTTCGGTTCGAGTGTCGGTGCGCGACGAAGCGGGTCGGCTTTCATCGGAATCTGGAGAATCGCCGAGAGCTCTTTGGCAATACCGCGATGCGATAGGCAATCATGTCCGCGGTTTGGCGTCACCTTCACGTCGAGAATATCTCCGCCAGCCGGCGGACTCGATATACTCTCTATCTCAAATGCATGGAACGTGAGTGCATCACCGAGCTTCTGCGCATCCGACAGCGGCGCATCGAAAAATGTCTGGAGCCAATCACGTGAGACCTTCATAGATGTCGTGCAATCGCCAAAGCAACTTTGCCTACCAAATCGTCACCGTTCTCGTACTCGAGTATTTCGCTTGTGAGAAACTGAAGCGAACCGGACGGTTTCGTGCCCTTTTTATATAAACAAACAATTGGCTTGCCAAACGCATCCGCCCAACCGAGCTCAATGCCGACGCCTGTTGCAGAATACGACACTTCCGCAAAAACCACGTCAGCGCTGCGGATAACATCCTTTGTTTTAATCACGCTGCCGTGCTCATGGGGAAGAATTATCTCGTGCTCAGTGCTCAAGACACTCGCGCGGAGCGGTTCGTACAGGTCCTTTTCGTAGTCAGCATGTCGGTAATGTGCAAAAAAGATTTTCATACTTACGGTAGCGGGATTTCTGTGCGAAGGTCGACAAAATTTCCATCTATTGTTCCGTCATGATTGATCCACAGCTGTTTCGGCTCGGCTTTGTACATGCGGCGCGGAAATTCGCCCATAAATTCTTCTGCCTTACGCGCGGCCTTTTTCTTCCGGCCGTAATGATACTTCATTGCCTCTTCGATTTCTGCGGCCTCAGAAAGCTCGTGCGCCTCAGCCAAGATGTACGCACCTCTTCCATCTCCCTCAGAGACGCTCGAATCGTACACGACGAGAAAAACGACGGGATTTTCTGCAATGTTTTTTGAATGCTGGTTGTTGCGCCAAGATGCCCAGTAAAAATTGTACTTGTCGTCAAACGCTATGAAGACAGGTGAGTTCCATGGTACGCCATCTTTCGAAACCGTGGCGACCGACGCGTACTGCACGCTCGTAACAATATTCTTGAATACGTCTGCAGGGTCCATACGTTTAGAATTGATTGATAAACCGCAAATCTGCCGAGTGCATGTGGCGGACGTCGTCGATACCCCAGCGGAGCATCGCGAGTCGGTCGAGCCCCATGCCGAAAGCGAAGCCGCGGTACCTCACGGAGTCGACGCCTGCGTTGCGCAGCACAGAGGGGTGCACCATGCCCGCTCCCATCATCTCTATCCAGCGGTCGCGAAGCTTCTCCGGCACATCGCTTCCGACGAGGCGCATGTCCACCTCGACACCCGGCTCGACGAAAGGAAAGAAGCTCGGTCGGAATCGTACCTCGACATTGGCGCCCTTGAAAAGTTCCTTGAAAAACTTTTCGAGCGTACCTTTGAGGTGTGCGAGCGTGATGTCCTCTCCGACCGCGAGCCCCTCTATCTGGAAAAATTCAGCTTCGTGCGTCATGTCGGTCGCCTCATTGCGGAATACCTTGCCCGGCACTATCACTCGGTACGGCGGCTGTATTCCCTTTTTCAATTGCGCCTCCATGTACCGCACTTGCACCGGCGACGTGTGCGTGCGCAAGACATACCCCGGCTCGTCCTTGAGGAAGAAAGTGTCCTGCATGTCGCGCGCCGGGTGGTCTTTGGGCACGTTGAGCGCGTCGAAGTTGTACCACTCGCTCTCGAGGAGCGGCCCGGACGCGAGGGTAAAGCCCATTTTGTAGAAAATCCGATTCGCCTCCCGGATGAGGTGCGAAATTGGGTGTAGGTGCCCCTCTTGCATGGGCGTTAGTATACCCCGTGCGCTTCAGGCGAGCACGTACGCCTACAGACCCTCAACCTCGTAGAGTTCATCCTCGTCTTTCACGATGAGCCGTCCGTCAATAAGGCGGGCGTCGGAGCCGCGGCGCGCGTATACAGCAGCTGTGACCGATGTCGGCCGCACATCAGGCTCGGCAAAAAAGACACCGCCCTCAGTCGTGACGTAGACCACATTGTCGCCTATATAAAATGCCCCCGTCGCCTTCTGCCGAGTCTCTTCGATAGCAATCTCTCTCGTACAAAATGAGGGTCTCGCGCAGAATCTGCTCGAGGGGATTGTCGACTCATCGAGAAGTCGAACAAACACATCTCCACCTTCTACAAAGAGTGTCTCGCCATCTCTGCCCACAGTCGTCGACGCAAGCTCTGTGTCAAAAGTGTCGAGGTACAGGTCGTACTGCTCGCGCGAGATAGAGCGCGTCGAGGTCGATGTGGTGTTGGCAAATGTAAGCGGGTATATGTCGAGCGCCTCAGGAATAAGCAGAGCGCGTGCATCCGTCACCACCTCCGGCTCGACGATGAGCGTGCGATACCATGGGAGCGAGTCTTCGCGCTCTACACGAATCTCATACGCATCCGGCGCGAGGCTGTCGATGTAAAACCCTCTATTCAGAAGTCCACTCCTGCCGACCGACTCGCCATTCACATAGACCTCAGCATCGTTGTACGGGACAGACAGATAGACACCGCCTGTGCGCACGAAGCCAAATTCGCTGCTCAATCGATACCCGCTCGCAAAAAATATTGCGACGGGGATGCATACGAGAAAGAGCGCGAAGAAAACCGCGAAATACATTCTACGTGCCAGTTTCGAGAGCGGTTGCATAGACACTACTGTTTCGGTGAAGACAATCTGCCCTTAGGCGTGACCCAAAATGTGAGGTATCGACCGAACAAGAGGCGCATTTGCGAATCGAGCCCCGGAATAGAACTGAAGGCCACCATGGTAAAGGGCACGAGCACCCACTGAAGCACCATCATCGCATGCTTTACGCGTCCGTGGTGTGCTGGCCTCTCGGGAAGCAGGTACATGCAGAGTGCCGCCGAAACTATGAGCCCGAACATGGCGAGCATGAGAAAGATACGCGCGACGAAGGGGAGGTTGTAGGAGAGCACCGTCGCGTTGAACGCGCGCCCACCGATAAAGAGCGGCAGCCACCCTACGAAGAAAAGAATGAGCGGATGCGTCGTGAGCGACCAGAATCCCTCGATTTGCACGAATGCGGCGCGAATCTTTTTGCCGAGCGGGATGCGGGGATTCTTTATAAATGCAAAAAGGATGTACGCGATATTTTCTGCGCCGTACGTCCACCTGCGGTGCTGCTTGTAGACATTTTTTACCGTGCCGAAAAAGGTCGGTGCCACATTGGCGTCCATGGATACGGGGTACGCCATCGGCACGACGCGGTAGTCGCCGTCGTACCGCACGAAAAGATTCCAGAATATGCGCGAATCCTCAGAGACGACGTTGCGCTGCCAATACCCTGCTTCACGCAGCGCCTGAAATGGCACTGCGTGCGATGAGAACGTCGCAAGTTTCTCCGGCCGCTCCTGCTGAATCATTTGCCAAAACGAGCTCGAGTATGCCATGACGCGCGCAAGCACCGGCGCATCCCAGATGTTGTTGTTGTAGAGCGGTACGGGCTGGAACGAGGCGCGCTCAGGCCTCTCCGCAGTGAGGTAGTACCACGTCAGGCACGCAAAGTATTGCGGATAGACAACCGTGTCGATGTCGAATGCGGAGACGAGCACATCGCCGTATTGAATGCCATGCGCATCGAGCACGCGCTTTCTCGCCTCTTCGGCGGCGTACGAAATATTTGACCCCTTGCCGGGAATGTCGCCGGGGAGACCTTCGGGGTGAATCGTGTGAATAATCGAGAGAAATGTATTTTTGAATTCTGCTTCTACGCGCTCAGCTATCTCTCTCGCCTTTTCACCCGCCCGTTCCTCAGCCGCAAGCACGACGGCGATGCGCTTGGGGTCCCACGATGCCTTGAGGAGCG
The DNA here is from genome assembly GCA_964594735.1 of uncultured Candidatus Saccharibacteria bacterium. GTDB lineage: Bacteria > Patescibacteriota > Minisyncoccia > Phycocordibacterales > UBA2100 > UBA10103. The sequence continues at coordinate 108,233 of CAZQMS010000002.1, read as the reverse complement.
CCTGGATGCTGTCTACCACTACCTCGTACGGTTCATCGTAAAAGGGGAAGATGACGAGGTGCACGACATGCGAATATTTGAGGTTGTCGAGACGCTCGCGCCAATTGATCGAGAGATGGTGCCGTATCCTCTTGAAATCGTGTCGCAAATGCACAGAGAGGTACATGGTCTTGAAGAGCCAGTACGCCGCGAAGACGATGGTGAGGTACGCTGCCCACACCGGTTTTACAAACGACAGCAGGATGAAAAGACCGAGCGTGGAAAGAGAGAGGATGCCGGGTAGCATCTCAAAAAATCGGTACAGTATCCGGTCACGGCCGACTAAATCGCTCGCGCGTCCGACGTGCAGGTACCAATACGCGTCTGTGTGTTCATTGTTCGGCATGGTGGAAATTTGAGCCGCTTCCCGGACTCGAACCGGGGACCTTCGCTTTACAAAAGCGTTGCTCTACCAACTGAGCTAAAGCGGCAGCGAAAAAAGAATACTACACTTCTTCGCGTTCGTCGTGCCCGCCGTTCTTTACATCCCCCACTTGTTTAAGGAAGGTCGAACGCGGGCCCTGCGGCCTGTCCGCCCGCTTCTCAAAAGAACGCTTGTGGGATACAAGGTCGGCTATTCTGTGCGACTGCGCCTCGGCCACACGCGCGAGCTTCGCAGCGCCGAGCGCAAGCTCATGCAGCGCGTATCGCGTAATCAGCACAAGCATGGGCGGAATGCGCGAGAGCATGATGCCCGTCCGGAACATCATTGCCTTGAGCGCGAGCGCGAATTCGTCGGCGTACCGATGTATAGTCGGCAAAAAGGTGCGCCCACGCCTCACCTCGAGTGCTTTCAGCGTAAAGAGAAGTGCAAGACCAGTGAGAGATGCGAGGAAAAATGATGCGGCGACCATCATGATTATTTGACGGACAAACGCTCAAACCTAACGACCTCGATTTTCTCTCCAAACTTCTGCACGTGCGAATCGATGAGTTCTTTTATGGTGACGTCTCCGTTTTTTACGAATGGCTGCTCCAAGAGCACGCGTTCCTTGAGGTATGCGTCGAGCTTGCCCTGGACGACCATCTCGCGCTTAGCCTCCGGCACATTGGCGGCTTCCTCCGCAAAGACTTCCTTCGCGGCACGGATATCACTTTCCTTTACATCCTCGCGCGTCTTGAACTGCGGCTTCATCGCTGCGATATGCATCGCGATGTCGCGCGCGAGCTTGCCAAATTCCTCGTTCTTCGACACGAAATCTGTCTCACATGCGAGCACGATAGCCCCCACGACAGCGCCTCCGGCGTGCACGTACGCAGATGCGACACCCGCACCGAGTTCCCTGTCAGCCTTTTTCGTGGCGATAGCGGCCGATGCCTTGCGCAGAATTACTTTTGCTTTCTCGATGTCGCCTCCGGCTTCCTCAAGAGCCTTCTTGCATTGCATGATAGAAACACCCGTTTCATCGCGCAAAGTTTTCAAATCGTCAGATACTGCCATAGTACTAGGTGGCCCTGAGGGCCGATTTACGGATTATAACACTAGCGCTGCTGCGGCTTCGCGGCCGGAGCACCAGTCAAAACAGGGGCGCGCTTACTGCTCTGGTACGCTTCCGCGATAGCCTCTGCGACGAGGCGGATGCTGCGGACAGACGTATCATTGCCAGGAATTGGATACTGCACGAGAGAAAAATCGCAGTCGCTCGATGCGAGACCGACGACAGGAATGCCGAGCTGGTTGGCCTCCCTGACCGCCGTGTCCTCGTGACGCGTGTCCACGATAAAGAGCGCACCTGGGAGGTCGTTCATGGTTACGAGTCCACCAAAGCGCGCGAGAAGTACTTCAATCTCACGATCGATGAGGAGGCGCTCTTTCTTGGTGTACTTCTCGAGTTCACCTGATTCGCGCTCCGCCGTGAGCTTCTGGAGGCGGTCGATGCGCTTGCGAATATTCTTGAAATTGGTGAGGCTTCCTCCTATCCAGCGACCAGCCACGTACGGCGCGCCGATTTTCTCCGCAAGGCTCTGCACGGTCGCGACTGCTTCGTGCTTACCACCGACAAAGAGGACCTGCTTGCCCGCCCCTGCGACGGAAGCGACGAAATCGCACGCAGCCGCAAGTCGGCGGCCCGTTTCCTCGAGGTCGAAGATGTCTGTCCTATCCTTGGTGCCAAAGAGGTAGGGCGCAGCCGTGGGGTGGCGGCGTGCGCGGGAGAAGCCGAAATGTGCTCCGGCTTCGAAAAGATTCTTGATATCAGCTATTGATGCCATGTCTATTATGTTGAATCCGCCGTTGGGCGGAGTGCTGGGATAGTACCAGAGCGGAGCCGCGCTCGCAAGGGCGGCAGAGCCCCTCACCACATCCGACAAGCTCAAATATTTCGGGCCAGATAGGGGTGAGGATGTGGTGTGGGGTTACTCCTCGTCCGCAACCGACGCATCTCCGCCCTCTGCTTTCGCGAGTGCCTCCAAAATAGGTCCGATACGCCCCTCCATAATGCCCTCAATGTTCGACCACGATTCCTTGATACGGTGGTCTGTGACGCGGTCTTGGGGGAAGTTGTAGGTGCGAATCTTCTCGGACCTATCTCCCGTCCCCACCTGCTGCTTGCGGTCGGCTGCACGTTCGCGCGCCTCCTTTTCATCCTGCATCTGTTGAAGACGACTCACCATGAGGAGGTACGCCTTTTCCTTATTCTGCACCTGACTGCGCTCTGACTGGCAACGCACGTCGATGCCTGTGGGCTTGTGGATGAGGCGAACCGCAGTCTCTACCTTGTTGACGTTTTGACCTCCAGCGCCTCCCGAGCGACTCGTCTCGATATCGATGTCAGACCAGTTCACCTCGATTTTGGTGCGCTTGTATATCGGCAATATCGCGACCGACGCGGTAGAGGTATGCGTGCGCCCGGCTTTTTCTGTAGCCGGCACGCGCTGCACCCGGTGCACGCCTGTCTCATACTGGAGCGTGCGGTATACGTCTTGCCCCTTTATTTCGAATTGCGCTTCCTTGTAGCCACCGACACCTGCGCGCGACTCATCGAGCGAGCGAGTCTTCCATCCCTTTGATTCCGCAAAGCGGAGGTACATACGCGCCAAGTCCTCTGCAAAAAGCGATGCCTCGTCGCCGCCGACGCCGGCTCGCACTTCAAGCACGATTTCATTCGGCCACTCGCGCTCTTCGGGCTTGCCAATGATGCTTTCCATCTGCGCCATGAGCGCGTCTTTTTGCTGGGCAATCTCTTCGAGCTCTTTCTCGGCAAGCTCTTTCATCGCGGGGTCTACCTCGATGAGTTCCATCGCGTCTTTTTCCGCCTGCGTGAGGCGCTTCCACTCGGGAATGAGGTACGCCACGCGCTGGTCGTCGGCGAACTCGTCGGGGTTTATGTGTTTGGTCTCGGCCATACCTATAAGTATAGCCGCCGCCCGAGGTGGGCGGCGGCTATATATCAATGTCGTTAATTCGAGGACTTCTTACCCTTCGCGGCAGCTGCGCGGGTCTTAAACTTCTCGACGCGACCGGCAGTGTCGATTGTCTTGGACTGGCCGGTGTAGAAGGGGTGTGAGGCGCTGGAGATTTCGATCTGGAAGACAGGGTATTCCTTGCCATCGTCCCACTTGTCGGTCTTTTCCGTCTCGATGGTGGAGCCAATGAGAAAACGCTTCCCCGAGGTCACGTCCTCGAAGATAACTGCGCGGTAATTTTCCGGGTGGATTTCCTTTTTCATGCGTGCCCGTCCAAAGCTGTAGGCGGAGGAGGGTCGCGATACTATACCGTAAGCCCGTCAAAATACAAATCCTTGACCGGATATCGCGCCATGTTCTACTGCGAGCAGGGAGGAATCACACAATGAGAGTCATCTGCTTTCTATGCCTCTTATGGCATATAACCACTTCGAACGTCGCGAGCGCCCAGGTACTGCTACCACCGCCGCCGGCAGTTGCGCTGCCGCCCGGGATCGCGCTTGTCGAAGAGACGGAACATGCGAAGACAATCGTCTGCAAGGGGCTAGACCGGATACGCTCCTGTGAAAGGGAATTTGACCGCCTCATCGCACAATCGCGCGAACTTGCCTCTATCGCACACGCGGCGATTGCTGCTGAACGTGCGGGAAGCGCGATCGCGGCGCAACGTGCGCTGCGCGAGCTCAAGACACTCACCGAGGAGTTCAGGCTTTCGGTGCGCGCTGTGCTCACCCGGTACTCGCACCCACAGATCTAAGCGCTTCGACCCCGGACATGTTTCGCGTCCCGGGGTCGTTTCTTACTCATGTGCGATATCCCTAAATCATTGCCGGCCGGACAGAATCTAGGGATATGAAAAACAGCAAGTTTGAACCTCCCTTATCTCCCCTCAAGAATATCTATTTCTGCTTGAATTTTATCCATGTGCCTGAGGACGCCGTCTCCGTACGGGGCGTTGGCCGGCTTGTTCCAGTTGCCGCCCGCAAAGTAGCGGAGTGCCGCTCTGCGCCAACTCTCCCGCGTCCCCCCATCGGCGCCATTGTCCTCCATAAGAAGCGCCGTCGCCATGATGGCAGTGCGTGCATGCCACGGGTCCGGCATGCTCTGGCCAGAGAGCGCTGAAAGTCGGTTCTTGTAGAGCATCCACGTCGAAGGGATGAACTGCGACGGGCCCATGGCTCCGCCGTATCCTACCGATTGTGGGCAGGAGACCGGCGTCGTCGCCCAGTCGATACCGAGCGCCTCGGTAATAGTCTGGAACGGCGTCGTGTCCCGCGGCGCCGCCATCACCTTGCTGAACGCGCGGCCGGTATTCTTGCCGACACCATCGCCGGTCGAGAGACTCTTCACGTAGCATGAACCCTGATTCGCGCCGAGGTTGGTCTCCTGTGTGAGAATGGCGAGGATGAGCGCCGGCGGTACACCAGTGCCCTGCGAAGCCTCTTTGGCGTAATCGTAGGCAGTGCCAAAAGGTATCGCGCTCGTATCGCGCAGGCCGAAGAGGGCCGCGCGTATCTCGGCCGCTTTCTTTTGTTTCTCGGCGATAATCTGCTCGTACGTTTTCTCTTGGCCTTTCGTCGCCGTGAGGATGCTCTGCTTTTCTTTTTCGTCTTCCTCTATCGCCTGCCGCGCGATGACCTGCGCAGTGCGCACCTGCCTCGCTTCGTCTTCTTTCTCTTCAAGAGTCTTTTTCCTATCTTCCAGCTCGGCCCTGTAGAGCGCCATCTCATCGAAAGACTGCCCGAGTGCGCGCTGGATTTGCTCGTAGTTGTCTACCTGCTCGAATATTTCTGTTATCGACCCCGTCGCGAGGGCGAGTGTCGCAATCGAGAGGTCGTCTATCTCGCGCGTGCGGCGGATTATCTGTGCGAGGGACTCTTGGCCTTTCACCACTTTTGCATCAATAAGGCGCATCGCCTGCTGCTTGTCCGTAATGTCGGTTTGTATTTGCCGGAGAGTGAGGTCTGTCTGGCGAATCTGCTGCTGCGCGATTCTTATCTTATTGTCGAGGATGGAGATATCGCGCTCAAGTGTAGTGCGCTCTTTCTGGAGCTCGGAAAGGGTCCCCCTGTTGTTGGCTATGTCTCGCTCTATCTGATCGAGCTCTGCCTGAAGGCGCGCCCGCTCTGCTGCATCGGTGACCTGCGCCGAGGAAAAAGAGGGGAGGAATAGGGAAGACGAGACAAACAGTGCCGTCGCTACGACATATACAATTCGCCCCATACGCATACGTTCTGACGATTATACCCCGTGAGATATTACATTCGAGCTTGAAAGGAGGATTGCGTCATGGCAGTAGTTGGATACTGCACCAAAGCCATTTTGAGTATCTCATGGGGTTATACCAGAACCATATTACTCAAAACCGGCGCTCGCGCGCCGGTTCTCGTGACTATTCGCTCTTCGCTTCTCCTTCAGGAGCCGCAGCGGCCTCTCCCTCTTCGGGGGCACCCTCTGCCGGTGCCGCGGGCGTCTCGTGCACTTCCTTTTCTTCGACGTGTGCCGTGACAGATGCAACGATTTCATCAGCGCCCGAGAGGAGCGTCGCGCTCGGCGGAAGCTTTATCTGCGCGGCGGTGATGTGGTCGCCCACATTGGCGAGAGCAGAGACGTCTACCTCAAGGTGCTGCGGCAGCTCGGCAGGTGCGACCTCGATTTCGATTTCGTGGAGCGCCTTGGAGATGACGTGACCAGCCTTTTCTGCAGGAGCGAGACCAACGAATTCGAGCGGAATGTTGAGCGTAATTTTCTTACCCTTCTCGAGCACGTAGAAGTCGGCATGGAGCAGTGCACCCGTAACAGGGTCCTTCTGGATGTCTTTGATGAGCGTATCCTTGTCCTCACCGGCGCCAGTGAGCGTGATGATGGTCGTCTCGCCCGCCTCTTTCCAAATTGCGAGAAGCTTCCGGCCGTCGATGGCGATTGGGGTGGCCGATTCTTTGGGACCATAGAAAACAGCCGGGACAGCGCCCTTTTCGCGTACCGCTTGCGCCGAAACTCCGGCATCGCGCGTGCTGACTTCAAGCTTCACTATCATGGTCTCGGAGTATACCCCAGAGTATGAATAATTCAATATTGCGCCTTTATGCGCCCAACTCGCCCTCCATCTCTCTAGCGTACTTCCCTTGCGCCGCGAGGAAATTCATCTTGGAGCGGTGGAGCAGTGCTTTCTGCGCCGCTGCCACATTTTCTGCTTTGCCAGCCCAGGTTTTGAGTGGCATGTCCTGCAGGGCGCGGCCGTACGAGAAGGTGAGTGGCCACTTCGGATTTCCCGCAGCGTACATCGCATTGAGGTTCTCAGTGGCTTCGACATCTTTCTGCCCACCGGAGAGAAATGCCTGACCTGCGAGCGCGCTCGGCAGGACTGCATTGAATACGCGCAGCGTGGCCTCTGCGACTTGTTCGGCGGTCGCCGACTCGCCCGATTTTTTTCCTGGCACGACCATGTTGGTCTTCAGAATCATACCCTCGAGCAGCACGCCCTTTTTCTCAATCGCGGCAAATACTGCGGCGAGTGTCGCCTTGCTCACCTCTTCGCAACGCGCCATCGTGTGCGACCCATCCATAAGCACCTCCGGCTCGACGATGGGCACAATGCCGGCCTCCTGGCAGAGACGCGCGTATTCAGCAAGGTCGTCCGCATTGCGCGCGATGCATGCCTCGGTCGGGATCCGCCCGCCGGCGGACTCGCCAATCGTGATGACCGCACGCCATTTTGCGAACTTCGCGCCAAGAGCCGCATACTCGTTGAGCCTCCCGCCAAGACCCTCGATGCCTTTCGTGAATTTTTCTTCGGGGGAGTCGGGCAGCGCTTCGGTGCCGAGATCGACTTTGATGCCGGGATGCATGTTCTGAGACTGTTGTATCGCTACAAATGTGCGGCCATCAGCGGAGGACTGCTTGATAGTCTCGTCGTACATGATGACGCCCGAGATGTACTGGCCGAGACCGGGCGTCGTGAAGAGCATCTCGCGATAGGCGCGACGATTCGGCTCCGAATTTTCAATATTGATAGTCTCAAACCGTTTCCCTATCGTCGCCGTGCTTTCGTCGGCGGCGAGGATGCCGCGGCCTCCCGCGAGGAGTTCTTGCGCTACCTTTTTGAGCATGTCCCTGTCTGCCATATGAAATGATTATTTTTTACTAATGCGCTTCCACTCTGGATGCTGCGCCGTCACATATCGTATGGTACCCGATTCTCCGCGAATCACGAGTGAATGCGTCGTTGCACTATCCCCGTCGAATCGGACACCCTGCAGAAGCGGCCCGTCGATGACCCCTGTCGCGGCAAAGGTGAGCATCTTGCCCTTTGCGAGCATGTCCGCTGTGTAGATTTTCTTGGTACTCAGTCCCGCATCAGAAACGAGCTTTGCGTGCTTGTCGTCTTTGGGCTTGAAACGGCAGAGGATTTCGCCGCCGAGAATTTTGAGCGGCACTGCCGCGAGCACCGCCTCGGTCGAGCCGCCGATGGCGATGAGCATGTCGATGCCGCTCCCGGGCATCGCAGTCGCTATCGCACCCGCGACATCGCCGTCGGTGATGAGCCGCACTTTTCCACCAGCCTTGCGCACGGATTCAATGATAGGGATGTGGCGGTCGCGCTCGAGCGTGAGCACGGTGATGTCCTCAGGCTTCTTGCCGAGCGCTTTTGCGACCCTGCGTACGTTCTCACCCGCCGGTGCATCAATATCGATGACTCTTTTCGCATGAGGCCCCACCGCGATTTTGTCCATGTATGTATCCGGTGCGGAAAGTAGGGAACCAGCTGGCCCCGAAGCGATGACAGAGAGCGCATTGTAGCGGCCGTTGGCCACACTGTCGGTGCATTCAAGCGGGTCGACCGCGATATCGAGTGTCGGCTTCCCTTTGCCGAGCCCGACGATTTCTCCCGTGTAGAGTTCGGGAGCTTCGTCTTTTGCGCCTTCGCCAATGACTATTTTCCCGCGAAAATCGAGCTGGTTGAACCGCGCCCGCATCTCATCGACCGCTGCACCGTCGGCCTTTTTCGCCTCACCCTTCCCCACCCACTGCGCCGCCGCTATCGCGGCCGCCTCCGTCACGCGGACGAACTCTAGAGAAAGATTCCTGTCGCTCGACTGTTTCAAGGCCACCAGTGTAGCACGCTCAAGAATCCTCAGGCGCCCACATGTTACAATTTTCTCATGCAATACGATGTACTCGCCATCGGCGACCCTGTTATCGACTGCTTTATCCGACTCCAAGAGGCCAAGGTTCACTGCAACATAAACAATGAAGACTGCGAGCTCTGCGTAAAATTTGGCCAGAAAATCCCTTTCGAATTCGCCGTCGAAGTGCCTGCGGTCGGCAACGCGTCCAACGCATCGGTCGCATGTGCGCGGCTCGGCCTCGCGTCCGCTTTTCGCGGCTCGGTGGGCGATGATGCGCACGGGCAGCTCATTATCGACACTTTTGCAAAAAACGGCGTCGCGACCGAACACATCGTGAAAGAGCCGGGCAAGGTCACGAATTACCACTACGTGCTCTGGTATGAGAGCGAGCGCACCATCCTCATCAAGCACGAACACTTCACCTACTCACTCCCCAATCTCGCTGAAGCGCCGAAATGGCTGTATCTCTCTTCGCTCGGTGAGGGCACGGAGAAATACCAGCACGAGATAGCGGCGTACGCGAAGCAAAGCGGCGCGAAGCTCGCTTTTCAGCCCGGCACGTTCCAGATAAAACTCGGCGCTGATGAACTCAAAGATGTGTATGAGGCCTCGGAAATATGTTTCTGCAATAAAGAAGAGGCTCAGCTGATTTTGAAGACTGAGGAGACCGACCTCAAGAAGCTGCTCGAAGGGATGCGCGCCCTTGGCGTAAAGCAGATGGTTATCACCGACGGCCGAAATGGCTCGTACGCAATGGATGAAAGCGGCAGCGCCTGGCACATACCCATGTACCCAGACCCGAAGCCGCCGGTGGAGCGGACCGGTGCAGGGGATGCGACGGCGTCGACAACGGTCGCGTACCTTCTCAAGGGCCTTAGCCTCGAGGAAGCGCTCATGCGCGGGCTCATAAATTCTGCGTACGTCGTGCAGGAAATCGGCGCACAAAAAGGACTCCTTACTCCCGAGCGCATTGAGGAACTCTACGCCGCACGCCCTGCCGACTTCAAATCAACGGCTCTCTAGAGCCATTTTCAAGGATATTGACTCCCCTGTCCCTCGTGGTATAATTACATATGGAGGGGTTGTTGCCCTACTCCTAACTCGTATCGCGTAAGGAGTTCAAAATGCGTTTCAAGAATATGATGCACGCCGCTTGCGGCGTGATTCTCTTGTTCGCTTCTTTTTCGCCAGCGACCGTTGCTGAAGCGAATGAGAAACCGTCGGTGACGCCCGCGAAGTTCGTCAACGATGAGGGAGACTGTCTCACGGACATCGTGTTCCGCGAGGCGCGAAGTGAGATTGTCGGAGTATGGCGAATGATCGCAATGGTCGTCATCGCACGTCGCGACGACACGAGCCGCAGGTGGCCGAATACAGTCTGCGGCAACCGCGACAAGCCCGGCGCATTCAGCGGCATCAACATGCCACTTGACCTAACTCTGAGCGACTTCCTCATCTGGTCACAGGTGCAGCGAGTCACTGGAGAAGTCTACGACGGTGCGTGGCGGGATCAGTTTCTCCCGCGTGGATGGGAGTGCGTTCGGTACTTCAAGCTCTCCCCTAAGCGCCTCTCAACGCTTAAGCCGGCGGACAAAAAGCGTCTCGGCATCACAAAGGGCAAAGGACTCGACTTCTTCGAGAAGCTCAATCGGGTCGCCACCCTCGGCGCCTTCAGCTTCTACGAAGAGCCGAATTGCGCTCCGCTCCCGACAACATAGTTCCTCACGGCCAACGCGGCCGAACAACTGACGGCGCCCTCGTGGCGCCGTCTTCTTTTATTTTCTGCTGAGCGCTTTCTTTGTCGCAGCAACAATGTCTCTGACACCAAGTCCGTATGCCTCGATAAGCTCCGCTGCGGTGCCCGATTCGCCGAACGTATCTTTCACGGCGACGAATTCCATTGGAGTCGGCGCCTCGCGTGCGAGCACTTCCGCTATCGCGCTGCCGAGTCCCCCATTGATTTGATGCTCTTCCACCGAGACGACCGCGCCGGCTCTTTTCGCTTCACGCACGATTGTCTCCGCGTCGATGGGTTTTATCGTATGAATATTCGTGACGCTCACCTGCACACCCTCGCCTTCTAGCTGCTTGGCAGCCTTCAGCGCATTGTGCGTAAGTGAGCCCGTCGCGAAGAGCGCAACCTGTGGCGCATCGCTATTCCACATCACATTCGCTTTGCCGAGTGTGAAAGGCGTCTCCGCGGTCGTCATCTGCGGCATCTTCTCGCGCTCGACGCGGATGTAGACCGGTGTGCCATTTTGTGCAGCAGCGATCGTCGCCTTTTTCGCCTCCTCCGCATCGCATGGCGAGAGTACAACCATGTTCGGCATTGCGCGCATGAGCGCGAGATCCTCGAGCATTTGGTGCGTCGCGCCGTCGGGGCCCGTGAGAAGTCCCGCGTGTGAGCCGACGATTTTTACCGGCACGTTGTTGAGCGCGATGGTCGTACGTATCTGCTCCCAGTTACGGCCCGGCGAGAACGCAGCGTACGAGGTGCAAAAAGGGATTTTGCCGTAATTGGCCATGCCAGAGGCCACCGTCACGAGATTCTGCTCGGCGACGCCGACTTGCACGAATCGTCCGGGGAATTTCTTGGCGAAGAGGTCCATCTTGGTCGACTCGGTAAGGTCGGCAGATAGGGCGACGATTTTTTCGTCCTGCTCGCCCGCGATCACGAGTCCCTCACCAAAACCCTGACGCGTGGGAGAAAGTGCTGCACCCTCCCAGATATCATCTCGCAATTTCATTTCAGAATTCAACATAAATCAAGTTTACGGTTTACAGTGAACAGTTTACAGTCTTTTCATCAACGCCTCCAGCATCCGCTGCACTTCCTTCAGCAATCCGAGCACGGTATCAGATTCCAGTCCATATATGTCTTTCGCCAGTAACAGTTGCGTCTCAAGCTCGGCCGCAGACCCGGAGGCGATTTTCAGAAATTGCGTGAAGTCTTGCTTCGTCCGCCTCTTTGAGCCTTCGGCGATGTTTGACGCGACCGATACAGCGCATCGGCGCATCTGACTGGTCAGACCGAAGCGCTCATCATCGGGAAGCTTTATTGTGATGCGGTAGACCTCGCGAGCGAGTTGCATTGAACGCTGCCAGACGGTGAGTTCTCGGAAATCTGACATGCATTTCTGTCAACTGTAAACTGTCAACTGCCAACTCGACCAAGTTCTTGCAAGAACTTGGTGGCCTCGTCTTTGCTTGGCGGTTTGCCGTGCCACTTGTAGTCATTCTCCATGCTCTTGATGCCCTTACCCGGCGTGACGTGCGCGAGAATGAGTGTTGGCTTGTCCTGAATCGATTTTGATTCATCGCACGCTCCAATGAACTGCGCGATGTTGTGCCCGTCGATTTCGATGACGTGCCAGCCAAATGCTTCGTACTTCGCACGCATGGGCTCAAGCGACATCACATCCTCGGTATTTCCCTCTATCTGGATGTTATTGCGGTCCATGATGGCGACGAGATTCGAGAGCTTGTAGTGCCCTGCAAACATCGCGCCCTCCCACGTGTTGCCCTCCTGCTGCTCGCCGTCGGACATTGCGCAATACACTCGAAATGTTTTCTTATCCATCCGCGCGGCGTACGCATACCCCGTCGCCTGCGAGAGACCGCTCCCCAGCGGTCCCGATGTCGTCTCGACGCCCGGAAGTTTTTCTCGCTCTGGATGTCCCTGGAGTCGCGAGCCAAACTTGCGAAGCGTCAGGCACTCTTCGACTGGGAAATATCCCGCGTGTGCCATCGTGGCGTAGCGCACGGGCGTGATATGCCCGTTGGAAAGGAAGAGTCTATCGCGCTCCTCCCACTCGGGATTCTTTGGGTCATTTTTGAGAACGTGAAAATAGAGTGCGGTGAAAATATCGGTCATACCGAGCGGCCCTGCCGTGTGACCCGAACCTGCCGCCGCGAGCATCTCTATGATTGTCTGGCGAATTTTGTTGGCCTGCTGTTCAAGACCATGTATATCGGCATCTGTGAGAACCATGCCGCGATTATACTACCTGGCTCGCCAGAGGGGGTGTGCATCCGCGCATCGCCCTCTCTTGGAGGCGCGCAAAGGCCTGGGAGGGATTGTCGCTCTTTGAGATAGCCGAGCCGACGCAGAGACGATTCGCCCCAGCGCGGACCAGGTCTTCAATATTTGACTCCCCTACGCCACCGTCGACAGCGACCATAAGCTCAGGATACTTCGCATGCAGCTCTTCGACGCGGGTGAGCGCCCTCTCGTCGAAAGGCTGCCCCTGCGCGCCAATCTTTGCGATGGACATGAGCTGCACAACATCGCAGCCTGCGATGAATGAATCGATGGACTCAAGCGGCGTATCAATGAGGAGCGAGACTCCGACCTCTTTCGCGCCGACGGCTTTCCACGCGGCGAGAATACCCGGTATCTGCGATGTATCCGACAGAGCTTCCACATGCAACAAAAGCCGCGCACAACCCGCCTTCGCAAGCAGCTCGCCAACGCGCGCAGGCTCTTGCACCATAAGATGCACTTCATATGCAATCTGCTCAGCATGAGGAAGCTTCTGACCATTTCCCGCCATCCTTTCTAGTTCCGCCAGCTGTCCCTCAAAATACGGCCACGATGTCACAGGAGAAAAGATCCCGTCCGAGACATCGAGCTGCACTTGCGCTGCAAATCCGGCGAATTGTTCCGTGCGTCTTCCAAGCTCAGAGATGTCCGGCGGACAGGTGTTCGTCGGGAGTATGTGTGGGTCGCAGAGATATTTCATTTTATTGCGGACCGACGCGGTAACTGCCCGTGGGCTCGGTCGAGGGCGATGCGCCAGCTGGAACATTGCATGTGTCTGCAGGAGACGGCACCGTGGCCTCCATCACTGCGCCAATGCAGTAGGACACGACGGTGGAGCTGACCGTGTACGCAGTGAAATTGTATGCCGCGCCGGTTTGAGGATCGACGGGTATGCTTGCGATGTATGTCGGTGCGAGCGTCGAGAGCGCGCTTGGGTATGCGGGATTTCCCTGTGATGAGTAGTAGAGTTCGAGCGCGACCTGGAGCTGTTTGAGGTCAGCGACGCGGCGTGCGTCGCGACCCTTCTGCCTCGCACTGTTGAGAGATGCGAGAACAACTGACGAGAGCAGGCCAATAATTGCGATAACGACGAGAAGCTCGATGAGCGTGAAGCCCGCATTGCGAGAAGTTCGACGAAGCAAGCCGTGACCTGCGGAAGATTGCTGCATATGTGAATTGGTGCGCATGACCTTACTGAGGGAGCAGTGGAGGTGCGTCCGAGCCACCGCTGGTAAAGAAGAAAAACGCCACGATGAGAGCGATCGCACCTATACCGATGAGTGTATAGATGGCAGTCTGACGGTCGCCCACGAGCCCCCATGCGACAAGCTTATCCGCGAAATCGCCACCTGGCTGAGAAACGGGCCGCTGTCCGAACTCATCATTGCTGGTGTCGAAACGCATGTCGCTCATAAAGAGAAGTATACCCCGCTGACGAAGAAATCAACATGCGTTGCTCACAGCTGCTGATCGATACTCGCAATGCGCCGCGCATGCCTCTCATCCCCGGAAAACGGGGCTTCAAGCCACTCTTTGACCGCGCGCTTCGCATCTTCTGCCGATAGAAAGCGCGCGCCGAGCGAGAGCGCGTTGGCGCTGTTGTGTTCGCGCGTCGACACAATCATATTAAAAGTCTTCCCTGCCGCATCGGTCTGCGTCGTGACGCCGCCGTAATACACAACAGCGCGTACCCCCTTGAAGCGATTGGCGACAATCGCCTCACCCTGGCCGGAGGCACCAAAAATGATGGCTCTGTTGTCCAGACCATTCGCCACGTCCGCGGAAAGCTTCCGAGCCGCTGACGCAATGATGGCAGGGTAATCGTCGGCCGCGTCATATGCGAGTGCGCCGCAATCTTCTACCTCGTAGCCAAGCTCGTCTCGTACATACGCCGCGAGCGTATTCTTCAGCTCGAACCCTGCGTGATCGGAGGCAAAATAGACGTGCATAGTTTACGGATTACAGTGTACAGCCAACAGTAATGAATTGCATATTTTGTAAACTGTTATCTGTCAGCTGTTTACTCGAGTGTTCGTGCCACTTCTACGACATGCTCGACGAGCGTATGCACGTACCCCATTTCATTGTCGTACCATGCGAGCACCTTCACGAGCGTCCCGTCGACAACGCGCGTCATGGAAAGGTCAGCAATCGAGCCATATGGCAGCCCAAGAATGTCAGACGACACGAGCTGCTCATCGCTGACTGCAAATACGCGCCGCCACCTGTCGCTCCCAGCCGCAGCCCTCAGCGCAGCATTCACCTCTTCGGTGCTCGTTGCCCTCTTCGCCACGAATGTCACGTCGACAAGTGAGCCTGCGGGGACGGGGACGCGCACGGATACACCGTCAAACTTTCCCGCGAGCTGCGGATACGCGAGCGCGGTCGCTTTCGCTGCGCCGGTCGACGTCGGCACCATGTTGAGCGCTGCGGCGCGGCTCTCGCGGAGGTCTTTGGACTTGCCGCCGTCGACGAGGCTCTGGCTCGCTGTGTACGCATGCGTCGTATTGAGGATTGCGCGCTCGATACCTATCGCCTCATCCAAGATGCCCACGAGCGGCGATGCTGCGTTGGTTGTGCAGGATGCATTGGAAGTGATGTCGCACGTGCCAAATTTCGACTCGTTGGCACCGATGAGTATCGTCTCGAGCCCCTCGCCCTTGCCCGGAGCCGAAATGACCACCTTCCTCGCACCGGCGGTGATGTGCCCTTTCGCCTTTTCCGCGTCGGTGAAAAGGCCAGTCGATTCGATAACGATATCGACGCCGAGCTCCTTCCAGGGAAGTTTCTCTGGCTCTTTTTCTGCCGCCACGCGTACCTTTTTCCCACCGATAACGAGCGTTCCGCCCTCTGCCGATACATCAAATTTTGCACGTCCGTAAACCGTATCGAATTTCAAGAGGTACGCGAGACTCTCGACCGGGGTGAGGTCGTTGACCGCGACAAGTTCGAGTTCTGGCCGCTCCTGAATAGCGCGAGTAAAGCCTCTTCCGATGCGGCCGAAGCCGTTGATAGCGATTTTTGCCATGTGCCGAGTATACCCCACGGCAGAAGCTCACCACGAGTGCCACCTGTGGTTATGCTAGCCCTCTGAGGGCGGAGCATCACCGTGCTCTTCATCAGGCGCGGACCCGTCACCCGTGTCGTCGACTTCCTCGGTGGACACATTCTGAGGCAGTGAATCCTCCTCTGCCTCCTGATCCCCGTCGCTTGCAATCCCCTCGACAATGACCGTACGCGTCGCGGTGCCGACATTGCCCGCTTGGTCGGTGGCACGGTATTCGATGGTGTGTTCGCCCGGTAGAGAGGTGTCGATGACTATCAAACCGAGTTCAACCTCCTCACCACCATTGACACTCACCTTGATTCCCAGGTTCTCGTTTGCCTGCGCTGAGCCTGTCGAAGGGTCGCTCACGCTTGCGCCGAGGTCGCTATACGCATCACCCACCTGCACCGTCGCCGGGTTGTTGCCGAGGATGGTGATTGTTGGTGGTTCCGTATCATTCACCGGGGTAATTTCGGCGCCGGGCGCGGCGGGAGAACCGTTTCCACCTGCACCACTCGCCGAATTGGCGAGCAGCGCGGCGAGCTGCGCCTCGTTGACGCACGTCGAGCCGACGCAGAGTTGATTACGGGCTCGAACGTTGTCTGCAAAGAAATCCGCAATCCCGTTCCCGGCATTCCCGAACCACGCAATGAGCTTAACTTTGAACGCATCCGCTAGATTTGCGATGTCTTGCACAGCCCTCACGAGCAAGGCCGACATCGTGTTGTACTTTACGCCAGACAGCGCACCACCCTGACCGCTATGCTCCGCGAGTAGCGGGCTGATAGCCTCTACTTCTTCGGCAATAAAGCCGAGGTCGTGTCCGATGGCCGCACTGTGTTCATTCCAGTCGAACTCTACCGGGCGGAGCTGCAACACAGCGTCGAGTCCAAGCGACAAGTTGGTCACATTGTCCTTGTACTTTGCGAGCGAGGTACAACCGCCCCATGTGGATGAACCGGAGCCGTCCCAGCAGAGCGACGTGTTGCCACCCGATGAATTGGTCGCCGCCACGATGAGATCGCCGGCTCCGGTGATTCGCAGTCTTTCCGCAAGCGTAGTACCGTCGTTCGTAGAAAAAAGAAGCGAGGTAAGCGTACTACCCTCCACGCCGCTCACTCTCGTCGTCCCTATATTAGCGACCTCCGCAGTGGATGGAAGATTGTTGGCATTGGATCCATGAAAGGCGATTTTGACACCGACCCCCGCTTGCTCGTCTGCACTGGAGCCGTCCCATCCGAGGCGCAAAATTTCAAGCGGTGTAGTATCGCTGGAGGAGACGGAGCCATAATGAATGTTCAACTTAGAGGCGGGCGTCGTTGTCCCAATGCCGACGTTGCCTGTTCCGTCCTGAAAAATAACCATTGTGTTACCTGCAGTTGAATCATCGAAGAGCATATCGCCTGCCGCATTGATTCCAACTTTCCATCCCTCAGCCCCGGTATTTTCCTCAAGGTGGAGCGCTATACCTGACGCATCGCTCCCTATTGCCACGGTTCCATCATGATCAAAAGCCGAACTGGTTACGCCAACGCGTAGCAACTGTTCCGGTTGTGTCGTCCCGATACCCACATTGCCGCTTGCAGTGACAACCAGACTCGTAGCGGAAGATGACGCAACGACAAATTGTGGGGCAGAGGCGTTGTCAGTCGCAGTGATGGAGAGCTTGCCCCACGGCGTCGTCGTCCCGATGCCGACGTTGCCGGTCTCGGTGATACGCAAGCGCTCACTGCCGCCAGTGTATACAAGCAACGAACCTGAGGGGTTGGAGTTAATCAAAGATAGATGATTATTGGCGTACCCGATAGTCGCCAAATCAGAGCCTGATAGATTGTTAAAGTAGACGGTTGACCCACCACTGCCCTTCACGAGCAGCACGTTGTTTGAGGAATCGTTTTGTACGACAAGCTTGGCACTGGGCGTCGTCGTCCCGATGCCGACGTTGCCGCCCAGGATTGCAAATGTGTTGTTGGCGGAGATCGTGTGGGAACCGCCGTCTAGACCAAAGCCGAAGGAGCCGGTGCCGCTCACGGTAAGCGCGCGACCGAAAGCGCCGCTGTAGTCACCCGTCACGGTGTTGCCCTGCCCGCCAAGCGCGAATGAGTAGCCGCCGTTGACCGTATGTCCGGCCCCACCCAGGACGACGTCATACACGTCGAGCGCTTGATTTGCTTGACCACCGCCGACGAAGCTGCTTTCTCCCGCGGCCGTGTTGCCATAACCCCCGACGGTTCCCGACTTGTCGCCCGTTGCGTCGTTGTCGGTACCGCCGCCGATAAACGCATTGCCGCCATTTGCCACGTTTCCGGTACCACCCACGACAGCGTCGTAGACATCTTGTGCTTGATTATTCTGACCGCCTCCCGCAAATGTACCGAACGCGCTCGCTGTGTTGCCATAACCACCGGCACTCGCGGCATTCTCTCCGGAAACCGTGTTCTGTTCTCCGCCCCCGATGAATGACTTTGCTCCGCTCGCCACATGCGACACGCCGCCGATAATCGCGGCGTACACATTGCTTGCGGTATTCGCCTGACCGCCTCCTACGAATGCATACGATTGGCTCGCCGTGTTGCCGTATCCGCCTACCGCTGCTGTGGCTTCTGCCGACAATGTATTCTGCTGGCCGCCGCCGGCGAACGCGTAGCTGCCAGAGATGCTATGCGTCGCACCGGAACCGAATGCGTACGTACCAGTAATCGTGTGCCCCGTACCGCTAAAGATATTGCCGAAATACGCTGTCCCCGAGACGGTGAGCGCCGTCGTGGATGCATACGGGAAGGTGTTGGCGCTCGAGGATGTGACGGTGATCGCGCCGGTCGAATCGATTGTAGTTGTGGAATTTCCGCCGAAATACGCGGTGCCGAAAGTGGAGAAGTTGGTCGAGGAGGCGTTTCCGGAGAAAAGCTGGAGCGCGGTCCAGGTGTTGGAGACACTTGTGTCGGCGCCGCCCGAGATGCCGAGCGATGACGTCGCGACATATGACCACGTGCCATCGGCAGCGGCGAGAAACACTTGATTGGCCGACGGAGCGGTGGTGGTACCAGTGCCGCCGTTTGCGATGCCGAGAGTGCCGGAGTATGCGGTCGCTGTCACAGAACCTCCCGAAATAGTCGCACCGCTAATTGTGCCACCGGTAATTGTCGAATCCTCGATGGTAATGCTCCCGAGCTGGTCGATATTGCTCGACTGCGAGATGACTTGGTACTGCTGTGCGAAGCTCGTGTTGGTTGTGATGCTCAGGCTCTGAATCTGCTGTTGGATGCGATTGTACAGGTCATCCAGCGCAGCATTGAATTCTGCTGGAGTACTCGCATTGATGTAGCGCACCTCCTCTGTTACCCGCTCGATGACTGGGTAATTGTAGACGTAGTAGATGGGCTGGGACGTCGTCGCAGACGATAGGAGCGTCGTAGCGGTTGCGCTCGCTTGCAGCTCGCTGGGAGAATTCTGTGGTGTGGCGCTCTCGACAGTACCCATCGTCGGTGAATACGAGACACTGCCAGCACGAACAGCGGAAGCAACCTGGTTGTGAATCTTGTCTGCCCAGGTGAGCGCGGCCGGTGCATGGCTTGATGCCGCAACACCGAGACCGACGACAAATACGAACGCCGCGAGTGCCGCGCCCGTCGTCAAGACGGAGCGGCCTGCCGCAGAAAGGTGCTGAGTCGGGGGCAAGATGATAGCCGACAGCGCACCGGCCGCGGAAAGCTCCGCCGACGTCTTCGCGGGAATCGCGTGAGGCGCGGAAGCGGTCGCTCGTGATGACGTGGGTTTGGCCTCGTTCGTAGGCAGCTGGATGCGTTTCTCCGTGGCCGGCGATATGTACACCCTCGGTTGCGTCTGCATCACCTTGCTTTGCGACGTGGTCTTCCTCATTATCGATGAGGTCGCTCGCTGCTGCGCTTGTGCCACTTTTGCCGACGCGACCTGCGACAGCATCGTGATTGCATGTGGCAGCGCCGCAGATTGATGCAATGAGCTCGGTGCTGCAGCCATGGGCGGCGCCTCCTTCGTCTGTGCAGCATTCGCAGCAACCGCAGGTGGCTCCTGCTGTACGAGGCGTGCAGCAGGCGGAGCAGCGAGTGCCTTGCGTAGGCCTTCCACGTCTACGTATATTTTTTTCCCCACTGCGCGCAGGAAAACTTTGCCCTGAGTGCCGAGCAATCGCACGTGTGCCTCGTCAGTGCCGACAATAGAGGCAGCATCCGCAAGTTGCGCATACGTTCTTCCGTCGAATTGGATGTGATCAGCCATAGATGTGTGAGAAAATCGAGCTGTTCATATCAATTGGATGGCGCTTGCCCCGTTTGATCGCTTTGTGTATCTAATGAGGTCGTACTGGCCACCTCTTCTACATCCGTATCGTCGTCCGTGGGTACCTCTTCGAGAGGCTCAATATTGGGCTCTACAGATGCTGATTCGTCTGACGAAGGATTCGGGTCGACTACCAAGACCGTACGCGTCGCGGTGCCGACATTGCCCGCTTGGTCGGTGGCACGGTATTCGATGGTGTGTTCACCGGGCAGAGAGGTGTCGATGACTATCAAGCCGAGTCCAATCTCCTCACCACCATTGACACTCACCTTGATTCCCAGGTTCTCGTTTGCCTGCCCTGAGCCTGTCGAAGGGTCGCTCACGCTCGCGCCCAGGTCGCTGTACGCTTCTCCGATTTGGAGCACCGCCGGATTGTTGCCGTGAATCGTAATCACTGGAGCTTCTGTATCGACTGGGTCATCGTGTGCATCTTCGGTGGGCGACTCATTCTGACCACCTCCCCCGCCCCCACCGCTCGATGAAGCCTGCGCAACGCCCGCTATCAGTGCATCGAGCTGCGCTCTCGTGATGCACGTCTCTCCACTACCGTCACCCACGCAGAGCTCTTTGGTGCGCACGCGATTCGCGAAGAAGTCGCCGATTCCACTCGCTGCATCGGCAAACCACGTGATGAGACGCGTCTTGAGCGACGCGAACACGCGCGCGCCCAGAGACTCCGGCGCGAGTTCCAATGTTGTCGATGCGATGCTCTCAACTTTCAGATTGAGTTCCTGAATCGCCTTCACCGAGTGCGAGAGTATCGAGCCGGTGTCGAGCGTGTAGTACCCGTCGGCGGGGTTTTGACCTATCGCTTCCGGGATTATGCCGAGCACTTCCTGCGCGATAAAGCCTGCGCGCATTTTGCCCGAGGCGTCGTCATTGCCCACGAAATTCACCGGACGTAGCGAAAGTATCCTCTCAAGCCCGCCACTCTGGAGCGTCGCGATATCGTGCTTGAGCCGCTCATCCGAGGAGCAGGTGGCGAACGTGTTCATGCCGGACACTGACGTCGTGTCGTAGCAGACGGTGTTGCCGGTAGCAGACGCAAATGAGTTGAGACTTATGTTGCCCGTCGGTCCAATGCGGAAGTTGCGCGTCCGTGTAACGCCTGTCGACGTAAAGAACTCCATTGCGGCGGCGTACTGGGATGTCGTGTGTGTATTCGTCGCAATGACGCGTATCGACGCGGTCGTGGTTCCTGGCGACGTGAGGCTCGTGTCGTCGGTGTCAAAGTTGATACCGCCGATGAGCGCGGCAGTGGCCGAGCTAGATATGGACTGGCGGCGCGAGCGAAGCGTTAGTTGGTTCTTATCGACATCTGTCGAATCGGCAGAATCTGCAGTGATGGTCAGAAGCGAAACCGCGTCAGTATTGCCAATGCCGACGTGACCTGTGCCCAGAACTGAAACTCCCGTCGAGTTGCCTGAGATTAGGTCCAACCGGTCCGAAGCGTGAAGATACCGCACCCCCGCCACAAAGCTATCGTCTGGGTCGCCGAATCCATAGTACGCAGTGTTGCTGTTGGGCGTCAGAATTGACATGCCGGTGTCGCCACTGCCCTCAATAACGAAGTCATCGAGCGAACTGTTCGCAGATACGCCGGCAGCACCGCTGTATACATGGAGCTTCCCGCCCGGCGAAGCCGTCCCAACTCCAACATTGCCGCTCGCATTGACGTATAACAGGCTCGCACCGGTCGACGATGCGATATTGAACACGTCGTTGGCGCCCGCAGTACCCTGGATCGAAAGCTTTGTAAGTGGCGACGTCGTACCGATGCCGACATTGCCAGAAGCGAGAATGCGCATGTGCTCGGTCATGGTCGTCGTGAGGCTTGTGCTGAAGGCAAGCTCGTTGCTACCACCTCCGCCTGTATTCGTTCGGATAGATTGGATCTGCGCACCGACTGTGGTGTCGCTTGCGCTTGAGCTCGTGTTGAGAAATAGGGTGGCGGTTGAGTCGGCGGCACCGGATGTGTTTTGGATTTTCAGCGTCGAAGCTGCGCCGTTGGATCCGCCGGCGACGGTAAGTTTGTGACTGGGCTCTGTTGCCCCCACACCGACGTTGCCGCTTTGCCGTACCGAAAAGAGGCTCGTGGCTCCGGCGACCGTCGTGGCGTTCGTACGTACTGTAAAGGCGTTGGTATCTGCATCAGTATCGTTGTTGTTGGTGTCGGCAATCACGTTGATGGCTCCGCGCGCGAAGAGATCAAGCTGTCCTGTGGCAGTAGATCCTATTTGCTCTTGGTCTGCAGTTGCACCGGCGAAGCGCAGGTACTGGCCTTGGGGGATGCTCACATTGCCGGATGAATCAACTTGGAATAGGTCGTTCGCACCCACTGTCAGGAGAGCCGCCGGGCTCGTATCCCCGATGCCGACGTTGCCGTCGTGGGTGATGACCATCCTGCTCGTGGCATTTGCTGCGCTTGCCGTCTTTGTGAAAAACTCCAAACTCCCGCGATACTGAGCTGACTCGCTGAATCCGCGTGCAATGAATCCAGCAGCACCTACGAAGTTCGACCCATCATGCGGCGGCGTCGACACGTCCTGATACGTATTCGGTGCATGGCCGAATACAGTCATAACGCCGCCAGTGGTGTTCGTACCAGCAACATTGCCTCCTGCGCCAAAAAATTGCTGTGCAGACGCATTACCATCAATGCCGATATTTCCCCCCTCCACTGTAAACAGTGCGGTCGGGCTCTGCGTTCCCACACCGACTTTGCCACTGTTGGCCACATGGAAGAGCGTTGTGGTCGCGCTCGCGGTCGAGGAGGAGATGGTGAAAAGCGCCTGACCCGCGGTGTCGCCCGTCGAGTTGGCAATCGAGAACTTCGCCCACGGGGTCGTCGTCCCGATGCCGACGTTGCCCGTGTTGCTTATCCGCAATCTTTCACTACCCTGTGTCGAAAATCCGAGGCCGGCGCTCGCATTTGCATCTGTCGCGAATATGCCGGTGTTGTTTGTGGAGTAAAACACCAGGCCAGGGGTAGAAGCGCTACCCTGCGCAGTTTGAAGTCCTGTATTCGCATTTATCCAACCTTGTACTCCCAAGTCAGCGGAACCGCCGAGCGCAGTCCAGATCGACGCGCTACTACCACCGATTCGCACATCGCCACCAGTGTTAATCCCGGCATTCGTGTTGATATAACCCTCGACAGAAAGGTCGGGTGCGCCACCCAAACCTTGTACGAGCGTCCCACTTCCGAGATACACGTCCCCTGTTCCCAAGAACGAACTGCCAGTAGAGCTATTGACGGTGAGCCCGCCGCCCACGTAGTGAGCGCCGGTAGTTGTACCGGTACCTGAAATGGTGAGACCTGTTGTAGCAGTACCGCCACCGATGGTCGAAGACGCTTGCGACAATAGTCCGAGCTGGAATGTCTGGAGCGCCGTCCAGGTATTTTCATCGCCTAGCGCGACGCCGCCACTGCCTCCCCCGACACACGTGCCATTGATTGCGAAGCATCCGCCGGAGAGATTGAAGCCTACATTGGACGTGGACGTCGCGCTGCCGGAGATGTTGAGGCCGCTCAGTGTCGTCGTCGCGAATCCATCTGCCGCGATGCGAAGCGCGGTCGTCGACGCACTCGTGACCGCCTCAAATATATTTCCGGTGCTGCCGCCCCACACGGTGAGCTTGCTGTACGGCGTCGTCGTCCCGATGCCGACGTTGCCAGTGGAGACGGTGTAGTCCGTACCATCGAGCCCCGTGCCATATATGAGATTGCCGATGTTGAGCTGGTAGTTTGCGGTTTGGCTTGGCAACGCTACCCGATAACCGATAGCGATATTGCGATTGCCAGTGGTTACCTGCTCGCGCGATGCTACCGAATTGGACGAACCGATGAGAACGTTGCCCAAGCCTGTCGTAAGCTCGTACCCCGAATTTTGGCCGATGAGCGTATTCTCGTTGGCGCCAGTCTGCAACTTGTACCCCGCTTGGTAGCCCACTAGTACCAAGCCGCTTGCGCTGTAGAGCCCGGACTCGCCGTACCCAGCATTCAGACCGATCGCCACGCCGCCCGTTGTGCTATTAATATTTCTAAATGCATCGTAGCCGAGCACGGACAACTGATGGATTGCACTGCCTGCAGACGCCGCCTGGTATCCCAAAATAGCGTTTCCGCTTGATTCGCTAGAAGCGCTCAATGCCCCCGGTCCAACTACCACGTCGCCAGAAAAGCTGGGGTCACCCCCGACATTGGTACCGAGATAGAGCGTGTCGCTATCGGAAGCAGCATCAGAAAGATTGTTGAGCGATGAAACGGAACTCCCTCCGACGCACGTACCATTTATTGAGAAGCATCCACCTGACAGGTTGATACCTTGCGCGAAGGTGCTTGTGGCCGAGCCGCCGACATTGAGCGAACCGACGAGCGAGAGTCCGTTGTAGAACGTGCTCGTCGCGCTTGCAACGAAGTTGCCCACGCCTTGCACGGAGAGTATCGAGCCTGGCGACGTCGTCCCGATGCCGACTCTGCCTGCTCCCGTGCCAGCTCCCAGGATGGTCATGTATTCAGTAAAGGTCGCCCCCGCGTCGGAAGCATTGCCGAAGCGCAGTCCCTCTCCAGTGCCGTTCGCTTGCGATGCGATGAAAAAGTCATTGTTCGTCCCGCCAGTAATATAGAAATCCGCAACATCAGGACCGCCCGTAGGTGTGATGGGGAGCAAGTCGGCATCGCCGATATATGTATTTCTTGCGCCCAAGACCATATGAATCGAGCCACCCGCAAGCGTCAAAAGTGCGTCAGGATTCGCCGTACCAAGCCCCACGTTGCCGCTGCTTGTCACGACGAAACTTGCAGATGTCGATGATGCAACCACGAATTGCGGGGCAGACGCGTTGTCGGCAGCGGCGACAGAGAGCTTCCCCCACGGCGAGGTCGTCCCAATGCCGACTTTGCCGTCGGCGGCAATGCGCAACCTATTTGAGCCGTCGGAAGCATCAGTACTCGTGAAGAAATCTATCGGGCCCGCCTGGTAGTTCCATAGCTCGAAAGCGTTGGCCGTGCGGTTGTCCGAGACGCCGAAGAACACACCTTGTCCCGCGCCGCCCTGATTGAGTATCTCGAGCCAGCTGCTGTTGCCGTTGTTCTGGAGAGAAAGTACATAATCCTCCCCGCCGATAGCGCCCACCGCACCATTGGCGCCGACAAATCGGCCCCGACCGGCCACGTCGAGTGTATAGGCGGGACTTACTCCGATACCTACATTTCCTCCAAAATATGCATTCCCCGTCGTCGTAGCGCCGCCCGAGATAGTGAGGCCAGTTGTCGCCGAGCCGCCGCCGATGGTGGTAGATGCGAGCGAGAGGAGGCCCCCAGTGAAGGTGGACGCCGTAGAACTCGTCGCAGAAAAGTATGGCGCGGTGACTGCGCCGTATGCGGTCACGATGCTGCGGAAGAGTGACGCGCCGTTGACCTCGAAAATATTTCCGGTGGTACTCGTCGCGCTTGCGCCGAGGACGAGCACATTGTCGGTGTCGGTCGGAGAGATGAGGAGATTATCCGATGATGTGGCAAATGCACCTGCACCACCGCCGCCCGTCGCGTCTGCTCCCCACGATGGGACGCCTGCGGATATCTTGAGCACTTGTCCTGCGCTTCCTGCGGCGAGCCTCGCGAGTGTGCCGACGCTGTTGACATAGAGGATGTCGCCGACGCTGTACGAGCTAATGCCGGTGCCGCCGCTCGATGTGGCGAGTGGCGCGGCGAGTGAGAGCGAGCCGGTCGAGTCGAAGCTAGATGTAGCACTGCCCCCGAAATAGGCTACATCGAACACCGAAAGCCGTGTCGTCGATGCGCCGCCTGCCACCTCAAGCTTCGCTCCAGGATTGCTCGTCCCGATGCCAAAATTGCCTTCGCTCGTGAGTCGCACCCACTCGTTCATGCCGGAGGCATTTCGCGTACCGAAAACAATGTCGCCGAAATTTTGTGCGCGGTCGGTGAACTGCACGCCAATCTTCGCAGCGGGCGAACCGAGAGGGTCGATACCAAAGCCTATGATGCCCCAGTTGCTCTCAGTAGGATCGGTGTTGGTGATGTAGAGAGCCGACTTGGAGTTGAGCGCGGTAGAATCGTTGAGCTGGTCGAGCACGAGCGCGCTATCATCGTTGGGATCATGAGTTATCTGCAGTGCACCAGCTGGCGTGGTTGTGCCTATGCCTATGCCGCCGGTCGTCGCTATAAACAGCGTCGAGGTGCCGACGGCCGTATCGGTACCTGAGAAATATGCGAGCTGCCCCGTGGTGCCGGTGAGCGACGCGCCTCCGCCACCCGTGATACCGAGACTCGACGTTGCTACCAGATCGTAGCCGCCCGCACTGTTGCCGAGGAGCAGCTGCCCATAGCTCGGTGCAGTGGTCGTCCCCGTGCCGCCACTCGCCACACCGAGAGAGAATCCCGATGCGAAAGATACGTCGCTCAATGTGCTCCCTGTTATTGTCCCGCCCGTGATATCAGAGTCGGAGATGTCGACGCTCCCGAGCTGATCGATTCGTTGGCTCTGCGAGACCACCTGGTACGTCTGCGTGAATTGTGCGCTCGTGTTCGTGCTGAGTGATCCTATCTGCCGCTGAATGCGCTCGTAGAGTTCATTGAGCTGGTCGGAGATATCGCCCGTCGCTCCCACATTCACGTAACGCACCTCTTCCCGGATACGCTCGACGACCGGATAGGTGTTGTACACATTCTGTATCGACTGCGCGGCCTGGCGGAAGACGGGCGGTTGCACCGACTCGCGAGTGCTCGGAGTCGTTGCGCTCGGTGCCTGCACCGACGCTCCTGTACTGCTCGGCGCGAGTGCAGGCCTGGGCAACTTCATGCTCGGCGTACTCGTCGGAGCGCGGAAAAGCTGCTGTAGATCTATCGCCGGCTTTTGTGAGATTGGCCCCAAACTAAACATCGACACAAGCGCCGTCTGCGAACGTGCTTCTTGCGCCGCCCACGCTGCGTATGCAGCGCTCTTTTCGTAGACCGCCGGCGCATAGTTGAAGACGAGCGCAAAGCCGAGCACTGCCGCCATGTACCCGCCCAGCGCATTCGTGGATGCGGCAGAGAGACGCAGCATCGGCGCTGGTTCCGGCAGAGCGAGAGGAATACGCTCGCCTGTAGTCGCTTGCGATGCGGCATGCTTTACCACACTCACCGCCTTCTGTGCATGCTGCTGCAGATCGGCTTTAGCATGGCCAAGTGCTGTGTCCATTACCCCGCGCACCCACTCCAGCAGGCGCACAGCGATTATCTCGCCGGCGTCGCGGATGAAGTGTGCAATTGCGCTGATAAAGGACTCGTTCATGGTCAATTTTCAGGTGTGGTGGTCGCTTGCTCCGCCTTATCGCTATGTGTATCTGATGAAGTGCCTGCTGTTGTAGTTGCCGTCTCCGTCGGAGTTTCCACATTCTCCGCACTTCCCACTTCGCTTTCCGTCGTTCCAGCCTCGCCCTCCGTCGCTTCCTCTGCTTGCTCCTCCTCGGCTACGGCCGGTGTCGACGTGGATGCTTCCGTCTCACTTGACGGCGTCCCACTCACCTCGTCTTGGGCATCTGTCGTTTGTTCGTTGTTGGTCGTTGTGTCTTGGTTGTTGTTCGTTTGTACCACCGGCCTCACATTCCCCGCCTCGCTCACTTCGCCGCCAGGATTCGCGGCATCGCCCACGAGCACAATGCGACGCACGGTTATCACCGCACCGCTCGGGTCTGTCGCACGGTACTCGATTGTGTGTGCCGTCGTCGTTGAGGTGTCGATGCCCGTCCAGTTAGCTTTCTCTTCACCATTGATGGACAGGTAGACGCCCACGTTGGTGTTGTACGGGTCGACGAGCACTGCGCCGAGGTCAGCGTACTGCGTTCCCACGGGGATGCGTGCGGGATTGTTGCCGAGGAGCTGGAGGCCGATCTTGAGCCCGCTCGCGCTCGTACTGCCTCCTTCGTGATTGGTACCTCCTTCTCCTCCCTCTGCGGGACCAAATACGGCTGCAACAGCGGCGGTTTGCGCGGGTGCGACCACCGGCGTGTACCCAGGCAGAACCTCCGTGCTCTCGTCGAGGAACTTGCCGATGAGTCCGCCGTACGTGGTGGCGACCGTGAGTTGCGTCACCGCGCTGCGCGCGTTCTCCTGCGTTTTCGTGAGGCGTGCTGCCTCGCGCTCAATCACTTGTCGGAGCTGCTGCGTCACGTAGAGACCGAGGTCACGATACTGTCCGAGATCTACCTTTGAGACCTGCATCGTCTCTTTCTTGACGACGTCGCGCCACACGTACCCCTCGACATCGATGGTGTGAAATTCGTACTCGACGTTGTAGTTCTCTTCGTCTTCGAGGACGGCCGTGATGACCGCGCGCGGGCTGTAGCCGGTGAGGTCTTTCCCTACGAGGTATGTGTTGTCCACCGTGAGGACTTCTTCTGTGGCCGAGTAGATGGCTTCCGGATTCGTCGCTGCAAAGACTCCGCCACCACCGAGGACGATGATGCCGAGTGCCACCGGCACGGCGTTGTGATACTGGATGAATTCCAGCAGCCCCCTTCCTCCCCTTCGTCCCGTTTCTTCTCTTTGCATACGATTTATAAGGTGATTAATAATGTGCCGATAATGTCTGCCTTCTGTACTGCTCCAAAATCTCTGCCATCGCTACTCTTGCTGCGGTTGTCTCCGAGGACGAAGTAATCTTCGGGACTAAGCTGGATGCGAAATGCCCCATTGTTCGTCCCGCCTATCGTGCTTCCTGCTTCATACTTCGTGATTCTTCCCTCGCTATCCGTGACCGTCACCCCATCCTCGCCAAGCTCCACGAGCTCACCCGGCATGCCTACTACCCGCTTCACTTCAATCACCTCTTTCTGGTGCGGATTGCGGTGCACCAAGATGTCGCCTCGACTGATGCCGAATCTGCCTGCCGTGAGCTTGTCGAACCGGTGACTCAACTTTTCAACTATCACGACATCGCCTGCGGATAGCGTCGGCTCCATAGAACCACCCGAGACAATGTAAGGACGAAGCATGAAGCACGATGCAAGAAGTAAGATTGCAATGCCCGTCATGTAGAACTCCTTATACGAGTTCGCGCACTTCGTACTTCGTACTTCGTTTTTCGTTTTATGTGATTCGTTTTTCATACGTCGTTCTCCATGTGTCATATCTCCATTCCGATGAGGAACGGAATAAATCCGTTGTTCACACCCGCCTCTACTGCTGGCGTGCTTGCCGAGTATTTAAAGGGCACGTCGGCAAATGCGGCATAGATATACTGGTTGCTGCCTCCGTTTATGTTGGTGCTTGTACTACGGAGCTTGAAACCATTGGCGAGGAAGTCCACCGAGTCAGTGGTCGTCTCTGCGGTGGATACGCTCGGGAAAAGGAGGTGCGTGGCAGGGTTGTACGTCGAGCGAGCCGAGTCCATGATGCGCCAGTTGGCTGTACTGTTGGTGCGCTTAAACATGATGAACCGCGGCTTAAAGCCGGTGTATACGAACGGCCCGTCCGCACTGCCATTGCCCGTATAGATGCCAAAGTCGGAAAAGCCCTCCTTTGCAGCAAAGAGGTAGGCGACGTAGCTGCCGTCGTGATACGCGACAGTCGAGGGTGTAAACGCCGCCGTCCAACGCGCCGTACCTTTGTCGATACGGAGCTGATCCATGTGCCCGTTGAAAAAGTGTGTGCCCTCGCGCTGCCCTACGGCAAAGGTCGTCGTAACGTTGTACGATTGGGTCTCTGTCTCGGTATCTATCAGCACACCATCCCTGAATATCCTCACGGAATTGCCAGAACGCGTCACCGCAAGGTGATACCAGACGCCGTTGGTCCACGTCAGGTCGGGGGTAATCGTGTCCCATGCGACGAGTGACCGACCCCAGCGCAAGGAGCCATCGGTATCTTTGGCAAACATCAGGTCGCCGCTATCAAGCCCGCTCAGGATTGTGTGACTTCCGGTGCTGTCGGTGAAGCGGACCCACACATCGATCGTGAAGTTCCCTGTACCAAAGTCGAAATCACCGTTGTCTGCCACGCTCAGGTAGTCGCCTGTCCCGTCGAAAAGTATTGATGAACCACCGAACTTGCTCTGCGCAGTGTCTATCTGCACGTTGCCGTTGGCGGTCATGGTGCGACCGACCGGAGAGCTGTCTGTAAAAGTCGTCGCGGCATCTGCACCGTCGCCCTGGAGAAGCAGTTCCGTACCTGTAATATCCAGCGCGTTTGTGTTGTTGGTTGCGTCGTTGGTGACGCGGAATGTAGACGATGTCCAACTCCCGGTCCCCCACGGTGAACTCGTGGTCGACGTGGCGGCATCCGTATCGACTATCGCGAATGTGGTCGCTCCCGAAAACGAGCTGTGCCACGCGTACCAGCTCATCGCATTGTTGCGATCCTTGACGATGGCGAAGTCCGGTGTGACACCGAGCGAATGCGATACATTGCGATTGCTCGCATCGGTACCGGTATACGTCACGATATCGAAGCCGCTCGTCACACTTTCTTTCCAGAGCCATGAGGCGTACGTCTCTCCGGAGTAGTTGAACTCGGTATCGGTACCGACCGTAAAGCCGCTCGGCCAATCGGTCGCCTGTATAATCGTGAACGCATCACCTGCTCCGGTGGTTACGTACACATAGTCGCCAAGCGCAAAGACTCCGCGCGCTCCGTTGAGAAGGCCATCGGTTCCTCCGGGGCGAACTTCGGTGACAAACTTCGGGCTTGTCGGGGTCGATATATCGATAATGGCGAGTGAGTCACGCGCCTCCGCTGTGGCGTATGCATAGCTGCCCGACACGTAGAGTCCGTGTATGGCATTGAGCAGACCGCCCGAACCCGTACGGAGTTCTGTCACGTAGCTCGGACTCGCCGGAGTGGATATATCGATAACGACGAGCGAATCCCGTGTATTCGCAGATACGTATGCGTAGTTCCCCTGCACAGACACAACAGCTGCGCCATTGAGCTCGTTTTGTCCTCCTGGGTCGCGCACCTCAGCGAGGAAGCTCGGGCTCGCCGGGGTGGAAACGTCGATGACCACGAGTGAATCGCGGGTGAGGTTGGCCACATAGGCGTAGTTGCCCTGCACGAACACACTAAAGGCACCGTCGAGTTCATTGTTGCCCCCTGGACTGCGCACTTCTGACACGTAGCTCGGGCTTGCGGGGTTGGAAATGTCGAGAATGACCAGTGAGTCTCGGGTGGCTGCGGCGACATACGCGTAATTTCCCGAAACATACACCCCCGTTGCACCATCGAGCTCGTTGCTACCATTGGGGCTTATGACCTCGGTCACAAAGCTGGGGCTAAGCGGATTCGAGATGTCGATGATGGCGAGTGAGTCACGAGTAACGGTAGCCACGTACGCATAGTTGCCGCTGACGTATATGCCTCGCGCGCCA
Organism: uncultured Candidatus Saccharibacteria bacterium; assembly: GCA_964594735.1. Lineage (GTDB taxonomy): Bacteria > Patescibacteriota > Minisyncoccia > Phycocordibacterales > UBA2100 > UBA10103. The sequence continues at coordinate 76,885 of CAZQMS010000002.1, read as the reverse complement.
TCGAGTTCGTTGCTGCCATTGGGGTTCCGCACCTCAGTCACGAATGTTGGATTCGCAGGGTCGGATACGTCTATCACCGCAAGAGAGTCACGCGTTTCGTTGGTGACGTATGCGTAGTTGCCGACCACAAAGACACCGCGCGCGTTGTCCAGCTCGTTGTTGCCGCCGGGATTGGTGAGCTGCGATACGTACCCAAGCGGCACGAGACCGGTGAGCGATTCTGTCTCCGTAGTCTCCGCAGTATTCACTTCTGGCGCGAGCCGCTGCACCACTCCGCGGATTGAATCGAAAAGACCATGGCTCGTCGACGTGGCTCTGCCCTTGAGCCACACAAGGTCAGGTATGAAGCCCGTCCCATTGGTGCTTGTACCCGTCTGGAGGACGTTGAGCGGCGCACCCGTGCCTGTGTACGTCACCGCATCAAAATAATTCTTGGGCACCGCCACATCCGGCTCGGGCAGATTGGATGTGGAGAGCGCCTTGAAACCGCTTGGTGGCGTGTATTCAAAGTATCCTCCGCTCGCGCTGTCGTACGTGAGACCGCTTTGCCCACCCTGACCGCAGTTCAAATCGAGGGTCGCCGTCTGGGACCCGGTATGGTCGTGAACGAGAAGCACGTACGGGCCCGAAAACGGAATATCGATACTGCCTTGCGCAGATCCGTTTTTGTAGAATTCGACTGCATTTGTGCTCGCATTGAGTGCGACACCGATAATGTCTCCCGGATCCCATGAAGCGCCGTATGCTGATGCAGTACCAACAACGTCCTTTTGACCGTCGCTGCGGTATGCGACACGGTACGGCTCCGATCCGGCCTGTGTGTATACCGCAGCGGAAGGGGCGTATACTCCGACGACCGCAGTGACCGCATCAGTTTCGCTAACCTGCGTCACCTCGCAGTAGAATGATCCGCTTTCCACCGGAATGTCGGTTAGGTGCAGAAAACCTGTCGTGCTGTAACTACCGATCGTGACAGCTCGCAAGTTGCCTTGAGAGATACCGCTTTGTACAAGGTAATTCCAGGTTGCAAACGAATTTGTCGGCGTGTCGATGACTTGGTCGGTTGCGTCCATGTTGGTGGCCGTCCAGTCGTTCGCGTTGCCGCTTACGTCGTCGCCGAGTTCGCTTCCGTTGCCGAAATTGAACTTGAAGCCATTGGTACCGTACGTGCCCGTGTAACTCTTAGGCCGCCAGTAGCCGTTGTCGTCGTATTCGCCGAAGTCGCTCGGTGTGAGCGCCTGCCCGTCGATGAAGTGCACATCTGCCATATAGCCGTCGTAAAAGCTCCCTGTGCCCAAGTTGGTGCCTACGTACTGTGCAACCGTGTGATTTACGTACGTGTTTGTATTTTGTGTAATCGTTGTTTCGCTCGTGCAAGGGTCGTGCTGTATACCGTCGACGTACACACGCACCCGATCTGCCCCAGCGGCTTGAGTGGTATCGACAGCCACCACAAGGTGTTGCCAAGCGGCAGGGTCACGAAACACGCCACAGGTATCCTCAAGAAGAGTTACTACACCAGCGTCGACTTGCGCGACTCGAATTGCGTCCACTGATCCAGCGCTTCGAAACTCCCCGACTATGGTCCGGTTGTTGTTGTCAGCACCCGCCTGGAATATGTACTGCGCGGTCGACAAGTTGCCGCGCTTGAACCAGACGCTGAGGGTAAACTTCTGGCGATTACCACCGGAAGAAGGAGTGCGCGTGAGATACGCGCTATCATCGTCGTTGAAGCGCGCGCTGTTGCCTATCGTATACGCCGCCTCCGCCTGCGGGAGCTGGAGCAGGGCGAATTGCGCGGTGAAGTAGCCGATAGCCAGAGCTGCAGCTATGACGAGCCGCCAGCGCCACGCATTTTCCATTACACCTTGAATGTTAAAACGTTTATACATATTCATTTCTTCGCATCCACCCCGTATATGTGCGGCATCACTTTCGCTAGTTCTTTGCGCGCATCCTGGAGAAATTCTTCTGTGGATTTCTCTTCTTTCGTCTGTTCCTTCTTCCTCTGCAGTCCCTGATGAGGCGAACCCTTGAGCGCTTTGATGAAAGAAGAAATCAGCCGCGAAGTCTGCAAAGCAAGGTCATTCAAATATGTAAATGTTTGAACGTTTATGTATCCGATGTCGTGTGCGATGTAGAGCTGCGCGCGCACTTCCCCACACGAACCTTTTGCGATGTAGAGATAATTGAGGAACATATCGCGCGTGCCGCTTTCAAATCCTTCTGCGATGTTCGAGACGACAGAAACGCTTGCCCTCTGAATCTGGTCGGTAAATCCGCGGTCCTTGTTGCTGCGCAACGCCGTGTAGACCTCGCGTGCGAGCTCCCTCGCCTTCTTCCAGGCCATCATGTCTTCGAATTGGTGAATAGTTGTCATAGATGATTAGAAGTCCAACGCCGCAGCACCAAAGACCACCAAGCTCGACGTGGCATTGGTCGCGACAAATGAGACGAGGTCGCAGCTGTTGGCGGTAGTGGTGAGTGTCGGCGCGCTTCCCCCCTGCCAGCGCACGACGGCAGGCCACGTGAGCGTGCGGCTTCCCGTGCCGTCTTGGCAGACGACGAGGCGCAGGATTTGTCCGGCGATGAAGTTGGAGAATGTAATCGTGCGGTTGCCGCCGAGCACGACCTTCTGCTGGTTGCCGTCGCGCCAGTTGATAGCCACCGTCGCGCCATCGGAGAGGCTGTTTTCTACCGTCGCAATCGCGCCATTTGCACCCACGGTGAATTTGGCAAACGGCGTCGACGTACCCACGCCCACGTTGCCGTTGGCATTGATGACAAATATAGACTGCGCGGTGGTCGAAGCGACCTGGATGAAGTTGGTCGAGCTGTCTTGCGTCTCTATGGTGAGCTTGGCCGCAGGAGTCGTGGTGCCTATTCCCGCTGCCGTCTCTACGTAGAGCTTGCCCGCGCCGGTCGGCGACGTGGGGCATCCGGATGCGCAGACGAGCATGTTGTCGTCGTTGAGGAGTACATTCTGTCCGCTCGCCGTCACGATGAGGTCGCCCGTCGAATCTACCTGGAGCGAGGCAACCGTGGAATCGTCGTACGAGATAGCCACCTGCGGATTCGCTGCTGCCGCTGTCACCGAGAATTTGCGGAATGGCGATGTGGTGCCCACGCCGAGGTTGCCCGCGAAATACGCCGTGCCGTTCTCGAGGATGCGCGCAATCGTGGTCGACGCGCTGTCGACCCACTCGCTCAGCGGATTCGTCCCCGTCCCGCTTCCCCATACGGTCAGCTTCGCATACGGCGTCGTCGTACCGATACCGACGTTGCCACTCGGATTAATCGTAAGAGCGGTGTTGGTAATACCAGATGCATAACTGTTCGACGTACCGAAGTAGAGGTACGAGCCAGACCCAGTTCGCTGCGACGCGATTCGCGCCAAGGGGGTTGTGCGCCCATTCACTACGCTCGCGTTGAAATCGATCGCCTGATAATACGAATTGTTGCCCGATGTACCGTCGACAGTCAGCAGGCCGTTGCTTGTGCCGGTGAACGAGCTGAGGTCGGTACCCGCCACATGGAGCAACGAGCGCGGAGTTGTCGTCCCGATGCCGACGTCGCCGGAAGAGTCGATAGTCAGGCGCGGAGTTGCGCCATTGGTGACAAGATGTAGCGACTCATCATTTCTTGTACCAAACCAGGTCGAACTGGCATTAACGCTTGCCCCGGCATTGGAGTGGACTAGTGATGTAACGAGCGTGCCGAAGTTATTGTATATGTTGAATCCCCCAAATCCGTCATTTGCCGTACTCGTAAACTCGGCATTGGTGTCTGCCGCTGAAGAAGATACAACAGACAGCCCCCTGCGCGGCGTCGTCGTCCCGATGCCGATCTTGCCGCTTGTTGCGAGGAAGATCGAGGAGGTGGCGGTGAGTGTCGTGCCATCTCCCGCATAGTACGGGAACCACCCCGTAGTGCCGCTACCGACCGTACCCGAACCACTGCCCCCACCGACGCACGTACCATTTATAGAGAAGCAGCCGGCAGTGAGGTTGAAGCCGACGTTGGACGTGGATGTCGCGCTGCCGCTGATGCTGAGACCGGAAAGTGTCGTCGTCGCAAATCCATCTGCCGCGATGCGAAGCGCCGTGGTCGAGGCCGACGTGACCGCTTCAAAAATGTTGCCGCTCGCGCCGCCCCATGCTGTGAGCTTGCTGTACGGCGTCGTCGTCCCGATTCCCACATTCCCCGTCACACCGTCGAGCGTCATCGTGGTCGCACTGAGATCTGTGGAATAGAAGCCGAGCCTGTGCGTCGCGCCCAAATCGTTTACGTTGGACCCGTCCATAAACAGTGCCCAGCCGTTGCCGCCGTTTGCTGCAGTGCTGAAGAAAATACCGGCTTCTTCATCGGCGGAATTTTGCACGCTGGCATACGTCGCAGCGGTGCCGCTTACGGTGAAGGCATAATCAGGCGTCATCGTGCCCACGCCGACCTTCCCGCTCGAATCGACATAGAACATGCTCGCACCCGTCGACGACGCGACGTTGAAGACGTCGTTGTCACCCGCAGTGCCCTGAACTGAAAGTTTCGTAAGTGGCGACGTCGTCCCGATGCCGACGTTGCCGGAGGAGTCGATTGCGAAACGGTTAGCTGCGGAATCAGCGATGAGGAATTTTGCACCTCCGAAAGACGAGTTCCCCCGCGTTGCCATGAGCGACCATGTGTTGCCGCCAGAGCCGTAGTTCGCGAGCCCGATGCCTACTTCGTACTGATCCCCTGCAACCCTGAGATTTTCCGCAAGTCCTCCAATCGTCGCAGTGTTGGACTCGATTGAGAGCTTGTTGGTCGGACTTGTTGTACCGACACCAATGTTACCCGTCGCGCCCACAATGAAGCGGAATGCATCGTTATTGGAATCGTATATATAGTATGAGTTCGGAGCAACAGAATTACTGTTACCGAGCAATCCTGCATCGAAACGTTTGGTCGCGGTTTGGTATGTCGACGAAACTGCGGCGCTAAAACTGGCATGCGTATTAGCGATGACTACTGAGGTGTCGGAGTTGGCACTACTGCTTATCGATAAATGCTTATACGGACTCGTCGTCCCGATGCCGACGTTGCCAGAATCGGTAATGCGAACAAGTTCCGAGCTGTCAGCTTGATTCCAAATCGTTAGACCACCACTCCCGCCTGAATACAGAACATTCGCGTTCGCTGTGGAATAACCGTACCTCTGCGTTCCTCCAATCGTGTACATGTATGTGGCACCGCTTGTACCCCACGCAAATGTTGAAGTAAGTCTTCCTGTCCCCGTTACATCCAGTCCGTAACTAGGACTCGCCGTCCCAATACCCACATTCCCGCTGTTCGCTACGTGGAAGAGAGTCGTCGTTGCGGATGCGGTGGAGGAAGAGATGGAGAAGAGCGCCTGGCCCGCCGTGTCGCCCGTATTGTTTGCAATCGAGAACTTCGCCCACGGCGTCGTCGTCCCTACTCCGACGTTGCCAGCCGAATTGAGTGTAAAGATGTTGCCAGTCGAGCCTCCATTCGACGTGATAGTGAAATAGGGTTGGCTGAAATTGTTTGCGGTACCAGATTGCAGTGACAGTCTCGCATACTCGGCCTGCGTGTTTGATTCAATGCGCGCGACCGCGGTCGAACCGCCACCGTAAAAGATGTGGTCTACTTCGCCAACACCCGAGGCGCCAACAGTGTATTTGAGCGATGAACCTGACGACGACAGCCGCAAGCTACCGGTCCCTTCTATGCTAAGGTCGGAAGAATTCAACAAAATATTGAGGTCGGTACTGGCGCCAGTAGGTCGAATCCTGAAGTTACCCAACATGTGCAGTGCAGTGGCAGGACTCACCGTCCCGATGCCGACGTTGCCGGTTCCTTTGAGCGTTAGGATAGGATTTGTAGAAGAAGAAATAAATTGTAAATCGTTCGTGGAGGCGGTGAAGATCTGTCGGAAATCATAATCGCGCTCCGAAACACTGCTGAAGTCGAGGTATGTAGCTGCGGTATTGTACGATTCAAGTCCATTTGTCGTTCCGCCTGTTGTCCCGAGATGCCACCCCACAACGCTGGGAGATGTGCTCGTGAGCGCGCTCGCAACGGAAAGACCACCTTGCGGACTCGCCGTCCCGATGCCGACGTTGCCGGAAGTGGTGATGGCGAGGCCTGTTGTGTTGAAGTTGCCGGAAGTGGCATTTATCTTGAACGTGTCACTATCGCTATCGTCGATTCCCGCAATCCATGTTTGTGTACCAGAAAGTGCAAAGCTTACGAACGGGTCGCCGTCGGCACCACCATTGTCGATTCGAAGTTCCGTACCGCTTCCTGTTCCATACAGGTTGAGCAGCGACCCGGGCGTCGTCGTCCCTATGCCGACGTTGCCGGTGTTTAAGATTGTCAGTGCCTCTGTAGTGTCTTCAACGAGGACGCGGAAATCTCCGCCCGTAGCAACGTTTTTCAAGTACAAATCATTTGTCGCCATATCACTATAGAGGGAAGCCATCTCGCCCGCGCTCGTATAACCAATCTGATACCCTGCCGTTCCACCGGCATTCGAATTTGCAACCGAAACCCATGTGCTTGCAGCCTGATTTTTACGCACTTGCAATAGTGCCTGAGGATCCGTCGTCCCGATGCCGACGTTGCCGTTCGTTGCGAGCGCAATCGTATCCGGTGTCGTATAGGTGCCGAGTCTCAACTGACCATCGGAAGACCAGTAGTCTGTGCCGATGTACATTGGGTCTCCGCTATTGTTTCCGCCGTAAATTATCAAGGAGTTCCCCGCGCTAGCCGAAGAACCAAACGACGCGATGTGTGCCGCTTTGCTGTTGGAACTTCTTGTTGCCAGAAATCTACCGTTTTCAACGTGCAATTTTCCTGACGGACTCGCTGTCCCAACACCCACATTCCCGCTGTTGGTCACTACAAAGTGTGTTGTCGTCGCACTCGCAGTCGAAGATGCGATTTCAAAGAGCCGCGTATTGGTCTCGCCGTTGTTAGCGTGCACTGCGAATTTGGCGAGTGGCGACGTAGTGCCCACACCGACCTTGCCGGCAACAATGAGAGATGTTGCCGCCGCGGGGTCTAGATAATAGGCAGTGTTGCCCTTGTCATAAAACGCATGGGCACTTAAATTCCCTCCCACCGTAAGAGTTGACCCTGTGTCAGTGATGCCTGCGCCACCAACATATACATTCGCGTCACCAAAGTAGACGTTAGCCAACGAGACTGGTGCGTACGCGCTATTAGCCCGATTACGTATAGCGAAAAATCCGCTGCTAGGATACACACAGACACTGAGTGTGTTCGAACACCAACTGTCACTCGTCATTTGACCACTCACTGAAAACAACCCCATGGGACTGGATGTACCCACCCCCACATTCCCACTATTCGCCACGTGGAAGAGCGTCGTCGTCGCAGATGCGGTCGAGGAGGAGATGGTGAAGAGCGCTTGGCCAGCGGTGTCGCCCGTCGAGTTCGCAATCGAGAACTTCGCCCACGGCGTCGAAGTACCAATACCTACATTTCCGCCACTCGTCCAAGTGAGAACCGGCGTCTTGAGTGCCGTGGTGTTTGTAGTGCCATACCCGAGTGACCAGCGGTCCGGCGAACCACTTTCATTTTGAATGTTACCGTAATACGTCGTTCCACTATTCAGGAGAACTTGCGTTGCCGCAGTGTTTGTATTGAAGAAGTAATTATTGGTTGCCACGACGCCATTGACATCGAGTGCATAGCTTGGAGTTGTGTCCCCAACACCGACGTTGCCGGATGAATCCCAGATACCGGAGCCGGGGAAGAATGCGGTGCCCGAGACGGAGAGTGCGGTCGATGATGCGTACGGGAACGAAGAAGCAAGGGATGTAGACGTGGCGATGAAATAGGCGGCGGTAGGCGTCGTCGTCGCGGCGACCGTGCCGCTACCATTTACCCACAAGAGTGAATTGGTGAGGTTAGCGAGCGAGAGCGCCCCCGTCGAGTCGATGGTCGTCGTCGCGCTGCCGCCGAAGTACGCGGTACCAAAGTTGGAGAAGTTGGTACTCGATGCACCGCCTGAGAATATCTGGAGCGCCGTCCAGTTGTTCGAGACGCTCGTGTCTACAGAGCCACCGCCGCCGGTGATACACGCGCCATCTACGGCGAAGCACCCGTCGGCAAGGTCAATCCCATTGGCGAAGGTCGTGGTGGCGGTACCGGAGAATGAAATATCGCTCAGCGACACTCCCGAAAGGGTGCCCCCCGTAATCGTAGAGTCCGAAATGTCGACGCTACTGAGCTGGTCGATTTTGTTGGTGAGCGCCACTGTCTGGTAGACGTTGTTCACGCTTGTGGTCTGTGCCGTAGAGACACCGGCGACGAGGCCTGTGAGGCGCTGCTCGAGCGCCGAAAGACGCAATTCGAGGTCCGCATCGTTGATGCCGCCCGCCGCGGCGACAATACGCTCCGTCTCAATGATGCGCTCGACGATTCGCTCATTGGTGATGACGGTCGTCGTACTCGTTGCGACGGTGGGTGGCACAGATGTCTGCGCTGCCAATTGCTGCGCACGCTCATACGGCGCTGTCGCGTCCACAAATCCTGGGTCGAGCGGCGTGAGCGCGAGAGAATTCGTCGCACCGTCGGAGAAAAGGATGTTGTAGACAAAGGTGTCGACACTCGTGTTGAACGAGCGCGCGAGATTCTGCAGCGCGTTCGGGATAAATGCGAGCGTCGCGCTCGAGACTTGCGCGAGCGCCACCTCAGGATTCTCCGCAGCGAAGTACGCAGAGCTATGCGCCACACGCATCGCGCGATCAGCAGCGTCATCAATGCGTGCGAGCGACTCTGTAGTGCTCGCGAGAAATCCGCGAGCAGACTCTACCGCAAAGCGTGCGTACGCCGGGTCTACAAAAGCGTACGTGCCAAATGTCATGGTGAACGCAACAAAGATTGCAACGAACTTCTGCAAGAATTCCGCCGCAGGTGTGAGCGTGTACACCGGCACATGCACGTGCGCATGGCTGAGCGTACGTGCGACCGCTTCATGCACACCACTTGGTGCTGCAGCGATAGACGGCATCGCATGTGCGACTCTCGCACTTTGTGCGAGCGCTGCGGCCGCAAGCTTGTCCTGCACGTGCTTCGCGTGCGCCGCAAATGTTTTCGTCACGGCCGTCGGCGCAACTGGTTGCGCCACCTTGGGGGTGACTGGTGACTCATGGCTCGTGACCGCAGTCACGGCCGTCGCCTTTTCACTTTCTACTTGCAACTTTAAACTTTGCGGCTTGTCCGCCGCGCCGCGGTACTCTCGCACCCTCTCTTCCGACAGCTGCACCCTACGCACCGCCTTCTGATGCTCCTGTTCGATACCAAAACGCCTGAGCGACTCTTCATCGACGTACCAGTTCTTCCCAACCCGCCTTCCGCGAAGCTTTCCGTCGCGACAAAGTCTCGCGATATAGTCACGCGAAAGTCCCGTAGTCTCAGACGCATCGCCGGCCGAGATGTACTTCAATCCGTCGAAGAAAATTTCGTTGCTCATGAGCGTTTGTTCATCAGGCCGGATGCACGATTTATCTAACAGTTTACTAGTCTTTTCGTGTATTGGACGCATATTGGACACGATTTTGTGTGGAAAACATTACACGAATTTCGTATCGGACATTTTTTATTTTTTTCTTCCGAGTTCGCTTCAACGCGCAAAAAATTCTCCGCTTTTTTTAAGAATTCTCGTCACTACAACCTCTCGCCTCGTACCTACCCGCACCTCCGCGCCGACTCGGACTCCCGAGCAACGATGTAAAGCGACATTTCGCGCGTGCAACGCACAAATGACAAGCGGCGCCCTTTCGGGCGCCGCTTTGTGGCTATCGACTGTGGGATACTCAGCGAGAATAGTGAACTTCGTTGCTCACAGCGGCTTCCAAGAGGTCTAGGAGGGCATCTAGTCCGCTCGCGGCATTCGCCGTCATGGTCTCGACTGCGCTGAGGTCGGCTGCGTCGTACATCGCATAGAGTGACTCGCTCTTGATCGACGCAAAGCCGTACGACATCACGATCACCACCGTGAGAGCCACTCCCGCTTTGAGCGCTAGACTCTTAGTCATTCCGGATGTCCGACCCCGGCGAAGCGGCACCGCCGCTGCCTCTGCGCGCGGTGCGACACTGGCACGAACGGGGGTCTGGACGATGCGTATCGGTACGGTATTCGGCAGTACCTCCAGCTCCGTGCTTCGCACCGCGCTATTCGTCCCCACGTTCACATCAGTCGCCGCATGTCGACCGTCCTCTGTTGGCTGTGGTTTGTTCATCACCGGCATAAGGTGCTTCTCGTCCCTCGAATAGGTGTAGAACGACACAGGCCTTTCCTCTGCCTTTTGCGGCGCAGGTGCAGGCTGTACGGGGCGCACGAGGCCCACGGACTCTGCCTGTACGTTTGCAAGCAGCGCGTCTTTCTGCGCCTTGTGCGCAAGAAGTCCATCGCGCTCTACATACCAGCGGTTCCCAATCTGCCTGGAGAGCACTTTGCCGGCGCGCGCGAGCTGCCCCACGTAGTCTGGGTTGTAGCCTGTGAGGCGCGCTGCCTTGGCCGCGGAGACGTAATCCTTGCCGTCGAAGGTTATAAGCGTGTCTGCGGCCTCAGGAGGGCGTATGGAGGATTCTGCAATCTTTGGCACATAGGCCTCAGCATTGCGCTTATACGCCTCGAGCGAGGCGGGATTCACGTACCAGAGCCCGCCTACGCGCTGCGCGTCGATGACTCCACCACGCGCAAGCTGCCCGACGTAGTCCTGCGCGTAGCCGTATTCCTTTGCCGCGCGCTTTGAAGATACATATGTCGTGTTGCCGAGGTATATCTCATCTGCCATGAGATAAGTATACATTGAGCCGAATCTCGGTTGCTCGCTCAGGCGAGATAGTGTGGACAGCGCTACTTACTCGATCTTGCCAGACGCTTCTCGAGCGCGGTGACACGCGCGATGAGGTGGTCAATTTCCTTCGTAAATCCGGCATGATTCGCACCCAGGGCTTCCAATCTTTCGATTCTGCGACGTATATCTGCCAATTCAGCCCGCATATCATGCAGCTGGGCGTCTACCTCATCAAATCGCTTATCCATGCGCTCGAACCGCTCGTCTATACGCTCAAAGCCCTCGTGCACAAGAATTGCGAGCTTTTCAATCGTGTCTACCTTATCTGATGCACGAGCGTTCTTCTTCGCCATATCTCGAGTATACACCGTCAGGACATTGCCTTCGTAAGCATCTCACGCAGTACAACGGGATCCCCCGCGCCCTTCAGCTGCCTCATGCACTGCCCGAGAAGAAACTCGAGTGCAGCACCCTTGCCGGCCCTGTAATCCGCTGCCACGCTTTGATTTGATTCGATTACCCCCTTCACGACACTCTCCAGAAGCCCTGAATCAGTCTTCTGCAGCAAATCGTGCTTCTCAGCTAGAGCACTCGGGCTACCCCCCTCTTGCACCATAAGCGCGAGAATATCCTTTGCGGCGCGGGAGGTTACCTTCCTCTCGGCCACTAAAGTCACGAGCTCAGCAAAATGCTTTGCCTCGACAGGTATTCCAGCGCTTGAAATCGAATCTCGACTCTCAATGTCTCGCCTGTCCACCTTAGCTTTAGCGGCGGCGGAGACGATGCCTGCCAGGTCATTGGCAATGTAGTTGCTCGCGATTGCATGCTGCGCCTCCGGCAAGCTGCTGACCACTTCTTCGAAGAATACGCCAAATCGCTCATCCTTTACGAATGAATCTGCGTCTTCGGCCTTTACGCCAGCAGCCACGTACCGCGCACGCTTCTGCGCCGGCAACTCTGGCAACGTTGCGAGCAGCGTTTCGTAACTCATACTTCGTACTTCGGTAAGTTTGAGGCTGGGCAAATCAGGGTCTGGGAAGTAGCGGTAGTCGGCGCTTCCCTCTTTGCTGCGCTGCGCAAAGGTAGCCTGCTTGGTCTCATCCCAACCGAGCGTCTCTTGCCGGACCTTCTCACCCCGTTCGAGAAGCGCTTTCTGTCGCTCAATCTCGTAGCGTACCGCTCGCTCCATTGCGTTGAAAGAGTTGAGGTTTTTGATCTCTACCTTGGTACCCAGCGTCTCTCCAATCCCTACCGATACGTTGGCCTCGACACGCATCTCGCCCTTTTCCATATTGGCCTCACTCGCGCCGAGCGCCCTGAGGAGTAGCTGCAGCTCACGCGCAAATTCACCAGCCTGCTCTGCGCTATGGATCACCGGCTCGGTGACGAGTTCCATGAGCGGGACACCCGCACGGTTGTAGTCGATGGTGGTCTCACCCGTCGCTTCATCATGCATCGAGCTTGCCGTGTCTTCCTCGAGATGCACGCGTGTAATAGCTACGCCAGCGAGCTCGCCTCCCGAGACAAGCGGATACTCGTACTGCGAGAGCTGGTACCCCTTTGGCAAATCCGGATAGAAATAGTTCTTGCGGTCGAACTCCGTGTAATCGGCAAGCTTCGCGCCCAGCGCCGTACCCACACGCAATACATGCATGACTGCCTGCTTGTTTATTACCGGTAGCGTCCCTGGGTGCGCCATGCAGACGGGGCAGATGTTTACGTTGGGTCTTGCCTCATCAGGATCATTTTTCGAACTGCAAAACATCTTCGTCTCAGTGCGAAGCTCAGCATGTATTTCGAGTCCTATGGTGGGCACGTACTGAGTCATACGCTGGCATCATACGACCTCCCGCGCCTGCATGGAATACCCTCGCATAGCCCTGCCACACCTGAGTCCTGCACGTCGGTAGCGGCCTATCGCTGCCACCCACGTTAGATCCGCCACCCGAAAGTCTACTGTGGCGTCCCTACGCGCTTCGCACTTCGCCCGTCGTTTTTGCCTGATTGCTAACCCTCGCGTAGCCGAGCCCGCCGAGATGTGCCGCTACACAAAGCCATCTCGGGCGCCGAGATACTGAATGTAGGAGGCGAGAATGTGGAACTCGAGTAGCGCGTCGTGAGCGCAGCTAGTCCTATGCCAACCCTACGTTCAATCATCCGTACTCAACTTTCAATATATCTTGCTGCCTAACGCGACAAAAGCGACAGAAGTACACACAACACCCGTCGTCTCGTGTAAAGGGAGGTTATTTGCGCTACGCGACAATGCGCCAGCCGTCTGCGAGAAGCTGCTCTGCTTTCTTAAATTTCATTTCTTTCGTCTCAGTACCATTGGTGATAGTCACCTTGTCATTGCGACCGTACTCTTTCTTCCCCACTACAGCCGACTGCGCAGTTATCGATTGCACGGCGCGCGACACGGCGCGCTCCTGCACCGGCGCAGTGCGCACTTGCTGCGTCATACCGATATTTGGTATGAGCGTTCTCACATGCGATGCGTATGTCTCCTCCAACTGATCAAAGAGTTTCCTCCCCTCCTTTTTATACTCGACGAGCGGGTCGCGCTGTCCGTACGCGCGCAAATTCACACTCGAGCGCAAGTACTCCATCGCTTCGAGATGCTCCACCCAGAGGAAGTCGATGCCCTGCAGGAGAATGCGACGCACCGTCGGCACAAACGCATCCGCAAGCTCCTCTTTCTTTTTCTGTATAGCTTGAGCAAGAGCCGCATCAGAAAGCGCGAGCCGCTCGAGCTCTGCGAGCACCGCATCGTCGCCGCCGGTAAGGAGTGCCCTGCGGCGTGCGTAAATACTCTGGCGCTGGATGTTGAGGACGTCGTCGTACGCGAGCACATGCTTGCGCGAGTCGAAGTGTATCTCCTCTATCCTCGTCTGCGCCTTCTCAAGAGAGCGCGTTATCATCTTGTTGAAAATCGGTTCGTCCTCCGGGATATTGAAAGAGCCCATTACCCGCTTGATGACGTCGCTTGCAAAGACGCGCATGAGACTGTCCTCGAGAGAGACGTAAAACTGCGTCACGCCTGGATCACCCTGTCGCCCTGAGCGGCCGCGCAGCTGATTGTCGATTCGTCGCGCTTCGTGCCGCTCCGTACCGAGCACAAAAAGACCGCCGAGCGATTTCACCTCCTCATACACATCCGGAGTGCCGGGATTACCACCGAGTTTGATGTCGACGCCGCGCCCTGCCATGTTGGTCGCGATTGTGACCGCGCCCTTCTTTCCCGCCTGCGCGATTATCTCGCCCTCGCGCTCGTGGTTCTTGGCATTGAGCATTTCGTGCGGAATACCCTCCTGCTTGAAGTACGCGGAGAGGAGTTCGTTTTTCTCCACCGATACCGTGCCGATGAGGACCGGCTGCCCTTTCTCGTGGAGCTCACGCACGCGCTTCGCGATGGCTTTCATCTTACCGTTTTCAGTTTGCAAGATGAGGTCGTCGAGGTCCTCGCGCTGGATGGGCTTGTTGGTCGGGACGCTCGCCACGTTGAGACCATACACTTTGTAGAACTCCTCAGAGGAGGTGGCGGCAGTACCTGTCATGCCGGCGAGCTTGTCGTAGAGCCGGAAGTAATTCTGGAATGTAATCGATGCGAAAGTACGACTCTCCTGCTGCACGGCGACCCCCTCTTTTGCCTCGATGGCCTGGTGCAGGCCATCGGACCAGCGTCGCCCTGGCTGGAGGCGGCCCGTGAACTCATCGACAATAATGATGGCGCCATCGCGGACGACGTAGTCTTTGTCGCGCTCAAAAATGGCCTTTGCCCGCACGGCCGTCTCGAGGTGGTGCACCATCTTGATACCGGCATCCGTATAGATATTGTCGAGCCCCAGTGCGGCCTGCGCCTTCTCGATGCCCGCATCAGTCATGGCTATCTGCTTGTGCTTCTCGTCGACCGTGTAGTCCTCTTCGCGCACCATGCCGCGCGCTATCTGCGCGAATTGCCCATAAAGCGACTCGGCCCGCGAGACGGGTGCGGAAATAATGAGCGGGGTACGCGCTTCGTCAATGAGGATGGAGTCTATTTCGTCGACAATCGCGAAGCGATAGCCACCCTCTTGTGGGATACGCTGGCGGAGGTTGCCCGCCTCGTACTCGAGGTTGTCGCGGAGGTAGTCGAAGCCGAATTCGTTGTTGGTACCGTACGTGATGTCGGCGGCGTACGCCTCCCTCCTCGTGCACGGGCGGAGGAAATCGCCCGCGACCTTGAAGCTGCCTTCTTTATCCTGCTGCGCCTCTTCTTCTGCCTTTATTTCGGGCGGCACGTGCGACGGGTCGTATATAAATGAGGACTCGTGGTTGAGCACGCCCACAGAGAGGCCAAGTGCGTAGTATATCTGCCCCATCCATGCGCCATCGCGGCGGGAGAGGTAGTCGTTGACGGTCACAATGTGCACGCCTCTACCCTCGAGCGCATTGAGGTACGCGGGGAGTGTGGCGACGAGCGTCTTGCCTTCACCCGTGCGCATTTCAGCGATTCCGCCCTGATGCAATATCATGCCGCCGATGAGCTGCACATCGAAATGACGCTGCCCGAGGGTACGGCGCGACGCTTCGCGGACCGCCGCAAAAGCCTCTGGGGCAAGGCTATCGAGCGTATCCCCTCCGCCGGCTGGCGGATTCAGGCGCTCCTTAAACTCGGCCGACTTGGCCCTCAGCGCGTCGTCGGAGAGCGCGCGGAACGTGTCCTCGAGCGCATTGACCGCCGCCACAATAGGCTGCGCACGCCTGAGCGCCGCGACATTGGTGTCTCCTATGAGTCCCCTCCAAAATGACATGGATACCCATCCTACCACTCTGCGACTTCTTCTTCCATGAACTGCGCGAGCTGTGCAATACCATGCAGCACCCTATAAAAAAGCCCACGCGTCGCTCGCTACGCGAGCGCGCGCAGGCCCCACCTCACCTCCCCGCTCGAAGGGTCCCCGGCTCCGGTCGCTTTTTCATTTTCAATCTTCAATTACAGCCGTGGCTGCGCCACGGTAATGTTTGAAAATGTTTGAAAATGAAAAAGCCCCCTTGCGGGGGCTTTTTCGAGACTACGCGCGCTTCTTGCGCTTCGTGGCCTTCTTTTTCTTGGCTGTCTTTTTCGCCTTCTTTTTCTTTGCCATAGATGTAATTTTTTTCATGAGTATTAAACTCGACCTTCGCTTCGCGCGCGAAACGCTACAGCGTTTGTTTTATTATTGCACTCATGCACGGAAAGAAATGTTTTTTGAAATAATTATGTGGATAACTTTTTATTTTTTGAAAATGAATTTCTGATGTAGATAATAATTATATGAGAACACTTTCACAGGATAACTCGCGTCCATGTATGCACAATTTTTTTCGCTCGCGAACGCTTGCCAAACATGTTCTCGGTGCTACGCTTTCAGCAGATAGAAAAGGACGCATCGCGGAGGGCGGCGGCACTCACATAAGACTTTCACTTTTTGGAGCTCGCACCCGTCCTCCGCAGTGCGCCCTTCAAAAGCACCCCGCAAGGGGTGCTTTTGCATGACTGTTGTGCGGGAGAAACTGAATACCGCCCTTGCGGGCGGTACTTCAGCGACTTTCAATCTGCGAGCCACACTTTGTGGCACTCACCTCAGTATTATATGCGTCGCGTGCAGCGGCGCAAGACTGTTTTAGAGCACCTCGGCAGTACCGGTGCGTATCTGCTCTATCACGGTGTCGGCCTCTCCGGCGATGCCCGGTATCGCACGCTTTGCATCTTCGAGCGCCGCGACAGCCGCAGTCCTGTTGCCTGAGAGGTAATGAATTGCTGCGAGCGTGAAGTAAAGCTGCGCATCCTGTGGATTTGTGCGTATTGCCGCTTCCCACACAGGTACGCTGCGCGCGAGCTGGTTCGTCGAACGATACGCTGCAAGGAGGCGCGTATCTGCAGCCTGCCCTCTCTCGATATACGGCGCGAGCACCGCTTCTGCCTGTTCCGTCTCACCGCTCAAGATAAGTGCCGAACCGTAAAGCACTGCCGCTGTCGGGAAGTCTGTCTCGAGCTCGTGCGCCTGCTTATAGTACGCGAGCGAAGCCGCTGTATCGCCGCGCGCCACCGCATTTTCCGCGAGCTGAATAAGGATTGCCTGTTTCTTTGGAGAATCTGCAAGCGCGCGCTCGTACGCTGCCTTTGCGTCGTCGTGCAAGTCGTAGGCGCCGTAGAGCACGCCGAGAAAGAGCGGGAACCGCGCATCGAGAGGCGACATATCTTCTTGCTTGCGCATTTCGGATGCAGCGAGCTCAAAGAATTGCCGCTTCGTGTCGTCGGGAATATTCATCTGGCTCGCCTGTGCTGCCATCTGCGCTAGCTGCTCCCGCGCCTCTTGCATCCCGAAGGTGCCAAGTTCGATCGATTGCCGCATGAAGTCGAGATTTGTCGCAGGCTGTCCTTGCGGCGCGAGCGCCTGGAGCAGGAGTTTATTCGCCGCGAGCGGCTTTTGATTGATACCCCACGCCGCGAAAAGCAGCGCGAGTGCAGACAGCGTCGCAACGTACGGGAGGTACGTGCGGTTGATTGCGCCACTCCAGAGTGCTTTCGCATCTCGTGCCTTGCTGGCTCGATACGCGATAAAAGCGAGCACCGTGCCGAAGAGGATGTAGCTTGTTACGTTGTCGAAAACGAAGAAATTGTGCACGAAATAGCCCGCCAGGAGACCCACGAGAATAGACCTCTCCGCGATACTAAAACCACGCGAAAAGAGGAGCGCAGAGAGCGCCGCCACGAATATCGAGAGGTACGCGAGGAGGCCGAGCGTCCCGCCTGCGACCCACCAGTCGAAGACAATGTTGTGCACGCGGTCAAACCACGGCTCTTGACTGTGCATGCGCGGGTCGTAGTACTTGTCGAAGACGAGCGCGTAGTTCTCCTGACCCCAGCCCAAAATCGGCTTTTCCTGTACGCCTTGCCATGCCATAGACCAGTTGATAAAGCGCGCCTTGGTCGTCGCATCATCGAGCGAGATGGTGGCGAGGCGCTGGAGGAAACCGATGCGCTGCACCCATGCCTGGTCTTTTACCATGAAGAACCCGCCGATAAGCACAAGGAGGCCCACAACCATCGCTGCCGCTGCGCGCCAAGCATTGCGCGAATGACTTGCTTGCACGAGCACGAGAAGCGCCGCGAGGAGTGCGCCACCGACGAGACCGAGAATCGCGCCGCGCGTACCGGTGAGGAGGAGCGCGATGGTATCGAACACGATGATGGAGCCGTACGCGAGCGAGATGCCGACGCGCTTCCGCTGGCCCTTTTCCACCCACTGCTGCGCCCAGAGCATCGCCGCAAGGAATATGTGGAAGAGCATGTACGCCGCGAAGTAGATGGGATTGCCGAAAGTCGCGTCAATGCGGCCGCTCAATCCCGCCGCACCACCCTGACCGAGTGCAATCTGGCCGGTAACTTGGAAGAGGCCGTATACGGCGAGGTACGCAGACACGCCGAGCGTCGTCCACCACAGCCACCGCCAGAGCTTCTCCGTCTGGAGCATCGAGGCGGCGACCACGGTGTACGCGAGGAGGTGCGCGATTGTCACCCACCCGTCCATGCGCTCGTAGTTGCTCCAGATGCTCTTAAAGGGGTATTCGCCGAGGATGTCGGCAAGCCCGATAATGGCAACAAATACAGCGAGTGCCGCGAGTACCCACGAGCGCCGGGGTCTATATGCGGGGTTCACGAGTGCGAGCGCGAGCCAGGCGGCGACGCTTATCTCGACGATGATGCGAAAGGCGAAGTTCTTACCCGTAATGTAGGGAAAGAAGAGCGACGAGGTCACCAATAGACACACAAACGGGAGCGCAAACACGCCGGCGAGCGCAATCCAGCGAAGCGTCTTTTCCAGTATCGTCATAGCCGGGATTGTAGCACCCTGCCGATTGTCCGCCACAATCCTCGCACTACGTTCCTGAAGCCTTGCGCGCGATCACCACGAGACCCGTTCCGAAAGGAAGCGGCACGAATCGCAAAAGGCGGGACTCGAGCCAGACCACCGCGAAGAAAACGGCATCGAGCCAAGGGGACATCGTAAGCGTTCCCTCCCCCGAACGTCCGACGAGACGCATCAGCGCAGCGGGGATGAAGAGCGACATGTTCCAATAGCTCGCGTATTCGACCTCGAATCCTGCACTCCTGAGAACTGACGTCATACTCGCCTTGGTGTACCGGCGGAAATGATGGTGATTCACATCATGTACACTCCAAAGAAAAGGGAAAGCTGGCACCGTAATCGCTACGCGGCCACCCCCGCGAAGTGCCAAGTAAGCCTTCTTCAGGAAAACATCGTCATGCTCGATATGCTCAACCACATCAAAAAGGCCAACGAGGTCGTATGCTCGTGAAAGTGCTTCCGTATCCGTAGAGAAAATCGCCGCGTAAGGATGCTCACGCGCGACTCGCTGGGCTTCTGCATCGGGCTCAAACGCGAACACAGCCTCGCCACAGAGCGCGAGCTCTCGATACATCCCACCAAAGCCCGCTCCAAAATCAAGCACTTCGCGCACCCGCTCAAATCCCGCGCGTGCGAGTGCTGCGCGCATCGCAGCGGCGCGACCTCGGTACCACCACGAGGATTCCATCTTTTTCAGGAGCTCAAAGGCTTGGCGTTCCATACCGGCTATCTAAGCATTTTTCTGATACGGAACATAGCACGGAGCGCACCCGCGCCGTCCCGTAGGAGGCGCAGTTTGCTCTTCCTGCCCTTATACCTGTCTTCCTGCCAGTGTACCGGGACTTCTTTTACGCGCAGTCCTGACTTTTCTGCCCGCGCAAGCAGCTCCATGTCAAAGAACCATCCTTTCTCTTCGCACGTCGCGAGAAGTGCTCGCCCCTTCACGTTCATACATTTGAGCCCGCACTGCACATCCCTCGCACCAACGCCGACAATAAGACGCTGCAACGTATTGAAGACCTTCGAGGTAAACGTGCGGAACACACCCCTGCGCACGACATGCGTGTTGAGAAGCCGCGAACCAATAGCGATATCGCACGCGTCAGTCCGAATCAGCTCGAGCAACTCCGACATGTCTCCCGGATCGGCAGAGAGATCAGCATCGATGAAGCAGAAGGTATCGGCCTGCGATGCTCGAGCGCACGAGATGACCGCGGCGCCCTTGCCTCTCTCATCTACGCGAAGCACGCTCGCTCCAGTCGCTACTACGGCATTCGCCGTTCCATCTGTCGATCCGTTATCCACGACACAAATGTGCGCATCGATTCCGCGCGAAGCCATGACATTTTGTACGCGGCGCACAGAGTCGGCGATGATGCGCGCCTCGTTGTACGCCGGGATGCAGACATCGACTTTCATGAGCAATGGTAGCCAGTATATGTGACCTTATCCCTCGAAACAAACGCGCAACTGAGGAGCAATACTACGGTGCAATCAGTCGCACGACGGTGTGCGTCGACGTTCTAATCACTTGTACCCGGTCGAGCGAATCAAAATTGGCACGCGCATTACGCGAAGTTAGGACAATGGCCTCCGCACCAATACTGTCAGCAAAATCGACAATCGTTGACGGATCATCACTGTTGAGGGCTTCACGCTGCGCGAGCAGACGCTCGTGCCATGACACTACCTCCGTCCGCGGACGCTGCAAGAGCGCCCCTCCCTCCTCGCTCGTCACGAACAGGTTGGCTTCGCAATAGTACCGGAGGGCGAAGTCCCCACTGAGCACCGTCGCAGCTGATGTAATTCCCGCATTTTTAAGCGCATCGCAGACAGCCCGGTATTCTGACGGAGTCGTATCGCTCAGCGCACCTGAGAGCAATTGCGGAATGTACGCGCGCTCATAATTTGGATACCCCGCGACGAACTGCGCTAGCTCGAATGCGAACGAGGAGCTTGCCACACCACAGATCAGGAACGAGATGCCGACCACCACGGCATTGAAACGCTCGCGTCCACGCATCCAAAGCGCGTAGGTAGCGGGCATAGAGGCAAAGAGCAATCCGAAGTAAAAGAATTTCGCAATCCTACTCCACTGCTGGAAGATGTACGGCGCACCAAAATGCTCCATCACATAAAGGTTTGCCCCGGGGAGAGCCACGCAAAGAACGAGCGCCGAGATCGCCACAGTGCTTCCCCAGAGGTAGAGATCTCGTCCGTACGGCAACGGGAATCTTTCAGTGAGAGCACGCAGAGACGGCACAGTGCGCCAGACCACAAGCACCGCAACAAAAAGCGCGCTCACGATGAACATGTGGGGAAACCACGCGAGCGTTGCGGAAGGGAATTCCCAGGCGACGCGCTCTGTCACAGCGCGTACGTACGCGTCTACATCTACAGCTTCGCCCGATGAGCCAGAGAACAACCGGCGTATCACCTCGATAAAAAAGTACGCACCTCCTGCAAGGAACGCAAGTCCCGAGAACAAAACCTCGCGCGCCACTCGCAGGAACTGAGCGCCGCGCGCAAAGAGCGCGACGGCGGAGCCGATGAGTGCGACACATGCGAAAAGCATGACAGTGACCGGGTGAAGGAAGGAGCATAGGCCGACGATCGCAAATAGAGGCCATAGCGATCTGCCGCTACTGATTCGCCGGACAATCAAGGCGCTCGCTATGAAGAAGAGCGGGACCGCCATTGCTCTCCCTTGCGCTTCTCGGAAAGTGAGCGCGCCGAGCGTCTCGAGCCCTGCGGAGTAACGCGGCATAAGCGCGACTATTGCATAGACGAGCGAGAGCATCCACGGCAGGCAGAGGAGGCGTGCTGCGACGTACACGGACGACCCCATCGCCACGATGAGGACGAAGAGGTACGCGGACTTGAACGTATTGTGTCCGAGCGGCTCATACCATCGAGCAAGAACATGAGGATAGAGGTACGGCCCCGTATCGTACCCCTTGAGCATGTCAGCGTCCGGCAACGTTCCCTTCGTAGCCTGGAGTGTACCGACGAGGTACGTCAGCTCATCACTATCCTGTACATACGGCGCCGACAAGCTGAGTGCGATTCCCGCCGCCGCAATGATAGTGAACGTGACGAATACGACGATCGCCTCTCTCGTGCGCGTCATATGCGCTCTACCTCATGGCGTGGCGGCGCTTGCCCTCGTCGCGCGAGGACATGCAATCCGACCGCAGTCAGTATCAATAGATAGGGCTCAGCAGGTATGCGGTATCTGGAGTTCGACATCGGTCCAGTGAGTGCGGCGAAATACGCCACAAGAAGCGCACACAGGAGCACGGGGAACTCTCTCCTGCGCGTGTAAAGACCCCAGAGCGCAAGAAGCGTCGCGAGCGCCCACGCCCCGATCTCAAGGACGACCAGTGCCACGGAGCGCACCGCCACGAAAAGCGCACCCACGCTTTCCGGGTCGCGCATCTGTTGCCACGTCTCGACGAGCGCGACCATGACGGGCGCAAAAAAGCCCTCGTTCTTCCCGAGCTGACGAACAATCTGTCCATACGACGCAATGCTGCTCGAAAGAAAGAAGGGTGTCGTATTCACGGAATGAAAATATGCATACCGGACGGGATCGGCGAATATGTACGAAAGCGCAAGTCCCCCCATGTAGGAAAGTCTGTCTTCCCCATCCGGTGTACGGAGCGAAAGATCTGATTCAATACGCTCCGTGACTTCAGTATATATCGGGTTATCCGCTCGACGCATCGCGAGTATCGCGGGCACCGGCGTATCGCTCTCGCTGAAAGCACGCCACGCGAGAAATCCTCGCACATGGTTCGTAAGCAGATTGTACCCACCAAGATTCGAGACCTCGAACGAACCGAATACAAGCTGATTGCGCATCATCCATGGCGTCACGAAGACCGCGCACAGTACGACGAATGTCGCGACCCGCCACCCGTGCGAGGCGCTCAGCGCGCGGTTGTACCATGCGTGGAATACCACTACCACAGGAATGACCAGTATGAGGAACTGCGCGATGGGGCGAAGCAGTATCGCCATCCCGAGTATTGCCCCAGAAAGCGCATACCGTGTGAGAGGTCTGGGTCGCCGTGCGAAGAACAGTAGGTAAATCATACAGACCATGAGTGCGCTAAAAAGCCCGTCTGTCAGCAGCGTCGAGTCGACAAACGCGACCATGGGGTCTAGCGCATACACGAATGGTGGCAAGAGCGCGAACGTGCGGGGCACGAGTGCAAGCGCCATTCTATACATAAGAGCTATCGCGACGCAGGTGAGAACGAGCTGCAGCAGAATGAGCGGTATCATGCTGCCAGTCAGGAGTTTCGCAGCAGCGAGGAGAAGCGGGTACCCAACGGGCCAGCCCCGATGCGGTACACCGGGTGACTCTTCGTACGTCCCACGCTCAAGCAGACTAGTTGCAAACGTGACATAGTGCGTTGAATCGCCTGCGACAACAGGATACGGGCTTGCCGCCGAGTTCGATTCCGCAACAACGTAGAGGTATGAAAAGGAAACAATTCGCACTACGAGTGCAATCGCAACGATTATAGCGACGAGAACCACGTCCTTCGATAGGCGCTCGTGGAAATTCATAGTAGGGTTATACGCAACAATACACTATGAATCCTTCACTCGCCGCCGGGAGCCTGCTCGTCATCCGATTCCTCATTTCCGGCGGAACAGCAACGGCTGTCAACGTCGGTACACTTTACGTGCTTACGGAGTTCGCGGGTCTCTGGTACATCCTTTCTTCCGTTGTCGCATTCGTGCTCGCATTCTGCGTGAGCTTCACCATGCAGAAGTGGTGGACGTTTGCCGAGCGTTCGACACATAGGGTTGGTTCGCAAGCCGGTCTCTATTTTGCCGTAGCGCTTGGTAACCTCGGCCTCAACACTCTCCTTCTGTACGTGCTCGTCGAATGGTTTGGGCTTTGGTACGTCATCGCGCAACTCATCGCAAGCGCCATCATCGCCGCAGAAAGCTTTCTCTTGTACCGATTTGTCATATTTGGACCAGTTCACGAGCCCCCCTCAACCAAATTGACATCAGAAACACGCTCTATACAGTGACGCCATGAAAGCCATAATCCTTGCTGCCGGACGCGGCAAGAGGATGCGCCACCTCACTAAACACCAGCCCAAGGCCCTCATTCGAGTCGCGGGGCGACCTTTGCTGGACCATATTTTTGCCGCGCTTCCAAAAGAGGTAGACGAGGTCATCGTCGTCATCGGATATCGCGGTGACCGAATCCGCGAACATTTCGGTGATACCTATCGGGGTAAGCGCATTTTCTACCTCGAACAACAGACGCTCGACGGCACGGCCCGCCCAGTGCTCGCCGCCAGGAAATTCTTCACTAAGGCCCATGAGCGATTCTTAATCATCTACGGTGACGAGCTAATACGTGCCCGTGATGTCCGAGCGTGCCTGCGCTCAGGTCTTTCATGGCTCTGTATCCGCGTGCCGCGTCCGCATGAATCCGGTATCGTGACACTTTCGGCAAGGGGCAATAGGATTCTTCGGATAACCGAGAAACCGAAGCGGCCGTCTTCAGACTTGGCCGGAGGAGGTCTCATGCTGGTAAATACTGACCTGTTTTCCTATAAACCTGAACGTCACCCGAGTGGAGAATACCCACTCGCGCTGATCATGAACTCGTTCGTCGCGTCACATCGAGTGCGTGCGGTATTCGGACGACCCCTGGTGTCCTTCAGTACACCTGAGGACATTCGGCGGTACAATGACAAGAAACGCGTATGATATCCATCGTCGTACCGATATACAACGAGGCGGAAAACCTTAGGCGGCTTCATGCATCGATAGTTCGTGCCTTGCGCGATGAGCCTCGACCCTTTGAGATTATCTTTGTGGATGACGGGTCGACTGACGTCTCGGTGGACGTTGCCAATTCTCTGAAACCACTCACACTTATTCGGTTGCAACGCAACTACGGCCAGACCGCCGCCATCGACACCGGGATTTTCCACGCCAGCGGTGAAATCATCGTACTGCTCGACGCAGATATGCAGAATGACCCGAGAGACATTCCTCGATTTCTCGCAAAGTTGGAGGATGGTTTCGACGCCGTCATCGGGTGGCGCAAGGCACGCAGCGATCATTGGACACGAGTCGCCTTCTCACGAGTTGCGAATACGATAGCGCGGAATATGCTCGGTCTGCACATACACGATTTCGGCTGCGGCCTCAAAGCGTACCGCAGCTCATTCATTAAAGATTTCCGGCTCTGGGGAGAGGCACAAGTATTCCTACCGGCGGTCGCGCACCAACGCGGTGCGCGCATCGCGGAATTGTCTGTGGAACATTACGCACGCGAGTTTGGCTCTGCAAAAGTCTCGATACTCAAAATGATTAGGGGAGGGTTTGACCTCGTCGCGATTGCGTTTTTCGTCCGATACATGGCCCGTCCAATGCGCTTTTTCGGCGGCGCGGGGCTTGTCTCGGGGCTTTTTGCCATCACTGCATTCACTGCGGCGATCTTGCTCCGGATTTCTGATGTACGGAACCTTTCCGACACCCCACTTCCGATTGTCGGGACGCTTTTTACCATACTTGGAGTTCTGCTTTTTATGATTGGTTTCTTGGCCGAGATGTCACTGCGCATGCACTATGCGATCACGAATACGTCACCTTATTTCGTGCGTGAGGTACGGAAGAAAACATGAAGACGCCACGAGTGCTGCTTATAGGAGCAGGCCGATTCGGTCAGCATCACGCTCGCATCCTTGAGGCCCTTGATAAAAGAGGGGTGATCCGCTTCGCGGGCATAGTGGTCAGGTCGGCCATTCACGCGAGAACACTTCGAAGAACGTTTGGAGTGCCCGTGTACTCTTCCCTCTCCAATACACTGCTCAAGAACGTTGATGCGGTCGATGTCGTGACTCCGTACTCATCCCACGCTGCACTGATCCGCCGCTGTCTGCGCCACGCGCATGTCTTCGTGGAAAAGCCGCTCGCAGCGTCTGCACGTGAAGCCCGTTCGCTCGCTACTCTCGCCCAAAAGTGTCCCCATACTCTATTCGTTGGGCACATTTATCGATATCACCCCGTTACCGCGCGTCTCATCAAGAGTATCAACCCGCGCCAGACTTGGCATATCGAAGGTACGCACCTCAACCCGCGCAATACATATCGTGGCGAGGATCCCGCTCTCGAGAACCTGCATGTATTCGACATTATGGATGTCTTGTTCCAGCGCGCGCCCGAGGCAGTCTGGTGTATAGGTGACGAGCGACACGTTACCGCGAGCCTGAGGTATCGAAATGCCGACGCCACGTTTTCTATGGGCTGGAAAGGTCGATCGAAAGTCCGTTCAATCACCCTGACATCGAGGAATGAGCGAGTCGAAGCAGACTTCGTTTCTCGTCGTGTGGTCGTACGTCGGCGGGGTGCGACAAAAACGTACGTGTGTACGAGCGCACGCGAACCGCTCGAAGAAGAATTGCGCGCATGGTTGCGCATTGTGACAGGCTCTCGGGAGCACTACCCCGATGTGGAGGTGGGGGCGCGTATAGTTTCTGTCGCAGCGCGGTGCAAGCCGCAGAAGGCAAAAAAAGTCGCAGTGATCGGCGCGGGTGTGTTCGGTATGACCGCAGCTCTCGAACTTGCGCGGACCCATGAGGTACACGTCTTCGACCGCGCGACCGAGATACTCGCAGGCACAACGTCACACAACCAGTTCCGACATCATATGGGATACCACTACCCCCGAAGTACTGAGACCATCGACGAGATACAGTCTTCCACCGCGTCGTTTGAGCGGATGTACGGCGATGCGCTCATCCAGGACTTTGCGAGTTACTATTGCATCGACGCGCACAACTCCCGGGTAAGCGCACGTGCATTCGAGTCCGTGTGTAGGGCGCACAGGCTCCCCCTCTTCCGAGCCATGCCACAGCAAGAACTGCTAGCACGAGAATCTGTTGCGGCGTCGTATGTAACGCACGAGGGTATATACGACCCGGAAGCCTTGCGCCGCATCATAGAGCGCCGCATGAAGCGGCTGCCGAAGCTCCGCGTCTCTCTCGGTCACGACGTAATAAAAATTTCTCTCGCCGATACCGGAAAGAAAATACTCGTGACTCGGCACGGCGCAAAGATTATGAGATACTCGTACGACTACGTTATCAACGCTTCATATGCAAACCACAATGCCATCTGTTCACAACTTGGATTCGGCAGTCGTCCGATGGAGCTGCGTCACAAAGAGATAGTACGCATCCGCTTGCCCTCAAGGGAGCGGGTCGCGATTACAATCATGGATGGGCCTTTCGCGACCATCGTGCCGACGGCAACACCGGGTATCTACACGTTCGGCGATGTGCCGCTTTCAATCCTTGACACAAGGGGCGGTGGGCGAGGAGCCGACCAGTATCGTGGAGTATGGTCCAAAACTGCGAAGACACGGTGGCCGCAAATGCGGTCTCGATGTAAGCATTGGTTCCCAATACTCGATCACGCTCAATACGTGGATTCAATATTCACCGTTCTGCCCGTAGACACGGAATCGCTCGGCGACGACGCGAGACGATCGACTGTGACTAACCACGGATTCGGCTGCTACTCGGTACTAAGTGGAAAGGTAATCACCGCAGTGCAGGCCGCAGAGCAACTTGGCGCCAACATACGACGCGTATGAGACGAGGTGTTTTTGTCGACCGCGACGGCGTCATCAATGAACTCGTGGACAGAGGTGGCGGCCACGTAATGAACGGCGCAAAGGTACGATTCACCGCGCCATGGAAGACCGAAGAATTCATCTTGCATGAGAAGACGCGGGAGGCGCTTCAATTGCTCAACGATGCTGGGTTCGCGTGCATTCTCGTCACGAACCAACCGGACCTCACATACGGCACGCTTAGTCCGGAGGAGCATAAAAAGATCATGAGTATCGTGCAGAAACTGCCTCTTCAAGACGTATATGTTTGTGAGCATGGCCGCAACGCTGGGTGCACCTGCAGAAAACCAAGCCCGGCGATGATACTCGATGCTGCTAGAAAGTGGAACCTAGAATTGTCATCATCGTACATGCTTGGCGACAATGAAGTTGACGTATCGGCCGGAAGGAATGCCGGCTGCACAACCATCCATATCTCAAACGAAGATTCCAATCCACACCAGGCGGATTATGTCGCGAACTCGCTGTGGAGCGCTGCACAACTCATCATTGCTAAAAGTGCAAAGATACATAACAATGCGCACCTATGAGAAATGCCTCCCCTATTACTCTCGCTCGTGTCCCTTTCCGAATTTCCCTCGGCGGGGGATCCACTGACCTGCCCTCGTACTACGAAAAGTATGGCGGATTCATTTTCTCGATGGCAATCAACTTGTACATGGACGTGCTTATTAAGGAGCCGCGCTCGGACGATCTCGTGCAGGTACAGTATAAAAAGTTTGAAGCTGTGCGAGCCCCTATGCTTGTGCGTCACGATATAGTCCGTGAAGCACTACGCATGCACGGTGTCAAGAACAAAATCTCGATAACATTCAAGGCTGATACGCCCGCAGGAACTGGACTTGGTTCATCCGGTGCATGTGCCGTCGCCGTACACAAAGGTATTGCTGCATTCCAAGGAAAACCCATCTCAAATGTGCGTTCGGCTGAGATGTCTTTTGAGCTCACGCAGAACCTCGGGCTGCCCGATGGTGTTCAAGACCCGTATGCCTGTGCACTCGGCGGATTTGCCGTACTGCACATCGAGAAGAATGGGGATGTGCACGTGGAGAGGCCGAACGTCTCCTCCTCTACCCTCAGACGTTTCTATGACAATACACTCATCTTTTACACCGGCGTGGTGCGCGAGAGCAAAACCATACTTGCGTCACAGGGGAAGTCCAACGTGCTTGAGCTCAAGCATAAAACCAAACGAATCGGACACGATGTTCTCCGCAGCTTTGAGACCGGCAATCTCGATGCGTTTGGTGAGAGCATGGACGAACATTGGAAAATTAAGAAGCTTATGTCGCAGGGTATGTCGAATCCGCGCTTCGACGAAATGTACGAGACTGCGAGGGATGCGGGCGCGCTCGGCGGGAAAATCATGGGTGCGGGAGGCGGGGGCTACTTCATGTTCTACTGCCCTGGAGAGCGGGCGGTCGAAAGCGTCCGACTTGCCCTGTCGCGCTTCAAAATGCGCGAAATGCACCTGCGAATGGATCGCAAGGGCGCGCGCACGAAGAAAATCGTGCTGTAAGCACCTCCTCCTCTATTTATTCGCTTGCAGGGATTCCCACTTACCCTCCGTTCTCTGGATGAGCGGATGGAACACGATGCCATGCCAGACGATGGCCTGCCATGACTCAGCGTGTGGCGTTATTGTGTCGGTATTTACGACAGGAACGAGCACGCACACATCGGCGACCTTCGCTGTCTCGCCGCCGTCGCGACTTACCACGCCGAGCACCTTGCCACCGATTTTCTTAGCGTACGCAACCGCCTCCACGATGTTCATGCTTACCTTTTTTTCGGCGTTTCCGCCACCGACGGAAAAGACCAAGAGAGCATCGCGAGCGTTGAAATTGCTTCGCTCTAGCCATCGCGCAAACGCACTGTCCCAACCATCATCATTGATGCGCGCCGTGAGTTCGGCAGCATTGTCGGTCGGACTATACGCTTCGACATGAGCTATTTTTCGAAAGTCGTTGACCGCGTGCGAAGCATTGGCGGCACTTCCGCCAACGCCTACGATAAAGAGCCGGCCGTGCGCCGCACGTACATCAGCGACGAGTCGCGCTGCGGCTTCTATCGCCTTCCGGTCGATTTTTTGCGCGATAAGCGCTACTTCGAACAGGTACCGATCAATAAAATTTTCAGAACCTGCCCTGGGAAGCGTGTATCCTGCTTTTAAGCCGTCGTCGTAGAACATCTGCACTGTTTCGCGCGAAAGCTTGTCGTGATCGTAACCGACTTTAGAGAGCTTTCCGAGAATGTCGGGAGTAACGGTGATGATATCAGCACCCGCGTATTCAGCCTGGTAGATGTTGAGAAGCTCGCGAGTCGAGGCCCAGAGGAGCTCTGCGTTAGGTAACTTCTTAAGAATCTGCTTTGCCGCACGCATGACGTCTATCGGTTCTATTCCTGTGTCGGCGATTCGTCCGGCGAAAACCGAGACGACAGCGGGCGTTTCCGACACAAGTGCGCCGCTCACGCGCTCCACTTGAGCAAGCGTGAGAATCGCGGTCACATTAACCTTGATGCCGTCGCGGGAAAGACGTTCAATCACTTCAAACGTGGACTCACCCCTCGTGTTCGTTATGGGGATTTTTACGTAAACGTTGGAGCCCCATGAATTAATGATACGCGCCTGCTCTTCCATCTCCGAAAGATCGTCGGAAAAGACCTCGAACGATATGGGCTTGTCCGTGATGTGGGAAAGCACTTCCTTGGCGAAGGCGACATAATCCGTGACGCCGGCTTTTCGCATGAGTGTGGGATTCGTCGTGAGCCCCTTAATAAGGGGGTCCTTTGCGAGGGTAAGCATATCCTCCAGTCTCGCGCCGTCGGCAAACAGCTTGATATTGAGTTTGGATACAGGTATCGCGGTGGATTCCATAAAGCACCCGCACACTATCACAGGCGCCATCAGGCCACAACGGCTTTGCTTTCTCGCTCGGAAGACCTACGATTACGCTATGCATCGTATCTCCCCCGCAGCCTTTGCATTCATATGTGGCCTCCTCACGTTACTGGGCTTGTACGCATTCTTCAATGCGGGTGCAAATGTGGGGAGCCTTAGTTCCGACGTATGGAGCTACCAGATGCTCGAGATTCAAAAACGGACGGGCACCTGGACGGAAATACCCCCGTCGTACAATCAGTCTGAATGGTACGTCGCTTTTCCGCTCTTCTACTACCTGAATCCAGGTCTTGAGGGAAGCATCGTACCATACCACATCCTTGCTGCCGTCCTCATTGCGCTAACGTATCTGCTCAGCGGCGGAGTGATCTACCGCATCTTCGCGTCGTGGTGGCTTGCCGCGTTCGGGGCCATGCTCGTCATTATCCCCCGCTACGCATTCCCAACACAGATAGGTTTGTTGAGCCTCGATCAAGTTCGTGCGAGCGCTCTCATGTATCCGCTGTTCTTTCTCGTTGCGTATTACTGGGTATTGTACGGTATCTCGGACTACAGGAAAAATATCACCCTTGGTGCCATGGCTGGGGCGAGCGTGTATCTGTATCCGCCCACGGCTATCACGACAGCGCTGTTCAGCGTGGGCGCCGCACTGTGCATGTACGGAACTTCGCATGCCCGCCGCATTGCGGTCTTTTGCGCGTCGTTCATGATTGTCGCCTTTCCGTTTGTATTGAATCATGTCCTTAATGTGAACACGGGGATGACCGACGCTGCAGCCACGGACCCGGTGTCAATGGCGATGCAGTTGCGCGCGCTCGAGCGCGCATTCGCCGGCAACATTAGAGCTTTTTCCGTGGAGTTCGAGGAAATGAAGCGCATCGTATGGGATCAGGTGCCGATGCTCCTCATTTTTGCACTCTCATACGTGCTCGTGCGAATCTATCGAGGACGAATACCAGAAGAGTACGGCCACGTATCACGACTGAGCGCATACTTACTCGCTGGCATGCTCTCATTTGTTGGCTTTTTCGAAGTAGCGAACTGGCTAGCCACATCCCGAGGTGGTCTTCCGGTATTTATCGAACATCTGCGAATACTGCGAGGCGTCGGCTTCGTGACTGCCATGCAGGCGGTCGTATCTGTCGCAATCGTCTCGGTAGTCATTCCGTGGCGCTGGCTTGCACCGACCGCGGCAATTGCACTTCTCGTTTCACCAGTCTTCTTCATGGCGCCCACACTTCGGCAAGTGGTGCGCGCGATTGTGCCAGATGGCGTCCGCTCGCGCTACAACTTAGCACCCGTAGTCGGGCCAGAGTCCGTACGTAGCTTCTCGCAACTCGAGGAAGTATCTCTCTGGGCGAAAGCGTCTCTGCCTGATGGAAGCGTTGTATTCGTCTTCAATGACTTCCAACGTGAATTTCTTTTCAAAGTCATGAGCAGGCATGATACGACCTCCACCGAGAAAGAGGGCAATATCTGGGTCACCTCGGGCGAGGCCAACAGTATGAAGTGGATATCCGAACGCCTAAGATACGATGAGGCAGTAACGAGCGGGAACACATTCGACGATATCGCAGCGTTCGCGCGAGAGATTGGAGCTACACACATGCTACTTCCACCCGGGAGATACACGACCCTCTACGAGCTGTCACCAGGCTCGGCCCGTACACTCTTCCAGAATGACGAATTCCGACTGCTAGAGATCTGACACTTTAGAGCAAGTCCGTACGTGAGAATAGTCTCTTACGAGGGTACGCGAAGAAAATCTGGTACAGCAGTACGATAATAGAGACCGCTCCGTGCACTACGAAGATGTAGAGCGACACAGGTGCGTACGCGGCTGTAAGCAGTATGAGCACAAAGTAAATCATCCACACCCAGTCATACATCAAGAAAATCGCATAGTGGCCTATGCGCAGCGGCAGAGGCGGCCGCTCGCCAACCGCGGGGCGCTCATAGACATCCTGAATTACGTCGCCATGGTTCTCCGCTCGTATCTTGTGCGCAATGCCCTGCCGGAAGTTGTCCGACATATTACTCAGCGATGCGAGGGTGGCGAGTACAATCGTCGGCGTGAGCAGCCATTCATACCCTGCCATTTCTGCAAAAAATGCGCCCATTGAAATGTAAAGCCCAAACGGAAACAAAAAGTGAAAGACGCGATCGTAGTACACGCCGGCCTGCGTGAATGTAGCCCTGTATCGAGCTACTTCTCCGTCGACTCTATCGCCCAGTGCCGCCACTTGCAGCGCGACAAGCTGGCCGAGTACGAGCCACATGTCATACCCGAGGCCGTAGAGCATGGATGATGCAATCACGACGAGCACGATTGCGGAGTTGAAAATCGATATTTGGTTAGCGCTTACGTTCGGCAACCAGCACGCGATTAGGTACGAAATCCTCGCTGAAAGCGCGCGGCCAAACCAGTACACGGTATCGTTCTGCATGCGCTCGGACTTCGGCGCCTGCGCGATGGAGCGGTATTCATTGAATGACATCTTGGTCATAGCAGGTACTCACGTCCTCCACGCCCTTCGTTGCACAGCAGATCGATGGCTGTCAGCCCAGGAAGGAACGGTGGGAAGAGTTGGCGCCGTTCTCTCTCATGGTACTCCTGAAAGTGGAGCCTAATGCCGGCTGCCTCGAACTTTGCAGCATCAAGGTACTTCTTTCCCGACGTTCCCGCAAGAAACTCTGTGGCGCCAACATTTTGGATAACTTGAATGATGGCTTCCGTCGAGCGGAGCGACATGTCCGCACCGAGTACGGATGCACGATAGAGCGGCGTCTGAATCCCAAAGGAGGAGCATATATACTCGATAATGCGTATGTTGAGCTCAATGAGCAATCCTATAGAGTCTACACTGTCATACACTTCTCGAAAAAAAGGCGCGTGCTCAGCCCAGTATGGAGCGCGTCCGTAATGGATCTCGAGCGAACGCAGATGTTTGCGTGACCAACGAGAATCCTTGGGCAGCCTTACGTCGAGCAAGCGCTTAAAATCCTCCGTGTGTTCCGTCGGAATCGTCAGGTACGCCGAGCCTTGTGCCGTCTTGATTTTGTTCGAGTCATGAAAACCGCTATGTGAATAGAAAGCGGTGTCAAAAAATACGAACGCGTCGGATGAGACTATTTTGTTGAAATAGCCCTGCCACGGCAGGTAGTCGGGCTGGTGCATTGAAACGAGCATGCATTACCTTGAGACGAGCCTCACAACATCAAACGCTTCCGCGTACCTCTCCTTTATCTCGACGCCACGGGTGATGGCCCAGCTCCTGATGTACTCCTCGCTGAAATACGCGCGCCCCTCGACCTGGCTCGTATAGCATTGCGCAGCCGCGATTTTTTTCCTGAGCGCCTCTTCGGAGAGGACGCTGTAGAAATCTACATGCTTATCGATACGGTTCCAGTCAAACCCATAAGAAATGATGTTGCAATCTTTGAAGGCGCGGAAGCTCTCTTCAGCGACTACTACATGGTCCTGATGCATGTCATCCAGCGCACCTGTAAAGACGAGGTCGGGCTGTACGCTCTTGCGATACTTCCAGAGCGTATCAAGTATCTCCTGTCGGTGCGCGGGAAAAATGCGGTTCTCGAACTTTTCGATGTAGATGTTCTCCTTTTTGAGCCCCAGGACTTGCGCGCTCGCATAGACCTCTTTTTCCACTTCATCCGCGGAGAATTTGCTCGACGCACCTTTCAAGTTGTAGGAGAGGATAACGTGGTGGACGTCCTTTCCCTCTTGCAGGAGCTTGTACACAGTCCCTCCACAGCCGAGCTCCATGTCGTCTGCGTGGGCGCTCACAATAAGGACTTTTTGTGCGCTGTGAAGCATAGATATTCGTGCCCATTCAAGCTCACTAGGGCTCAAATGTAAAGCAACTATACACCGAGAATGCCTCTCAATTCCTGCATGGTGTGTTCGAAAGAGAACATTGTGCTCACCCGCTCGTACCCCCTGAGCCCCATCGTCTCACGATCCTCCGGGTGTTCCGCGAGGTGCGTAAGCTTTTCAGCGATGGCCCCAGCATCCCGAAACGGGATGAGGTAGCCTGTACGACCGTCAGATACGAAATTCACCGCAGAGCCCACTGGCGTTGATACGACGGGAACACCGAAAGACATGGCTTCGAGAATCACATTGGGCGAGCCCTCTGCCGTCGAGCAAAGTACGAAGACATCTGCGCTGCGATACTCGGCCTCGAGAGTGGGTGTATCGAGTCTGCCTAAAAATTTGACCCGTTCCGTAAGATTGAGTTTTTGCACTTGATTCTCATATATGCTTCGCAGTTTCCCATCGCCGGCAAAGACGAGCGTGGTGCAACAAAGCAACGTCTGGGGAAGATGCGTGAGCGCGTCGATGAGGTACTCAAACGCGCGTTCCCGGTACCCCATAGAGGCCACAGCGAGCACGCGAAAATCCGACCTGTGCTTCTTTGCACTAAGAAGCGACTGTATGCCTACCATGTCTTCCGACACTGTCACGCCGTTTTCAAGAATGCGTATCTTCCGAGCATACATGGGCTGGTACGAAGCGAGAGCGTGTGCGATTTCACCGGACACTGCGACTATGGTTTTTGGTGCCCAGTTGAGAAGCACATCGATAATGCGGTACTTTACGCCTTTCGGGCTCACGCGCCCTTTTGCATCGATTCGGGCACTCCCTTCGCGCGTCACCACACGCACGCGCGGCGAAAGGATTTTCACGAGCCTGGCGATAGTGTTCGCCATCTCGAGAGTCGAGTAGATCACCTCGATGTCCCGATTGCGCACGAGCCTATGGAGTGCCCACACACCAGGGAGGCCTGGTGCGATACGTATCCGCTGAGAACTCGGCACAAGGAGCTCACTTGTGTAGCCATCGGGAAGCGTTTCGGTGAGTGTGGCAAAAATGACCGGAATCCCCATCCGGCTGAGATCGTTCGCCTGGCGGACGAATGCGCGCTCAGCACCTCCCCTGTTGAGGTTGTTTATGAGAAACAGTACGCCCCCTACGCTGCTGGTTTGCGACATACGTACATAGGCCATCTCGAGAGAAAACCAGTGACAAGAGGGTGACGACGGGGCGAGGCCGCATCGTTGTCCAGCACTTCGATGAGCTCAAAGCCGACGGACTTTAAGAGCGCCTGCTCAGACCAGATGTTTGTATGCGCAACGTGGAGAGTACCGTTCTCATGATGCTCGACTCGCACATGGTAGCCAGGCCGCCAGCGGTGGATGTTGGTCAATAGATTCTTCCATGAAGCTATTGAGCGGGGGAGCCGCAGACTGTTGTGACTAGAAAATGCGTACAAACCCCCGGGTTTCGTGACCCGAAAAGCCTCGCTGTGCACGTCAGTGCGATGCTCAGTGTAATCGATGCCCTGATTCGAAAAAAATACGAAGTCAAAAAAGTTGTCGGGAAAATCGAGTTTCGTCGCGTTCATAACGCGCAGGTCAAGACCCGGATAGAGCTTCTTTCCCTCTTCAATAAAGAGGTCGACCATGTCGATTCCCACGACATCAGCGCCCCTCTTCGCGAGAAAGCTCGTCGAACGTCCCGTGCCGCATCCGACATCCAGGACGCGCATGCCAGGCTTAACATAAGAATCGAAAAGCACTTGTTCGTACGGCCACATGTAGCTCGTGGAGTACACTTCGAGCGCCTTCTGAGTCGAATACGTCTGCTTGTTTATCGATTCCTGGCTCATACCGAACTTTGATACTCCCGCAGAGCGGCGATGATGCGGTCTTGCTCGGGTTCAGTAAGTGAGGGGTATATCGGGAGCGAAACAGCAGTGCGAAGAGCCTCATCGGATGCAGGGAATTCGCGGTGGCCTGACTCGAGATTATGCAATCCGAAAACGACACCCTTACCCGCTTGGATACCGTGCTCTTTTAAGTACGCACGAAGTGCGTCCCCGTCATTGGCACGCACGACGTAACGTGCGTACGAGTGTTCGTGACCTTTCGGAGCAACAGGGAGAATGTAGCGCGACGCATCTATGGACGCATCGTAGCGAGCAGCAAGCGAGCGGCGCTTTTCCACAAATTCCGGAAGCCGCTCAAGTTGAGAGAGCGCAAGCGCAGCATGTATGTCAGACAATTTGTAATTGTATCGCACCCGGTACGTCTGCTTCTTGTCATATTCGCGCAGATCGCGTGCGATGTCGATAAGGTCCTTGCGCGACGAAGCCAGGGCACCCCCTTCGCCGCCCGACACCATCTTGGTCGCATAAAACGAGAAAACACTGATGTCTCCGAAGCTCCCGCCGGGCTGTCCGTTCAGGCTCGCTCCTAGACCCATCGCGCAGTCTTCAACGATTGGTACCATTCCTGCAGATTCACGAATACGCGGCATATCCGCCATGAGCCCGAACATGTGCGGGACAATAATTGCCTTCGTTCGCACGCCGATCGCTCTGCGAATCCCTGCTGGATCAATGTTGAATGTGGTATCACAATCGACGAGACGCGCCTGTGCTCCGGTCTGGTGTACGGCATTGAGAAGCGCCTGGCATGCGTAGGCGGGCAGTACAACCTCATCATCAGACCCCACGCCGAGGGCGACGAGCGACAGGTGGAGTGCGGCAGTGCCACTCGAGAGCGCGACCGCTTCCTTCTGCTGTGCGATGCGCGCGATACCCTCTTCGAGCCTCTCGACCTCCGGACCCATAGCCACCTGCCCTGACCGGAGCACGGCGGTGACCGCGGCTACGTCGGCGTCGCTGATGGTGAGACGCACATGTGGTATCAAGGCATCCATCGATGCGGATGGTACCACGCGACAGATACCACATCCACGGCCTAACGACCAAACACCCTCCAATTGGTCACAAGAGCGAATGCGAACGCAGGATACTTTTCAATGAACATACCTGCCAGACGTCGACGGAGCGCCATGCGAAGGTTGCTCCTCGTAAGACCGAAGTCTGCCGCGTGCGCCGCATGGAACTCGAGCGCAGTACCTACGTCGCGCGCAAATTCGTCGTGCGCGTACGTCTCGTGCGAGAATCCGAAACCTTTTTTAGGCCGATAGACGAGGTCGCGCGGCAAATACCTTTCCGTTATTTTTTTGAGCAATTCTTTGTCCGTATGATCTGAAGAGAGACAGAACGACGGACTGAACGTCGCAAGTGTGCGCAAGACACCCACATCAAGGTACGGGACACGAGCTTCGATTGATGAGGCCATCGATGCCATATCGGTTTTATACAAAAGGTCGTACGGCAGGTACAAGGCCCGATCCAGAAGCAAACTCGCGGGCTGGGAAAAAGCGTCGTGCTGAGTGCTATCCTGTACGCCCACGAGTGCGTTTCGCATTGCGGCTACGTGGATCGGTATGTCTGAGAGTCGAACATGCGACAGATACGTCCCAACAAGGTCACCACTTGACTGCTCCATAATCCGACGCGCGCGCGAAAGAACGGGATTTACGTATCGGAGGGCAATAGACGACGAACCATAGGCCTCAAAGAGCACGTCCGATATGCGAGACCTATAAAAACGGTTCATACCCGCAAAATACCGGTGGCGTGTGTACCCACCAAAAAGCTCATCTCCACCTTCGCCGGAAAGCACCACCTTCGTCTTGCCGCGCATGGCGCGATAGATAAGCGATGTGGGAATGATCGAAGAGTCAGCGAACGGTTCATCGAGGATATCGAGCGACTCCGCGTACCCCTGCGCAAACATGCGACCAGTCATGGGGATTCGCTCCTGTTCGAGTCCCAGGTGTTTCGCCACCTTCTGTGCGTACTCCGCGTCAATGCTCCCTTGTATTTCGAGTGTGTACGCGAGGGGCTTTTTTCCGAGCTGAGTTGAGAGTGCGGCAATGAGCGACGAGTCATTGCCTCCAGAGAGAAGGAGTCCGACCGGGACATCGGCAACAAAGTGCGCACCGATACTCTCGCTGAGCGCCTGCTCGGTACGTTCCACTGCCTCGGAAAACGAAATGTCCTCAATCTGCGGGAGCGGGCGCTGCAGCGTTTCGACATGCATGCGACGTGCGCCAACATCCCACGTCAGTATCTCGCCCGGACGGAGGCGACGCACTTCTCTGTAACACGTATCGGGCGCAATAAAGTAACCGAGATTGAAGAATTGGAAATACGCTTCAGTGTTCGGGGTGACTTTCGGTAGCATGCTTTTCAAAGCGCGCATTTCCGAGGCGAAGTACAGTTCGCCGCCGTCTGTGCTGTAGAGCAGCGGTTTGATGCCGAATGCGTCTCTTGAGAGCACGACTATTCCCCTCTTCGCATCGTAGATACAGAACGCCCACATGCCGCGAAGGCGCTCAAAAAAGGACCTGCCGTGGCGTTCGTACCCCTGCAAGATGACTTCCGTATCCGTGTGCGTGACAAACGTGCTGCCTTCGCGCTCAAGCTCTGCACGAAGGAGCATGTAGTTGTATATTTCGCCGTTGAAGACTATCGATATGTCACCTGCCCTGCTCTTCATCGGCTGCAAGCCTCTATCAGAAAGGTCGATTATAGCGAGCCGGCAATGCGCGAGGGTAATGGGACCTTCTTCTACTACACTCGAACCGTCAGGTCCCCGGTGCACAAGCCGAGAAAGCACGTTCGACAGATCACCCCGACCCTTGAATGTAGCCCCCATTATGCCGCACATGGTTTTTTGAACACTCGTCGCATGTGGAGGATGATACCGCGAAGAGTATGCTTCGTGCACGTGCTGGCTTGTCCGCAACAAGACGGCCATATACCATGGCCTTACACATGCCGCCCGACTCGCCCAAACACCGTAGTGCGTACTCTCACACCATCGCGTGGCTTGAAGGCTACGCGAATACGGACCTGCGCTACATCATGCACGGGGGGTTTTGGCTATCTGTTGGCAACGTGGCGGCGTCACTCACAGCATTCGTTTCATCAGTCGCATTCGCGTACCTAGTGCCCCAACACACGTTTGGCGTATATCAGTACGTGCTCGCTATGTTCGGTCTGCTCGCCGTGATCACGCTCCCGAAGGTGAACGAAGCGATGCTCCGCGCGGTCGCACGGGGATTCGAGGGCGAATTCATGAAGACTGTCCAGGTGCGAATGCGCTGGGGAGTACTCGCCGGGCTCGCTGGGCTCGCGGTAGCGATCTACTACTTCGCTCGGGGCAATACGCAGCTCGGGAGCGCCTTCCTGATAGTCGCTGCGTTCGTCCCCTTTTGCGATCCGCTCGGCACGTTCAGTGACTACCTGAAAGCGAGACGGCTGTTCCGTGAGGCAAGCATCATCAAGGTCGTGACACGTATCTTCGTGCTCGTTGCGATGCTCAGTGTCATCTATGTCACACAAGAACTTGTGTATATCGTCATAGCGTACTTCATTCTGTATGCACTTGTCCGTATCGTTCCGCACTTCGTTACGCTTCGTTTGTACCCCCCGAATACCCTGGCCGACGAAGACACGATACGGTATGGAAAAAGCCTGAGCTTGCTCAGCGTGTTTCGAGCGGGCATAGCTCAGCTTGATAAGATTCTGGTATTCCAATACCTCGGCGCAGTCGAGCTCGCGATGTACTTCTTCGCCACCGCACCGGTCGGTCATATTCAGAACGCACTCGCAGCGCTCGCTGACCTGGCGTTCCCGAAATTCAGTGAAAACGACGCCGAGGCAACGAAAAGAGCGCTTATGCGAAAAATACTTCGTCTTACTCTCCTGGTTCTCGTTCCCGTCGTTGCGATATACATACTACTCGTACCGCATGTTTTCACTATCGCCTTTCCCGGCTACGGCGACGCTATTCCACTTACGCAGATGTTCGCTCTCTCTCTGCTTTTCTTTCCAAGCATGCTCCTGTCGACGGCGCTAGTCGCGCACAAAAGAGAACGCGCGCTCTGGGTCTCGCGCACCATTGCACCGTTC
Source organism: uncultured Candidatus Saccharibacteria bacterium (assembly GCA_964594735.1). Taxonomy (GTDB): domain Bacteria; phylum Patescibacteriota; class Minisyncoccia; order Phycocordibacterales; family UBA2100; genus UBA10103. The sequence goes on along the minus strand of CAZQMS010000002.1, from coordinate 36,719 downwards.
ATACGTCTCGCTATCCTGATTCCCTCGGTGCACTTCTTCGGATTGGAAGGGATGGTGCTCGGCGTCGTCGCGGTAAGCGCTGCGGATTTCGTAATGAATTACATTGCGCTATATTGGCCGACAAAACCCGTCCGAGTACTTTAGGCCGCAAGGAGTTCGTCGACTGCTCTCGCAATGGCAGAAAAAGATCGTTCAAACGCGCGACGCCCCTTGCCGTGAGGATCCGGTACCTCGTGTCCATCTGTTATATCCCCGAGTCTCCAGACCTTGGCCGCGGCGCCGGGAAACTCTTCGCGAACGAAAGATGTGTTCCGTTCATCCATGGTCAACACGATGTCAGCCCAAGAGAGCATGTCCTGCTTCAACCTCGTTGAACGGTGCGCTTCAAGAGACACATTGTATTCGGCAGCCACGCGCTTTGCGTCCTCAGTAGCTGGACGACCCTCTGTCGGATACTCTCCAGCAGAGCGCACCTCGACTGGCTTCCTCGACGCAAGGTACGCCTCCGCAAAAGCACTACGGTTGATGTTGCCATAACAAATAAAGAGCACATGCCGCGCGTTCTTAAACGCGGCTTTCATGCGAACTTTCTCTTCCCTTGTTATGACGCGGCGCGGCGCCAGGCCAAACTTTCTCGCAACTTGAAAGATGCCCTTTCGTACAGTAACGAAAAACGGAACGGGATCGTCAATCGACAGTACGTCCCATCTCTCCACCCCAAGAAGAAGATTCGCGAGGGCTCGGATGAGTTCGGATACGACGCGAATCGCCGTCATTCCCCGACTTCGCATCTCTCGAACATCCTCAAAGATAGAGCGGGCGAATACGCCCTCGCGGTATGTACGAGGAATATCGAAAGGAATTCCCATCGTCGCACAGTACAGCGCATACGGGAAGTCGACGCCAATAGCGACGGGGAGCGGCAGCGAGCCCCAGAACCGACCGTTGAGCTCCATCAGCCAGAACGATCCGCCGGGTCGTTCTCGTCGGTACTCAATCATGATAACGCCAGTCCATCGCAGCGCATTCAGCAATTTCTTTGACGCCTCGAGAAGGCGCGTATCGAGTGGCGCGCTGACACGGTATGTGCTCCCACCGCTACCACGATATTCACGCACACGATCGTGTTGGAATGCCATCAGCACCTCACCGTCGCGACAGAGAAATTCCTGACCTACTCCCTGGCCTTCCACATGCTCCTGTATCAGGACTGGCATGTGCATGAGCACAAGCCGTGCACGCTCATGTGCCTCCTGTTCGTTTTCGGCCACACGAACACCCACACCCACTTCGCGCTCTCCTGACCATACCTTTGAAGAGATCGGCTTGATAACGACCGGGTACGTGTACCCCGCGAGAACCTCCTGCAGATTCTCGACCCTCGTGACTTGGCTCGTACGAGGTACCGGTACCCCGACTCGCTCAGCAAGTTCGACAGTCCGCCACTTGTCGCGGGCGATGTCCAGTTGCGCATTGGGGGCAACGGCACACCGAGCAAACCGTTCGATGCGAGCTCGTTCGTCGGCGAGCGGAAGCGCCGTTCCTTCTGTAGCCGGCATCACGAGATCGTACTTCTCGACACCCACAATGCTCGCAAGCGCATCAATCCATAGCTGCCTATTTTTTCCCGGCACCGGAGTCTGGTGCACGGAGCGCACATATTTCGAATATGCCGCGGGTCTCCGGACATCCGAAGTGGCCAGGTCGACAATGACACCGTGCCTTCCCAGTGAACGGATCACGGCGAGCGTTGCCGCACTGTTCTCTCCCACTACCAATACTTTGTTCTCGCGCGCCATAGCGCTCTTATACTACAATGCCAGTATGTTTCCGTCGCGCGCCCTCCGGACCGCAGTCTTTTCGCTTATAGAAGCTACCCAGGTGTGGCGTATCGTTGATTCGACGGCGCCTCGCATTCTTCTCTACCACGGTGTGACAAAAGAGCGTCAAGATGGGATTTTCAACTATCGCGGAAAGTTTATCGACACAGATGCGTTTGCTCAACATGTCACGTGGCTGCAGGAGCGCTACGAAATTGTTCCACTTGCAAATCTTGTTGCCACCAGAAGTGGTAGTCGGTCAACCCGAGCGCAAATAGCTATCACGTTCGACGACGGGTATCGTAACAATTATACGAATGCTTTCCCGGTACTGCGCGACGCGGGCGCTCCCGCGACATTCTTCATCACCACTGACTTCGTAGATCGGCTCATGCCCCTGCCCGTAGACCGAATAGAATCCTGCATAGATCGTGCTAGTGTAAAAACACTGCGCATTGGCGCGACAACATACAACATATCATCTCGCGAACAAAAAGTGTCTACGGACATGGAGCTGCGTCGACGCATGAAAAGACTTGACCGAGACAGCGCCAATTCTCTTCTCGAAGAACTCGAGTCTTCGTGCGCATCGCGCCTTCAGGACTCCCTCGCCGAGAGCCCCTACGCACCGATGAACTGGGACGAGATAGAGGAAATGGAATCTGCAGGAATGACATTTGCGGCGCACACGTGCACGCATCCCATCCTCTCCATGCTTACGAAAGAAGAGGCGCGCGAGGAAATACGCACGTCGCAGGAGATGCTTGCACGCCACGTACGACCGCTTCCAATATTCGCGTACCCCAACGGGGGTACATCCGACTACAATGATGATACCGTCGCCGAGTTGAAGGACGCAGGCTTTACTGCGGCTCTTACGACCCGTCCCGCGTTCGTGTCCACTACCGACACCCCATTCGAGCTTCCGCGGCTCACCATGGACGGGGCGAACGACATCTCTCGTACGCGGCTCATACTCTCTGGATTGTACTATCGTCTCTGAAGAGCGCTGGAAGCTCGTCCATGAGCTGCATGATAGAGTGGTGCGCCTCCACGAAGGCACGGGCTTTCTCTCCTATCACTCTCGGATTATTGTCGATAGCTCGGACTAGAGAGTCGGCAACTCCTTGAGCGTCGAGCGTTTCGACAAAGCAACCCTCCGGCAACTCACTCTGCACGGCGTCATTCGCAGCGACCACAATACACCCTGCTGCCATCGCCTCTCCAATAGTCTTGTCGAAGCTTCCCGACGGCGTCAGGTTCACGTAGACGGCATGTTTCGCGAATAGACCAGCTGCCGCTTCGTGCGTGACAGAACCGTGCAATGACAAGACGCCTGCATGTACGAGGGGCTCTGCTCGTTTTCGAATATTTTTTGCGTACGCAGAAGACGGGTTTGTGGGCTCGCCATACAAATCGGCATGGAATTGAATTCCTCTACCGCGCAGTATAGCGAGTGCCTCTATGAACACATCCGCGTTCTTTACCTCATCCATGCGCCCAAGGAAAAGAATACTCTTAGGCTCCTTTTCAGATGGCTTGAAAAGCTCTGTGTCGACACCGAGTGGCATTCTGTGCGCGTTCCCGTATCCAGCGACATACGCGGAGGCGGAAGTGTAGCATACTGAATGAGCGAGCAGTGATGCAATGCGAGTGAGCACGCCGCCCTTCTTGTGATTACGCCACAAAACGACTCGCTTGCCCGTGAGAAGCCAGAGAAGTCCCGCGAGCAATACGTACTCTTGATTCATGTGCACGAATACTGCATCGTATTCTCCGCGGAGACGAGCGAGGTGGACGTAAAAATTGACGACATACCGCATCCTCGAAGCCCCACTTTCTTTGCCGAGCGAGTGTACGGTCACATTCTGCGGCAAACTGTGCGCACCTTCTTTGAGGCAGACGACATGCACACGCCCCGCACGCGACGCAAACTCACGCAGCCAGGTATGAAAAAAACCGAGGACAGGATCCCGCGTGTCGACTGCCTGGCATACGACGAGAAGCCTTGGAAAACTCATGTGAGTCTAGATCGTTCGCCACCGGTGCTTGCGAGCATCTCAAGAACCACGGGTACGACGGATGAAAGCGCGTGCTCGCGGCGTACGTACGCACGTGAAAGCGCCCGAATATGCTCTCTTTTCTCTTCGGATAGTGACAATGCCGCCTTTACAGCTTTAGATACACCATCGGCCGAGACTTCTTCAAGAAATAGCCGCTCATCAATGACGCCGCGCACATCCTTCTCAGAGGTGATTACAATGCATCCCGCCGCCATAGCCTCGTAGAGGGTTTTGAGCGAGCCACGCGCCGAGCTTGCGTGAACGAATATTTCATGTGACGCGTAAATCGAGGGGGTCACATCGTGCAGCACACTCCCGCGGAAGGTGAGGCCTCCATCGCGTTCGTGCCGCGCGTAATCGGCGCGCAGTTTGCCGGCATACGATTCATCGCCGCGTCTCGGCTCGCCATAGATATCGAGTGTGAGGTTTCGGACGTTCTCTCGCACTGTTGCATATGCCTCAATGATGTACTCGATTTTCTTGCCAGGACTTATGCGTCCGAGGAAAAGCAGGGATTCCTTCGCCGCCGTGCGTTGCACATTGTACATATCAGCATCTATACCCGTAGGAACGAACCGCGCGTTCGGGTATGCCGCCGCGTACGACGTCGCGCTCGAGTAGAACACGACGTCGGAGAGCGCGATAGCAACACGGGCAAACAGTGACGCGCTCGAATCGTTGTACCAATACCCGGTGCGTTTACCGAGTAACCTCCACAAAAATGCGCCGATAATCAAAAACTCTGAGCTTAAGTGGACGAGCACCGTATCGTACTCTCGACGAAGCCGCCACGCGTTCCGGACGAGTCGCACGGAATAAACGATACGCCGAATGAATTGCAAACCACCTTTCATGGACTCTTTACCTAGTGAATGCTCCGAGACATTGGCGGGTAGCCCACGTTCACCGTAACCGAGACACAGCACGTGGACACGGTATGCGTGTCGAGCGAATTCTCGTATCCAACCGTGGAAGTAGCCCAATATCGGGTCATTGCGATCGACCGCCTCAGTGCAAATGAGTACGCGCATGTCCCCGCGCACAGAGCTGACTGGCGGCATGGCAACGCTCGGCACTGGCTGCGCGAGCACGCCCTTACCGTAAACTCCCTCGAGCAGATCTAAGTCCTTGCCCGTAGCCTTAAGAAGTTCAATATTTTTGCGCTCCAGAGCTTCGAACAGCGCGGTTCCTGCTTCGTTCCCAATCCTTGCATCGTATTCCGCGCGAAGCGCAGCAATATCCTTGATGAAGCAATGTCCTCCGGCGCCACGACCACTCTTATGTACCGGGCGAATGTACGAATTTGATACCATCGGGTCGGCTTCCAGCGCGCGTCGTATGACATTCCAGTTACAGCCATGGTGATGCGCAAGATCGAACATTAAGTTGAAAAACATAATCATCGCGTAGCCATTGCCATTGTGCGAGTACTTGATGATCTCCGCCTCCGTGCTCGAACATGTCTGCGCAAACGGTGCGGGCGGTAAAATGGCGTGCAGTCGCTCGGCAATTGCTTTCTGCTTGGGAGTCTCATCTGTGAGACCAACTATGTTGGAAAATGGGTGTGCCGCATCGTGCGCCGCGGTCGCTTCACTGAGGAATTCCGGCGAGTACACAACGGTGATATCGGGAAAATCTTTCTGAAGCTTCCTTGTCGTGCCGGGCACGATGGTCGATTTGATGACCGCCACCTTTCCGTTTCCAATCTTGCCGAGCGCATCGACGAGAGGAGAGTAGTCGAACCCAGCAGGTGTCGTAGGAGTGGGGACGGCGATAAAGACGATCTCGCACTCTCGCACCTTGTCCCTATTGCGCACGTAGGGCTCTTCGAGAGAATAGCGGACGCACGTGTAGCCGCGGCGCTCGAAATCGTCGGCGTAGTTCTTGCCGATGAACCCCTGTCCTATGAACCCGATGAGCGGTTTGTCCTTCATGGCGACGTATACTAGCAATTATCGCACCGCTGCGGAAGCTGCGTCAGCGCAGTACGCGGATACATAGTCTTCGAAGCTATTGTACGGGTACGACGCAAGGGTGCCGGAAAATGGGCCCTCGGCGAACCAGCGCTTGAGCGCCTCGCTGTAGTCCTTTTCTTCTGCGACGATTGCTCCGGCTTCTCTGGCTATGCCCACGTCCGTCGAGAGGACTGGCTTCCCGGCGGCTAGGGCTTCGATAATGACGAGGCCATACCCTTCGTACCGCGAGGGTACGAGCACGAGGTCGGAGAGCGCGTAGTAGGGCGCGCTGTCTGTTTCGCTCTCAAAAAAGACGCGCTCGGCCACATTGAGTTCATGGGCTAGCTTCTCGAGGTGCGGCCGTTCGCTGCCGCCACCCACGATTATGAGGCACGAATCATGTGGAGCCGTGGCGAACGCGCGGAGTGCGAGGCAGGGATTCTTTTCCGACTCGAGCCGGCCCACGTAGAGGAGACGCTTTGAGAATTTCTGAAACTTACTTCGAAGCGACGCGTCGGGCGAAGCGCCACGGACACGCTCGAGGTCCACATATATCGGCAACACGGTCGGGGTAGCTTGCAGCGTATAGCTTGTAGCTTGCAGTGAAAGCTTGATGCGCTCGGATACGACACGGATGCCTGATGCGCGACTTAGCACGATGCGAGCCATACGGACGCGCAATCTGTTGATCCAAGAATGATTCGCATACGCCGGAGAAAGAAAGTCTGTGTGGACTTGCACATGCAGCGGCTTGCCGACAAAACGTGATATCACGAGTGCCGTGAGCCCAGCCTCGAATGGATCCTGTGCGGATACGACATCCGGCCATGGCAACCGCGTCGCGAGGAGTAGCGCATCTATGCTATACAGCAACTTCGAGAACGACCTCGTAGGATGCACATGAAGCGCCCCATCGCGGATTTCTGTGAACCCATCGTTTTCGAGCGAGAAACCAATAATGTCGAGTGCGCCGAATTTCTCAGCGTACGCTTGCTGGCGCATGTACGCAGGACTTCCCTTTACGAGGGATCCTCGCTTCGACCTATCAGAGCCGATTTGGAGTACTCTCATACGCGTCCCACGATACGAACGAAATCAGCTGCCACATCCACGTACTCCCGCTTCTCCGCATGCACATCGAGCCTTTGTCGCATCTGTGCATACTTTGCAGTGTCGAGGAGCTCTTCAAGGCCGCGACGCATATCTCCGGGGTCGAGCGGATCCACTACAATGCCAAGCTCACGGTACTTTTGCGCGTACGCCGAGTACTTTGTGATAAGGAAAGGGGTACCGCACCGTATTGCATCAATGATGTAGTTGGGTGTTACGTCTGAGATAGATGGCAGAACCACTGCATACCCGGAACGCATCTTCTCAAGCATTTTGACGTGCGGTACCTCGCCTTCTTCAAGGGTTATATCTTCATACTTTGATTTCACCTGCTCAAATACCTGACGGAACACTTCTCGGTTCTTGAGCTTGATAGGCCGCACAAAGAAAAGAAAGTTGCGCTTTTGAGAACTTTCGTGCGAAAACTTCTCACCGAAGGCATTCTCAACTACCGCGATTCTCGATTCATCGAGATTATACGCGTCCTTCCAGATATCAAGTTGCCACTGACTACTGAAGATGAAGGTGGATTTCTCCGCCATGAAGCGGACGCACTGCGCCGCGATACGTTGCTTAATGCGCCAGCGAGCGCGAAACTTGTAAAAATCAGGCAAAGGAACTAAATCGCCGGTACTTTCAACGTACGATTCCCAGCCGAAATCACCGCCAATTCGTACGAAGAGGGGCTTCCTCGATAAGAAACACGCCAGTGCAGCAGGCATACCCGTCGATAGTGTGTCAAAAGCGAGCACCGCGTCGGCGCGGCGGATACGGCCTAAGATTTTGATGGCGAATAGCAGGTGTCGAATGCCTGTGGGGAATCTTCGAAGTGATCCAAAAAGGGCCACATCCGCGACGTGTCCGCTCTTTTCGAGAGCTTCTTTGAGGTTCTTTGTGTAGAGAGCAGGTCCGCCTATTTCAGGCGGATAGATGCCAGCAACGAGTACGATGCGCATGTACGTAACAGTAGCGCAAAGAGAATCGCCGCGCGAGCCGAGTGGGGCTCCGCGGCGATTCATGTTTGGTCAGGCGGGAGCGCTACCGCGTTCCCGGTCCTGCAAGGATGTGCGGACCCCACAGGATCAATTCAGTGATTCGGGCTGTCGCCTCCATCATCGAGATGGTGATGTACGCGGGCGCAAGCATCTGTAGCATGATAATTTCCCTCACTGATTCTCTGTGGAGCAGCGGGACGAACGGCAACATGACAATCCCCCTTTCTCCTCTCCCATCAAACACCTCTCCTGCGATTTGCGCCAGCAGAGTTATCCCCTTTTTCCGCCGCTACCGGCGAGCCGTAAGTGGGTCGAAAACCTCCCTTTTCATGCGCTCTGCGACAAGATTCCAATCGTACTTCTGTGCGGCGAGCTCCTTGGCATTTTTCACTATCCGCGCAGTAAGCGACGGCTCCTCCATGTAGCGTCGCACTGCTTTTGCAACTGATTCCGGATTGCTGACTTCGCAGAAGATGCCTGTCGGTTCCATGTCGGGATTTCTCTCCGGGTCGAAAAGAAAATCTGGTATGCCGCCGACCGGAGTCGCCACCACGGGAATGCCCGCAGCGAACGCTTCAACAAACGCATTGCCAAAACCCTCGATAAGCGATGGTCGCACAAAAATGTCGCACATTTTGTAGTACGCGGGCAACTCGTCGTGACCGATGTGTCCCGCAAAAATCACACGTCCCCGCACGCCAGATTCCTCCGCAATCTGCTGAAGCTTGTCTTCGTCTTCGCCGGAGCCGGCGATAAGCATCTTTACATTTTCCGGCAGATGCGTGAGCGAGCGAATCGTGTCCTCGACACCGCGCGAGAGCACAAGCCGCGAGGCAGTAAAGAGAAACACGTCACCCATTTTTTTGCCGTACTTTTCTTTCAGCGCATGGAGCTCATCCTCCGGTACCGCACGCGAAAACTTCGCAACATCGACGGCGTTGGGAATCACTGCAACACGCCCCTTGTACCCTATATTGCGTACCTCCCGCTCCAGAAAATGTGAAATGACTTTGATTCGATCTGCTCTCTGGTAGACACGTTTGTAAAGCCACCACAGAACATAGAGAATCGGTCGACGTCTCGGCATCGCGCTCAACGCCCTGCCATCCTGCAGCTCAAGCACATACGGCGTCTTCGGATGCAGGAGACTGAAAAACATCCCCGCGAAACCAGCCTGATTCGCCATCATCGACCACACCATGTCGTACACATACTTCTGGTCCAGCATCGTGGCTTTGACGGACGCCGTAAATGGAAACAGCATTTTTGCGATCCTGAGCATAAGCGGCATCGCACGATCCGACACCTTGGGATTCGCAACAGAGGGTCCTAGTCGATGTATGGTCACATTGCCCCGCTTCTCGACTTTCGGCAGCGCTCTGTCGAAGCGGAGCGTCACCATGTCGAACTCGTACTCACCCGGGTCGATGCGGTCGGTAATCTCTTTTATCGCGACCTCCGCACCACCAATGTACGGATGGTACGTGAGCGAGATGATAAGAATGCGCTTCATGCTTTCTGCGCCTTCAGCGAGTCGATGTATTGCCTCACCGTCATCTCGGGCTTCCATCCAAACTCCTTCTCGACGCGCGCCGTATCGACGATGGAGTCCATGCGATTTCCTTTGCGCTCAGGCAGCATCACAATGTTGTCGGTGAACATCTTCGCAATATCAAGCACTGTGTGCGACTCAGGGCTCCCGAGACCGTATTCATCTCCCTGTCCTCTCTCGCCCACATCGACAAGCCCGCGAGCGATATCTCCCGCAAAAGTGAAGTTGCGCTTCTGCGTACCGGGCGCAACCACGGTGATAGGCTCACCTTTTGCATACTGCGTCTTGAATCGGCCAATGACCGAGGCATAGGGACCCTCAGCGAGCTCTTGCTTGCCGTATGCATTGTAGAAGTACGTGATGGCGTAGGGCATGTCGAACCAATTGCCGTAGTTGCGTACAAGCTCCGTATTGCTCGCTTTCATCCACGCATATGGTGACTGATCACGACCCATACCGCCATCGGAGAATTTTGTACTCGAACCCGCATACACGATTTTGCACTTTCGTTTCCGCCAATATTCGAAAACACGGAACGTGCCGTGAACATTGCTCTCCCACACGAGCGGTAAGTCGTCGAAACTCTGTTCCACCCGAGAGTATTCGCCGAGGTGGAAAATAATAGCCGGGTTTTCCTGTCCAAGAAGCTGCTCGATGTCTCTCGTGTGACCCTCCACGTACTCCGCACCGGCGACGTGATTATCTTTGCTCCCGATGAAGTAATTGTCGAGCGAAACGACACGGTACCCCTTTTTGAGAAGGAGCTCGATAAGGTACGAGCCGATGAGGCCTGCTCCACCAGTTACGATGACTGTCTTTTTTTCCGCCATTCCCGCAAGCGTACACTGCTTACTGCGAATCCTCAACGATGTCCCACTCGCCCTGCCGCTTGGCGCGCACTGCCATGACGGCACCACCTGTCATAAGTGCTAGAAGCATCGGTGCGAACCACCAGTAGCTAAATCCGCCCGAGGCAGAAGCGGCGGCAACGGTAGGACGCACCGCATCCGTAGCCGATTCTGGTACCGCCTCCACCGCTTCTTCTTCGTCGGCGGCAGCGAGAGAGAGTTGCACGGACGCGCGCGATGCGGGCTCAGGCGCTACACTCGACTGCACCGCTTGGAATTCGCTCGGCGACTGCACTGGCGCTGGCGCACTCTGCGCGGGCACATCACCCGCTTTCATCGCGAGCACGCCGTTGGGGTACGCAAGCTCTGCCTCCGCTCCCGCAAAAAAGCCGAGCGTTTTCGGAGATACCCGCATCGACGAGCCTGCGAGAATGAACGTATTCTCGGGCAGCATGAATTCTCGCAGAAACGCCCGTATGACCCACGAGGACAGATCTAGGTCGCGCCCTGCATGATTCTCGATAAGCACGCTCCCGTCGGACTCAGCGCGAAACGCCAGGCGCGCTGGTTCTGCAGTCACCACCGAGCGGTCGCTTGCGGACTCAATGTCCTTAGCGACGGAAAGCACGACAACGTACTTCCCCGGGTACTCGAAGTGATGCGTGACACTCGCGCCCTCTGCCGTACTCCCGTCACCGAAGTTCCAGTTGAAGCGGACATTCTCCACGTGCTCCTGTGCTTTGTTATACGCGCGACCACGGAAGGTGGTGTGAGCACCGACGATGACGACCCTGTCTTCTCCGGCGTCGACGAAGACGCTCGGGTCGGGCGGATGCACATACGACGACACAGGTGTGCTCGATTGGCTCGCGGTCGATGTCTGTTGAGTCGTCGTCGACTGCGGGCTCGTATTCTGCGAATCCGTTGATGTCGCGGTCTGGTTCTGCGACTCTTGGCCGGACGCATCGCCGACAGTAATCAAGTGCTTCATGTCCTCAAATGTCGACGGTCCAATGCCGTTTACATTGACGATTTCCTCAATGGTCGCGAATGGGCCATTAGTCGTCCGGTAATCGATTATTCTTTGAGCCAACGTCGACCCGATGCCGGGAAGAGTATCGAGCACAGCAAGGTCGGCGGTATTGATGTTAATAAGCGCATGCGCCGAAAGCGGGGTGAGTAGCAGTATGAGCGCAATAGCCCATCGCATGCAGGATATTATCGCGCAAAAAAGATGAGCGAGTGTTCGACCATCACATCGCTGTGGATTCTCAGTTCAAGCCCTTGTCCTTTGTATCGCCGCCGTTGACCACGCGCTGTAGCACTTGGTTTGAAACTTCAGGATTCTTCGGCGGTCGCTCCTCTGTGCGAGCCCGTGGCTCCTCTTTAGGTTGTTGATGCGGCGACTCATGGCGAGGCCCACTTTGATGCTTATCCGAGCGCTGCTCGCTCCGGCCATGACTGTGATGCGGCTGGTGGTCGCGCGACTGTTGCTTGTGCGCCTGCTTATCGCGCAAGAGCTCGAGTGGCGAGCGAGTGGGTGCTTGAGCTGAGGAAATACCCTCGGCACGAGCCTTTTCTATGGCGTCGCGAAGTGAATTCCGTCCCGCCTCGGCGCGAGGTTGGGTAGTCACCTGCTCACGCCGCGGCTCCACCCTGGCAATGGTCGGCTGCAGTGAGGGCGCAGGCGCAGGTGACGGGCGCGACTCGCGCAACCTTTCCGCGGGAGAGATGCTCGGTGCAGGCTCGAATCGCGCACCACTTGGCCGATAGTCGCGCTTCTCTTTTTTCTCCTTCGGCGGCGGGATGAACTCCTCCTGTTTTTGCTTGATAATCGCTTCGATTTTCGCGCGCGGGACGCCGAAAGCGTGTCGCGAAGACATGATGACATCGTCGCGGTACGTGATATTGGGCGCCTCGATGGGCGGAATTGTCTCTGCAGAAAACGGTGGCGAACCAACGCCGTCTATCATGAGCGAGAGGTAAATCTGTCCGAGACCGAGATTCACAAGATCCTCCGGCGTAAACACCGGGTCGAAGACCGTCTCGAGCACTTCCGCATCGAATGGACCGACTCGGAACACGATGAGCGTCCCCACGTTGCCAAAGACCGCATCGCGCACCTCTTCTTCCATTTGTTCGATGTACTGGTTGGCGAGCGTGAGCGCGAGCTTGTATTTGCGTGATTCCGAGAGGATGTCCGCGAACGCCTCGTTCATCATCGACTGGAATTCGTCGACGTAGAAATAGAAGCGCGGTAGCTTTGCGAGACGCATCGGCGGCTCGTCTGCACGCGACATCGCAGCGAGGTAGATCTTCACCGTGAGCGCCGAGCCCAAGAGACTCGCATTGGTCTCGCCCATGCGCCCTTTCGAGAGGTTGACGATAAAGATCTTCTTCTCATCCATCACTTTGCGCAAATCGAAAGAAGATTTTGCCTGGCCTACGATGTTGCGAATGAGCGGGTTTGAGACGAATTGGCCGATTTTGTTCTGGATGGCGGGTAGAGCTTCGCGTGTGTATGTGTCGGTGAAATTTGCGAATTCCTCTACCCAAAATGCTTTGACAATCGGGTCAGAGACCTTTTCGAGTACCGCATTGCGATACGTCTTGTTGATGAGCATGCGGTTCACGTCGAGAAGCGTCGAGCCGGGGTACTCGAGGAGCGCGAGCAGGGTATTCTGCAAGATGTACTCCATGCGGGCGCTCCACGCATCCACCCAAATGCGCTTGAGGGCTCCCATGAGGCCGGAGACGACGAGGTGCCGCTTATCGTAGCCCACGTCCTCCATCACGTTGAAGCCGAGTGGGTATTCGGTATCAAACGGCGCGAAATATATGACGTCGCTAATGCGCTCCTGCGGAATGAAATCGAGGAGCTTCTCGGCGGTCGAGCCGTGGGGGTCGATAAAGGCGATGCCTTCCCCGTTTTGAATATCCTGAATCGCCATGTTTTCGAGCATGGTCGATTTACCCATGCCCGTTTTACCGATCACGTACACATGCTTGCCGCGGTCGATTGCGCGGATACCGAACATCTCCCGCTTTCCCCGCGTATGCGTCGACGCAAAGTACGTGATGCGCCGGTCATCGTCGAGATGGTCGGGATGGGGCTTATGCTCGTCTGGAGCGTGGCTGTCGTGATGCTCAGACATGGAGGAAGTATACCAAGAAGCGTCCCTTAGGGACGCTTCTTATTGCGCCGAGAGCGCCTGTTTCAAACTACTGTATCGATTCGCTGGATCCCAGAAGTACCACGACGTGAGCCCTGCGTCATACGTCGCGCGTGTCTGATCGAGGATGTCCTGCGCAGTGTACGTCTTGCCGTAATTAAAATCTTGCAACCAGGGGCGCAGCATCTTGGGGTCATACACCGGTTTCTCGTACACTGCTGGCGTCGACGTGCCGATACGCGTAAAGGCGAGCGACGGGACACTCGTCGTCGGCGCTTTGAGCCGTCGCACCGCCTCTGCCATGGATTGGTACACGACTTTGTACGGGTCACTGTTGGGGTCACTCAGTCCCGCAAAGCCCTTGTTGTAGTGCGAAGGATAGACCATCGGTGCAATGTAGTCGAAATATGGAAGCGCACGCTCCAGCTGCTGACCGATGCCGAGATCGTCGCTGAGTACAGTCGTATAGCCAAAGAGGTCGGCACTCATGACCGGTACATGACCGCCGTGATGCTTCGTGTCGAAACCTTTCACCTCACGGTGCAGGTACGCGAAGAATTTCTCCAGCTCGCCCGCACGGTCTGTCGAAGGGTAGACAATGTCGCTCATGACGCCGTCGGACGGCCAACGGACGTAGTCATAGTTGAGCTCGTCGAAGCCGAGCTCGTAGCTCTCTCGGCTAAGCTCCACGATGTATTTCCAATGCGGCTCGGAATTGACCGCGATAAATGAGAGGCCCTTGTGGTCTTTCCATGGCTCACCGGGCCGCGCCTTCGACTGCACCGCTCGCTCAGGATGCACCTTCGACATGAAGGGGTCTTGGAACACCGTGATGCGTCCTATCACGTAGATTCCTTTTTCATGGAGCGTCGCGATGAACTCGCGCATATCGCCCGCTCCGCACTTGGCGGCATCCCACGCTGGTTTCAATTCCTCACTCTCGGGCTTGAACGCGATGGTACCTGAGTAATCTTTTATATCGATAACGACCGCGTTGAGCTTCGTCGAGTCCAAGAGTTCTACAAGGGTGTTGCGGAGCGAGGGCGTCCCCACGGCGCACTGCGTCATGTATATCGCGTACATGGGCTCCGGCGCGGCCACGTGACTTACGCGCGCCTTCGGAGCCTCGGGAATCACCACCTTCGGCGTACTGGTCGCACCAGCGCGGATAAATTCTGCCGACGGATTAGAGAGAGAAATGAACACGCCCGCCGCAACGACGGCGGGTGCCGCGATGCCGAGGAAAACGACGCCTATCCTCGACGCGCTCGTTCGTTTAGAGCTGGACATGCTCGTGACGCGGTTGCGAGACGTTCTCGGTTTCTGGTCGGCGCGGATTCTCAATGTGGCCGTACCTCCTGCGCACTACGATGCCGAGCGCGATGACGAAAACGCCAACAGCAAAGAAAATCCACGTGTCCCAGGTGTTGGGAAAGCCCAAAAAAGGAAGTGCTGCGACGAGGACGCCGGAGAGCATGATGAGCGCATCGAGTGTCATGTGGCCTAGTATATAGCCACGCGGCATACGCTCCTAGTGCACAAACATCTTTATAGTCCTGTGTACCCCTCCCTCCCATGAGTGACCTCGTAGGTCACTCATGGGAGGTCACTCATGGGTGCGCTTTTATGCCGAGGACTGCGGCTCGATGATGACGACAAATTCTCCCCGCTCGGCCTTGCGCTTCTTCAGGTCTGCGGCGAGTTCTTTCGGCGTACCAGAGAGCATTTCTTCATGGAGTTTCGTGAGCTCGCGACCGATGTGCACTTTGCGAACTTTTACCACCTCAAGCTCCGAGAGGAGCTTCTGAATGCGGTGAGGCGACTCGAAAAGTACGACCGGGATGCCGCCCTGTGGTGAGCCTGGTCGAACCATCGCGGCGACTCTTTTTACAAATGTCTGACGTCCTTTTTTGTGCGGCGCGAATCCAAGGAATGCGAACTCCGGCGACGCAAGCCCTGCAATCGAGAGCGCCGCGGTGAGCGAGCTTGGCCCTGGGATTGCGTCGACGAGTCCGCCGCCCTCGCGCACAAGTGCGACGAGGCGCGCGCCGGGGTCGGATATGCCCGGCGTCCCCGCGTCCGACACGTAGACCACATGCTCACCGCTGAGCACGCGCTCGAGCACTTCTTTCGACTTCTTGCCCTCCATCGCCGCATCGAGTCGCTGGAGCGATTTTCTGATGCCATAGTGTGCGAGCAACTTCGACACGACACGCGTGTCTTCTGCGTAGATAACACTGCACTCTTTCAAGTTCCACAGCGCCCGGAATGTGATATCGCCCATGTTGCCGATGGGCGTGGCGACGATAGAGAGTTTCCCCTGCTCGGTCTCCCTTGAGACTTCGTTCATACGCAGACCCTACCACTGATACAAAAAAGAGAGAAGCCGCAGGCCTTTTGGATTCTTATCACTTGTTTATAATCCGCCATGGCGAGTTATAAGCAAGTGGGACAAAACACCGTATTAGTCGGCAATCTGCTCGGCCACCTTGTAGATGTCTCCCGCTCCCATGGTGATGATGAGGTGCCGGTCGTCGTACGTGAGCAGCTTGTCGCGGATCGCGTCGAAGGAATCGAGTGCGAGCGAGTTGCCGCCGTATCGCCGCGTCACGTCGGCGAGCACCTCGCTCGTCACAGCCGGGTCGGGCTCCTCGCGGGCGGCGTAGATGGGCGCGATGATGCTCTCGTCGGCAGTTGCAAGAGCGCGTCCAAAGTCTTGCATGAGTGAGCGCGTGCGCGAATACGTGTGCGGGTGAAATGCGACGATAATTTTCTTGTCTGGGAATTTCTCGCGTGTGGCTTCAATCGTTTTCGCAATCGCCGTCGGATGGTGCGCGTAGTCGTCGTACACGAGCGCGCCCTGTGGTGTCTCGCCCCGATACTCAAACCGGCGCCACGAGCCCTTGAAGTCGAGAAGCGCTTTGTCGACGTACTCCTCCTGGAGGTGCGGAAACGCAGCCCGCGCTGCGCATTTTGCGGCGCGCGCATTGTCGCGGTTGAACTCGCCTATTTGCTCCAGAGCCGGGACAGTCTGCGTCGTGTAGTCGAGAATCGGCGCCTTTGCATCACCGAGGACGCCCGCCACAATCGGGTCTGAGGGATTTGCGACGATGACGCCGTCCGCGGGCACGCGCGCGACTGCTTCGCGGAATGTGTCCTGCAGCGCTTCGAGCGACGGGAAATAATCCGTGTGATCGAGCTCGATATTCGTGATGACGAGAATATTCGGATGCAGCTTTAGGAGGTGACCGCGGTATTCGCATGCTTCCACCACGAGGAGCTCTTCCTTGCCCAGCAAGAAGTTGGATCCGCCCGCTGGCGGAAAATCGCGCACTATCGAGCCCACGATGGCCGTCGGCTCCTTGTCGCAATCACGCAATATCTTCGCAAGCATGCCCGTGGTCGTCGTCTTGCCATGCGTACCTGAGACCGCAATAGTGCACGCATCCTTGGAGACTTCTCCAAGTGCCTCAAAATACGACACCTCGCGAATGCCCATTTCCGCCGCTCGCACGCGCTCGGGATTGCTCGAGGGCACCGCATCGCTGTACACGAGGAGTTCTGTGTCGGCCGGAATCAGACACTGGTCATGTCCTATCGACACCTCGATTCCCCGCGCCGCGAGCATTGTGGTGACCGGTGATTCTTCTCGGTCTGAGCCGCTCACACGCACCCCGCGCGAGGCATACAACTGCGCGAGCGCGGACATGCCTATCCCTCCTATTCCGACCATGTATACGCTCTGCGGCATTTGCATGCCGTCACTCTAGCACTTCGACGTTGGATTGCTCGCCCGGAAACATCTGCTCAACAAATGTGCGGAATTGCGGTGAATCTTTGCTCACGATGAATTGCATTTTGCCGTCTCCCGCTTCAAGCGGCCAGAGCCATTCCTCCACGCGCGTCGCGACCGCATACGCCGGGTCGAAGATGGCGATTGTGTCGCCGACCACCTTCCTGAAAATGTCTGAAACGAGCGGATAGTGCGTACACGCGAGGATGAGAACATCGTAGTCCGGCAACTTTACATCGCGCAACGACGAACGTATGGTCTTCTCGATTTCGCCTGCTTCATGACCCCACTCGATGGCGCCAGCAAGATCGGGAATCGCGACCGAATCGATGCGCTTGTCTATCATCTCGAAGCCGCTCTCGTATATCTGCGAGCGTACGGTCGCGGGCGTCGCGCAGAGGAGTATGCGTGCGTCTGAACCTTTGAAAAAGGAGACCGTCGGCCCCACCATCTCGATGAGGCGCGTGGGCGCGATGGAAAGCGAGTCGAAAAGCGAGACCGCAAGCGAAACCGAGACACTGTTGCACGCGCTCACGATGCTCGTCGCGCCACGCTCCTGCATGAGCCGGAAACCCGTCGCTGCGAGCCGCGCGAGCTCAGCGTTGGTCTTGTCACCGTAAGGCACATTTTTTATGTCACCAAAATAGACAACATCGGCAGAGGGTACCTTCTCGCGAATCGCGCGCAGCACCGTGAGACCTCCGGAACCCGAATCGAATATGCCTATCATGCCCTGCTTTTCACAAGAGAGATGAACTGGTCGTTGCGGTCGTACTCGTTTTTGAATCCGCCTGGCGGCGGACCAAACGATGCGAATGCGGGCGAGAAGAGCACCGTATCCCCAGGCTCCGCCGCCCCGAAAGCAGATTGCACGGCGTCTTCGAGCGAGTGCAGCACCGGCGCCTCGGGCAGCTTCTCTTTTAGGAATACCGTACCAGTGCCTTCGAGTAGAAACACCGCCTTACACGTCTTGCGCACCTCATGGGCGAGTTCGTCGAGGGGGAGCCCTTTGTCTGCACCACCAGCGATAAGCACGATGTTTCGCGCATCAGTACCGAGCGCGCGCAGCGCTGCTATCGTCGCCTCGGGCGTCGTCGCGTTGTTGTCGTTGTAGATTCTGACACCACTTTTCTCCGCGACGAGCTGGAGCCTGCCCTCGACACCATCAAAAGACTCAAGCCCCATTTGAATCTGCTGCGCCGTGAGGCCAAGTGCGAGAAGCGCCGACGCCGCCAGCGATGCATTGTGTCTATTGTGCGAGCCGGGGACGCGAATCCGCCAGTCTTTGGGCAAATCACCGGGCACCGTGGGCTCGACCGGCGGTCTCGTGGATCGCACACGGTCTTTGACGCTCTCGCCGATAATGAGCGTGTCGCCCGAGTTTTGGTACTTAAATATATTCGCCTTGTCAGCAAAGTATTCGTCCATGTTGCGGTAGTAGTTCTGGTGGTCGGGCATGAGGTTGGAGAAGACGGCGACGTGAGGACTTATTTCCAAATCCCCAAACCCCTGCAGCTGCCACGAATCGAGTTCGAGCACAGCGATATCGCCCTTTTCGATGTGCGGGAGCTGAGAGAGCGTCGAGACGCCGCGCACATTGCCGCCGAGGAACGCCTTTTTCCCCGCCGCTTTCAGGCAGTGGAAAATCATGTGCGATATCGTCGACTTGCCTCGAGTACCCGTCACCCCGACTATGCGTGCGCCACCTTCCATCGCATATTTTGCAAAAAGCGCCGTCGACATCGCGACAGGCACGCCTGCCTTTTTTGCCGCGGCGACTTCAGACGAGTCGATCCGGACGCCCGCAGCTTTTATCACCATATCCGCCGACGTAAAATCCTCCGTACGATGGCCGCCGAGGTGAAAAGTGATGTTGGGATACTGTCGCAGCTTCTCGAGCGAAGACGCGAGTTCTGCTTCGCTCTTTCTGTCGGTCACGGTGAGTATCGCCCCGCACGACGCGAGGAATTCCGCATCGCCGACTCCTCTCCCCAGGAGTCCGAGGCCGAGCATCGTTATCTTTTTACCCTTGAAAGCCGTCTCAAATCCGTGCATTTCCTCACTATACCCCGTGAGATAAAAACCCGTAACGTAGCGGGGCGTTTGAGTCGCATATCTCATGGGGTAGAACACTTTGACTTTTCGCTGGCTCATTTTGTGAATTGTTGTTCACATTGCACATGCGCATACGGCACGTACAATCGCACTCTACGGTCGGTTGTGGAAGTAGGGTGTAATTCCCTCACTGTGCCGCAACGGTAAACCCCATGAGTTAGGCCAAGCCGCCATCTCACGGGGTAAAGTCCGGTCTTCAACCGAACCGTTATCCCGAGCAGGAGCACGCCGCATACGGCGTTCGTGAGAACCTCCGCTCAGGCGGAGTATTTTTATGCAAAAAATTTACCTAAGCATCGTCGCACTTCTTATCGCCGCTGTTGCAGCGTCTCTCTGGTACGCAAAGCAGCCCAGCGCAACGATTACATACGGTACTCCGACGACGACTGTTGCGTCAGCGGAGAGCGACGCAGAGCCGACTACCCATGTCCCGCAGACATCGACCGCGTCCGCGCAGGCCACCGTCTCAACCGAAGCGCCCGTCCCATCGGCAGCCGAAGTTCGACAGACGGGACCCGTGTGCGAGTCGGTACGCATCACCATCGGGACAGCATCCTACGTCCCCTGCGTAGCGAGCGAGGTCACCGTACTCGCTGCGATGCAGGAGGCGACGAAAGACGGGCTCGTATTCACCGGGCGAGAATACCCAGGCCTTGGTTTTTTCGTCGAAAGCATCAACGGCACGGCAGCGGAGGACGGCTACTACTGGTTTCTCTACATCAACGATGAATCTTCGAGCCTCGGCGCGTCTGGGACGCTCGCCCGGCCCGGAGACGTAATCGAGTGGCGTTATAAGCAAAGTTATTAAATAATGATTCGTATGAATATAATTGCACGTAAAATTATTGCGCTCACCATTGCGACCGGACTCACGCTCGCGCCACTGTCAGTCGTTCAAGCAGACCTCGTCTTTGATATAGATTTTCCACAGGTTAGCAGTTCGACCGCGGGTAGCGCACCTATTTCTGGCTCCTGCGATACGGACGGCGCGTCAATAAGCATCACGGTTAGCGACGGCTCGACCACAGCTGGCCCTGTCGCCACAACGTGCAACGGTGATACATGGAGCACCAACATTGATGTTACTTCGCTCGAAGACGGGTCGATTACGGCATCCGTGGTAATTGGCGAGGAAGACCCTACGGAACAGGCGACGACGAAAGATACGACGCCTCCAGAAATTTCTGTGTATGTAGGTGACGGCATATTTTCGCTTGCAACGCTCGCTGAAGGCCATACATTCGACACCGCTGACCCGCTCTTTGAGTTCAACCAGGACGATGGCGATGGCATCTCCGAAATGACGTGTGCGGTAGATGCTGAGATTGCGACGGATTGTCTCAACGACTTCTTTTTCCAGGCGACTAGTCTCGGAGACGGCGCCCATATCCTGACACTCAACATCACGAGCGACATCGGCAACAGCACGTCCACTGTTACCAACTTCTGCGTGAACACATGCGAGGAGGGTGAGGAGGGCGGTGGCGACCCCGAGACTGAGTCGGTATTTCTGGCCATTCGCGACGGAGCGACACTCATCGGTCCCGTCGAGCTTGAACTTCCGGCTGCCGATGCGCCAGACGTGAGCATCGCCCCCACGGGCACCACGACCACGTACAACGTCCCAGCGCGCAGCGTGCTCGCGCTTCTCACTGCGCTCGATACTGCGACGACGACGTTTGAAATCACGGACCTCGCCTACTTCTCTGGCTTCAATTCGTTCTTGATCAACTGCATCAACATCCCTGCAGTGTCAGAAACAGATGAATGCTTTAGCTGGACATATGCGGTCAATGCGGAGTTCCCGTCGGTCGGTATGGATGTCACGGAGCTGGCTAGCGGCGATGTCGCATACGTCTTCTTCGGCTCGGCGTGGCAAGTATCGGTGAGCGATACGAGCGTAGAGACTGATGAGGAATTCACCGCGACCATCAGCACGTACGATGCCGAAAATGGAGTCTACGTCCCTGCCCCCGGTGAAATTGCCGGCGCAGTGCAGTTTGACGACTTCTTCACGCCCACAGAATTTGCGACAGCGCTCACGGATGAGAATGGCGAGGCGACGCTTTCGGTAGCTACCGCGGGCGAATACTTTGTCGGCGCACAGTCCGTCTTTTACTTCCCCAATGTCGCCATTACTGTTTCTGAGCCAGAGGAGGAAGAGGAGACGCCGTCCGGCGGCGGTGGCGGTGGCGGAGGTGGGATATCGCATCTCACATTCAATGTCCCGGCGGCACTCGACTACCTCGCGGGTACGCAGAACTCTGATGGTTCGTTCTCGAGCTCGCTCCTAACCGACTGGGTAGCGCTCGCATTTGCCGCACAGAATCCCCTGGCCGGGCAGGCTGGTGATGCAAAGGCCAAGCTCACGACACACCTCACATCGGCGAGTCCTGCGCTCTCGGGCGTGCAGGATTACATCCGCCACGCGATGGCGCTCATGTCGCTCGGCATCGACCCATACACCGGTGCACCCGTCGACTACATCGCGCCGATTGTCGCGAGCTACGACGGCACGCAAATAGGCGACGCATCCTTGGACAACGATGACATCTTCGCCCTCTTCCCGCTCACGCGTGCAGGATACGGCGCGAGCGACCTCATGATTCAAAACATCATCGCGTTCATCGTCTCGCGACAAGCTGCGAATGGTTCATGGACCGGCGGTGTCGACACGACTGCTGCAGCGGTGCAAGCACTCTCGCCATTTTCTGCGCTTCCGGGCGTACAGACAGCACTCACAAAAGCGGAAACCTATTTGCACTCCCAGCAGCAAAACAACGGCGGATTTGGCCTGTCCGGCCAGGCAAACAGCTTCGCGACGAGCTGGAGCATGCAGGCTATCGCTGCGCTCGGACAAAACGAGACGCAGTGGGCGCCCGGCGGCCTCTATCCGCGCGATTACCTCGCACTTTTGCAGCAGGGCGACGGCGGAGTCGAGCCAGTCTCGACTGCTCAGGATACGCGTGTCTGGGCGACTGCGTACGCAATCCCGGGCGCGCTCGGTAAAACATGGTATTCGCTGCTTTCGAGCTTCTCGAGGCCGGGAACGAATGTGACGGGAGGAGGGGGCTCCGTAGCAACGTCGACCGCCACGACGACGCCGGTAGTCGCAACGACAACAGCGCCCATCGCAACATCGACACCCCCGCAAGGAGAAGTGCTCAGCCAGATAATCGAGGAGGTGGCCGACGAGTCACCGGAAGTTGCTTTCGAGACGCGTATCGCACAAGTCACTGAGAACGAGCCGGATGCACCTGCGACTCCCGCGGCGGACGCGACGACCGCCGAGCAAGCACTTGAACAGCTCGCAGCAGCCGCGATAGTAAGCGGTACGAATTGGTCTCTCATCGTCCTCGCCTTCCTCGCGCTGATACTTTTCGGAATCGTCGGTTACGTCGCGTTCGTGAGGAAGTATTGGAACTAATCGTCTTCCCCTACGCGGCCGAAGAACGGGCGATACATGTCGTCTTTGAGCGAGATACTCACCTCCTCCCGGTCCACCTTGTCCGCAAACCGCACGGGCGCATCTTCGATGACCACAAGCGGCTGCCGCTCCTTACCCTCGCCCGCCACCAGGACTGCCGCAGTGGCGATACCGTCGGCAACATTGGTCTGCGTGAATTTGAGCTTGCGTCCAAATATATCCGCTTTCCCGCGGTAATCGCGCACACCCTTAAAGCCCGCATATCCCACCGCGAGTCCCACGACGCCCGCGCGCATCGGCACCACACGGCTGTCGGTGACGACCACGCCGAGCTTCGTGAGTCGGTACTTCTTCATCAGCGTGGCGCGCAATTTTTCCGCCGCCTTGAAGCTGTCCTTGGGAAGCAGGATGAGTTTGCCATCCGCGTTTGATTCGTCCGCACCGGCATTGGCCATCGGAATGCCGTCTTTCATGGTCAAGACCACGTACGTCGTCGCGACCATCCAGTCGCTTTCCGATTCGATGACGCGCATGCGCTCTGCCTCATTTTTGGGACGTGCGACACGCCCTTCAGAGAGAGCGACGATTTTCGACGTCACCGCAAGCACCGTGCCGTCTGCCAGACTTGGCACGTGCTCGACAACAAATCGATGTAAGTCTTCTCCCTCCTCAAAGACGCGTGTCTTCACCGCTCGCACGTTCATACCGTCTGCTTCTTTCGTATGTCGTCTGGCTTCCAAATCTCCAGGTGCTCCGCCGGCTCTTTCTCAGCCAAGTTGTCGAGCATGATTCTCGCCACGTCTGCGGGTTCCATCGATTGATCGTAGTCCGCGTGCTTATTCGCGCCGAAAAGCTCGGTCTTTATCCGGTACGGGTACACGCCGACCACCTTGATGCCCTGGCCGGGCAGGCCGCTTCCCTTGAGCTCGTCGCGCAAAGCCTGTGTGAATCCTTCTGCCGCGAATTTGCTCGCGCTGTACGCTGCTCCGAGCGCCTTACCTTTCAGCGAGCGCACTGAGAGCGTATTGCAAATCGTTCCCTCGCCTCTTTCTCGCATATGCTTCACTGCTTCGAGCATCCCGTACGCAAGGCCGAAGTAATTCACCTCGAGGAGCTCGTGCGCCTTGTTGAAATCAATATTTTCCGCCGGAGTGTACGGCATCCACACGCCGGCGTTGTTGAGCCAGAGGTCAATCTGGCCCCATTCGTCCATCGCCGCCCTGCCGAGCGCCTCTACCTGTTCGCGCTCTGTCACGTTGCAATGCATAGTCGGCATGTCGAGCTCGATGCCAAGATCCGAGAGGTCTGCGCTGTCGATGTCTGATATGAGCACCTGCGCGCCACGCTCTACAAGCTCCCGCGCAAGCGCAGCGCCGAGGCCTTTAGCCCCGCCCGTGAGCACCACTTTCGCGTCTTTCAATTGCATGCGCGGCAGTATACCCCGTGAGATACCGACATTCGAGTATGTTGCACATTCTGCGATAGCTATCTCACGGGGTAAAACGGACGCGGTGAGCCGTGACTAGCGATGCAGTACATCCTTTTTGTAGTGCTTGAGGTACGCCACGATGATGAAGCTGATGATGACGAGCAGGAACCACGACGTGATTTTGTTGGTCGAGACCACATTCCATATGTGGACTTGGTCGGGATACTGCCAGGCGCCGTAGAAAGTCGAGATATTTTCTGCTATCCAGATGAAGAACGCGATAAGACAAAACGCGAGCGCGAGCGGCATGTGCCGCTTCTCTTTGATGACCGTGAAGTACACGGTCGTACGCGCAAAGAGGAGGAAGACCGCGGGGATAAGGAGGAGACGCAGGTCGGGAATGAAGAAGTTGGTGAAGAAGTTGATGTATATTGCCGCACACAGTGCGAGCACCCACGGATACGGAGGGAAATTCTCCAACTCTGTTTTCATAATGCGCCACGACTGTGCGAGGTAGCTGCCGACGGCGGCGTACATGAATCCGGCGAAAAGCGGCACGGTGCCTATCGTAAAAAATCCCGGCTCCGGGTAGCTCCACGAACCCACAGCCGGGTGTGTCTTGAATGTCTCGAGGACAAAGCCAATGATGTGAAAGAGGAATATAGTCTTGACCTCGTCCCACGTCTCGACTTTTGTGAGGTAGAGAATCACTTGCAGCAGCACCGCCGAGATAAAAAGAAAGTCGTAGCGCGCAAGCTCGCCGAGCGGCAAGTATTTGGAAACGAAAAGGAGAAAAAAGAATGAGCCCGCAAAGATACACGAGCGCGCCTGCTTGAGGCCGAAAACAATGAGTTCGTATACCCAGTCTTTGAGTTGTGTTGTTGTCATACAGCCCTTCGACATACTCAGGACACTTCGACTCGCCTGTGTTTACACTGAGCGAGCGAAGCGAGTCGAAGTGTGGGCATGGGGAGACTCGAACTCCCAATCCTTACGGAATGCGCTTCTGAGACGCACGCGTATACCAATTCCGCCACATGCCCGTGAGGGGCATTCTAGTTGAGTTTCAGCGCTTTGGGAACGGTGAGCGATTCCGGGTCGGTACCATCCCAGCGAATCTCGCCGTGCACAACCATATTGGTAATACGCGGCTGCCATTCGTGCTCGGCCGCGTTCACCGTCCGTGCAATATCATCTGCCGTCATGCCTCGCACAAGGGGGACATGATGCTCATACATAATTGGTCCGCGGTCGTACTCATCGGTCGTGAAGTGCATTGAAAAACCCGATTCGGTGACCTCGCCCGCGTCGAGCGCGGCTTTGACGGCCTCGTGAATATGGTGACCATACATACCCTTGCCGCCGAACCTGCCGTTTTGAAACGAGAGGAGGGCAGGATGAATGTTGAACGTCTTTCGCGGGTCGAGCCCCTCGACTTTCCGAAGCCATCCCGACAAAGCAACCCATACCGCGCCTGTACCTTCCACCACTTCCCGATACGACATTCTCACATTCTCAAGAATATTGGATTGTGCTGCAGGGTCGAAGTGGATGAAAGGGATACCGAGGCGCTCTGCCCGCGCGCGTACACCGCCGTGCTCATGGTTGGAAACGACTGCCACGATATCCGCATCGAGCTCTGGCGACCGCACCAGATTCTCGAAACCGCTCCCCCCACCATCTTTGGTACCCGACGCAAAGACGATGAGGCGCGGCCGCATAGACGCCTCACTATACCCTGTTATCATGCGATCCATGAAGAAATTCGGGACGCCGGGCAAGGCAAACACGGTCAAGATACTTATGCTCGGCTCGGGTGAACTCGGCAAAGAGGTCGTCATCGAGGCGCAGCGGCTCGGTGTTGAGACGATTGCGTGCGACAGGTACGAGGGCGCGCCCGCCATGCAAGTCGCGCACCGCTCATACGTATTCAACATGCGCGATGGTAAAGAGATCCGGAAAGTCGTGCAAAAGGAAAAGCCCGATTTCATCGTGCCCGAAATAGAAGCTATTGCGACCGACACGCTCGTCGAGCTTGAAAAAGAAGGCTGGACGGTGATACCCACCGCCCGCGCCGCAAGGCTCACGATGGACAGGCGCGGTATCCGCGAACTAGCTGCTGAAAAGCTGAAACTCCCCACATCGCCGTACCGTTTCGCGGCATCACTCGAAGAGCTGCAAAGAGGCGCGGCCGAAGTCGGATTCCCCTGCTTCATCAAGCCCACCATGTCTTCATCGGGACATGGCCAATCCGTGGCTAAAAAACCCCAAGATTTGGCTAAAGCATGGAAATTCGCGATGGAGGGGACGCGCGCAAATACGGGCATGGTCATCGTCGAGGGTGCGATACGATTCGACTACGAAATTACACTGCTCACTATCGCGCACCCTGGCCGGGCAGGCGCGAAAGGCATTTCCTTCTGTGAACCTATTGGACACATACAAATAGACGGGGACTACCGCGAATCGTGGCAGCCGCAGCCGATGTCGAAGACCGCAATCAAGAAGGCGCGCGACATCGCGGGCAAAGTGGTGAAGGAGCTTTGCGGAAAGACAGGCAGAGGAATATTCGGCGTCGAGCTCTTTGTAAAAGGCGACATGGTCTGGTTCTCCGAACTCTCCCCGCGCCCGCACGACACCGGCATGGTGACGATGGCGAGCCAGAACATGAGCGAGATGGAGCTCCACGTGCGCGCCATCCTCGGACTCCCCATCCCCCAAATTACCTGTCGCCCCGGCGCGAGCGTGCCGGTACTCGCAGAAATCGCGACTGAAACGCCCGCCTACACCGGCGTGGCCGAAGCGCTCAAACAGCCGAACACGTGGGTGCGTATTTTCGGAAAGCCCATGTCGCCGGGCCACCGCCGCATGGCTGTCGTCACCGCACTCGGCAAGACCGTCGCCGAAGCACGAAAAAAGGCAGCCGCAGCTGCCAAGAAATTGCGGGTTGTGAAGAGTTGAATATGGCGAAGCTCATCATGGGCATCGGACTAGCGGGCGCGGGCAAGACCACGGCGCTGGAAGGTTTCGCGAAACGGTACGGCTATACATACCTCAGTACAGACAACATACGCGCCGCGTTCAACATCCAGCAAGGAGAGGCGTCGCCCCAAAGCGTATGGGACGAGATACGGCGTAGCTTGAAGGAGCACCTGAGTACGGGGAAATCGGTCGTGATGGATTCGACCTTTGTGACGGGGCCGGACCGGCGCGCATTCATCGAATTCGCAAGAGAAGCGGGAGCGGAAAAAGTTCAGGGCATATTTCTGGACACCCCTGCGGAGATTGCGTGGCAAAGAAACATCGAGCGCGAACGTCAGGCCCCGAGGGAGATGTTCGAAAGCCGTCGCAAAGACCTAGAGGCAGAACCACCTGCCGTAG
The DNA here is from genome assembly GCA_964594735.1 of uncultured Candidatus Saccharibacteria bacterium. GTDB lineage: Bacteria > Patescibacteriota > Minisyncoccia > Phycocordibacterales > UBA2100 > UBA10103. The sequence continues at coordinate 9,058 of CAZQMS010000002.1, read as the reverse complement.
AGGACGGCTTTGATGCACTGTTCACGTTGGATCAATTTCAAGAGATGGTACGGGCTGAAACGCCTGAAAGCCTCCGGGAATTTAAACGGTTCTCCTGAAAAGTTGATATAGTTGCGGTATGCCTTACATCAGCCCCGATAAACGACCGAACGTTGATGCTCTTACGCAGCCGCTGATCGAGCATCTCAAATCGCTGCCGCTCGAAGAACAGGATGGCGCATTGAATTACGCGGTTACAAAAATACTGAAGCAACTCTACCCCAAGAAGTATTTCCACATGAACAGAGCTCTGGGCGTGCTCACGGCCATCAAGGATGAGTTCTACCGTGTCGTCGTGGGTCCGTACGAGGACACCAAAATCAAGGAGAACGGGCAGGTTGAGTAGCTATTCCACCGCCTCTATGGCCGCGCCGATTTTCTTGAGGCGCTCTGCGAGATTCTCGTACCCGCGGTTTATCGGGTACACGTTGCGGAGCATACTCTCGCCTTCTGCGGCGAGCATACCGATGAGGAGGAGCGTCGCAGGGCGGAGCGCCGGAGGAGCCTCGACGTCGGCGGCGTGCAATTTCGTCGGACCTTCGATTTCCACGCGGTGCGGGTCGAGGAGGCGCATATTGGCGCCGAGCTTCACCATCTCCATATAGTGCTTGGCGCGTCCTTCGTACACCCAATCATGTATGAGCGTCGTCCCTGCAGCCTGCGTGGCGGGCGGGATGAAGAATGGGAGGTTGTCGATGTTGATGCCGGGGTACGGGCGCGGCGCAATTTTCTCCGGCGCCGCATTGAGCTTGGAGGGCAATATTTTCACATCGCGGAGCACCGTGTGGCCATTTTCAGAGACGTACCGCTCGCCTACCTCGTACTTGAGACCCATTTGCCCGAGCGTGTAGAGCTCGAGCTCGAGGAAATCTATAGGGCAGCGTTCTATCGTGAGCTCTGATTTGGTTGTGGCAGCGAGCGAGATGAAAAACATGCTCTCGATAGGGTCCTCACTCGGGTGCCCGTGCACTTCTGCATTGATGTCTGAAAGTCCGTGTACGACGAGCGTCGAAGTACCGATGCCCTCTATCTTCACACCGCAGTGCTGGAGAAAGATGCAGAGGTCTTGCACCATGTAATTCGCTGAGGCGAATTTTATCGTCGTTGTACCGGGAATGCGCGCGGCAGCCATGAGCACGTTCTCGACACCCGTGTCGGATGCTTCGTACATGATGATTTCATTGGCTTCCGCCAGCTGGCGGATTCCATTGGCTTCCACCTGGTACGTATGCGCCTCTTCATTGCCGCTCACATGTATTCCGAGCTTTGCGAGCGCATCGATGTGTGCGCCAAGAGACCGCTTGCCGAGGTCGCATCCCGTCGGCGCCGGGAGGTCGAACGTGCCGAGCGCGTGGGCGAGCGGCGCGATGAAAAGCGCGATAGCGCGCGTGCGCTGTGCGGCCTCCTGATTGATATTCGCAAGGTCAAACTTCGCCGGAGGTGTGACGCGCATGTCGCCGGAAGGGTCCCACACGATTTTCACACCAATCGATTCCATCACCTCGATGAGTCGCTTCACCTCTTCGATGCGCGGCATGCGCTTGAGGACGGTCTCGCCGCGATTGAGCAGGGCGCCCGCGAGCAGCGCCACGGCGGCGTTCTTCGAGACATTGGTCTCCACCGTACCAGAGAGGGTTTTCCCGCCCGTGACGCGATAGTTCATGCGGGGCAGTATACCCCATGAGATACTGACGTGACATTCTTTGCAAAACGGCATTGCGTTATCTCACGGGGTATACCCCATGAGATAAACCGGAAGAAGTCTCGATTTCAGTTTCGTAAGGATCTCTATCTCACGGGGTATACGTTTTTTCCTCCCTTTTTACGAATACACACCCCCTCTTGCACAATTCAAAAACCGCGCAATCATGAGTGCAGGAGCAGGCAATCGGGCTTGCTCTGTTTTCATGTAGTGGGAGGCGAATATGGCGCGGCGAACCCGATTCGCGAAGCTGAACCGCAAGTTGAACGGTCGCAAGGGCAGACGAGGCGACAAGTTCCAATGGCTTGCGTCCGCAGAGGCGACACGCATGACAGAGGATGTGCGTGCAATGGGAAACCGCCGCGTCGGCGCACGATCATAGGCATCAGGGCGCAAGAGATGGTCGGGCTCAATCCGGGGCCCGACTTTGCTTTTTGTGCGCGTGCTTGGAATCGGGCCGGACCTCTGTCTTATGACTGCAAGTGAGGATGGGTGCGAGCTCGCTCTCACATCGTCCGAACGACGCAGGCAATGGCTCGCCTTTACGACGGCAACGAGGACCGAAAAGCGTGAATGTCACATTCTCCGTGCGCCAGGTAGGAATCGGACCTACGACCTCTGTCTTATCAGGACAGCGTTCTACCACTGAACTACTGGCGCACGCAAAATACGACAAAGAACATTCGCGCTTTTCGTCCGAGAGAACCGTCGATACCTTACGTATCAGGACAGCTCTCTAACCCTGAACTACTGGCGCATGGGCAAACGTACCGGCGATAGTAGCAAAAATGAAGCGTCAGTGCTACTTTTCCCGGTAGGCTCGATTGAGAGCCTGACCCACAGGGAGGACGAAGATGGGTAATGGTGGACATCGTGGACATCGCGAGCGCAAAAAGGCACCGAAGCAGACCAACGGGGTCGGCCCCAGGGGCCCGAAGTATCTCCGCAACGGAGGCGGGACGGTGCACGACACTATCGCCAGCATCAAGCGCGGCGAGCGCGAGCGGGCGGAAGCGATGCGCCACGGGGCGCGATACCTCTGAGCCAGTTGGCCAGAGGCACGAAATGCGAGCCGGGCACTTGCGGTGCCCGGCGATTTTTTTAAACAAAGCAAAACGCCGGTGAGATGCCGGCGTTCTGTACTATGCAAAGAACCGCTCATGCGGCACGTTCGGCGGCAATCGTGAGACCGGGGTACAGGTCTCGAATGATGTGCGGAAAAACCTTCGAGCTCTCGCCTCGCCGAATCATTGAGAGGAGGTCTGAAAGCTGTCGCTCTCCCATCGATATGAGCTTGCCGCGAACATCTTCCTCGACATCTGGATTGGGCTGAGACCGTCCGTTCTTTGCGCAAGCCAGAATCGCATCGGCCAATCGCTCTACCGTCTTCATACCGTCCTCCGTGCGATCTTTTGCCACGGAATGTAGAAGACGTTGATTACGACTTCCGTGAACACACCGAGGACGCTTGGGTAAGCCCGCATTGGGCCTCCTCCGTCGTAATAGAACCGGAGCGCGCGTACCTTGCCGTTTTCGATTTGCAGCCGCATGGGCCCCTCCGTCAACCGGCCAGGATTGACCTATCCCAACGGTATCACAGTCTCCGCACCCTTAGCCCCTCCGCGCTGCATCAATAGCCGCCACGTCGATTTTCTTCATTTTCATCATCGCCTCGAAAGCGCGCTTCGCTTCATCGCCGCCGGCTGCCATAGCCTCGGTGAGTGTGCGCGGCGTAATCTGCCACGAGACTCCCCACTTGTCTTTGCACCAACCGCACTGGCTCTCCTGCCCACCGTTACCCACGATGGCATTCCAGTACTTGTCTGTCTCTTCCTGGTCTTCAGTATTTATGACGAAAGAAAACGCCTCACTCTGCTTGAAGGTAGGGCCGCCGTTGATGGCCATGCACGGGATACCGCACACCGTGAAGCTCACCACGAGCACATCACCCTCTTTGCCGTCCGGGAAATCAGAAGGCGCCTTGGAGACGGCAATCACCTTGCTATCCGGGAACGTGGCCGCATAGAATTCCGCCGCCGATTCCGCATCCTTCTCGTACCAAAGACAAACCGTATTTTTGGGTATATTCATACGCCCTATCATACCAAATCGGCCTAATTAGTTAGCGCGCATAGCGATGATAAACTTGCGTGATGGAGGGAATACGCACACCCAATAGTCGGGAATTGTTGAGCGAGATAATGCGCGAACGTTTACCGAGAGAATACGCTGAATATGTAGAAAGGGTGGATAAAATGAGCGAAAAAGAAGAGGCCGACTTGTTGAAAGCTTTTGACGATGACAGAGATAAGATGCAACTTGCACTGCAAGAAGAGAAGGAAAAAAATATAGAACTGTTTGCACGTGCCACTGAATTGCAAAAGATTGCGTGGGTGACAAACAATTTCCACTCATGGCTACCCGGTGGTCTGTATCGAACTGTGTATGAATCTAGAGGCAAGCGGGACGAGAGAATAGACGCGCTTTTGAGCGATATTGATGCATACATAAAGAGCAGGCCTCAGGAGGAAAAATTATTATTGGGGTACGGCAACTCGACCGTGCCTGAAGAGAAAAGACACGAATGGCTTGCTACGATTTTCCTTATGTTTTGTACCCTGAAAGATAAGGGGCACGATGCAGATCTGATGTGGCGATAGAGCGTACTTATCCCACCGAAGGTCGAAGTATTGACGCAAAAAAGCCGCTGCGAGGTGACTTTTTGCTTCAACACTTTCAAATACACACTCTTTTGTTTCGTCCAAACCATCGGCTCCTCGGAATGCCGAGTATGCTATAGTGCCTATATGAAATGGCTTCGAAACATCGTTCGAGCTAGGAAAACCCCGCAAACGGGCGATTTTCGCACTGTCGAGAACAAAGCAAAGGCAGGTATCGACTTCACCATCAAGAACTACGGCAAAACGCTGATTGACCTCTCCCGATATGACCGAGGAGAAAGCTACTCCCGTTAACTACCTCGACGAGCAGATTCTCAAAGAGATTTGCCACGAAATGGCACGTCGCCTCTTTGACCGCGAGGAACCGATGGGCTTCTATGAAGACCACGACCAGGCAAAGGTAGATTCTTGCCTTAATCTGCCTAAGCAAGCTGCATTTGGTCGGGAGTTGTACCCTACAATTTACAAGAAGGCCGCCATAACGTTCTATGCGTTCAACCGCAATCACGCGTTTAGCAACGGTAATAAGCGACTTTCGGTAATGGCTTTCGTGGTCTTTTTGTTCATCAATGACCGTGCGCTCACTATCGGGGCAAGTGAATTGCGCGACAAAGCCCTATGGTTGGCGCAAACAGATAAACCGATTTCAGAAGTTGTCGACGAACTTGCGCTATGGGCCGAGCAGAACACCATCGGCGTGGACGAGTGGCTTAAGCAACATCCTGGCGAGCAGAGACAATAAGTCCACACGCTTACGCAAAAACCGCCGTGCCCCCCATGGGAGTCGGCGTTTTTTGGTCACACAACAAGCTTCAAATACACACTCTTTTGCCCGCCCCGTAGTGAGGTTTGCTCTACTTACTGGGGGTTCCGTCCATTCCTGCGGCTCAAAAGGACACGCCCCGACCGAAGCCGGGGCATGTGAAGTTCAAGCAACCAGTGGCTGAGCACAGCTAGCGAAGGCGGTGCCCCCACGCGCTCGATGTTTGCTTCGCGTAGGAGTCGATGTCGGACTCCGATTGATGCGTCTCAACACAGGCTTTCGACAAGGCCATGCGTCTCCCGCGCGCAGTGACGGTCACCACACGACCGTCTTTGAATCTCACCCGCCAAGTACGGTTCTTTTGGCTCATCGTCTCCTCCGTGGAAAACTGCTGCAAAGCGACCCGGAAAATACCGCACTAGTTTTACCTCAACAATCTAAGAATGCAAACAGCCGCCCCTTTCGGGGCGCTTTTGGTTGAGAAAGACACAGTAGTAGTTCGCACTCTTATGTTCCGTCCGTTCCTAGCCCTTAAGACGAGCAGAAAGAAATCCGAGGGCGTCGGGGTGCACGGCGTGTCCCAGACCGTCGTACAGGTGCTTTTCGACATCAGCGCCGAGCTCGTTGAGGATTTGCTCGGTGGTGACGACGCGGCTCTCCGGTATGTGCGAATCTGTTCTATCGCAGCCGAGGTACACGGGCGTCTTTGCGAGAGAGCCCGGGCCGCCGGGCGCGAGCGCTTCCGCGTCGGTGCCGATGACTCCGCCGCTTGCGATGATAGCGCCGCCGTACCGGCGAGGATTCTGTTTCAAGTATTCGGCGATGAGGCATGCGCCCTGCGAGAAGCCAAAGAGTAGTATCTGCTCCGGCGATATCCCCTCGTTCTCATCAAGCTCGCGCACGAGACCACCGAGTACTGCAAGCGAATTCGAGAGATGCGGTTCGTTCTTTTCTTTGGGCTCCACGAACCGCATCGGATACCACGTACTTTGCGGGGCTTGTGGGGCGTGCACGAGGATGTCGTCCGGAAGCGCCACGTGTTCGAGAAGCCACGCGCGCATCTGCTCGCCGCTGCCACCACGACCGTGCACCAGTATGAGCGCTCGCGCTTTCATGCGCCCTTATGTCGCGGCAAGGAAAGCGGGACGAGCGCTGCCTCGATCTCTCTTCGATGTGCTTCGTATTGCGGAGGTAGCTTGAGATGCTCGCCGAGCTCCTCCTTCGGCTCGTCGACGGTAAATCCGATATCATTCGTAGCAATCTCAAACAAAACGCCGGCTGTCGTCCTGAAATAGGTCGAGTGAAAGTATTGCCTATCTATCATCCCCGTCGATGGTATCCCTCGCTCGTTCACCTGCTGTCGGAGCGCCTCGCGCACGCTATCGTCGTCCGCCTGAAATGCGATGTGGTGCACCGAGCCCGCGCCTTGCCGCGCGCGGGGCAAGTCCGGCTTTTCTTCGGTATACAGGTAGAGCCCGGGCTGCTGCTTAGCCCGATATCGCATCGTAGAACCGGCCTGTTCTCCGCCTTCTAACCCCAGGCCAAAGACGAGCGTATCAGCGAGCTCTGCATGTTCTTGCAGCGTGATGACCGCGCCATAAAAGCCGCGTAGTGCATGCGCTTCCGGGACGGTACCTTCTTTCCACATCTCCACGCGCGATTTATCCGTACTTGCTGCGAGGATTACCCGTATCCCGTCAGGATCGTGGAGCGTGAGCGCCCGCTCGCCAAAAGGCAGCGTCTCTTCTTCGGCGCGAATGCCGTATGCCGCCGCGCGCTTTTTCCAAAATGCGACGGAATCAGGCTGTATCGCATACACGATGCCCGATACTTCCCCGGTGCCTCTCGTCCCCTTTGGGATACCGGGCCAATAGAAAAACGTGAGGATGGTGCCGGGCGCGCCAGAGAAATCACCGTAATACAGATGGTATGCGCGCGGGTCGTCGAAATTGACCGTCTTTTTCACGAACCGCTGACCGAGGAAGCCTTCGTAGAAATCGAGGTTCTTCTGCGGGTCCGTGGTAATTGCGGTGATGTGGTGGATGCCTTTGCTTTTCTGCATGAGGGCATCATAGCAAAAGGCCTCTTCGGCGGTTTAGGAATATATCTTTTGCCCCTGGCCGGGCAGGCTGCCCCGTAGTGAGCTTTGCTCTACTGCTGGGGTTCCGTCCTTTCTCTTTTTCTACGTGTATGGCATATTCTCTGTCCGGCACCGAAGCCGTGCTCTAGATATAGGGTGACACATGGCCGACCAAAACAACCCCGATTGGGCCCCGTTGCACAAATGGGTTTCGCAACGCTGTGAGGAGTGGCAGCGGCGGGCCGATGCCGATTTCTGCCGACCTGACTTCAGTGCGGGCGGCGCTCGCATGGCGCTGGCATTTGCCACGTACCTGCACGAATACGTGCGTGGCGGCGACATGGACGAAGAGGCCGCGAAGACGGTTCTCGGTATCGTCGAAGCAGCGGCCGAGAGCGCATACGTGCTTGCCGGTCACCCGCTCAACCATGAGAAGGAGAAGTTCGACGCGGCTGCCATGGCATTCGGAATTCCGCTCGCACTTTCGCTCGCGGCGATCTATGGTCGCGCATCCGCGCTGATCTTGAAGGGTTCGCCTGAGCACGTCTGATCGCATCGCAACAGCGACCTGTGCAACACCACTCTCGCTAACGCGAAAAACGGCGCGAGCTTTCCCTCGCGCCGTTTCCCTTTTTTACACAGTAGTAGTTCACACTCTTTTGTTCCGTCCATTCCCGGAGTCTTTCCTCCATGTCAGGCATCATTTATGGATGAATGCCATTTCCCTCGTGTGCTCAGCTGAGACACACGAATCGACTGTCAAGCTTATGCACCGAAGTGCATGAGCCTTTCCGTTTTGGAATGAATCCACGAGCAGCTTCCGCTACCCGTGCCTTGTTACGACTTACTCTTTGTCATTGAGCTTGCCTTGGACCATCGCAAGGATGAGCTTTGGGCACTCCCAACTTCCCTGAGTTGACGGGCGAATGCGATTTTTGGAATATTTCGCGTTCCCACGTAGCGAGCGGATTTCCCGCACTACGCGAGTCCAGTATTGTGTGTTGGATAATGGGGAGGAGACAAGCTCCTCCAGTTTGGTTGCGAATCGGTGTGCTCGCTATTCGATTGGTTCAATCGTGATTCGCAGTTTCTGCGAGCGACGAAGGGTCGTTCGCCGACCCTCAGGAATGAGGATGTTGATCGTCTGACCAGTCCGCATATCCACTCCCTTCGAAGTTGTCGGGGTCTCCGCGATCGTGCAGAAATCCTTCAACAGGTCGTGGACAGTGGATATCCGCGGCATACTCGCGCCACTGGTTTCCCCGCGCAACTGGGTTTCAGTTCCTATACCGCTCCCGACTTGCACCGCGGTGCCTTCAAAGACCACCTTCATTGATTCCTCCTACGTTTCCCCATTATCCAACACACAATTTGGTTTTGTCCTTCCCCGTCACTTTCTTTTATTTCTAGAGAGTGCCGAGTACTACGACGCAGCTGACTTCTCATGTGCATAACTTTCCACTAGCACATGAGATCTCCCGAGGGTCACGCATAATTCTATTCCCAGCATCCTACAGCTCATGTCTTTGCATCTTCCCCACCCTCACCGCCTGTCATTGATGGGTCGATACGAGCTTCCGCCAGTTGGCGGATGTATAGGCTGCTGTTTGCCTCCAGATCCTTCAGACCATTCCTCGCGGAGTTGGTCCTATCTTTCAGCTACGCTCTCGATATTTGTTGTTACGAGAGGAGTGGATTTTAACCACTTAGAACTATGCGCTGCCTGGCGCATTTATTTGTGAGTACAAGGCTTGAGAACGTATTCACCGTGGTGTGGCTGACCCACGATTACT
>CAZQMS010000001.1:0-162033 GCA_964594735.1 uncultured Candidatus Saccharibacteria bacterium | reverse complement strand
GAATCCGCGAATATTTGAGAGGGTCGAAAGATTTAACAAACCGAAACTCTACAACAGGATGAAAAAGATGTCGCTCTTTCAGATAGTGCTCCTCGCGACCTTTGGCGCGGTGGCTATCGCAGCGGTGCTCATCTTTGCTTTTGCGGTCGGCAGCGGTTCTACGAGCACGACGGGCGCGGTGCGCATCTGGGGTACGGTGAATGCCAGCGCGGTCACCGCGGTGATACGCCAGGCAGCGGAGACCAATCCGAATCTCGCGCTCGTGACATACGAGCAACTCGAAGAAGAGACGTATGATCAGAAAATTACCGATGCGCTCGCCAGTGGGCAGGGGCCAGACCTCTTCCTCTTACGCCAAGACCAGGCGTTTTCAGACGCGGCGAAACTCATCCCGATACCATACACGTCGCTCACCGAGGCGCAGTTCAATGCCACGTTTGTCGACGCGGCGTCTCCTTTCCTCTCGCAAAGCGGCATTCTCGCGATTCCGCTTCTTGTCGATCCGCTGGTGCTCTACTGGAACAAAGACACGCTTTCGGCGGCAGGGTACGCGCGGGCGCCACAGTATTGGGACGAGCTCTACAAATATGCCGCCGACACGACCAAGCGCACGGATAGCGGCACAATAACCAAGAGTACGATTGCGTTTGGTGAGTACACCAACGTATCCAACGCAAAGAACATTATGGCAATGCTCATCATGCAGGCGGGTGGCAGCATCACGACGCGGGACACAGGGGGCAACCTCGTCTCGGCGGTATCGCCACGCACAGGCGAGGCCAACCAATCGACCGCCAATGCACTCCGCTTCTATACTGAATTTGCCGACCCTTCGAAAGCGCACTACACGTGGAACCGCGCGCTGCCGGAATCTCGACGCGCGTTTGCTGCGGGGGATCTCGCGCTCTACATCGGGCACGCGAGCGAAGAGCCGCTCATCAGGCGCATGAATCCCAACCTCAACTTTGCCGTGGCAGCTGTCCCGCAGATTCGCGGCGCGGCGCGCTTCGCCGTGACGGGTCACGTGTACGGCCTCGCGATTCCGCGCACGAGTCAGAACCCCAGCGGTGCCGCAGTCGTCGCGTTTGATATGGCGGGGGCGGGACTCGCACGCGAGCTCTCTATAGCGCTCGGAATGCCGTCGGTGCGTCGCGATGTACTCTCGCTTCCCGCCGAGGGCAACGATGCGCTTTTTGGCAAGCAGGCAATTATCGTAAAGTCGTGGATTGACCCGGAGCCGGGTAAGACAGCACAGATTTTCCGCGATATGATTGAAAGCACGGTCAGCGGCGCATCCCTCGTCACCGAGGCGGTGCAGCGGGCAGACCAAGAAATGGCAGCAATCCTCGGGCAATGACAATGAAACACGTCTCTCATACCGTCGCGCACCTTTTGGCGCTGAGCATCATCGCGTTGGCAGATGTGGCGCAGGCTACTAGCCATACGCAATTGCAGAATCCGCTTCAGTTTCCGGATATCGCTACTGCTGTTGCCGGATTCCTCAAGGTGATGGTCATGGTCGCGCTACCCATCATCTCGCTTTTTATCGTCTACTCAGGTTTTCTTTTTGTAAAAGCGCAGGGCAACGAAGAACAGCTGAGCAAGGCCAAGACCAATCTGTTGTACGTGATAATCGGGTCACTTCTGATTCTCGGCGCGTGGGTCATCGCGACCCTCATCGGGGGGACGGTCACGCAGATACTGCGAGGATAAATATGTGGAAGCCACTCTCAGTCGCGATTGCTACACTCGCTATGGTTCCGAGTGTCGCGTATGCGGCGCCACGCACCTTCGCGGAGGCAATCGACCTGCTCGTCGATATCCTCGATGCCGGGACAGGGCTTCTCATCCTCGCAGGTATCGTCGTCTACTTCTGGGGCATCTCGACCAACATTCTCAAGATGAAAGACGAGGGTGGGCAAGCGTTCAAGGCATACTTCGTCTGGGGCATTGTCGCGATATTTGTGATGGTCTCTATCTGGGGAATCATCCAGCTCCTCCAAAACACGATTTTCGGTGGCGACTACTACAGTCCAAATGCGGGGCCAGCCGACACGTTTACCGGCCCGCCGGGAAGCTTCCCGGTCTTTGACAACGAATAGGTATGAGGCGATTGCTACCCTTCGCTATTCTCCTTGCGCCATCGGTCGCCTCGGCGCAGGTGCTCCCCAATGTTGCAGGGCTTTTCAATATCATGGTCGGCCTCATGCTCGTCTTTGCGTTCCTCTTTTTCTTTGGCGGATTCGGTATGTGGTTTACGCGCCTCGGTACGTACCCGACTTACCGCGATGAAGCAATCAGGCTCATGCAGTGGGGAGTGGTAGTGCTCTTCGTCCTCGCGGTGCTTCTCTTCATTGTGCAGTTTGTCCAGAAGCACGCGGCAGTCGCAGCATTCCTCGTCGGCATCGTCATTGTGGCGGCCGTCGCCCTTCTTTTCATCAAAGCATCGCAGGCAAAAGGTTCTGAGGAAGAACACTAGGGGCTAGGCGCACGTCTTGGCGCTCCAGCTATCCACACGAGCACGCACGATTCTATTGTGTTTTCGCTGGCGGGGGATACCATTGATGTACTTATGACTAACACGAGCCTCGCTATGCGCGCACGATTACTGCTTACCTCGGTCGTCTCTCTCGGTCTTATCGCACTCCCATCGATAGTGGGAGCGGCGAGTCTCTTCGATACGCTCTCGCTCGCCAACACGTTCCTCAATGCACTGATAGGTCTCTTCATCACGCTCGCAATCGTGGTGTTCTTCTGGGGTCTCATCAAGTACCTGACGTCGCTCTCGGGAGAAAATGCGAGCGAAGGCCTGCAGATTATGATGTACGGCGTTATCGCGATATTTGTGATGGTTTCCATCTGGGGCATCATTCGCCTCCTGCAGAACACGTTCAAGGTCACCTCGACGGACCCCATCATCCCCAAGGGCATACAGATCAACGCGGTGCAGTACTAGCAGTGTAGCGACGCAATATGGGCGCCGCATCCAACCTCATAGATAGACTGGTCGATTACATCATCGACCCGATTATCTTGCTTATCTTTGCCGCGGGCTTCTTTCTCTTTGTGTGGGGGATTGTTCAGTTCCTCTGGAAGCTCGATGAAGGTGCGCAAAACGACGGCAAGCAGCACATGCTCTGGGGTATCGTGGGGATGCTGGTGATGGTGTCGGTGTACGGCATCATTACACTCCTCGACGAGACTTTTGACCTCGATATTTCAAACCCTGACATGAGTCGCATGAACAACATCACCGCTCCCGCCGATTTTGGCGGAAGATAATGGTGCTTTGAGTGGGCAGGAGAGGACTCGAACCTCCACCTCTTGCGAGACCAGGTCCTAAGCCTGGCGCGGCTACCAATTACGCCACCTGCCCGTGGTTGCCATCGTAGCAAATATTTCTCGTGTCCGCCCAGTAGGATTCTCCTTCGATTCTCGGCTGGTCGTCACTCGCCTCGGTCTAGGCACCGGCTCGCGGCTCGCCTTGCTGGGCTCGCATCGCTCCGCCGTTCGAATCCTGCGCGCGGTATGCGCAGGCATACCGCTTGGGCGGCACTCTCTTCGTTCGTGTCCGCCCAGTAGGATTCGAACCTACGACCGTTCGCTTAAGAGGCGACTGCTCTACCAACTGAGCTATGGGCGGTTGCGGACGATTCTACACGAAATTGCGCGATTTTAAAGCACTTGACCGTGTATAGCGAACGTTCACGTTATACTGCCTGTATGTACAATCACGCTCCTCGGGATTATGCGTGCCCACTCTGTCTCATTGCTGCGGGGAAGCCGACCGACAGGGGCGACCAGGAGCCTGACGTGTTTTATCGCGATGAGCTATGTACCGCATACGTAGCGGGAAAGTGGTGGCGGAGCAGCCCCGGGCATGTGATTATCATTCCCAATACGCACTACGAGAATCTGTACGACCTACCGACCGATGTCGGTCATAGGATCTTTGATGTATCACAGAAAGTTGCCGTAGCGCTCAAGCATGCGTACGGATGTGGTGGAGTCTCGACGCGCCAACACAATGAACCTGCGGGCAACCAAGACGTCTGGCACTACCATCTACACGTATTTCCTCGCACTGAGGGCGACGAGCTGTACTTGAATCACAAAGACACGTATTGGCCATCGGCTGACGAGAAGCAACCGTATGCCGAGAAGCTGAGGAACTATTTCAACAAGTAATGTGCCGGGGGTGGGACTCGAACCCACAAACCCATCAAAGGGTCAAAGATTTTAAGTCTTCCGCGTAAACCATTCCGCCACCCCGGCGTGTCGTTATCTTACGTTAAATTGTGATACATTACATCCGTTCACGGCCACATGGCGAAGTAGCAACGCGGCGGTCTGCAAAACCGCTATGGGTGGGTGCAACTCCCACTGTGGCCTCCAAATTGCGGTGGCGCGGCATGCATGTTTGTGTATAGTACTGCCAGTATGAGGAGGAAAACCTATGGCCACGATACCGCTATCTGCGCAGGTCATGTTCGACCTGTATCTGATGTGCTGCACCTGGGAGTGGGAGAACGCCTGCAAAAAAGCAGGCAGAACCGATGGTGACACAGTGCGGCCTGTCAGCAAAGAGACGCCGTTTCAGAGACTCATGAGGCTTGGCCCAGGGGCGGACGACGAGGGCTCTGAAACGTCCCCGTTCAAGTATCACCGACCGACGCTCGACAAAGTGTTCCGTGTCCTGCGAGGACTGAATCTCATCACCGAACTGCAAGTCAAGAGCATGCGGACAGACCGTGATCTGCAAAACCTGTTTTACCGGCGAAGCAGGCAGATGCATACAGCTGATTCATCGCGTCACGATTTGGAGGGAACAAAGGAGCCGCTGATCTATCTACAGGATATGCGGAAGGGCGTGAACAAAAAACGCCTGACGCGCGATATCTTCTATTACCCAACCGCAAACGGCCAGGCGGCAGGGAGAAATATCGCAAATCGGTACAAGAGCACAATCTCCAAAGATGCGTATTTTGCGGAGATCGCTAAGCAAGAGGCTGAGCACCCACGAGATAGAGTGGGCATGGCGGCAATCTCAAGCAGATACCGTGCCAAAATTCAAGAAGAAACTGGACCTTGAGGTGCCGAATCGCCCGAATGGAGCTCCTCCGTTCGGGCGATTTCTATTGGCGGGTGAGGTCGTCGATGCGCTGGCGGTTCTTCTCGCCCAAGTCGAGCTCGAAGTCGACGTTGGGTAAGAATTTCAGCGTCGCGTGGTCCTTGAGGAACTCGCGGAATTCCGTGCGGTTGCGCCTGGCGAAGTGCAGCACATCTTGTTCGGCACTTTCGGGAAGTACCGAGAAAAAAATCATGACATTCTTGAGGTCGGGGGAGACGTCTGCGCGCGTCACGGTGACCAGCGATTGGCGGTTGCTCTCGCGCGCAAAGAAGTCCGCTGCACGATGTGCTATTGCTTCTGCCACCTGTGTTTGCCGACGGCTCGGCTCTCGGTGTGGATTCATACCGTCTTTCTCTCGATGCACTCAAGGATATCGCCCTCTGCTGGTTCAAAGTCGGCTTCGAACTGTGCGCCAAACTCGGAGCCTGCTTCGACCTTGTCCACATTTTGCTTGTTGGTCTGAATATTGATGACGACTCCTTCACCGAGCGGTGCTTTGCGCCTGGTGACGCGCACCAAGCCGTTTTTCACAATGCGGCCCTCGGACACACTGGCGCCGATCACGTGTTCTTGCTTGCGGCTCGAGAAGACTTTCAGGATGCGTGCCTTTCCGATAACCTCCTCGACAACACGTTTCGGCTGTGAGGTCTTGAGGGCCTCTTCGAGTCGCTCTGTGAGCTTGTAGATGATGTTGAAAGGCTCAAAGCGGACTCCGCGCTCGCGCGCGAGCGTCTCGGCGACCGAGTCGATGCCGACGTTGAAACCAATGAGAGTTGCGTGCGACGTACCCGCAAGGGCGGTCTTCACATCGCCCTCTGAAATACTGCCAATGCCCGATTGGACTATGGTGATGCGCGCGTGTTCGTCGCCAATGCGTGCGATTTCCTGCAGTATGGCTTCGAGTGACCCAGTCACATCGGCGCGGACGATGACCGGCATGTAGTAGCGACCTTCCACCGCCTCTTGCGAGTACGTCGTTGCTGACTCTGCCGGCATTGCGCTTCGCGCAACCTCCGCTTCTTTCTTATTCTTGAATGAGCAAAACGTTTCTCCCACACCTGGCAACACATCGAATCCTATGAGCGAAATGGGAGTGGAAAAACTGGCCTGCTTTAGTGCCTTGCCCTGGTGATTCTCCATGATGCGCACGGGCGCTATCGCGCGGCCAGCGAGGACTGCCATGCCGCTCGAGAGTGTCCCGCTTGTAATAATGAGCGTCGCAGCAATACCGCGCTTTTGGTCGCGGTGCGCCTCTATCACGAAGCCTTCAGCTGCGCGCGCTGGGTCTGCCTTAAGCTCCTGAATCTCTGCGACAAGGAGGATGACATCGAGGAGTTCATCGATACCCTGGCCTGTCTTGGCGGAAATCGCTGCCCACGGCACATCACCACCGAGCTTCTCGAGGTACACATTCTTTTCCATGAGACTCGCCTGCGTGCGATTGAGGTCGGCGTTGGGCTTGTCCATTTTGTTGATGGCGACGATAAACGGGATGCCTGATTCGCGTATCTGCGCGAGAGCCTCGAGTGTCTGTGCCTTTACGCCGTCGTCGGCAGCGACAACGAGAATCGCGATGTCGGCGATGTTGGCGCCGCGCGCACGAATCGCGCTGAAAGCCGCGTGGCCGGGCGTATCGATAAAGGTGATGCGTTTCGTCGTACCGTCCTTCTCGTGTACGACTTCGTATGCAGCGACGTGCTGCGTAATCCCGCCTGCCTCGCCGGCTACGACGTTGGATTTGCGGATGAAGTCGAGCAGGGTCGACTTACCGTGGTCGACATGCCCCATGACCACCACCACGGGGGGACGCTCTATAAGTTGTGCGGGGGCTTTTATCATAGGTTGTATCCATATATCCCTGGAGAGGACTCTTTCAGGGAGGAGTATACCCCCGAGCAAGTATTTCGGCTACACTCAAGGTGCATGTGGTTTTTCAATCAAAAACGCATTTATATGGACTACGCGAGCGCTCCGCCGGTCTCCGGCGCGGCAGAGCGCGCAATGCGCGACGCTGAAAAGTATGTAGGCAATCCCGGTGCCATCCACGCCGAAGGTGTGGAAGCTGCCGCGGTGCTGCGAAGTGCGCGCGCACGTATCGCCGCGCTTCTCGGGGTAAAAGCGCGGGAGATTATTTTTACCTCCGGTCTCACCGAAGCCAACAATCTCGCGCTCTTGGGATATGCGCGTGCGCTCGAGAGGACGCGTCGCACTCTCGAGGGGACACACTGGCTCGTAAGCGCCGTCGAGCACGCATCGGTACTCGATTGTTTTGGCGAAATAGAGAGGCTTGGCGGCACCGTATCTTTTGTGCGGCCGGATGCGAAGGGACGCATCACGGCAGATACCGTGAAAGCAGCGCTCCGCAAAGAGACGGTGTTGGTATCAGTAGGATGGGCAAACAATGAAATAGGGACGGTGCAACAGCTCGCGAAGATTCGCGCTGAGCTCGAAGCGCATGAGCGCGAGCACCGCAGCACGGTATTGCTTCACAGCGATGCAGGACAGGCACCGCTGTACCTCCCGAGCACCGCACATAGTATCGGCGTGGATATGCTTAGCATGGGGAGCAACAAACTCTACGGGCCGCATGGTATCGGCGCACTCTACCTATCGGCGCGCACCACTCTTTCAAAGGTGCTTCTCGGCGGACCTCAGGAGCGGAAACTTCGGTCTGGCACCGAAAGTGTCGCGCTTGCGCTCGGATTCGCCGCGGCGTACGAAGAGGTTGCGCGTGAGCGCGAGAGAGAATCAAACCGCATTCGCGAGATTCGCGACGAGATGGCCGCACATCTAAAAACGCGCGTACCAGGACTTGTAATCAATGGTGAGCTCGCGTATTCGCTGCCGCACATGCTCAATATTTCGATACCAGACATTCAGAGTGAGTACGTGACGCTCCAGCTCGACAGAGCGGGCATAGCAGTATCGACGAAAAGTGCCTGCCGAGAAGGCGAGGAGCAGGAATCGCACGTCGTGGCAGCCCTGTGTGCCGATATGCAGGCAGCGAGCGACGGCGCATGGAGGGCAAAGAACACGCTTCGGTTCTCTCTTGGGCGCGCTACGACTCGCGAGGATGCTAAAAGGGCAGTAGCCGCGCTCGGGGCAATTGTGAACAAGAAAAACACTTAGTCCGCGCGCCGCTCGGTGGTATAGTGGCGGCAATGGATATCGAGCAACTCAACAAATCGCAGATTGTGTTGCTCACGCTCCTGGTGAGCTTCGTAACCTCTATCGCCACCGGCATCGTGACGGTCTCGCTCATGGAGCAGGCACCTCCAGCCATAGCTCAGACCGTGAACCGTGTGATTGAGCGGACGGTGGAAACGGTAAGTCCGGCGCCAGAAGGTCAGGCTGCGGCGACCATCATCACTCAGGAGAAGACTGTCGTGGTCAACGAGACCGACCTCATATCGCAGGCAGTGCAAAAAGTCGCGCCCGCCGTCGTGCGCATCTACGAGAACAAAGATGAAAATCCTGCATTTTACGCAATCGGCATCGTGCTCGACAACAAGGGCTCGGTGGTGACCGACTCATCCGCAATCGTGGGCTCCGATTACACCGTCGCGCTCTCTGACGGCACGCGGGTACGTATGTTCGTCAATGCCCGGGATAAGGTGAGCGGGTTCGCATTTCTTCAGCCCGCTACGAGCACAGAGAATGCTGCGCCGTCGTGGAAGCCCGCAGCGGTGGCGAGCGGCAAAATCGCGCTCGGGAAGACGGTGGTAGCCATAGCGGGGAAGACCGTCGCGAGGATTTACCCCGGTATTGTCACGGCGACGCCCGCGGAGGCGCTTATCGAAACAAACATCCCGTCTGATTCCATATTGCCTGGGAGTCCCATCATCAACACAGATGGTAGCATCGTCGGTGTAAGTACGAGCGAGTCACGAACGTCATCAACGACGGGCTTCATGTCGGCAATGCTTCTCCTACCGCCGCAATAGTTCTTTTCAGTCCGACGCGGAATCTGTATCTCGGCAAGCCGAGGTTGGCATTTGAATTGAGAATTTTTTTCCGCTATACTTTAGTTTAGGTATGACACCATTCAACAACTACACAACCAAGGCGAAGGAAGCGATTCATCGCGCCCATCAGCTTGCCGTAGAGCGCGGTCACAACCAGGTCTCAACCCTGCACCTCTTTGCCGCGCTTCTCACACAGGAAGAGACGATGGTCATCCCGATGCTCGACCAGCTCGAGATTGATGTCACCCATCTGACCGACTCTGTGCTCGAGCTCATCGAGGGCACCGCAGGCTCCACTGCAGTCTCCCCATCATTTCAGCTCTACCTCACGCCCGAGCTCGTCCGCGTGTTTGAAGCTGCTCCGCGCATCGCGGCGTCTTTCAACGATCAGTTCGTCTCACCCGAACACCTCGTGCTCGGCCTCTCCGAACACCCGGGTCCCGCCTCCGATCTCCTCTCGAGGTTCCGTATTGATAGAGCCGCTCTCGCACGCATTCTCACCGATATAAAAGAGGGCAAGATACGCGATGCCGATGAACCTAAAAAGCCGCGTGCACTCTCGCGTTTTGCACGCTCGCTCACCGACAGGGCGCGCGAAAACAAGCTCGACCCCGTGATAGGCCGGGATATGGAAATCACGCGAGTCATTCAGATTCTCTCGCGTCGCACCAAGAACAATCCCGTTCTTATCGGCGAAGCCGGCGTCGGCAAGACCGCGGTGGCTGAGGGCCTCGCGTCACGCATCGCTTCCGGCGACGTCCCCGAATCGCTTCGCGGCAAGGAGCTTGTCCAGCTCGACCTTGGTCTCCTTATCGCAGGCACCAAGTACCGTGGAGAATTTGAAGAGCGCCTCAAGGCGGTCATGAAGGAAGTCGAGCGTTCGGAGGGCAAGATAATCCTCTTCATCGACGAAATGCACACGCTCGTCGGTGCCGGAGCAGCCGAGGGCAGCATGGACGCGTCCAACATGCTCAAGCCTGCGCTTTCGCGCGGTGAGCTGCGCGTCATTGGTGCCACCACTCTCAAGGAATACCAGAAGCACATCGAGCACGACCCTGCACTCACGCGCCGCTTCCAGCCCGTGTACGTCAATGAGCCGTCTGTCGACGATGCGGTCGCGATTCTGCGCGGCCTCAAAGAGCGCTACGAGCTCTATCACGGCGTGCACATCACCGACGACGCGCTCGTGGCAGCCGTGCAGCTATCGAGTCGCTACATCACCGAACGTTTCTTGCCGGACAAGGCGATAGACCTCATCGACGAGGCTTCGTCGGCGCTCCGGCTCTCGCTCGAGAACAAGCCTGCACAGCTCGAAGATGCGCATCGGAAAATTATGCGTCTCGAAATCGAGAAGGAGGCGCTCAAGAAAGAGTCCGAAGAGTCGGAGGGTCGTGCACGTACGCGCGTGAAATCGATAGAGAAAGAAATTGCAGACTTGCGCGATGCGACACGCGAGCTTGAGATGAAATGGAAGAATGAGAAAGAGACGCTCACCGAAATAAAGCGCGCAAAGGGTGAGCTGGAAAAGGCTCGCATGGAAGCCGATGCTGCGGAAAGCGCCGGTGACCTCACGAAGACTGCGGAGTATCGCTACGGCAAAATCCCGCTTCTTGAGAAGGAGATAGAGACCGCGACGAAGCGCCTCAAGAAGCTCCAGCAGACGCGCCGCGTCCTCAAGGAAGAAATCACCGAAGAGGATATCGCAGGCGTCGTATCGCGTTGGACGGGCGTCCCTGTCGCCCGCATGCTCGAAGAGGAAGCCGAGAAGCTCTCGCGTATCGAAAGTGAGCTCAAGAGGCGCATCGTCGGCCAAGACGAGGCCGTGCAGAAAGTGGCCGATGCTATCAAGCGCAGTCGCGCCGGCATCTCCGACCCGAACCGCCCTGTCGGCTCGTTCCTTTTCCTCGGACCTACGGGCGTGGGTAAGACCGAGCTCACACGCGCGCTTGCCGACTATCTCTTCAACAGCGACAAAGCACTCATTCGCGTGGACATGTCGGAGTACATGGAGAAGCACTCCGTCTCCAAGATGATTGGGTCGCCGCCGGGGTACGTCGGGCACGATGAGGGCGGGGGTCTCACGGAGCTTGTGCGTCACAGGCCATACTCGGTGATTCTTTTCGATGAAATCGAAAAGGCGCACCCAGAGGTATTCAATATCCTCCTGCAGGTACTCGACAACGGCCGCCTGACAGACGCAAAAGGTAGGGTAGTCAACTTCAAAAACACCGTCATCATCATGACCTCCAACATCGGTGCTGAGCACATCGACAAGATGTCGAGCCTGGGCTTTGGCTCTGGCCTCATGGTTAGCCACTCAGACCGCTACGAGCAGGTGAAGAGCAAAGTCATGGATTCGCTCAAGGAATTCTTCCGTCCCGAGTTCCTCAACCGTCTCGACGAGATCGTGCTCTTCAACATTCTCTCGAGCGATGCGATTCGTGACATCGTCCGCATGCAAATCGACATTGTCGGAAAACGACTTGAGGAGAAGCACATCTCACTTACGCTCTCGGAGGCGGCGCTCGAGCACCTCGCAAAAGAAGGCTACAACCCGCAGTATGGCGCGCGCCCGCTCAAGCGGCTCATACAGACGAAGATTCTCACGCCTATCGCCAACATGATGGTTTCCCGAGGTATCACGGAGGGCGGAACGGTGAAAATCGACTTCGACCCCAAAGGTGGCGTCGATGAAAAGGGCGATTTCAGTTTCGAGGTCAAGAAAGGCCCAGAGCGAGAACGCTCCGCCCGCGCCCGCGCAGCCTCGAGAGCCTAGCGAAAAGAACCGGTCGAAAGACCGGTTCTTTTCTTTGGTGCGCCGGGCAGGATTCGAACCTGCGCAGACCGAAGTCGCTTGGTTTACAGCCAAGTGCGATTGACCACTCCGCCACCGACGCAAACACAGATAGTATGCCGCAAATCAGGCGTATTTCAATGCCCAGGCCACGCGTTGAGTCGTTTTGTGCGTGGTAAAATATACCCATGGTTAGCCGATTCGGAGTGGTGGTGATAGTGCTTTTCACCCTCATGTTCCTATTTTCGCCAGTGATGGTACTCGGGCAGGGATTGCCGAGTCGCATAGTGCCAGAGAGCTGCGATGTACCCGGTGGGTGCCAGTCTATCTGCGACGTGGCGCTCCTTGCACAGAATGTCCTCAATACGGGCATTTTCATTGCCATATTCCTCTCGGCCTTTATGTTTGCCTGGGCTGGCTGGAAGGCTGTTACATCGGGCGGCAATGCAGAGCAGTGGACCGAGGCGAAAAGCATCTTCACCAATGTGCTCATTGGTCTCATCATCATCCTCGCGGGATGGATAGTAATCGACACCTTGATGAAGACCGTGACCAACGCGAGCTTCGGGCCCTGGAACAAGATTTGTGAGGCTATACTCAGCCACTTTGAGCGCTTCTTTGCATAGACGATTGACCGCAAGCGGCTCTTTCGGTATAGTCCCGTCTACATATGTCGCAGGATCAACTCATAGTGCTCAAGCATGCCGCCACGGGGGAGGTATACTGGACGCGCAAGAACAGGAAGCTCGTCACCCGGAAAATCGAGCTCAAGAAGTATTCCAAGAAACTCCGCAAACACGTGATGTTCAAGGAATCAAAGAAATAAGAAAACGCCCCGAACGGGGCGTTTTTTGCAGGCCGTTGGCAGTTCGAATTCTGAAGACCAGGCGCCACAAGAGTTTTCGAGCGATCTTTTCACCGAATTGCCGAGGTCTCCGCATGGGCCCATCATTTATCAAAAGGCTTAATCTCTTTGATCCATAAATCTTTTTTGTCGTCAGGGTTGCCATAATTGTAGTTCACCGTAATCTCCTCATTGGCGGCTATGTCTTTGATAGCTACGAAATCAATAAGTCCCTCCTCAAGCCGTTTCTTGTACGTTGCGTTCGGTTCGTAAGAGTGGTTGTAGAGCGAACCGTATCCCAGAGCTATCGCAGAACGATTTTCCGGCTCGTTTAGAAAGTAATAGTTGAGTAGTGTTGTTTGTTTAGCCAGCGGATAGTCTTTTTCAGTTAGGTATATGATCGGGCAACTTTCAATCAGTTCCCCGGCCTTGATCTCAGCCGATGCGTAGATGCCTCGACCAGCGTTTTCGATCCTTGACTCATCAAGATGCACCTTTGTCGGAGGGTTCAACTTCATGCCGTAATCCTAACTCAGTCCGGCATATTTAGGTACTCGCATAGTGCCGATGCTAAAAACGTCTGGCGGGCGCTGAGGGAATCGAACCCCCACTGGCGGTTTTGGAGACCGCTGTTCTACCACTAAACTAAGCGCCCTAACTGGGGTAGTATAGCGATAATTGCCAGGATATGGAACTTCAGGTCGGTGTGAAGGTTTTGCTCAAAAATCCTGACGGGAAGTTCTTGCTCATTCGCCGTTCGAGTGAGAAGTACGCGAACAGCAAGTGGGATATCCCGGGTGGGAGAATTGATAAGGGCAGCAGGCTCAATGAAAACCTCGCTCGTGAGGTGAAGGAGGAGACCGGTCTCACGATGACATCTGAGCCGCGCATTGTCGGTGCACAAGATATCTTTCCCCGAGAGATTCGACCGGATGCGCCGGATACGCACGTCGTGCGTATCACGTACGTTGGCACCGCAGATGGAGACCCGAAGCTCAGTGAGGAGCATACAGAGTACAGATGGGTAACGTTCGCGGAACTACTGGCGCTGAACGTAGAAGAGCTCGACCGCTACCTCAAGGCGCTTCTCGAAGAGGGTGCTATTTCTGAAGCCAACGTTTGACCAGGGGGACTATTTTCTTCGACTTCGGATCAAACCATCGGATGTCCTTGTTGCGCTTCCAGTAGCCGATTTGCTTGCGCGCATAGCGCCAGATGTCACTCTGAAGCTCTTTCTCCATTTCTGCGAGCGTAATCACGCCTTGCAGATGCCGTGCGAGTGAGCGGTACTCGAGACCGAGTTCGCGCATGCGCTTGTAGGATAGTCCAGCCTTATGTAGCCGCTTCGCCTCTCTCACCATTCCTGCACGTATCCGTTGCCGGAGTCGCGTATTGATACGCTTGTGCAGTTCCGCATCCGGCGGTCGCACTCCAACCCAAAGCACATCCATGTCTAGGGGAGTCCTAGACATACACTTCGGCTTTTTACGCTGAGTCTTTGCGACCTCGATGGCACGGATTAGGCGAACTTTGTTGTTCCGCTCGCTCGGGGTGCTCATGGCGCGAGCGCGGGACGGGTCGATTCTTTGCAGCTGCGCATAGAGCTGGCGTGCAGAATTCTTTCCGAGCCGTGCACGCAGCTTTGCATTGGGCGCGACCTCGGGAAGCGAAATCCGTCCCAGCAGTGCATCGATGTAAAATCCTGTCCCGCCGACGACAATCGCTATTCTGTTGTTTTGCAAAACACTAGAATAGATTGCGCGGGCAGCACTCACGAAGTCGCCGGCCGAATAGGTTTTCTTGGGGGACACCACATCAAGCATGTGGTGCGGGACGCCGCGCATCTCGCGCTTGGTTATCTTGCCCGTGCCGATATCGAGGCCTTTGTAAACCTGACGAGAATCGGCTGAGATGACTTCGCCGTTGAAGCGTCGCGCGAGCCCCACGCCGAGCGCGCTCTTCCCGGAGGCCGTTGGGCCGACGAGGACTATGATTTTCTGCTTCACGCGAGCAGAGTACAATAGAGCTGTGGAAAAGAAAATCGAGATCTATTACGATGGCGTATGCAAGATGTGCGAGGGCGCAATGGGGAAAGTCGCGACATCTGGGCAGGGCGGCAAATTCGCTCGCGTCGACGTCACTATGGGCGCTCTACCGGCGGGACGAAGCATGGATGATGCCCTCAAGAACATGCACGTGGTGGACACCGACGGGCGCGTGCACGAGGGTGTCGATGGCGTATTTCGGATTCTGGACGAGTACCCTCGTTTGAAAATCATCGCTCGAATCGGCCGACTACCGGGTTTGCATTT
Source organism: uncultured Candidatus Saccharibacteria bacterium (assembly GCA_964594735.1). GTDB lineage: Bacteria > Patescibacteriota > Minisyncoccia > Phycocordibacterales > UBA2100 > UBA10103. The sequence goes on along the minus strand of CAZQMS010000001.1, from coordinate 146,987 downwards.
TCTGGCGCGGGGCATGTATCGGCTCGTTGCGGCACACCGGAGACGCTTCAATTCAATCATCAAATAACGTATGATTCGGTCGTTGCCGGAGTGGCGTAATTGGTAGCCGCGCACGACTCAAAATCGTGTACCGAAAGGTGTGTGGGTTCGAGTCCCACCTCCGGCACTATGGAACAAGACGAATGGTTGGACCTCGTGGATGAGAACGATGTTGTCATTGGGCGCAAACTTCGTTCTGAAGTACACGCAGAAAAGCTCAAAAATTACCGGGCAATAAACCTATTTATACGCAACAGCAATGGTGAACTATGGATACCGCGGCGCACAGCGCATAAGCAGCTCTACCCACTCGGGCTCGATTTTAGTTGCGCTGGTCACGTAGAAAGTGGTTCTACATACGAGGAAACTCTGAAAAAAGAAGTGGCAGAAGAACTCAATATCGATATCACAAACTTTCCCGTTCGCGTTCTCGGCAAGGTCACACCGGCTGAATTCAAAACGTGCTTTGCGATGACATACGAAATTGAGAGCGACGTAACCCCACAGTACAACCCTGACGATTTCGTCGAGTCATTCTGGCTTACGCCGCAGAACGTCGTAGCTCGCATCGAGGGTGGTGACTACGCGAAGAGCAGTCTGGCTCCGCTCATTCGCCACTTCTATATCGAGCCGTCCAAAATGACTGCGTGATATAATTTGTCCATGCAGCAGGGCCACTATATTCAGGATTCAATTTTTTGGGTGGAAGTCGACCGTATCAAGCCGAATCCTTTCCAGCCACGCAAGACCTTTGACGAGGCGGCGCTTGCTTCGCTCGCCGAGAGCATCCGGCAGTACGGAGTGCTGCAGCCGCTCACAGTCACGCGCAAAGAAATAGAGCTGCCGGAGCAGGGCATAGCGGTCGAGTACGAACTCATCGCCGGTGAGCGCAGGCTCCGCGCTGCGAAGCTCGCGGGCATCGCACAGGTGCCAGTAGTCATCCGCACGTCCGAGGACACGGATAGGATGAAGCTAGAACTCGCCATTATTGAGAACTTGCAGCGCGAGGACCTCAATCCGCTCGATAGGGCAAAGGCGTTTCGACAACTTGCCGATGAATTTGGCCTTCAGCACAAAGAAATCGGGCAGCGTGTCGGGAAGAGCCGCGAGTATGTGTCCAACACGCTCCGCATTTTGCAGCTTCCCGAAGACATGCAGCACGCCCTGGAAGCCGGCGAGATATCCGAAGGTCACACACGTCCGCTCCTCATGCTCGTCGACAAACCAGAGCAGCAACAGGTGCTTTTCAAAGAGATCATAGAGCGACGCCTCACGGTACGCGACACAGAAGCGCTCGCCCGCCGCTCAGCGGTGGAGAAAGTGCGCCACAAAGCCCTGCTCTCGCCCGACCTACTCTCCCTCGAGAAGCAGCTTTCGGAGCGACTCGGGACGCGGGTGCGTATCGAACGCAAAGACACAGGTGGCAAGCTTCTCATTGAGTTCTTTTCACCCGAGGATCTCACACAGCTTTGCCTCACGCTTACGAAGCCTGAACAGTCCGAATCGCCTGCCGCCGTGCCTGCCGCCGCAGAGATCGCAGAGCCCGCGCGCCCACTCGCCGAGGAGGTAGCTGTTGCACCCGTGGAAGAAATGGCTCAGATGGAGAAAAGTCCGTCAGCAGACGGAGAGCCTCAAGACGACCTGTACTCGGTGCGCAACTTCTCCGTGTAGCACTTAGCGCGACTGTCCCGCCTCCTTACCGAGCTGCGAGAGTGCATTGCGAATGTGCTTGCGCGCCATGTTGGTCTTCGCAATGTCGTGCCATTTGCGCGATGGTTTTGCGGAAGGCTTGGTGACTATCTCCACCATGTCGCCGTTGCGCAGTGCCGTGTCGAGTGAGACCATCTTTCCATTGACCTTGGCCCCGGTCATGTGATTGCCGAGATCCGAGTGCACTGCGTAGGCGAAGTCTATCGGTGTCGCAGCAATGGGTAGATCGATGACGTCGCCCTTTGGCGTGAATACGAACACGCGGTGGCTAAAGAAGTCTGTCTTAAGTGTATCGAGGTATTCCTCAGATTCGGCGAGATCGCGCGCTTGCGCGAGGTCTTTCACCCAATTCGGAATGCCTTTCGTTGCCTTTTCCTCCACGATGGTGTCATCAGTTTTCGTACCGCCCGGGAAGAATTGCCGCACCCATTCGAGACCGCCCCTGTTGCTCTTGGCCCCTTCTTGACGCTCTTTGTACGTCAGGTGTGAGGCAATGCCGTAGAGTGCTTCGCGATGCATCGCTTCGGTACGCAGTTGCATTTCGAGCGCGCCGCCGTCGCCTGTGTACACGGTCGTATGAATGCTCTGGTAGCCGTTGGGCTTGGGGAACGCGATGTAGTCTTTGATTTTGCCCGGGACGGGTCGCCAGTGCGCGTGGATTATGCCAAGCGCCGAGTAGCAGTCGGCAACAGTGGGGAACACGACACGCAGCGCGAGAATGTCGTATATCTTGGTGATATCCCAACCTTTACGTTCCAGTTTTCTGTAAAGGCTGTAGACGCCCTTGATGCGCGCCTCGGCGCGAAAGCTCCGCAGTCCGGCTTGTCCGAGCTCGCGCTTGAGGTCATGCTCGACCTTCTCGAGCCGCTTCTCGTTCTCATTTTTGCGTTCCTTGAGAACCTCGCGGGTCTTTTCGTACTCCTTTGGGTACGCGTGCGGGAAAGCGGCATCTTCAAGCTCCTGCTTGGCGACAGACATACCGAGCCGGTCGGCGATGGGCGCATAAATCTCGAGCGTCTCAAGCGCGATGCGCATCCGCTTCTCCGGCTTCGGTACATGCTCGAGCGTACGGGCATTGTGGAGGCGGTCCATGAGCTTGATGATGAGAACGCGAATGTCCTTGGCTGTCGCGGCGAAAAGCTTGCGGAGCGACTCCGTGTGCCTCTCGAGTCCGCGGTAGCGCAGCGCACCGAGCTTCGTCACGCCTTCCACAAGAGATAGAACTTGGGGGCCGAACTGCTCCTCAATAGTTACCGCAGCGATTCCAGCGTCCTCAATTACATCGTGGAGTAGCCCCGCCGCGACAGTCTCTGCATCGAGCCCGGCTTCGGCCAAGTAGTAGCCGACTTCAGCGGGGTGGATGAAGTACGGGTCTCCCGAATAGCGCTTCTGGTCGCCGTGAGCCGTCTTCGCGAGCTCGTAGGCGCGCGTGACCATCGATACATCGTCAGCGCTTTTGCTGTTCATCGCAGCGAGGATGTCGGGGAGCGGTCGGGCTACAGCGGCAGTCATGAGGTTGATACTACCGCCACGGAGGAGTGCGTCAAATCAAACGGCGCTGCGCTACTTCTTGTTGAGCTTGTGCGGGTTGTGGTTGGGGCAGCTTTGTTGCTGCAGCGCTGGCATGGTTTTTGGTCACAAGTCGAAGCCGCTCCGTCGAGCGGCTTCGCTCGCGACCCCGCCTCGCGGTCGCGTCTCTTGACGCGACATCGCTCCGGCCGACAAAAACAATTTGCACACGCAGCGCAGGCTGCGTGCTGGCAATCTACTTCGTGAGCTTATGTGGATTGTGCATCGGACACGCTTTATTGCTGCAGCGCTCGGGTATTGTTTTTGTCCCTTCCATCATGAGCGAACCGCACTCGGTGCAGATGCGGCCGGTGGGGCGCGCTTTTATGGCGTTCTTACAATCAGGATAGCTCGAGCAGGCAAAGAAGATGCCGAAGCGGCCTCGACGTTCCATCATCTCACCCTTACCGCACACGGGGCACGTGACGCCGGTTTTGGCTTTTGCGAGTTCGTTGGGATCCTGCTTCACGAATTTGCACTTCGGATAGTTGGAACATGCAATGAATCGCCCAAAACGACCTTCGCGCTCAATCAGCTTGCCGTCTTTGCAGTCGGGGCAGGCCTCGCCGATTTCTTTCGGCGGCGCTATTTCGCTCCCGTCTTCCTTGCGCGCACCCATGCATGCCGGGAACTTCTTGCAGCTCATGAAGCGGCCTGAGCGGGAAAGCTTGTATTCCATCTCGCCGCCGCAAACGGGGCAGGGGAATTCTGCTGGCGCATCACCCATGCCAGTAATCTTGGGAATCTTCGCCTTTGATTTGATGGCTTTGGTGAAAGGTGTGTAAAAATCACGGAGCGTTTTCTCGTATTCGCGCTTACCTTCCGCAATTTCGTCGAGTTCGTCTTCCATCTCGGCGGTAAATGTGTCGGAAATGTATTCCGCAAAATTCTGCTCGATGAAAGACGATACGACGTCGCCTGTCGCGGTGGGGATGAGCGTACGCCCTTGCTTCTCCACGTAGTTGCGTGTCTCGAGGGTGCGAATGATGGACGCGTAGGTCGATGGCCGTCCGATACCGCGCGCTTCGAGTTCTTTCACAAGTCCGGCTTCCGAGTAGCGCGCGGGTGGCTGCGTCTCCTTTTCCTCGAGATGCGCGGCGACAAGCGAGAGCTCCTCCCCAGAAGTGACCTTGGGGAGCTCGACGTCTTCACCGCGCGCATCGGGGTCGGCCGCGAGCCAGCCGTCGAAAATGACCCGCGAGCCATTGGCCGTGAAGTCGGGCATTTCCGCACCAGACACGTTGGCTCGGATTTTGGTCCGCAGTATCTTCGCGTCTGTCATCTGGCTCGACACTGCTCGCGCGAGAATGAGCGCGTACAGCTTTTTTTGTTCCTCATTTGCGCCTGCTGAGCGCTTCGAGGGGTCGGTCGGGCGGATGGCCTCGTGCGCCTCCTGAGCGCTCTTGGATTTGGTCTTGTACGTACGCGCTTCTGCGTACTTCTCGCCGTACAAATCCGCAGCGGTCTTGAGCAGCATCTCCTGTGCGTCCTTGCCGAGATTCATGCTGTCGGTACGCATGTAGGTGATGTGCCCAGCCTCGTACAGCTTCTGCGCGACACTCATGGTCCTTGAGGGAGAGAAGCCAAGCCGCGTAGAGGCTGTCTGCTGGAGGGTGGATGTGGTAAACGGGCCTCGCGGAGCACGTGAAGCCTCTGTCTCGTCGACTGAGATAACTGACCACTGCTTTTCCTCTGCAGCTTTCAGGATGCGCTGAGCCTCCTTTTCGTCGCGCGGTTCCTCAGTGCACACGACCGTAAACTGTTCGCCTTTTTTGGGCTTCACGTCGGCGCTGATGACCCAGAACTTTTCGGGAATGAATGCACGAATCTCGCGCTCGCGCTCCATGAGGATTCTCAGTGCGGGCGACTGCACGCGCCCGGCAGAGAGCCCGTAGCGCACTTTTTTCCAGATGAGGCCGGAGAGGTCGTAGCCGAAGAGGCGGTCGAGCACGCGGCGCGCCTCCTGAGCCCTCACGAGTTCGTCGTCGATGCCACGCGGATTCTTGAGTGCCTCCTGCACTGCCTTTTCAGTAATTTCGTGAAAGACGATGCGCTTCGGTTTCTTGAGACCAATGGCCTGTGCGAGATGCCATGCGATAGCCTCTCCCTCCCGGTCGGGGTCTGTCGCAAGTATGATTTCGTCGGCTTTGTCGGCCTGTTCGTGCAGCTCGTCGATGACTTTCTGCTTCTCCTTCACGATTTGGTAGCGCGGCACAAAACCACCGTCTACATCGACAGCGTCTTTGTTGCTCTTCGGGAGGTCCCGTATGTGGCCGACCGACGCGCGCACTGTGAAGCCCTTGCCGAGGTACTTCTCAATCGTCTTGGCCTTTGATGGTGACTCAACAATTACAAGTTTCATGTTCTTTTTGATGCTGCTGCTCGATGGCCTGCCCCGTAGCCACGCGACGCGTGTGGTACTGGGGCGATTCTACTATTACTAGCTTCATGTGTTCCTATTGGTCCGCTTGCCCTGAGCGGCGTCGAAGGGCATTGATACTCCATTAGACTAGCACATGTCAAATATTGGATTGAAAAAATGTGCTCTCCGCGCGGCAGTGCGCGGAGAGCACGTGTGTCATTTCTTGTGCGGCGTATGCACGCGGCATCGCCTGGATGCCTCGTCTTCGTACACGAACGGACACCGCTTTTTCGTCACTGCGTCGATGTACGTGCACATCTCCGTGACATCGCTCGTCAGTTTGGGCAGCTTCGGCGGCTCTGCAAGCAGACCGCGAGCAAAAGCCGGAGACACAGGCTCTGCTGGACGCCTGTCTGGTGCGCGCGCTACTGCTGGCCGTACCGCCTTGGTAGGGCTTTGTGCGCGCAACGGCTCCGGCTTCGCCGTCGGCACAATTGCCGACGGGGCAGAGGTCATTGGCGCTGAAAGCCTCCTTTCATCGGGGACTACACGACCTTTTCCTGTGAACTCCGGCAGATGCCGGTGCCGGAATCCCACGACCTGCCCCTTGGTGGCGAGGTGCTCTTCGCCAATCTCCTCATCGGAAAGGCCACGCCTACGACCTTTTCTCACCGCCGCAACTTTTTCCTCATGGGACATTTTGCCCCACGTTTGCTTAGTCATTGAGCGCTCCTTAAGTACTGCCTCTTTACGCGGGCGAGGATACGCGACATTACTCTGCGGCGCACTATGCCACATATATCCTGGTGTGGCAATGAAGTCCTACTTGATGCGCACGACGCCGAGCTCTTCGACGATAAGTCCCTTAATTTCCATAGTCGACAAAAGCACGTTGGCCTCTGAAATGGGCATGTCGAGCGTGGTGAGAAGCTCATCGCGCGAAAGGGGAGAAGCTAGTGTTGCGAATACGCGGCGCTCCTCGTCGGAAAGGTCTTCTCGCAAAGATGTGAGCGTTGCACTATCACGCGGAGCTATTCCCAGACTTTGCAGTACATCTTCGGGAGATGTCACGGCGGTCGCGCCCAGCCGCAGGAATTGGTGCGTGCCTTTGCTTTCTTCGCTAAAGATTGAGCCGGGCACTACAAGTAGTTCACGATTATATTCCGTTGTGAGCTTGGCGGTGATAAGACTCCCACTTTTCCCACGCGCCTCTACCATGAGCGTCGCTTTCGTTAATCCAGCCATAATACGGTTACGTTTTGGGAACATGTAGTCCATAGCCTTCGCTCCCGGTTCCTCCTCTGAAAGCAGTGCCCCTCCCGCGGCGAGTATGTCACGGGCGAGTCCGTGGTTGGCTTTGGGATACAGTACCGACCAGTCGAGACCTGAGCCCGGCACGGCGACGGTCGTCAGTCCGGCATCTAGTGCGGCTCTGTGCGCCTCCGTATCGATGCCGTACGCGAGGCCTGAGACGATGACGACCGGGTACCCGCGAAGACCCTCTATGAGATATCGTACGACCTGCCGACCGTAGGGTGTACACGCGCGACTTCCCACGACCGCAAGCCACGCATGGCTCTCCGGTGGAAGCGAGCCGCGTACGTACAGGCGCTTCGGTGGGTCTGGGATTTCGCGCAGGAGAGTCGGGAAATCCTTTGGGTCGAGCAGTTTGAGATCGTCGCTCATGTATACTATTGTATACGGCAAACCGGTACGCATATGCTCGATATCAAGTTCATCCGCGAGAATAAAGACATCGTCATTGCTGGTGCGAAGAAAAAGCACATCAATGCGGACATCGATGGCCTCCTCAAGCTCGATGACAGACGGCGGGAGCTTCAGCTTGAGATAGACACGAAACGCGCCGAGCAAAACGAAGCTTCGAAGCTTATCGCTGCAGATCCATCGCGCGGTCAGGAGCTCATCAAGCAGATGACGGAACTCAAGGAGACACTCAAAAAGCAGGAGGAGGCGCTCCAGGAGGTGATGAAGGAATGGCGCGCACTCATGGTGACGGTGCCCAACGTGCCCGATGTGTCCGTCCCAGACGGTGAAAGCGATGCAGACAATAAGGAGGTGCGGGTGTGGGGCGAGATGCCCAGCTTCGACTTTGAGCCGAAGAATCACGTCGAGCTCATGACAAGCCTCGGCATGGCCGACTTCGAGCGCGGCGCCAAAGTGGCTGGGTTCCGTGGCTACTTCCTCAAGGGTGACGGTGCGCGACTTGTATGGGCACTCGAGCGTTTCGTCGAGGACCGGTTTATGAACAAAGAGGGCTTCGAGCCGATGATTGTGCCGTCACTTGTGCGCCGCGAGCCTTTCATGGGCACGGGATATTTGCCGCAGAGTGAGGAAGACCTCTACAAGACGCAAGACGGCGACTACCTCGCGGGCACTGCGGAGGTGGCGACGATGGGGTATTTCATGGATGAGATACTGGAGAAGTCACAGTTGCCGCTCAAATTCTTTTCGTACTCTTCGTGCTTTCGTCGAGAGGCGGGCAGCCATGGCAAAGACACGAAAGGAGTTTTCCGTATCCACGAATTCGTAAAGTACGAGCAGGTTGTGCTCTGCGAGGCGAGTCACGAAGAATCGGTGAAGTTCCATGAGGACATCACCGCCAATTCGGAGGCGCTCCTGCAGGAGCTCAAGCTCCCGTACCATGTGGTCATCAATTGCGGTGGCGACCTCGGCCTCGGACAGGTAAAAAAGTACGACATCGAGGCGTGGATGCCGAGCGAGCAGCGATACCGCGAGACGCACTCGTCGTCGTACTTCCACGATTTTCAGACGCGTCGACTCAATATCCGCTACCGAGACGAGGACGGGACGCTGCGCTACGTCCACTCGCTCAACAACACAGCGCTCGCGATGCCGCGTATCCTTTGCCAGATAGTCGAGAACTATCAGGAGGCCGATGGGAGCGTGCGGGTGCCAGAGGTGCTCCGCCCGTATATGGGCAAAGACCGCATTGCGAAGAAATAAAAAACGCCGCTTCGGCGGCACATTATGGTAGCGAGAGTCGTAGATCTGCGGAAGGGGAAGGCGCAGCCGGTGCGCTCGGCGACTTTTTCCTTTGCGCAGAAGCCAGAGCCGCCACGCAGGGTCTCCCCGCTGAGGCAAAAGCGGCGCCGCGCTCGGCTCGCCACGCTTGGCATGGTACTTATCGCGCTTGCGGCAGCCGCATACGCGGTGCATTTTATTTCGTACCTAGACTCCCTTGTCGTGAGCGAGGTGCGTGTGACAGGGGCGCAAAAAGTAGAGCCGAGCATTATCCGGACATACGTCGAGTCGGAGCTTTCCGACGACTCCTGGCAATACTTTTCGCGTCGCAATATCTTTCTGTATCCGCGGGAGGAAATAGAAGCGGGGGTCGTCGCGACGTTCCCACGCGTTAAGGCGGCGCAGATATCACGCACAGCACTTTTTTCGCAGGAGCTTATTGTCGATATAGAGGAGCGCGAACAATACGCACTCTGGTGTAAATCTGAGTCCGACTGTTATGCGATGGACGATGCCGGATTCATATTCACGGCGATGGCGACCACCTCTGGCGAAGACCTGAGAACTATCTACCGCTTCTCGGGCGGACTCGATGCAGAGCCGATAGGGGCGAATCTCGTGCCTCAGTATTTTGCCGGTACTTTGCAGCTCCTCACGACCGTGCAAGAGGAGACGGGTCTCATTCCGTATCGCATCGATATGTTGCGTGACCAAGACTTCCACGTATATGTGAGCCAGGGATTCTTTATCAAAGCGTCGCTTGGTCAGGATGCAGGTGCGCTCGCGCGCAATCTCGAACTTGTTCTCGAGTCGGAGGCACTTCGCGATAGGATTGGCGACATCGAGTATGTAGACATGCGTTTCGGGAACAGGGTCTACTACAAGATGAAAGGGGAAGAGCAGTCAAATATATAAAAAATGTGGGCGGCCGCGAACTGCGGCCGCCCGAAAATGATCACGACGGAATCTTGCTCAGCCCGTCTTACTGAGTGCCTGTTGCGCGTCATTCACGCACCGGCAGTGGTACAACATCACCTGCATCGCTTCGCCAAACGCTTCGTTGGCCAGGTTTCGTACCAACGTCCGGAAGAATTTCCCAGCGCGTTGGTCGGACGTGTTCTCGAGGGCGTGCTCCCACAACCTGCCCAGTTCCTCCGGGCTCATCGCGGAATATCCCCGCAACCTGGCGAGTGTTACTGGATCCCGGGTGGTGCACTTGTTGCTGAACTCAGGATCGTTCAACATTTGCCAGATTGGATTCTGACGGGCATTTTCGTCCGTCTTCTTGCTTCCCATTTGCATTCATCATTCCCCAATTGCGTTGAGTTATGCAGCTTCGAACGCAGAGCGGGTACACATCTGAACACCCCTCTCCGCTGGATGCATTATGCATTGAAATCACTGTTATATCAATGGCCTGCTATGGTATGGTACGTCCATGCAAGGTTTCTGGCACAGGCTCGCGAGGCCTTTTTTTGTGCTCGCGCCGATGGAAGACGTCACTGACGTCGCTTTTCGCACGCTTATCGCCAAGTACGCGTCTGCGAGCGTGCCGCGCGTCCTCTATACGGAATTCACCTCGGCCGATGGATTGATTCGTGCCGATGAAGCTGGCCAGCGGAAGCTCAGCAAAAAGCTTGAGTTTGGAGAGGGTGAGCGGCCGATTGTCGCACAACTTTTTACAGCCAAGCCCGAATACATGGAAGAGAGTGCGCGCATATGTCTCGATATGGGCTTCGATGGCTTTGATATCAACATGGGCTGTCCCGCGAATGAGGTCGTGCGGCAACAGTGTGGTGCAGCACTTATCCAAAATCCTGCGCTCGCGCGCGAACTCATCCGAGCCGCAAAACGAGGCTGCTGTTCTTGTGCAAGTCAGACTTGCACAAGCAGGCGGTGTATTCCTGTGTCTGTCAAGACGCGTGTCGGGTACAACACGGATGAACTCGAGACCTGGTTGCCGGAGCTCCTCGCGGAGGAGCCAGCTGTCGTCATACTGCATGCCCGCACGCGCAAAGACATGTCGGAAGTTCCAGCGCGGTGGGAGCGTGTAGCTCGTGCAGTGGAAATCCGCGACAGCATGAATTCATCGACGCTGATAGTAGGGAACGGCGACGTGAAGAATCTTGCAGATGCGCGTGAAAGAGCGGAGGCAACAAAATGCGATGGGGTCATGATAGGGCGCGGCGTATTCGGCAATCCGTGGCTCTTTTCTAATAGGGAAGATGAAGCGGCGCCGGAGGAAAAGATGAAGGTTCTCATCGAGCATATCGAGCTCTTTCAGACACATCTCTCTGGGTACCAGAACGATGCCGTCATGAAGCGCCACTTCAAAGCGTACGTCGGAGGTTGGGACGGTGCGAAAGAGCTCCGCATCCGGCTTATGGAAGCGGACTCGCTTGATGACGCGAAACGCATTCTTGCTGAAAACTTGAGTGCGTAAGCAGTCGTGTGGTACAAGGTGTGCAGTCAGCATCGCGGAGGCGAGACATGAATTGGAGATATCCGACGAATTCTGGCGGCGCTCACCGACGCTCGCAGTCCAGAGACAGCGAACTGTTGGCTGCAATCGAGCGGGCGCGGACGGATGCGTCCCTCAATCAGTCAGGATTCGTCACACCAAAAGAGATGGCGTCTGTGGCTCGTAGGTACTGGGCGGCGTCAGAGAATCACTTCGAAGTGTACATCCGACAGCGGATGGACCCAGTGGTGCGTGAACAACTGAAGATTTCGGCACCGCGCGAGGTCAGGTTTGGCAAGTAAACTTCGCGCTGTGAGGGCCCCCGCTTCGGGGGCCCGTGCATTTGGTATACTCGCGCCATGGCAAAAGGCGAGAGGCACACGACACTCTACCGAGCGTATCGACCGGCGGATTTTGATGAGGTGCGCGGACAAGACCACGTGGTCGGCGTTCTCGAAAAGGCGATAAAGAACAAAAAGGTGGCACACGCGTACCTTTTCTGTGGCGGCCGCGGCACGGGCAAGACCTCGGTGGCGCGCATACTCGCGAAGCGCCTCGGAGTGACCGACAAAGATCTCTACGAAATCGACGCGGCATCGCAAAACGGCGTCGACGATATCCGCGCACTGCGCGAAGCGGTCAACAGCATGCCTTTTGAGTCGCCGTATCGTTTCTACATCATTGACGAGGCGCACATGCTCTCGAAAGCAGCGTGGAATGCTTTTCTCAAGACACTCGAGGAGCCGCCGGCACACGTCATCTTCGTCATGGCCACGACGGAGCGAGACAAAGTGCCGGATACGATTCAATCGCGCAGTGAGGTCTACACATTTAAGCAGCCCACGCGGGAGGTGCTCGCACAGATTGTCCAGGATGTTGCGAAAAAAGAGGGCTTCGCGCTCGAGAGACCCGCAGCGGAGCTCGTGGCGCTTCTCGCGGAAGGGTCATTCCGCGACGCGCTCTCAATTCTGCAAAAAGTCCTGGCAGTCTCGAGCGACAAGAAAATCGATATTGAAGAAGTCGAAGCGGTCTCGGGCGCGCCGCGCAGCGAACTCGTCCGCGGGATTCTTGGCTCGATGGCGCAGGGTGATGTTGAAGCGGCACTCGCCGCGCTCGGTCAGGTCGTGAGGGACAACATGGATGCACGCACGCTCGCGAGACTCCTCATACACCGGCTCCGCATCATACTTCTCATGCGGTATGCGCCCACGCTCGCTGGAGAGCTCAGCAAGGAGCTATCAGAAGATGACGCGGCGTTTGCAGAGGGTGCTGCGAAGCTGCCAGCGGTAAACTCTGACATGCTCCGCGCGCTCCTCGAGGCGCACGCGCGTATGGCGTACGCGGCCGTGCCGCACCTCCCGCTCGAACTTGCGATTATCGATACGTGCGGGAACAAGAGTGTTACTTCGCAATAGGGAACACCGCGCCCGAACCTTTTGTGAGCTCGTCGTAGACGTGTCTATTGGACGCTATAAAGTTGAGGTTTGTGATGTCGTAATCATCGGTACCGATATTTGCCACGACGCCCCCCGCTTCCTTTACCAAGAGAGCGCCTGGAATGAAATCGTAGTCCTTGCCGTACCCGTTGAGGCAGACGCGTCCGTCGAGCTTTCCCGATGCGACATTTGAATATTCAAAACCGGATGTGACTGAATGGAAAATAATCGACTTGCTGCGCAGGTGCTCTAGAGCCTCGCGATTCTCGGAAGACTCCATGCGTGTCTCAAATGCGATGAACGCTTCCGAGAGCGGTCTCTCGCTCACATGGATGGCGCGGCCGTTGAGAAATGATCCGCCATCGCGAACCGCGTGATACATCGCATCGTTTACAAAGTCATATATGACGGAAAACTGCGGCTGTTTCTCTACGACAAGTGCAAGCATGACCGAACAGAAGGGAAGTCCTCGGACGAAATGTGCGGTGCCATCTATGGGGTCGCAAAGCCAGTAACGCGGCATGTCTCGTGAGCCGCCGTATTCTTCGCCGGCAAATGTCGCCGTCGGGTCGAGTGCGAGAATTTTGTCGGCCAGGTAGCGTTCCACCTCTCTATCGAGTGCAGTGACAACGCTCAGCACATCGTTCTCGCCGCCCTTGTGTTCGACGGCAATGTTGCCGTAGTGCGGCATGAGCATTTCACGTGTCCCTCGTACGATGTCTAGAATTGAATCGTACATGGTTACTCAATCCCGGTGAGCGCCTTGATGATTTCGGCCGACCAGCGGTAGACGTTGTAATCGCTCACGCTTCTGCGCATCGCCTTCATGCGGCGGTGCTGCTCAGTAGGGCGCATGGTGAGGCCCTTGTGGATTGCATCCGCTGTCTCTTCTGCGCTGTAGGGATTCACTACGATAGCGCCTTTCATGTCGCGCGATGCGCCGGTGAAATTGCTGAGCACAAGGACGCCCAGTTCATCGCGGCGAGCCGCCGCGTACTCCTTGGCGACGAGGTTCATGCCGTCGTGCAGCGACGTGACGAGACAGACATCGGCGATCTGGTAGAGGTCGCGCAGCTCCGCATGAGAGCAGCTGTGCTCGTAGAGCACAATCGGCTGCCAGTCACCTTTTCTGAAGCGCGCGTTGATTCGCTCGGCTTCTGCACGGACCTGTTCGCGGTACTCAGCGTATTTTTCCACGCCCTCGCGCGTCGGAGAGGCTATCTGCAGAAGTGAGAACGTACCGACGAATTCGGAATGTTCGTCGAGGAAGAATTCGATGCCGCGGAAACGCTCTGGTATGCCCTTGATGTAGTCGAGCCGGTCGACCCCAAGTGCGAGGCGCTCCGCGTGGATGCCGTAGCGCGCAAGTACGTCGCGCTCCGGCGTCGTAATCGGCTCTGCGGGTCCAGGAAAGGCGATGGAAATCGGGAACGCCTTGATGAACGATTTGTGGCCAGCGCGAGTAATCGAGAAGTGCTCGAAGTCGATGAGTGACTCGACCTCGGCGCCGACGGTGTCGATGAAGTTGTTGCAGTACTGTTGCGTGTGGAAACCGACGAGGTCGGCGCCGAGCATGCCCTCAAGTATCTCCTTGCGCCACGGGCAGATGCTGAACTGCGCCGCTGACGGCCAGGGGATGTGCCAGAAGATGGCGACCTGCGCATCGGGGCGGCTCTTTTTAATGAGTGCGGGGACAAGTGCGAGGTGAAAATCCTGCACGAGAACCACGGGTCGTTCGATGTGGCGAATCTCTTCGAGCAGAGTCTTCGCAAAAAGTCCGTTGACGCGGCGATACTCCGTCCAGTCTTCTTTGCGAAACTCAGGCCGAACATGCGCGGTGTGGCAGAGGGGCCAGAGTGCTTCATTGGAAAAACCGTTGTAGTACCCCTTGCGCTCTTTCGGCGAGAGCCAAACGCGCTTGAGCGTGTACTTAGGCTCCTCAGGCGGGACGCGGAGCTTGCCCTCCTCGTCGGCGACTTCTTTGTCTGCGGTGCCACTACCTTGGGCAATCCACATGCCTTCGCACGCCTCCATAATCGGCTCAATAGCGGTGATGACGCCGCCCGCGGGGACTTTCCATTCGATGACGCCCTTGTTCTTGCTGTTCACGTAGGGCTGGGCATTGGAGACGACAAATATCGGCCGGTCACGCAGGTGTGCCTTTACAAACTCTTTCAATCGCTCGGCCGTCCACGGCGAGTCGAGTTTCTCGAGACGCATGCGCGCCTCCTCACTCGCGCTCGCGCGCGCCTGGCGCAGGCTTGCGGACATTTTCGATATCTCATGCGTCAGGGGGGACAGCAGACTGTTGCCATTGTGTTCGGCTGCCTTACTTTCTCCCGAGCGCACGGAGCGGACCGACTCGACGAGGTCTGCGATCGCGCGACGGAACACGAAATTGACGAGCACGAATATCGCACCTGCGACGAAAAACACCTGGATGAGGTGGCGCGTCATGCTATCTATCCAAATGTTCGCCACCGTCTCCGAGATGTACTCCGCATCCTGGCGCATCACGAGCGCACCCACGACACTGCCATCGCTCGTGAGCGGAAGTGCGTACATGTAGTACTGGACTCCGCCGTCGCTCGCGTATGTACCTCGAGCAGTGGCACTGTCCATGGCGGTGGCGACGATAGGGGAGGTGATTGCGCTGTCGGGCAGAGAGGCGCTACGCGCTATCGTGTCGCCGTTGGTGTCGACTATCGCGATGCCCGCGGTACGCTCGCGGTCGGCGAATCTGTCGAGAGAGCGCTGCACGGTCGAGGTGGCGCTGGAGAGATACGGCGCCGTAACAGAGTCCGCGAGGCTCTCGGATAGAAGCTGGGCGCGTGACTCCAGGCGAGCGCGGAGTTCCGTCTCCTCTCGGCTTGCCGAATTGTAGGTGAAGGCGGCCGCTATAAGCGTGATGGCCACGATGACCGCGGCCACCAGGTAGAGTACCTGTCGCATAGGGGAATACTAACGGCATTTTCCTCTCTTCGCCAGCTTCATCTTCATGCGGGCTACAGACGTGTTTGAGCGCTGGAATCGCATGGCGGAATCATGAATTCAGGATGTGGGACAGTCTTCATTGAAAAACAAGTGCACAGCGGCGTCTAACTCTGCTACAAACGAAGCAGGACATCTCTTAATCGTAAACACACAGATCATGTCTTCTATTGCAATCGCTAGTTTAATCGCGCTATCCCTTTCTCTCTTTCCGACAGGCGCCGTCGCGCGCGACGAGTACCCGCGAGCTGCTCGCAGTGTCGATACAATCCGCACGACGCGCAGCATCGAGACGCTGCGCGAACAAAACAAGGTTACAAAGAACACGAACACGGTGACGGTCACCTCAAAGAAAACCGCCACCGCGAACATTCCAGTAAAAAAAGTAGCAGCGACTCCGGTGCCGAAACAATCGACCACCCCCGCGCCTCAGACGCAGCCTGCGCAGACCCCTATACAAACCGCATCGCAGTCCGACTTTATCACCGCCGTGGAACGGGACGTGCTGAGGTTTACCAATGAAGAGCGTGCAAAGCACGGGCTCAGCTCACTCTCGCATGATGCGGCACTTGCGCGAGTCGCTCGCGCGCACAGCGCCGATATGCTCGCGAAGAATTACTTCTCGCATACCAACACGCAAGGCTGCAGCTCATCGTGTCGCGTGACGAATGCGGGGTATGAGTGGAAGGCAGTGGCGGAAAATATCCACTGGATGAGTGGCTACAATCTATCGGCCACCGAGACAGCGAAAAAAATTGTGACGGATTGGATGAACAGTCCGCCGCATCGCGCCACAATTCTAAACGGCACATACACAAAGGCGGGCACTGGCATCGCGCAGTCGGGCTCCAAGATTTACACCACGTCCAACTACGCCTTACCCCGCTAGCATTACACACAAAAAGACCCGCCATATCGCGGGTCTTTTTGTTTGGTGGTATCCTCAATCCGTTTGGGGGATCGTCTAACGGTAGGACAGCAGCCTTTGGAGCTGTGAATCTTGGTTCGATTCCAAGTCCCCCAGTAAAGCATATTTCACTCGGCTCGCGACAGGTACCAACGTCGTCTCAGATGGCCAGCAATTAGTTTACAAGGATGTCGCGATGTGGTATAACGTATTCAGCATAAACCAAGAGGCAGCGGATGAAAAAATCGTCCTCTAAATCGCGACACCCGGCTCGAAAAAAACCCACGAATAGCGAGCG
This sequence comes from uncultured Candidatus Saccharibacteria bacterium, assembly GCA_964594735.1. Taxonomy (GTDB): domain Bacteria; phylum Patescibacteriota; class Minisyncoccia; order Phycocordibacterales; family UBA2100; genus UBA10103. The sequence continues at coordinate 130,211 of CAZQMS010000001.1, read as the reverse complement.
CGCCGCGGCTCGCCAGGCGTGGACCCGGAAATTCCAGCCGCCTGACCTTGACGGTGTACCAGCCGAATTCCTCGCGGCTGGACTTGCACCGAAAGACATCAAAACGCTTGAAGTTGTGGTGGAGTCAAAGAAATTTCCGAAAAGGACGCGACAGCAGATTCGTGACATTCTGGAAGTCGCTAAGCAGTCCAGTCAGCAACGCAGTTCTGAAGTCGGAGTACCTGAGTGGGAATTGATGAAAGTGTTCGGCCGGTGGCTCCTCGCCCCGTTCCGGCGCCGCGTATCATCGACTTGATATCAGTGTGTGTGGCAAGGAATTCGGGACGGCATATTCTATGCCGTCCCTTTTGTTTAATGCGTTCCGACATGGTCTCAGACCCCCAGTAACCGAGCGGAGAGCAAGGGAACACTGAGCTCAGCAGAGCGAATGTGCCAAGTCGTGGTAGGGTAGCGGGCCCGAGCAACGCAAAGCACCTCTTTTCAGTACTCGAGCGAGTTGCGAGCATTCTATGCTCTATAATGCGGTAGTATGTCGCGACGCCATAGAGGCGCCAAATTTTTTGTCGCATCCGCGGCGCTATGCGCTGTATTTGCCTCGGCGCCTCTCGCACATGCAACGAGCGAGCTCGTTGCACACTTCAAGTTCGACGAGTCATCCGGTGGCGCTGCGGATTCGTCTGGCAACCTGTCTACGCTTACGAACAACAACGTGACCTTCGGAGATGGGCAGTATGGCAACGCCGCGTACTTCAATGGCACGGATGCATATTTTTCGGGCACCGGCCCCAATCTCAACGGGCAGTCGTTTACGTTTTCCGCGTGGTTGTGGCGCGAGAGTAGCGGGGACAACGAGCAGATTTATTTCTCGGAAGGCTCTGCCAGCGCTACGCACCAAAACTTGCACTTGCGTGTGTATAGCAACGGCCAGATGCGCTTCGGATTCTTTGGCAATGATGTGGATGCGTCCGCAGGTACGTTTGTCATGAATCAGTGGAATCACGTGGTGCTTACCTACGACGCGGCGACCAATGCACGCAAGATTTATCTCAATGGCGGCGCTGCCAAAGCGTCCGATACGGCTGCAGCTGATTTCAGCGGCGACACGACACTCAATATAGGGCGTTGGACGCTCGGCTCGCAGTACTGGAAGGGCAGAGTGGACGATCTCAAGATTTACAATCGCGCGCTCACACAAGACGAGGTTACCGACATTGCTGAAGGTGGCGCAGGTCCCGGGCTCCTAGGAGTCGATAGCTTCTCTCCGGCCGACAACGCGACTGGTGTCGCGATCACTGCAAACCTTGTTGCGACATTCAGCACGACCACCGTCGCGACCTCGACAGGCTCAATCAGCATATACAACACATCCGACAACTCCCTTGTCGAGTCTATTCCGGTTAGTAGCTCGCAGATCACGAAAAGCGGCGCCGATATCACTATCAATCCAAGCGTGACCCTAGCCAACAGCACTGAGTACTATGTCTGGATTCCTTCGACAGCGTTCAAGGACGCCAATGACGTGTTCTATGCCGGCACCACCGCATCTACTACCTGGAGCTTTACCACGGTCGCTGATGAAACAGCTCCAGCGATATCGAACATTGCCACATCAAGTATTACCTCGTCTGGGGCGACAGTAACGTGGACTACCGACGAAGCAGCATCTACGAAGGTCGTCTACTCCGTCGATACGGACTATGCCTCCTCGACGGTGGAGGCAGATACAGATACTCGCGTGACAAGTCACTCGCAAGCGCTCTCTAGCCTCCTCGCGTGCACGATATACAGTTTCAGGGTCGTTTCGCGAGACGCGGCGGGGAATTCCGCGACATCCACCGCGGGCATGTTCACCACCACAGGATGCTCTGGCGGTGCTTCGCCGACTTCCGCCACCACAACGACTATCACAGTTTCATCCGCCGCAACGACGACCATAACGGACAGCGGACGTACCATCACGGTGGAAACGCAGGAGGACTTCACGGCGACATCTTCTTCGATTGTCATCCAGATAAAAGGCCTCTCGGCAGACACGGTGCTTGGCTCTATCGGCAGACCTTCCGGCCTCTCCAGCGCCACGAGCATCGTTTTCGACGTAAAAGCTCTTATAGACAACATCACGGAGCTCGACTCCTTCGACGTGCCGGTCACCATCTCGTACACGTACACCGACGATGACGTGAGTGGTCTCGACGAGAGCACGCTCTCCATGTATCACTACGCAAACGGTGCTTGGAGCGAGCTCGACGATTGCTCTGTGAACACCGCCACCAACACGATCAGGTGCGAAGCACCCCACTTCTCCATCTTTGCGATATTCGGCAGCGCGCCCAGCTCTAGTTCTTCACAGTCGGGCGGAGGCGTCATGCCCTGGTGTTCCGGCCCGAATGCGCCCGGATGGGACTCGAGCAAGCCCGATGGTGGCTGTGGTATTGCAATCCACGCACGCGGAGAAAAACTCACTTGTCCCGCGTACGCATTCACGCGCACACTGCGCTTCGGTATGACCGGCGAGGATGTGCGCGCGCTGCAGAAGCTCATGAACTGCCTCGGCTTCACGCTCGCGGATAGCGGCCCCGGCGCACCAGGCGCAGAGACGAACCTCTTCGTATCGCGCACGCACGCCGCACTCGTGCGCTTCCAAGAGGCGTACGCGAGTGAGATTCTTAATCCTGTCTTCGCGAACAAGGGCACCGGTATCTTTGCGGCCTACTCACAAAAGAAGGCGGCCCAACTGACCGATTCGGTACAATTGCCTAACTAAAAGTCGCTGTTACGGCGCTCAAGACGCGTCGTTTTGAAAGTGTAAAATAGAGCTATTCCGTCAAGCAGGGCCTAACCGCCCACGGTTCTAAGTCGAGACGGCCAGTCAGTACTAGTTGTTCGTAGGCTGGTATAATTTTTCAATGATTCCTACGGAGTGGGTGTATCTTGCGGCGTGCATTCCATTCGGGGCAATTTGGGCGACGTTCTTTTTGTTGAGAAGAGATTTAAGAATGGAAATGTTGTTTAGCGGAATTTTGATTGGAGGTCTTAGCGTTGCGACAGCATATTACTGGTGGACCATAGACTGGTGGCATCCCGCGACCATTACCGCGACGCGCGTCGGTATTGAAGATTTTGTCATGGGCTTCTTCAGTGGAGGCATAATGGCCGTTGCGTATGAGGTTGTACTTAGAAAACGTCTGTACAAAGTGAAGGCCAAGCATCAACATGTAGGTGCTCTATCGGTATTGTTATTGCTTGGATGCCTAACCTCTTGGTTATTCTGGGGTGTTGGCATCACATCTTTCTTTGCGAGTGCTATTGCGATGTGCATTGCTGCAGCAGCATTATTTTGGGATCGTCCTGATTTGATACCGGACGGTATCGTGAGCGGCGTACTTATGGCAACGCTGTCGATCAGTTTTTATGCGGTGATAATCTTTTTTTCTCCCGATTGGATTACCCAAACGTACCATTGGGAGGCATTGAGCGGCGTTCTAATCGGTGGCATTCCTGTAGAGGAATTTGTGTTTTGGTTCCTCGCTGGGGTTCTTTTCGGGCCGTTCTACGAATACACCAAATCGGATGGGTTACGCCGCTTGGCTCGTCGCGTCGCGTAACAAAGTTCGGAAGACGCACCAAACATGCAGTACTAGTATGCCTAAAGTGAATCCAGAGAAGCACATCAAGGGTGAGGAGGCAGAGCTCGCGCAGATTCTCAGTCAGTACGGAGTGTTCAAGTTTGCATTCCAGCCGATTCATAACGGCATAGAGAACTCGTCCTTTCGCGTCCAAACCGCGGATTCGACGTACGCACTGCGCGTGTATTCACAGGAAAGAAAGAGTGACGAATCGATACAATTTGAATTATCGTTCCAGGATTACTTGAGATTGCATGGTATTCCGATACCTCAGATTATTGCGAATAAAGACGGGAAAAAGCTTGGCGTTACAGAGATACATGGTAAGCGCTGGCAATCTATTCTGATGGAGTACGTGGAGGGGAGCAGTGTCACGGAGAAGCCAAGCCATGAACTCATTGAAGACTTGGCGACGATTCATGCACGGATGCACATGCTTGGTGCAGAATTGGGCAAAGGCGCGGAGCCTTCCAGCGCGAAGTGGGTAGATTTGCGCGATTCATTTGCGGCAGAGATTGAGTGCGGTTCAATTGCCGATGCAGAGGTTGTAGATTTTATCAAAAGAGTCGCATCGTACCGCTTTTTGCTACCAACCTCTTTGCCCCATAGCTACAACCATTTGGATGTCGACTTCGATGGAAACGTCATTACAGATGGACGGCGTGTAAAGGCAATAATCGATTTCGATGACCTCCAGTTTTCACCCACAGTGGTCTGTCTCGGGTACAGTCTTTGGAGCGTTTTAAGCGATGTGGGAGTTGACGCGATGCGGCACTATCTTGCGACGTACGAGAAGGTACGTCCGCTCGCGCAGATAGAGCGAGCAATTCTTCGTGACATTATATTTTTCCGCAACTACGTGATTGGCGCGGTGCGACTCGCTCTGTGGCCCGAAAAGAGAACTGCAGAGGATATCGCAGTGATTCTGCGTTTAGAAGGGGAGATACCCACTCTTGTCTTGTGAAGCCCGAGATGCTGCAGCGTATGTATTTCGTCTACCTCCTCGAATGCACAGACGGTTCAATCTACACCGGCATCACGACCGACATGCAGAAACGCCTTGCGCGGCACAAAGATGGCACGGCGAGCCACTACACTCGTGCAAAAGGCGCGAAGCGCGTCCTCTACACAGAGAAACACCCCGACCGCTCGTCGGCCTCAAAGCGAGAAGCGGAGATAAAGGGATGGGCACGAGAGAAGAAGCTCAATCTCGTGGGGCGCGTAAGCCGTTGATATACTCGCGGTATGAAAGTCGGGGTTGGTTCCAAGAATCGAACAAAGGTGAACGCCGTCGCCGAGATATTGCGAGACTATCCCATGTTCGAGGGAGCGGAGGTGTACGGTGTCGATGTACAGATTGACCAGTTTGGTCATCCAAAAAGTCTCGAAGAAACTGTGGCCGGAGCTGTCGACAGGGCGAAGCAGGCGTTTGTTGGCAACGACTACGGCTTTGGAATAGAAAGCGGGCTCATGTCGGTGCCTCAAACGAAAAGCGGATACATGGAAGTGGCCGTGTGTGCGATTTATGACGGCGCGCAGATTCACATGGGTCTTTCGCAGGCGTACGAGTGGCCTAAGAAAGTTATAGAAGCAATTTTGAAAAATGGCATGGACGGAAGTCAGGCCATGAAAGCGGCGGGTCTCACTCAGCACGAGAAGCTAGGCGAGCACGAAGGCTTTGTCGGGGTATTTGCGAAGGGCAGAACGAATCGCACTGAATACAACAAGGGCGCGGTCATCATGGCGCTCATGCATCTTGAGAACCCTGACCATTTTTGAGAAATGAATGTAGAGCTCGCCAAGGAGTAGAAATCGCATCCTGGTCTTGCGGGTTGACGCGGCTGGGAAACCCTGGCATACATGCCGCAGTGTTTGACCAATCTTGTTCGCAAACGGGGATACAATGGATGTACCGATGGAAATTCTCACACTGGTTTCGTACTTTGCACTGGGCGCACTCGGCGGATTTCTGGGCGCTACCGTGGGCGGGGGCGGACTCATCATGATTCCATACCTGATGTTCACGGGACTCGCGCCGCAGGTGGCTGTCGCTTCTGCGCGATTCGGTGACATTGGGATGGGAGTTGTCTCGTCGTACAAGTATTGGCGAGAAGGCAGTATTGTGTGGCGATACGTACCGCTGCTTGCGGTCTTGAGCCTCGGGGGCTCGCTCGTCGGCGCCAATATATTGCTTGCTATCGAGGCGGATTCGCTTCGCAAAGTGGCGGCCGTACTTTTGTTTGCGCTGCTGCCAGTCGTCCTCTTCAAAAAAGAACTCGGCACGGTGCGGCGTGAGGTGGGACGGCTTTCGAAAGGAATAGCTGCGTCGCTGTTCCTCCTCATTGAGACGGTGACGGGGTTTTTCGCGGCTGGGACAGGGCCCCTGAAGTACTACACGCTCGTCATCGGTTTCGGACTCACGATCGTCGAAGCTGTGGCGACGCAGATGCTCCCGTACCTCGTCCTCGCAGTGTCGTCGACCATTGTGTTTGCGATGCACGGGCTCATCGACTACAAGGCAGGTCTCCTGCTCCTCGCGGGCAACGGGCTCGGCGGGTATTTGGGCGCGCACGTGGCCATCGTGAAGGGATCGGTGTGGATCAAGAGGCTCTTCGTCGTGATGGTGGTCGCAGCGGGGGTTAAGCTTTTGTTCTTTTAGACGTAGCGCGATGTACTCGCGCTGACGTCACGTGCAGAGGTCTTCCCAGCGTGATATAACCGCGTGGGAGGTGGCAGGCCATGCCATATGACAGAAGCCAGATGCGTTTCGTGCTCGGCATGGAAACGCGGCATCCGCTCAAAGTAGAGATTGTGTGCATCATTCAAAATGTGGGAACCAACGGAGTCGCCCTGAAGAGAGCGCTCGCTATGCCGGAGATCACCGATTCGTTCGCTGTAGAGCGAGTTGGAATCGTACGTAGTGACTCGATACCGCACATCACAAAAGACTTGAGAAAATATTGCGACAAAATTGGCCTGAATGAAAAGAGCGCCCAGGCCGCGTTCGTGCTCGCGTTTGCGCAGGAGCTCATACGGTCACTAGATACCATTCAGGCCGAAGCGCGCGGCGAAGAGGTCATACCAATATCGGAGAGTCGGTGGGGTAAGGGACGGAAATCGTAGCCGAACAATTAATCCCCAAATCTATTCAAGGCCTCGCCAGTCGGCGGGGCCTGCACTTTTTAGTACCTGCTAGAATGTTCGTATGGATGCGAAAAGGAGAAATGTACAGCGGATCTACAGCATGAGTTTTGCGCGAGTGTATCCGCTTTACATCACAAAAGCAGAACGAAAGGGTAGGACAAAAAAGGAGGTGGATGAAATCATCCGCTGGCTCACTGGGTACACGCCGAAAGGTCTAGAAGCGCAACTGAAAAAGGAGTCGGATATCGAGGCCTTCTTCTCGAAAGCGCCCAAGAAGAATCCTGCGCGGCGCCGTATCACGGGCGTCGTGTGTGGCGTGCGCGTCGAAGACATCAAGGAACCGCTCATGCGGGAAATCCGGTATTTGGATAAATTGATAGACGAACTTGCGAGAGGGAAAGCGATGGAGACAATTCTGCGGAAGTAGAACTGTTCGTACAAAGCAAAAGCGCCCCGTGAGGGGCGCTTTTGCTTGAACCGGCAGTTTATGCGCGGTTGACCTTGATGGCGTTCGGTCCCTTGGGACTTTCCGCGACCTCAAAGGTGACCTTGTCGCCTTCGCGAAGCTCGTCGAACTTTACGTTCTGGAGCTCGTTGGAGTGGAAAAAGAGATCCTTTTCCTGACCGTCAACTTTGATGAACCCGAAACCCTTGTCGGTGAGACGGGCGATAGTTCCTTCTTGCATAGCAATGAGAAATCAATGGTTGTCTTTACTAATTCCTCCGAATGAAATGATTTTTCTTTCGGTTGGCATCAAGACAGGAGTCTGGAGTTGAAGCTCGATCCTCACTTAACTGGATCAGGCCCCGGTTTGATATATCAATAATATCATGTCCCGTTTTGCTTGTCAACCGCGCAGCATGGGGGCACAGGAGTGATTTGCTAAGATAGCTGCATGACTACTACGCTTGCAGGCGGCTCAGTACACAAGCTCCCCGCGGATTTACGCGCCGCAATCGCGGCGGCTCCCAAGGCACGAGCCATATGGGAGGACATAACGCCGCTTGCGAGGAGTGAGTGGATTTGCTGGGTGACATCCGGCAAAAAGGCGGAGACGCGCGGCATCCGCATCAAGAAAGCGCTGTCCAAGCTCAGTGGAGGCATGCGCCGCCCGTGCTGCTGGGCCGGCTGCCCACATCGGTAACAGGTCCGAATCTTTCAACAGACGGCCGTTCGGCTGGCTTCGTCTGTTGGTACAATATGCGTGATATGAGCAAAGTCTTCTTTGCGAGTTTCGTGGTGCTCGCTTTCTTTGTTCCTGCGGGCGCTCACGCGGAACTCGTAGCGAGGTGGAAGTTTGACGAAGGCACGGGCTCAACCACCGTAGATACTGTCGACGAGATCTCGGGCATTTTCATCAAAGGGAGCGCAGGTGGTTCCGCGTATCCTAGTTGGACTGCCGACACACCTCCTGTCGCATACTCAAACCCGTACGCGCTCAGCTTTGCAGGTTTGCAGGACGGCGTGCAAATCGCGTGGCCGTCCGCGCTCAATTTTTCTGGAACGGCACCGCGCTCGTTCTCATTCTGGTACAAGCCGACTGCAGACGGGGAAACAGCCGCGGGCAATTACGACCGTATCATGAGTTGGACAAGCGACGCTTTTGAAATCGCAGGAACTTTGGGCGATGTTGCGGTACATCGCCTCGCATTCTATGACGGGTCATGGCGCGATACGGGCTACAATTTGACGGTCGGTACATGGTACAACATTACGTTTACGTACGACGGAACCAACGTAAAACTGTATGTCGATACGGATGAGAAATTCTCGGGCACACTCGGCGGTCGTGATCAGAGTGGCAATATGTACATCGGTGTGCGTTGGGAGGTGAATGAGGGCATCAACGGCATCATCGACGACGTAAAGGTCTATGATCATGCGCTCACGTTTGAACAGATAGAAAACCTCACGGCTGGTTCCGATGACCCGGACACACCGCCGGACGAAACTGCTCCTACGCTATCCGCAATAGCGACTTCAAGTATCACGACTTCGGGCGCGACGATTTCATGGACAAGCAACGAAGAAGCGTCGACTAAGGTGGTATATTCCGCGGATTTGAATTTCGCGTCGACGACCACAGAGACTGACACGAGCACTCGTGTCACGAGCCATAGTCAGGCACTTTCCGGGCTTCTCTCGTGTACCATCTACAACTTCAAGGTTGTTTCGAGAGATGCTGCGGGGAATGCTGCAACGTCGACCTCCAGCTCGTTCACGACAACTGGTTGTGCGGGCAGTGCTTCGCCGTCTTCAGCGACCACGACGCCGGTCACTGTGAGCTCCGCGGCTACAACGACACTCACTGATGCGAACCGAAGTCTCCAAGTGGTAACACCCGCCAACTTTACTGCGACATCGTCCACCGTCGTCATACAGATAAAAGGTTTGACTGCGAGTACGGTGCTCGATTCCATCGGGAAGCCAAACAGTACTTTGCAGAGTGGAGCCAGTATCGTCTTCGACGTGAAAGCACTCATCAACAACGTGACCGAGCTCGACTCATTTGCTTCGCCGGTGACTGTAACGTACACGTACACTGATGCCGATGTAAGCGGTCTCGATGAGAGCACGCTTTCTATGTATCACTATGCGAGCGGTTCTTGGACAGAGCTTGACGATTGCACAGTAGATACAGCTGCGAACACTATTACCTGTGAAGCGCCGCATTTCTCAGTATTCGCCATATTTGGCACAGCACCCGCGTCGAGCAGTTCTTCAGGCTCGTTCACATCGAGCGCAAGCTTGCCGTGGTGTTCAAGCCCGAATGCCCCCGGTTGGAACGCAGGTCTTCCGGGAGGTGGGTGTGTTCTTGCCGCGGCACCTGTTTTGAGCACTCCGTCATGTGCGCCGTTTTCGTTTGTACGAACGATCAGAATCAGAATGGTGGGGGAGGACATTCGTGCACTACAGCGGATTCTGAATTGTCTTGGCTTCGCGCTCGCTGAGGATGGGCCAGGATCTCCCGGCAATGAAACGAATCTCTTTGCGGATAGAACACAGGCAGCACTCATACGTTTTCAAGAGGCGCACGCAGCTGACGTATTGTTTCCAATTGGTTTGGAAAAGGGTACGGGCGTTTTCGCACAGCTATCGAGAAAGAAAGTTATTGAACTCACTGACTAGCACCATAGCGACAGTACATTCTGCGTAGTTGGGTTATACACTGCAGAGGTACTCCGAGGGCGACGACGTTGGTACAATTACGAAAGCGATTACTCTCTAACTTTTTGACGAGATATGGAAACAACGATGTTCCTCGCCCAGCTCTGGGGACCAGTCCTTTTCGCCGTGGGTGTCGGTTTCTTCTGGAGCAAGAGTTTTTATTTGAAGATATATCGCGACCTTGAGAAGGCGCCCTTTGCGGTGCTCTTCTTTGGAATGGCGGCGATGGCTGCTGGCATCGCGCAAGTCCTCGCGCACAATGCCTGGGAAACACTGCCGCAGGTCATCGTGTCTCTGCTCGGTTGGGGGCTCCTCCTCAAAGGCATCGTCTGCACGGTCGCGCCTAGCATCGCTGACAAGGGCGCCGACTTTGCCGTGGACTCGAAAGTCATCCCCGCTGCTGGTGCGGTTGTGTTGCTTATCGGCGCGTACCTCTCCTGGCTCGGGTACTTTGTGTAAGATTGTGTGAACGTCTCTCTTGCGAGCGCGCGCCCCGGGAGGGGCGCGCGCATCGTTTTGGTATGCTAGGGCAATGGATATCGCTCGCGAACGGATTCAAAATATTCGCGAGCTCTCGCACGAACTCCTTCTGCGCAATCGTCGCGTGGTCGACGGGCATCAGTTTACGGTGCCATCGCCGATGTCGTACCCATTTCAGTGGATGTGGGATTCGTGCTTTCACGCGATAGTACTCAATCATTTTTCTCCTAACGATGCAAAGGAAGAGCTGCGCTCGCTCCTCTCGGCACAGTTCGACAACGGGATGGTGCCGCACATGATTTATCGAGGCGAGGGTGATTTGATGAAACTCGGCGACGGGTTTGTGAAAATCGACTGGGGCAAAGAGACGACGAGCACTATCACGCAGCCGCCACTTATCGCAGAGGCAGCGTGGCGCATCTACCGCAAAGATGGTGACAAAGCATTTTTGCGGGAAGTCTACAAAGACCTTTGCGAATGCATGGCGTACCTCCTCAGTGCTCGCGATCCGAGGGGGAATCACCTTGCCGGCATTATCAATCCCGATGAGAGCGGGGAAGACAACAGTCCCCGATTCGACGGTGTCTTGGGACTACCGCCTGTGCAATCGCTGCAGCAAAATTTTGAGAGCCGGCTGAAGCTCGTGGAGGCTCTGCGTGCAGGGCACTTCGACGCGCCCTTTATGAAGCAATACTTTTGGGTCAAAGACGTGCCGTTCAACGCCATTCTCGTCGAGGAATTGCGCGCGCTCTCGCGCATCGCCGAGACGCTCGAAGAGCACGCGGACGCCGCGAAATATACCGACCAGGCGATGCATGTGGCGATGGCGATGCGCGAGCGTATGTACGACGGAGAGCTGTATTGGCCGACGTATAGCGAAGGGTACCTCAAGGTGAAGCTCAAGACCTGGCACATCTTCGCGCCACTATATGCGAAGCTGCTTTCGCAAGACGAAGCGCGGGTGCTCGTCGACAAGCACCTCCTCAATCCGCACGAATTTCGCACGCACTTCATGGTGCCGACGGTATCCGCAGACGAGGCGACCTACGACCCGGAGGGCTTCTGGCGCGGGCCCGTGTGGATAGGGGTAAACTGGTTCGTTTTCCAGGGCCTCCTCAATTATGGGTATACGGATGTCGCGGGGCGCATCCTCGAGCAATCACTTCGGCTGCTCGAACTTTCGGGATTTCGCGAGTACTACCATCCGGAGACAGGCGCGGGTCTCGGTGCACGGGACTTTACGTGGGGCGGGCTCGTCGTCGATATGCTCGCGCGTTGGGAAGAAAGAGACGCTGTTTGATATACTGCATGTATATGCACCACGACATCATCATTACAACAACCGAGCAGATTGCAGGGCGAGAGATTTCGCAAGTCCTCGGACTCGTCGAGGGAAGCACGATACAGACGCGTCACATCGGGAGCCATATCCTCGCAGGTCTGATGACAATCGTCGGAGGCGAAGTGCGCGGCTACGTAAAGGCCGTGAAGAAAGCTCGCGAGGAAGCGACTTCGCGCATGATAGAAGAGGCGCACACGATGGGTGCGGATGCAATCATATGCACCAGGTACTCGACTTCGCAAATAATGAACGGCGGCGCTGAGATTCTTGCATACGGCACAGCGGTCAAGCTCAAGTAGTGCATCTCGATGACGCGCCGCTACCTCCTGCGTCGCGAAGCAACCCTGACAGGATGCAGGGCCTGCGTTTGCGCAGTATTCCCATTGCAAAGGGTTCCCCTTTGCACGACAATGATGCGATGGAGAGAAAGGTGCCATTCGTAGTCGGTGAGCACTATCACATCTATACCCGCGGAGTGGACAAAATGGTTGTGTGCAAAGGTGAATCTGATTTTGGGCGACTGCAGTTGCTGCTATATCTGTGCAACAGCACGACCCCGGTGAATATGAGGGAGTTGCTCTCAAAATACAAAGGGGAACCCTTGGTGAAATTATTCGAACATCAGCGAAAGGAAACGCTTGTCGAGATAGCGGCGTATGCGTTGATGCCGAATCATTTGCATCTTTTACTGCGCGAAAAGATAGACGACGGGGTCTCCCGATTTATGCTAAAACTTATGACCGCATACTCTATGTACTTCAATACTCGGTACGAGCGGAGCGGTCCACTTTTTACGCGCCCATTCCGATCGCGCCATATCGATGATGATGACTACTTGCGCTGGTTGTTTTCCTACATTCACGGAAATCCTGTTGATCGGAAGCATCGCAGGTACACTAGTTATGTCGATTATTTTGAGTTTGCGCGACCGGAAAGTCGTCTTTTGGAATCGAGTCTGTATAGTCGCGACGAGATACGAGCAATGGACTACAAAGGGGAACCCTTTGTAGGGTACAATGGGTAACATGAGAAAAGAGATAGCATTCGGGCTCGTCGGGGTTGTGATCGGTGCCGTCATCGTAGGATTGGCGTACGGAACGAACAGCGTTTCAGAGATGGAGATGCATGGTGCGATGGATGCGATGACCGCGACGCTCGAACCGAAACAGGGAGCTGATTTTGAGCACGCGTTTCTTATGGAAATGGTTGTGCACCACGAGGGGGCTGTTGCGATGGCTGAACAAGTGCTCGAGAAGTCGCAAAGAGCTGAATTACGAAAGCTCGCCGAAGATATCATCGCAGCTCAAACTTCGGAGATTGCACAGATGCGTCAGTGGATGAACGAATGGTTTGGTCACTAGAATGGAGCGAGAAATCTGGTTTAAGAGAAAGCGCTACGGATGGGGATGGTACCCATCGTCGTGGCAAGGGTGGCTTGTTATCCTCGTGTGGCTCGGGCTTTTTATCGCGGGAGAACTTGAATTCTTCTCAAGGCTCGATGAGAATCCTGCACCAGAGATTTTCGTGTACTTTTTCCTCTACACGCTCATGCTTGTCGCGGCGCTCATAGGTATCTGCTACCGCCATGGCGAGCCTCCGCGCTGGCAATGGGGAGAGCCGAAAGACGAAAAATAGTTCATATGATTTTTCACGACGCCTGATATGATGCGTCGATATCACGTAGCAGAACACGTATGGCTAAATATGTTGACGGATTTTTACTCGTGGTCCCGAAGAATAAGGCTGGGGAGTACAAAAAGATGGCGCAGCTCGGAAAAAAGATTTGGATGAAGTACGGCGCACTCGACTACAAGGAATGCAAGGGCGATGACTTGCGCATTAAGCCGATGGGTGGACACAAGGCTCGCTCATTCATCGATGCCGCGAAAGCTAAAGCTGGTGAGACGGTGTGGTTCTCCTTTATCGTGTACAAGAACAAGAAGCATCGCGACCAGGTCAACAAAAAGGTCATGAGCGATCCGGCCATGAACGACCCGAAATGGCAGACCATGCCAATGCCGATGGACATGAAGCGTTTCTCGTCCGGCGGATTCACTGTAGAGGTGGAGTAACGCTACGAAGCTTGGATTCCGTATTACACTGTAGTCACAGTGATACGTTTTTGGTACAGAGAAGACGCTCACGCGATTTTCGACGAGCTCGCATCGGGCGAGCACGGCCTTTCGTATGCCGCGGCACGCGAGCGACTTGCGCGTGATGGTCGCAACACGCTTCCTGAGACGAAGGCCGATTCTACGCTGCGCATATTCCTGCGTCAGTTTGAAAGCCCGCTCATCTACCTACTGCTTGTCGCGTGCGCCGTCGTCTTTGCCCTCGGTGAGTCTGTCGATGCTGCCATCATTTTTGCGGTTCTTTTTTTCAATGCGGTGGTGGGATCGATACAGGAGGGCCGTGCGCAGAACACACTACGTGCGCTCAAAAACTTTGTTGCTACCAGCGCGACCGTGATGCGCGATGGGGCAGAGCACGTCATACCCGACACCGATGTGGTGCGTGGCGACATCATCGTGCTGCAAGAGGGCGAGAAAGTCCCGGCGGATGCGAGGCTTCTCGATGTGCGCGGCCTCAAGACCGACGAGTCGTCGCTTACGGGTGAATCCGAACCCGTGAGCAAGTCGGTGGAGTTAATCGATAGAGACAAGCTACAGCCGGCGGAGCAGCGCAACATGCTCTTTAAAGGCACGACGGTCGTATCCGGAAGAGGTCGTGCAATCGTCGTCGCGACGGGAAGTTCGACAGTAATCGGCGGCATCGCCGAGACGCTCTCAGGGATAGAATCTGAAATTCCGCTCAAGGCGAGCATCCGGCATCTCTCTCACGCGATAATCGCCGTCGTTGCTCTCATCTCGGTCGCCATTTTCGCGCTCGGCATGTTTCGCGGAGTCCCACTGCGCGACATATTTGTGACTGTTGTCTCGCTCGCGGTGTCTGTCATTCCCGAAGGTTTGCCCATCGTGATAACGCTCGTCCTCGCGACAGGTGTGTGGCGCATGTCAAAGCGGCACGCGCTCGTGAAAAAACTCCAGGCGGTGGAGGCGCTTGGCCAAGCGAGTGTCATTGCTGTCGACAAGACCGGCACGATTACGAAGAACGAGCTCGTAGTCAGGAAGGCCTGGACGATGGGGTCGTACTTCTCAGTTTCGGGCGACGGCTACGAACCGGTCGGACGAGTCTTAAAGAACGCGGCCGCGATACATCTCGAGCGGGAGCCGGATCTCGCGCAGCTTGCGCGAATCGCGGGGCTTTGTGCGAGTGCAACTGCTGCATATATCGAGAGTGAGAAGCGTTGGAGAGTCACGGGTGACCCCACCGAAGCTGCCCTCGGCGTTTTTGGGGAAAAGCTCGGGCTCGAACGCGCCGAGCTCGAGCGCGGCATGCCGCTTGTAGCAGAGATACCATTCGACTATCGGCTCAAGTATCACGCGACAGTCCATGGCGCGGCCGGCTCGCGCGTTTTGAGCGTGCTCGGTGCGCCCGAAAAAACGCTCCCACTGTGTACGCACATTTTGCACAATGGTGTCGTGCGCTCGATGTCTGCAGAAGATTCTGCGCTCGTCGCAGCTGCGCAGGAAAGCATGTCGGAAAAGGGACTTCGTGTTATCGCAGGAGCGTACGCACCGTACGAGCACGATTCACTCACCGCAGAGGACGTCGGAGATCTTGTCTTTGTCGGGCTGTATGGAATGCAGGATGTGCTTCGGCCGGAAGTGCACGCTGCGCTCGAAAAGGCGAAAGCCGCGGGTATTCGCGTCGTTATGATAACGGGGGATCACAAAGTCACGGCACGCGCTATCGCACGCGAAGCGGGCATATGGCGTGACGGCGATAGGGTTGTCACCGGAGAGGAAATAGGAAGCATGTCGGAGCTGCAGCTCACGGAGGCGCTCGCGCGAGTGTCTGTATTTGCACGGGTCACGCCGGAAGACAAGCTCCGCATTGTGGAGGCGTACAAGCGCAGGGGTGACACCATCGCGATGACGGGCGATGGTGTCAACGACGCGCCGCCGCTCGTCGCTGCGGATCTCGGTGTGGCGATGGGCACCATCGGTACTGAAGTGGCGAAGGAGGCCGCAGACATCGTACTGCTCGATGACAATTTTGGCAGCATTGTCTCGGCGGTAGAGGAGGGTCGTAGCATCTATAAGACCATCAAGAAAGTGATTCTCTACTTATTCTCCACGAGTCTCGGAGAAGTGCTCACGATTTCCGGCGCACTCGTGCTTGGCTTCCCGCTGCCGCTGCTTGCTTCGCAGATTATCTGGCTCAACTTCGTCACCGACGGTTTTCTCACTGTGGCACTCGCGATGGAGCCCAAGGAGAAAGATTTGCTCAAGAAGAAATTTGAGAAGCCAAAAAAGTATCTCATCGACCGTGCGATGGCGACGCGCATGATGCCAATGGCGATCACGATGGCGCTCGGCACGCTCTTTGTCTTTAGTCTGCACTATGAATCAGACATGGCGAAAGCGCTTACGATGTCTCTTACGGTGCTCGCCGTCTTCCAGTGGTTCAACGCGTGGAACTGTCGCTCGGAAACTGAATCTGTTTTTGCATGGCGGGGCGGCAATGCATACCTGCTCGCGGCGACCGGCCTCGTCGTGGGGTTACAGCTTCTCGCTGTCTATACGCCCGTACTCCAGAGCATCTTGCATACTGCGCCGCTCTCTTTGGTGGACTGGCTCATTCTTATGCCGGTAGCGGCGAGCATCGTGGTCGTGGAAGAGGTGCGCAAAGCATTTGCACGACGCGGTGGGCGGCGGTAGACGGCGGTGTATACTGGATTTCAATAGTGGGTATCTTCGGCATCTACCAACATGGGACTCCCGACAAGAGAACAGGCTCACACATTGTTAGACGAGCATGTCGTCGACACATACCAGCGTCATCACGCGCGTATGGTTGGGGCGGCAATGGAGGGATATGCGGAGAAGCTCGGGGAGGACATAGACCTCTGGTACATCACAGGGCTCTTGCACGATATAGACTTTGAGAAGCACCCTCACGAGCATCCTGGGGAGTCGCTCAAATGGTTTGCTGAGTGGGGATACCCGCAGGAACTCATCCACGCAGTAGAGGCACATGCATACGGCTACAACGGCTTCACGACATTGCCGCAGACAAAGCTCGCTGCTGCGCTCATCGCATGCGATGAAATGTGCGGAATCTTCTACGCCTACAAGCAAATCAATCCAATACCGTACAGGGACATGAAGGCGAGTTCCATCAAAAAGCGGTACGGGGAGTCGCGCTTCGCTGCGAAAATCGACAGGAAGGTGATAGATCGGGGATGTGAGGCGCTTGGGGTCCCTCTCGACGAGCACATTGCGAACATGATTGTATTCTTGGCGAAGCTCGATAGCTCTTCATCTACAGTACACGTATAGAGCGGTACGCTTACATACGGAATTATCCGCTTAAATACTTAGTATGGAAATCATCGCATTTCTCGTACTCGGCGGTCTCGCCGGGTGGATTGCATCCCTTATCATGGGAACCGACGCATCGCAGGGAATATTCCTCAATGTTGTTGTCGGCGTCATAGGTGCGTTTGTCGGAGGCATGCTGTTCAACACCTTTGGCTCGGCCGGGGTGACGGGGTTCAATATCTACAGCCTTGCTGTAGCGACCCTCGGCGCAATAGTGCTCCTCTGGCTCGTCCGCATTTTCCGCGGAGCCTAGCTTCACAATCAGTATTTCTTGAGAATCGGCCCCTATGGGGCCGATTCTCGTACACGGCTATCCACTATGCAGCACGCCTAAGAGCGCTACGATGTATGCATTATTCATTGAGACAGTATCTATTCATATGAAAGCATTACTCTATTGTGACTGCTCAGGCGGATGGGGTGCATACGCGCCGCTCGTCTTGCGCGTGGCCACCGGCCTCGTCTTCGCGATGCACGGTTACCAGAAGCTCACCCAAATGGGCGTCGAGGGTGTCGCGGGCTTCCTCGCGACGCTTGGATTCCCGCTCGCGACACTGTTCGCTGCGATACTTATCGCTGTGGAACTTCTCGGCGGCATCGCGCTTATCCTCGGCCTCTTCACCCATTGGGCAGCCAAGCTCACAGCGGTCGTGGCGCTCGTCGCGCTCCTCACCGTGCACGCGAGCAACGGCTTCTTTATCTCTGAGGGCGGCATTGAATTCATTCTGGTACTACTTGCCGCGAGTATCTCGCTCATGATCTCTGGCGCAGGTGCGTACTCGCTCGACGGCAAGATGAAGCGAGCGTAAAAGCCCCCTCGCATTGCCGAAGCGCCCCGCACCCTGCGGGGCGTCTTGCGTTAGGTATAATCTCCAGATGGCAGACACACAGTTTGAACAAGAGGGACTCAAGCACCTCGAGAGGATAGAGGGGGAGCTCACGGAGATAAAGGAAAACAGCGGCAGTTGGAAGGGGTGGTTTGTTCGCGGCATACTCCAGGGTGCCGGCATCATCATCGGCACGATACTCGCTGCGGTCTTGCTCGGCTGGGCGCTTTCAATCCTCGGCATCATCCCGGGGCTCTCAGACCTCATCGACTATTTCCGTCGCGTTGCCGTGGAAGTGCGCAGCTTCTGACTTCACCTGGACTTCCCGCATCTCCCATCTACAATGGGGTCATGACGTACATCATTCTCGGTGCACTCGCTTTTATCGTGCTCGTGCTTAGCATCAAACAGATCAACCAATACGAGCGCGGTCTCAAATTTACTCTCGGGCGATTTACCGGGATGATGAATCCTGGTTGGCGGCTCGTGATTCCGATTTTCCAAGGATACAGCAAGGTCGACATGCGCGTGAAAGCAGTCGATGTGCCGGACCAGAGAGCCATCACGCGAGACAACGTCTCCGTCACGGTCAACGCCGTCATTTACTACCGCGTTGAATCTGCCGAGAAAGCGATACTCGAAGTGGAAGATTTTCGATACGCTATTTCGCAGTATGCGCAGACCACGATGCGCAACATCGTGGGTGAAGCGACGCTCGACGAAGTGCTCGCCAATCGCGACAAGCTCGCCGACAGAATACGCGAGATAGTCGACAAAGAGACAGATGCGTGGGGTCTCAAGGTCAACAACGTCGAACTCAAAGATGTGAGTCTCCCGGCCGACATGGAACGCACTATCGCCAAGCAAGCAGAGGCCGAACGCGAAAAGCGCGCCGTCATCATCAATTCAGAAGGCGAGCTCGCTGCGGCGCAGAATATGGCGCGCGCTGCCGAGATGCTCTCTGCGGTGCCCGGTGCTCTGCATTTGCGCACACTACAGTCCATCAACGACCTCTCAAGTGACCAGTCCAACACAGTCGTCTTCACCGTACCGCTCGAGACGATAAAAGCATTTGAAGGATTTCTCAAAACGGCAAAGCAGGGGTGACTTGCATATATGTGAGTAATGACGCGTAGTCTATACGCGGTAAAGAAGCGGCGCCGTGGCCGTCTATATCTGTGTCGCATCTAGAGCGACACTTACAAAAGGTATAACGCACACATCATGCACAAGACATATTCAATAGCAGCACTCGTTCTCGGTACCGTCCTAGCGGCAGCGCCCGCGTATGCGGACTCTGATAAGGGACACGGTGAGGGTCTCGACTTACATTTGGGCGGCATCGTCAAGTTGCTCGGTGATGAGAGGCGCGAGGAAAAGCGGAGTGAATCCACACAAACTGAGGGCACCGTATCAATTAGGGGGACAGTAAGCGCTATAAACGGCAGCATTCTCAGCATCGTCGGCAAAAACGCGGCGGTTTACACCGTACAGGCTGCAAACGCGACTATCGACGATGGGGTACTCAGCGACATCGCAGTCGGCGACACGGTCAAGGTGAAGGGGACTGTAAACGGCACGATGATTGTCGCGACACGCATCGACGACAAGCACGTGGGAAGACGCGAGACGCGGGCGCAGCTCGACAATCTTCGCGCGGGCATCGTGACCTCTGTGGCGAATGGTGTCGTCACGCTCACGCGCTTCGGGACCGGTACAACAGCGTCTGTCACGACGAACGCGTCGACGACGGTGAAGATAAACGGTAAGGCCACTACGACTGCGGCAATAACGCCCGGCTCTGCAGTCGTGGTGCTCGGCACGAGTGGTACCACGAGCCCTGATACCGTCGTCGGGGGCGTGATACACGTCATCACGAAAGGATTTGGCTGGCTGAAGCACTTCCTCGTGCGCTCATAAGCAGCGTGCGGCCTTGTAAGAAGCACTGCTCTGTCAGCTGGCAGAGCAGTGCCTCTTCTCGTTATGCTTCTCCCACGTACCGTGCGTATACGACGAGCCGATGCGAATACGTATCACCGACAGGTGTACCGGCGCATGTAATGAGGTGCAGGCGTCTTCCGTCGTTTTGCCCAAAGAGCATCTGCGGTGTCAGCTCGCTGAGCTTATACACCCGTGAGTCTTCAACAACAA
Organism: uncultured Candidatus Saccharibacteria bacterium; assembly: GCA_964594735.1. GTDB lineage: Bacteria > Patescibacteriota > Minisyncoccia > Phycocordibacterales > UBA2100 > UBA10103. Next base: position 110,025 of record CAZQMS010000001.1, on the reverse strand, counting down.
AGCGAAGTCGCGTCCCCTCTGTGGTCTCTACAACAATCTCTTCGCCAACTTTTACATAACGCAGATTTTTAAACGCGGCAAAGACGTGCGCATCGAGGACGGCGCTGCCGACTTCTCCGGGCTTGGGACCACCGCGGTACCAGCCGACGTTCATTGTCGATCCGTCGGGCACATCCATTTCACCCTTTTTGTTAATACCGACGGGAATGACGCTGGTGCTGAGTCCAATCGAGGCGATGGAAACGCGCGCCGGAGTCTCCGCGGGTGGGGGCAATGCGTTCTTTTGCTTCATCGTTGCGCTCTCAGCAGCTGCCTTAGTAGGGGCGGGCTGTGCTTCACTCTGCAATTCATCGTCGAAGAGGCCCTCGTCTTGCGGCGATTGCCACGCTTCGAGGGGCGCCACGGCGAGCGTTGTCGTCGCGAGAGGGATAGGGAGAAGTTCTCGTGCAGAGGCTATACTGGGCTCAATGCGCAACTGCGGAGAAACAAAGATTGTCGTATCAAACCCGATGAGTGCGATTGCTATGGTCGCGCCGGCGAACAATGTTTTTTGCATGAACGTATTGAATCGTAAGCGACTTCATTTTGTGTGTCCAAGATTCATGAAATAATGCGCGCCACTTTATGACAAAGCTCATGACACGTCTGCTCGCATGGCTCAGGTCGCTCGATTCGCGACTGAAGATGCTTATCGGCATTCTCTTTATCGCGCTGGGGCTTCTCGCGCTCGTGACGCCACTGACCCCGGGCTCCTGGCTCGTCTTTATCGGCCTCGAATTTATCGGCATCCGACTCCTCGCCTGGCGGAGGCTCGTCAGGTGGGCGAGAATGCGCTTAGGGCGCGCAGATGTGAAAGATGACGAAGAAGAGGAGCGTCTTTGAGAGTGCATTCGTACGTGAGATACTTTCCTCTATGAACAGAATATACATCGCATTCATTGTTGCTGTCCTTGTCATCGTTGTGGGCGCCGTATGGTACTCGATTTCGCCCAGTCCCGAGACGAGCCAGGAAGTGCCAACGCAGGGTCAGAGCATCCGTGTGGAAGCGAGGCTCGGACAAGGCGTGCAGGCTCTTGGGGAGACGATTACGGTGCTCCGGGTGCTCGAAGACAGTCGCTGCCCACTCGATGTGCAGTGTATCCAGGCAGGCACGGTGCGTGCCGCCGGCACAGTCCTCGGCGGGATGGGGCTGGGGCAACTTACATTTGAGCTCGGCACTACCAATACGTCTGAAGTCAACGCGTTTACGCTTGTCGAGGTACGACCCGATGCGCGGGCCGGAGAGTCTATCGCCGAACCCGACTACGTGTTTGTTTTTGACGTGGTGCGGCGCTGAGATCGAGGCTTTGTAGGAATCCGTCGAGCTCGGCGCCCTCGAGGGCGCGGTGCTCACCTTCTCTCAGCCGACCGAGCCGCACATTCATAATGCGGATGCGCTCAAGTCCCACGACATCGGTGTGAAGCGCTGCACACATGCGTCGTATCTGATGCTTCTTTCCTTCTGATAGCACAATGAAAAAAGTCCGGTCGCCCTCCACTTTTACTTTGCACGGACGCGTCACGTAGCCGTCTTCAAGTTTTACGCCTTTCTCCATATGCATCGCAAATGATGGACGGAGTTTTTGCACGGTCGTCACACGGTATTCTTTCTCGTGTTCCGAGTCGGGATTGAGAAGTCTGTCGGTGACGCGTCCGTCGTCGGTGAGGATTATGAGTCCGTGCGAGTCCTTGTCGAGTCGGCCGATAGGGAAGACACCGCTGAGGCCGGAGATGCTCGCGATGTCGGCTTCGCCTTCTTGCGGAGAATGGGTGATGACGTGCCGCGGCTTGTTGTACGCGAAGTACCGATACGTCTTCTGCTTTCCGCGCACCTCCACGGTGTCGGCGGCGGTGACCTTCTGACCGATAACGGCGCGCGTGCCGTTGACCGTTACGAGGCCCCTTTCAATGAGCTCGTCGGCACCACGGCGCGTAGCGTAGCCTTTCTCGGAGAGGTACTTGTTGATACGAATGGGGACGTCCATCCGCATATAAGACATTAAAAAGTGACTTTGTGCTAGTATCAGGCCATGCTTATCGATGACATCAGGATTCGACTCCTCGCCGGAAATGGCGGGCGTGGCGCTGCAGCATTCAACAAGGTGCGCATGAACCTCGGTCCCGTAGGAGGCGACGGAGGCAGGGGCGGCAGTGTCTATTTTGAGGGTGTGCATGATATTGCCGCGCTCCAAAACTACGCGAGCAGGAAGGAAATGCAGGCGGAAGATGGCAAGAACGGCCGCGGGCAATTCATCGACGGGCGCGACGGCGCGGACCTCGTGCTGAAAATCCCAACGGGCACGCGCATCACGAATCTGGACACTGGCTACGTGCAGGAGATGCTCGAGAGCGGCCAGCGCATTCTTGCGGCGGGAGGCGGCACGGGCGGCAGAGGGAACTTCAAATTCCGCTCCTCTACGAACACGAGCCCGAAAGAATTCGAGGAGGGGCGGCCTGGAGATGTCGCGAACTATCATCTCGAACTGCGACTTATCGCCGATGTGGGACTTGTCGGACTTCCCAATGCGGGGAAGTCGAGCCTGCTTAATGAGCTTACTCGTGCGCGCTCGCGCGTGGCGAGCTACGCGTTTACCACGCTCGAGCCACATCTTGGCGCCTACTACAAACTCATCATCGCCGACATTCCGGGCATTATCGAAGGTGCATCAGAGGGGAAAGGTCTTGGCGTAAAATTCCTCAAACACATTGAGCGCACGCGCGTGCTGTTTCATCTTATCTCTGCGGAGTCCGATGATCCGGTGCGCGATTACCGCACTATCCGCGGCGAGCTCGAAAAGTACAGCGACCTACTCGCGGAAAAGGAGGAGTACGTCTTCCTCACGAAGTGCGACGAAGTCGATGCGAAAGCGGTAAAAGAAAAGCTTGCCGCTCTCAAGAAAATCAAGGTGAAGGCGACGCCGATTTCCATTCTTGAGCCGGATAGTATGGAAAAGGTACAGAAAGTCCTCAACGGCATACAAAAGGAGCTTCAGGCGTAGTCATCCCCTGGCAACTCGTTGCTAGCTACCTCGTTTTATGGTATACTATACATATGCAAAGTAAGACGCTCCAGCCCTACTTTCTTCTCGCGCTTCTCGTGGGAGCCACCCTCCTCGCATTCAATATTCTGAAGCCCTTTCTCGCGCCGCTTCTTCTGGCGGTGATTTTTGCCGTGGTTCTACAGCCCGTGTATCGCTTTGTCGGCAGGCGCCTCGGCGGATACGAGTCAATCGCATCGCTCCTCACCATCCTCATATTCACGGTCTGCTTGCTCGTGCCCGCTACCTTTGTCGCGAGCCAGCTCGTTTTTGAGGCGCAGGAGCTGTACACATCTGTTTCCGAGCGTGGCGCAGAGGAGACCTTCGGCATTATGCTCAGTGCGGCAGAATCGCTGCTCACGCCGTTCGTACCTGACGCAGCAGAGCGCATGGATGCATTTGTCGCCAACATCGACGTGTATGCGAGGCAGGGACTTGATTGGATAATCCGCAACATCGGCACCGCATTCTCTGGCGTGGCGACATTTCTCCTCGCCTTGTTCATTTTCTACGTGGCGCTGTACTACCTCATCCGCGATGGTCACCTCGTCGTGCGCAGGCTCGTCGACCTCAGTCCGCTCTCCGACCGTGACGACACCACGATTTTCGACAGACTTGGCAAGGCGATTGATTCGGTCATCAAGGGTCAGCTCTTTGTGGCGCTCATCCAAGGTACGCTCACGGGTATCGGCTTTTTCCTCTTCGGTATTCCCAATGCGGTCTTGTGGGGCGTGGTAGCTGCGGTCGCGGCGCTCGTGCCGTCGCTTGGAACCGCACTCGTCATCGCGCCCGCGGTGGCATATCTCGCACTCACCGGTTCTCTCGGAGCTGCCATAGGACTCGGTGCGTGGGGTGCTGTTGCGGTGGGACTCGTAGACAATATCCTCGGTCCGAAATTTATGAGCTCCGGACTTCACCTGCATCCGCTCATCGTCATTCTGGCAGTCATCGGCGGCATCATGCTGTTTGGTCCGATAGGCCTCTTCCTCGGCCCGCTTTCGATGAGTCTGCTTTTCGTACTGCTTTCAATTTATCGAGACGTGTATCGGCGCGCTGAATAGCATTTTTTTCGCGTGCTAGAGTAGTACCGATGTCTCATTTCTCTATGTCAAAAATAATTGCATTTCTGAAAACAAAAGCGGGTATCGCGGTCGCTGCGATTGTCATCGTAGGAGGTGGTGCCTACATCATCTTTTCCGACAGTGGACCGGAGTTTGAGACGCTCACAGTGAAAGCCGATGCATTCGTTCAGCAGGTGTCTGTTTCGGGCACCGTAGTGCCCGCTCAAGAGGTGGACCTCGGTTTTACCCAAAGCGGTCGCATCGCACGGGTCAATGTGAAAGTGGGTGACCGCGTCATTGCAGGAAGGGTGCTCGCAGAAATCGACAGCGGGGATTTGTACGCACAGCTCCTGCAGCGTGAAGCGGCGCTTGAGGTGCAAAGAGCAAAGCTCCTCTCACTCCAGCAGGGTACGCGGCCGGAGGAAATCCTCGTCGCAGAGGGCAATGTAGAGCGAGACACTGCAGCCCTGATGCAAGCCAACATGGCGCTTGCCGATGCGCTCCGCGATGCGTACATCAAGACCGACGATGCAATACGCAACAAGCTCTACCAGTTTGTCAGCAATCCGCGGACGAACCCCCAGATAAATATCGTGTCATCCGATACGCAGGCGGTCGTCGATGCCAACGCCGGCGTTACCGTGGTAGAAGCCGTGCTTGCTGCATGGGCGGCCGACAATGCGACGCTCGTCGGCGAGACCGACCTCTCGGGTCATGTATTTCGCGCGCAACAGCACATGAGTCAGGTCACTGCGCTTTTGAGCACCGTGAGTCGCGTGCTCGGTAGCACAGCGCTTACCAATATCACGCAGACCACGCTCGATGCATACATCGCGTCGATTGCGACAGCGCGCACCAACGTGAGCACGGCGTCTTCGGCGCTGACATCTGCCGTCACAGCTCAAAAGAGCGCCGCAGCAGCTCTTGCATCGTCGCAAAATACGCTCGCACTCAAAAAGGCTGGTACGGTGCCCGCTGACATTGCTGCACAGGCCGCACAGGTAAAAGCCGCCGAAGCTGATGTCGCAAATGCGCGCGCCATGCTCTCAAAGACCGTAATTGCGGCGCCTTTTTCGGGTGTCGTGACAAAAGTCGATGCGAAGGCGGGCAAGATCGTATCGCCCAACACACCAGAGATTACAGTAAACACAGCGTCTGCATTCCAGATAGAGAGCTATGTCCCAGAGGTCAACATCGCGTACGTACAAGTGGGTAACACTGCGGTCGTGACGCTCGATGCGTACGGAAGTGACGTTCCTTTCGCAGCGAAAGTGGTATCTATCGACCCGGCGGAGACGATTCGCGATGGTGTGCCGACCTACCGGGCAATCTTGCAGTTTGATGTCGAGGATGTGCGCATCCGCTCGGGTATGACGGCCAACATTGTTGTCACGACCGAGGAGAAAAGCGGTGTCGTGAGCATCCCGCAAGGACTCGTGACCGAGCGCAACGGTAAGAAGTACGTGAAAGTGCTCGAAGCCGACGGTAAGATAGTGGTAGAGCGCGAAGTTTCGACGGGCGCGGTATCGAGTCTCGGCAACATTGAGGTTCTCACCGGATTGGGAGAGGGGGACGTGGTCATTGTCTCCGAGCTGAGGTAGGCGGATATGTTTTCTCCGCTCAATATCCGGATAGGTTTCTATCTGGCAATTCGTCAGATTCGCCGTGCGTCTCTCTGGACGACCAGCCTCATCATTTTCATAATGGTGCTCACATTCCTCAACCTCGTTGTGGTCTCGGGCATTCTAGTGGGTCTCATCCAGGGGGCTGTCGAAGCGGTGAGAACAAAATACACGAGCGATGTTATCGTCTCGACGCTCGATGACAAGACCTACATCGAGAACAGCCAAAACATCATTGCCATCATCGAGCTTCTCGAGGGGGTGGATACCTACACGGCACGGTATCGGGAATCCGGCACACTCGAGGCCAACTACAAGACGCGAAAGGAATCCGACAAAGCAAACATTGTCGGCGCGCAAGTCGTCGGTATCGACCCGGTGGCAGAGCACGCTGTTACCGGTATCGGCGGCGACCTTATTGAGGGTGAATTTCTGGTGCCTGGAGATTACGACAAGGTCGTTGTCGGCAACTACCTCCTCAAACAGTATTTTCCCGTGGAAACACCGGGTTTTTCTACCCTGGAGGATGTCGGAATAGGCACAAAGATCCGTATGAAAGTCGGTGATGTGACGCGCGAAGTCACTGTCAAAGGAATTCTCAAGAGCAAGGTGGATGAAATAGCGCTCCGCGTCTTTATGGACCAGACGCAGTTTCGCAGCATGATAGGGCGCGCAGATGGCAACGTCGACGAAATCTCGATAAAACTTGCCCCCGGAATAGATCCTGCAAAGGTGCGCGATGCGATCAAGCTGCGGGGCGTGGACCAGTACGCGAAGGTGCAGACATTTGAAGACGGTCAGCCGAAATTCCTCAAAGACATGATCCAGACATTCAATATGCTTGGAGCGGGCTTCTCGAGCTTCGGTCTCGTGGTCTCATCAATTACGATATTTATTGTCATATTCATCAACGCACTCACGCGCCGTAAATTCATCGGCATTCTCAAGGGCATAGGCATCCACGGTAAAGCGATTGAGATTTCGTACGTTTTTCAATCCATCTTTTATGCGGTCATCGGCTCGGGCATAGGCCTTGCGCTCGTGTACGGCCTCCTCGTACCCACCTTTGCCGCCAATCCGATCGACTTCCCGTTTAGCGACGGCATCTTGGTTGCGAACCTTGGCGAGACGCTCTTCCGTGTCGGGCTTCTGGTGGTCTCTACCGTCATCGCAGGATACGTCCCGGCGTGGATGATAGTCCGAAAAAATACACTCGATTCAATCCTCGGCAGAAACTAACTATGAACATCATCAGCACAAAAGAATTGCGAAGGTCGTTTAAGAACGGGGATATGATTACCGAAGTCCTCAAGGGTATCGATTTTGAGGCGAAGAATGGAGAGTTCATCGCAATCATGGGGCGCTCGGGAGCCGGCAAGAGCACTTTTCTCTACCAGATAAGCCTCCTCGATGAACCGACGAGCGGGGAGATTGTTATCGACGGGCAGAAAACACACACGATGAGTGCCGATGAGAAGATGAACTTCCGCCTTTCGAAGTTTGGCTACGTGTTTCAAGACTACGCACTCCTCCCCGAGCTCACCGCGCTCGAAAACGTGGCGCTTCCCCTCATGATGCAGGGCCTTACCAAGAGCGATGCATCGAAGAAGGCTGCAAAGGCGCTCGAGCGCGTGGGGCTCGGACACCGTCTGCACAACCTCCCGAGTCAGATGTCGGGCGGCGAGCAGCAGCGCGTATCTATCGCGCGTGCCATCGGCCACGAGCCCAAAATTCTGTTCGCCGACGAGCCGACGGCCAACCTCGACAACCACTCGTCGCACACCGTAATGGATATATTTCTCGAGCTGCACAAAAAAGGCCAGACCATCATCATGGTGACGCACGAACCTGAGTACGCGCAGATGGCAGAGCGGCTCGTCCATCTCGACGACGGACGTATTGTGAGTGTCGTGAAAGACCCGACGCTGAGGGAAGCGAAGCAGGAGATCTAGCCTCATAGAAAATTCAGGTGCCCACGGTGTACAATGCACACCTATGCGATATTTCGTGATACTCGCGCTACTCATCCTTGCGCTGCTCGGCGTCTACTACTTCATGCCAGGTGCATTTGGCGGCTTGCCGGACAATGGGACGACCACGGTTTCTACAAGCACCCCAGGTACGCAGGCGCGCACGTTTACGAGCACGACCTACGGCATTTCCTTCCAGTACCCGGCTTCGTACACACTGCGAGAAGATGATGCGACTTTCCAGGGCACGTCTATCCATGTCGTTACGCTTTCGGACACAGAGGCGCTTGCACAAGCACCGCTCAATGGTGAAGGGCCGCCATCTATAAATGTAAGCATCTCTTCGACCACGGCTACGTCGACTGAAAGCTGGATACGGACGTCGAGCGTCTCAAATTTCGCACTCGCTGCGACTACTACGCTCTCGAGCATGACGGTGAATGGTATGCCGGCGCTCTCGTACCAGTCTGATGGTCTCTACTCGACCAACAACGTCGTTCTTCTGCAAGGTGGCAGGGCGTATCATTTCTCTGTCGCATGGATAACGCGAGAGGACGACATCATCGAAGATTTCGAGCAGCTGCTCGACACCGTCCGCCTCCCATAAGGGTGCTAGGATAGTGCCCATGTCTGCCGCAAATCCCTGGCAATCTGCACTCGCGCAGCTCGAAAAAGCGCGGGCGCGCTCTGGCGTCAGCGACTCGCTCTACCAGCGTCTCACAGCGCCCGACCGCATCGTCGAGGTGCCCGTGGCGCTACAAATGGACGAGGGTCCACGCGTCGTCTTCGAAGGGTACCGCGTCCAGCACAACAACATCCTCGGGCCCTACAAGGGAGGCCTCCGCTACCATCCGCATGTGGACATGGACGAGGTGAAGGCGCTTTCGTTTTGGATGACGATGAAGAATGCGCTCGTCGATGTGCCTTTCGGGGGCGGCAAGGGCGGCGTGAAGGTAGACCCGAAGTCGCTCTCCGTGGGGGAGCTCGAGCGCCTCACGCGGGAGTTCGCCCGGCAGCTAGCGCCGTACATAGGGCCTGAAATCGATGTCCCCGCGCCCGATGTGAATACCAATGGCCAAATTATGGCTTGGATTCGGGAAGAATATGAAAAAGTAGTCGGTAAGGCGGCGCCTGGCGTTGTGACGGGCAAGCCCGTCGCCCTGGGAGGCTCTGAGGGCCGCACAGAGGCCACAGGCCTCGGCGGGAGCTACGTACTCTCTGAAATCCTCGCACTCCAAGGTGTCCCCTTGGAGGGGAAGCGGGTGGCGATTCAAGGGTTTGGCAACGTGGGGAGCTATTTGGCCCGGTTTTTGCTCGCTTCCGGTGCACGCATCCTCGCGATATCGGACTCGCGCAGCGCGATTCGCAGCGAAAATGGCATATCGAATATCGACTCACTTGAAGCGCACAAAAAGGCGACCGGGTCACTAGCGGGTTTTGGTGGCACGGAGGCACTGGATGCATCCGAAGTCCTGACGCTCGATGTCGATATCGCAGTTCCCGCTGCTCTCGAGAACTCGATAACGAGTGCAAATGCGCAAAACATTCGCGCTAAAACGATTTTAGAAATGGCCAACGGCCCGACAACGCCGGAAGCAGACGAAATATTGCGCGAGCGCGGTGTCACTGTGATTCCAGACATCTTGGCCAACGCGGGCGGTGTCGCGGTGTCGTACTTTGAGTGGTATCAAAACGTACACGACGAGAAATGGGGGAAGGACGACGTCTTTAGAAAGCTCGAGGACAAGATGCGGTCGGCAGCTCGCGCGGTCTTTACAGAGGCAAAAAAAGATTCTCTAACACTCCGCGAAGCTGCATACATCGTGGCTCTCCGGCGTTTGGCACAGGGTAAGTCAGCGTAAGCACACGAAAAATTCATGAGAGAACACAGTTGGCGTTGGACTGTCAACTAGACGGGATTCATGAAAAGTGTACGGTTGCGGTATCCGCGTGCGCGGCATTACTCGTTTATCATTGTTCGATTTTTATATGAATTCTTTACAAAACCTGTTTTCCTCAAAAGTTCGCGCGACACTTGCTGTCGTTCTCGGCGCCGCACTCGTTAGCGGTTTTTTTGTTTCTCACGCTGAGGCGTTGATTACAAGCCTCACGCTCACGGACCCCACAGGCGGTGAAGAGTGGCGCGGCCTACAGGACATCACGTGGACAGCGACAGACAACGGCACGCCGAACAATATTTCTATTTTGCTTTCAACGAACAGTGGTGGTTCGTACTCTAATCTCGTGAATTCGATTTCGTCTGCAGACGGTACGTACTCATGGGACACGACGATGAGCGGTGTCGGAGTGCTTCCCGATGGAGCGACATACAGGATTCGCGTGTTCGACCCCGGTACCGGCCTCGATGGAGCGAGCATCACCGACTTTCTCGTTGATAACACAGCGCCCGTTACGTCTATCTCACTTGCACCTGCGGCTCCCAACGGCCTAAACGGGTGGTATATAACTGTTCCGACCATCACGCTCACGTGCGACGACAGTGCCACCGGGAACAGCGGTTGTCTCGCCGGTAGCACTGAATATCGGTGGAATGGCGGTGCGTGGACGCCGTATGCGGCTCCATTTGCGGCGCTCGAGGGGTCGAATCTCCTTGAATGGCGCTCTCAAGACGAGGCTGTGGATGCGCTCGGTGCTCACAACGTCGAAGCCATACAGTCGCAGACCATCAGTGTTGATACTATCGCTCCCACCGTCGCGGTCACCTCAACGACGGTTGATGGCGCATACAACGCTGGGGACCTTATCAACGTCACTCTTACATTCTCTGAAAACGTCTCGTCAACAGATTTCCTCACAGTGAATCTGGATTCTGGTGGTAGCTGTGTGATAGGGGGATTGGCGAATACGAACGTGGGAACGTGCACTTACACTGTCGCTGGCGGACACAATTCAGCAGATTTGACCGTCACATCGATTGTCCCCAACTCAGGTGTAGTCGAAGACATCGCCGGGAATGATTCGACACTCGTCCCGACATCAAACCTCGCTGCTACGAGCAACATCGTCATCGATACCACGGCACCTATCGCATTTCAGGTAGGAGCGGTGACCACGACCGGAGGCAATGTGGTTGCGGGATGGTGGAACAATACGAATACTGGTGTCGACGTGACCATTTCCCTTGATAACGATGCCTCACTCGTCGGAGGAACGATTCAAGTACAGGCAGAGGCAGACGGGGCGATGGAGAATCTTGGGAGCGCCTATACGATTCTGCTGGGTGACATCAACGGCAATAAGACACTTTCGTTTATCGCCGCGGAGCTGGAAGGTCTCGCTGGCTTCAGCGACGGCGACAACATCACCTTTACTGCGATTATCACTGACATTGCTGAGAACTCGACGACCGGTGCGCCCGTGAGTGCGAGCGATCTCGATGTCGACCAAGAAGCTCCTGCCGTAAATGCGGGCGTAGACCAGGAAGATAACGTGCTGATCAACCAGGATGCAACAGTTTCTGACGGCGGCGGCTCAGGAATCGCAAGCTATGCGTGGACTAAAGAGAGCGGTAGCGGAACCGTTACGTTTGGTACTGCAGCCGCAGAGGATACGACAGTAGATGCAAATGCCGATGATACTTACGTCATCCGACTTACGGTCTTCGACACGGCCGGCAACAGCACTTTCGATGAAGCGACGTTCGTGCGCGACACGACTGCGCCGAATCTCGCGGCAGTCACGCTCGTCCCGACTCCGACAAATGACACGACACCGGGCTACACATTTAGCGTCGACAAGGCAGCGTGGCTTCCTGGCAACACTGGGACTATCAACATCGTTGGCTCCTGCGGGGCGTGGACGCCTAGTGCCGCGCTAGATGGCAACAACGTAATTACGTTCACGGGCCCGCTTGGTGATGCAACGTACACAGACTGCGATATCACCGTTACGGACTTCGCGGGCAATGCTAGTGCTGTACTCGAGATTAACGACTTTGAGGTTGATACTGTGCCGGCCTTCACCAACACGGCGGGTATCACGACTGCCGACGTTGACCTCAACGGCAGCATCGACACGGTGACCATCGTCTTTGATGATCCTGTGGATGACTCCACTTTTTCGGCTGCTGATTTCACAGTTGGAGGCGTTGTGCCTACTGCAATAGGAACAGGCGGTACACCGGATGACAACACCATCGTCCTCACGATGGGAACCCAGGTCGCCGGCACCGAATCGAAAACAGTAGCGTACACGCAGGGAGGTGCACTCGATCTCGCGGGGAATACAATTGCCAACTTCTCGTTTGCTTCAACTGACGTTGCAAAGCCGGTACTTATTTCGGCTATCACGACATCGGTGACGACAATCAATGCGCACTTCTCCGAAGACCTCAATGGGGCTACGGTCAATGGTAGCGGCAACGAGTTCACGGTAACGGGCTTCGCCGTCTCTGCCGCGACAGAATCGGCTCCAGGAGTCATTACACTTACCGTCGCAACAATGCCCACTGATGCGACTCCAGACGTGACGTACACACAAGTCGACCAGCTCGATGACCTCGCAGCCGTTCCGAATACTGCTGTCACGCCCGTCACTGTCGAAGCTGTTGACGGTGTCGCACCGGTACTCACATCGGTCACGATTTCTTCGAACAATGCCAAGGACGGCGCGCTCTGGGCCAAGGAGGGGAACACGGTAACACTGCTGTTCACTGGCTCAGAACAACTCGCTGTTGATCCTGTGGTCACTATTGCGGGCGAATCGGCAACAGTCAGCGACCTTGGTAGCAACAACTGGCAGGCGACCCTCGTGATGGACGGCGACGATCCTGAAGGGCAGATTGCTTTCGCCATCGACTTTGAAGATGTTGCTACGCCGACGCATAACGTCGGTACACAAGTCACCGCGATTACGGGGGGGACCAACATCACCTACGACAGGACTAATCCCTCAGTGAGCGCCGGCGATGACAATGAAATCAATGCAGCCTTCACACAGACGACTGCTTCGGCGAGCGACGCCGGTAGCGGACTCGACTTTGTGACGTGGTCTAAAGTGACCGGTCCTGGCACCGTCTCGTTCACGACAACCGCGACAATCCAGGCGCTCATCTCTACAAACCAGGATGGAGTGTACGAGCTGCAGCTTTTCGCTGAAGACGAAGCCGGGAACAGTGCCACGGACACGATGAACCTCATCTGGGACACACGCGCACCAGTATTGGAATTCATCAACCCGCCGCACCTCTCGACCGGAGTCTCAACCAGCGACGGCACTCTCTTTGCTCACTTCCGTCAGTTCAACGGTGCGGGCTCAGACATGATTACGCTTCTCGACCAGAATGGCGTCTTCGTGGAGGATCAGGCAGACGGCACTGACTACCAGACGACCGGCTCAATAGCAGTGCAAGGCGGCAACGACAGCTCACGCATCCTTGAGGTGCCGTACGCAGGCCTCGCGGGCGGGACGACATACTGCCTTACGATTCTCTCGGGATCGGTGCGCGACGCGGCGGGCAACACAACGACGCAGGATACTGAGGTACGCTGCTTCACCACAGAGATTGATACTGTCGCACCGCTCATTCTCTCGATACTCGCAAGCAACGTGGACTCGGATTCAGCCGACATTACGGTGACAACCAACGAGCCCGCGGTCTGCCGCATTAGCGACACACCTGAGGCGTACGGCGATATGGATCCGTTTGACAGCGGTAGCACAACGCACCTCGTCAACGTTGATGGCCTTACAGAAAACACCGCATACACGATGTATGTCCGCTGCCGCGACGCTGCAACGAACGAAAGTTCGCAGGCGAGCGTGAACTTCACGACACTCCTGAGCGACACGGTCGCGCCACCTGCACCGGTCATCACAACAGTAGAGGCCACGGTCAACGCCGACAGCTACGTCATTGCAGGTACCGCCGGTGCAGATACTCCGGTCAACGGTCCTCGGACAATTACTGTATTCAACGGCGCTAATGTTGTCGGAGATGTAACTATCGCGACAGGACAGACGAGTTGGGCAGTCGTAGTGCCACTGACACAAAACGCTACATCCACGTTCACAGCGACGTCGAAGGACACAAATGGAAACGAAAGCGTCGCGAGCAACAGTGTTGATATCGGTGACAACGAGTCAGCGAGTCTCGACCTGACGGCGCCAGCAGTACCCGCGCTCGGAATTGCGCCGGATTCTCTGGATGCTGATGTCTACAACGTCTACGGCACGCTCGCAGACGATGGTAGTGTCCGCTTCGTGAAGCTCTACAACAACGGGCTCACTGCAGGGACTGACATTCTTGGTGCCGGAGAGACTGATTGGTCAATCAGCGCGCTCTTGAGTCAGAATGGAGCCAACGAGTTCACGGCGCGATCGATGGATATTTCAGGTAACCTCAGCGACGAAAGTACTTCAGTGACGATTACCGAGACACCGAGCGACTCGACAGCGCCTGTCGTGTCAGCCGTCGCGAACAACGTAACAGACACTGAAGCGGATATTGAGATAACGGTGAACGAGAGCGCGGTATGCCGCGTGGGTCCTACCGATGCCGCCTTCGGCTCGCTGCCGACGGAGTTGTCTGGTGGCTCGCCGGATACAGGCCATCTGTACGAGCTTACTGGTCTCAGTGACGGCACCGAGTACGACTTCTTCGTGCGCTGTCAGGATGCGGCGGGTAACACCTCGGAAGCAGTCCAGGTAGAATTCACAACGGATTCCAATGATAGTACTGGTCCTGTTATCCAAGGCATTCAGGCTGTGTCGATTGATCACGAGAGCGTCACGATTGAGTGGGTTACAGACGAGAGTGCGGATTCACAGGTTGAATATGGTCCAACATCTGGCTACGGCACACTCACAGTTCTCGCGGATACTCCGGTAGCTACAGACGGGGTATTGAACCACTCGGTAACGATTACCGGCCTCGATAGCTCGACAACGTACCACTTCCGAGTCCTCTCGACGGATGCATCGGGCAATACCACGACTTCTGGTGACAATACTTTCGAGACGACGTTCGATGATTCGACGGCGATACTCGAAGTAACCGGAATCAGTGCAATCAAGACATTCGCGACAGCGGACGATACGTTCGAGAACGGCTGGAGTTGGATCTTCTACATCACCGTCCCGACGGATGAAACGGACTTCGCGATGAAATTCGCAGACTTCATCAGCGGTGGCAACACCATAGATGCTGCCGACAACATCCGCTACTACACAGCGCAATCGAGCGAAGCGGAGGATGACACTGAGGCTGTCACGATTGCAGGTGCTGATACGTACCCTGGTGCCATTGAGCTCGACAGCGATCTCGACAGTGGTACAGCGGGCAGGCAGATTGCGGTCACGGTCGAAATGAAGGTGCCGGTTGGCACCACGGGCGGCTCATACTCAGCGAGCTACGGCGTCGCATCGGACGATGGCAGTGGACCTGACCCGTTCTAGCTAGTAACGTACGAATTCTATGAAGCAATTCATTGCAGTAATTCTCACTCTCGGGTTAGCGCTCCCTGTAGCGGCCTCAGAGGTCACGGGTACGATATCGACGGGTGTCTCGACAGGGATTGAGGCGACGGTCGCGACGACGCCGTCAGCGTCGCCTGCACCGGGCACGTACAGCGAAGCACAGAATGTGACACTCTCGGCGCCGAATGCGGATTCTATTCGCTACACAATTGATAGCTCGGCTCCGACTTGCTCTACTGGGACGCTCTACTCTGGCGCGATTAGCGTCTCCGCATCGGCCACGATACGCGCAGTCGGCTGTTACAGCGCAGTTGCTTCTACGGTAGGTACGTTCGCCTATGGAATCAACGTCACTGCACCGAGCGGAGGCGGAGGCGGAGGCGGAGGAGGCGGTGGCGGTGGTGGTGGTGGAGGGATTTTGCCGCCATCAACACCAGCACAATCCAACGGAGACCTCACTGGTCCGTCAGGTACGCCGGACGGAATCGTTGACCTCCTCGACTTCAACGCGCTCGTGGTCGCGTGGGGTAGCACAGGCTCGAGCTTGGCTTCAGACCTAAATCACGACGGTGTCGTCGACCTCCTCGACTTCAACATCTTAGTAGTCAACTGGACCGTCTAACTATGAAATCCTTGATAAGCATTCTTGCAATCGCGGCTCTGCTCATCGCACACCCTGCAGCTGCGGCATCGATACAACTCGCTCCCACAGTGGTGAGTGTGACCCCGGGGCAGACATTTTCGGTGACGGTGAATGCGAACCCTGAGGGAGTCAAAATCTACACAGTTAAGGCGATTGTAAACTACCCAGCGAATCTGTTAGAAGTCACGAACTTCTCGATTGACTCGTCTTGGCCCCTTACTCCGCCGGGGAACTCGATAGATAATGCTTCCGGCAAGGTGACGCAGTCAGCGGGTTTTACTGGAGGATTCACTGAGACAAAGCGATTCGGTACGATGACGTTCCGGGCAAAATCTGCCGGAAGTGCAACGATTTCAGTTGTGTCTGGATCTGCAGCGTACGACGCTCAGAGCGTTAACAAAATTGCAGGGACACAAGGCGCTTCGCAAGTGACCATTGCTACGCCAGCACCTGCGCCCGTGGTCGCAGAGGAAGAGGCTGCACCTGTACGACCCCAGGTGGCCGCAAGCACGGCTGTCGCCGAGGAAGAACCCACAGACACTGAGTCGACCTCAACCCCCGTCGTCATAGCTGAGTCCGATGCCACTGCGACTGAACAGATTGCCGCGGCGGGCTTGCTTGAGAGCAACTGGCTGTACGTTGTGTTGGGACTTGTTGTGCTTGCTGCGCTCGCTGCGTGGCTGTACATTCGCCGCGGCAGAATATAGGGAGGTACTTGAGTCAGCATGGAGACGGCCCCGCTTGAAGCGGGACGGTCTCTTCGCGGTGCTATCATAAAACCGATGGCAAAGCGCAGAAAGCTCACGCATCGCGCGAAGCAATTCTTCCTACCGAATGCGGGCAACGGGTTCCGTCCGAAAATGTTTGCGAAGCAGTCGGTGGCAGCCATAGCCATAGCGCTGCTTCTCGTGGAGGTCGCGTACCTCGTGCAGCTCAAGGTGGTGATGCTGAGTGAAGGATTTGCCGCATCGGTGCTGCCCTCGGCTCTCTACACGCTCACAAACGCGGACAGGGCTGCGTACGCGCTCAGTACGCTCACAGAGGACCCGTCTCTCGCCAGAGCTGCCCAGGCAAAGGCAGACGACATGGCTCGTGGGGGATATTTCGCCCACGTCTCACCTGATGGGACGACATTTCGGCAGATACTAGATGGTGCCGGGTACTCGTATACATACGCTGGAGAGAATCTTGCGGTCGATTTTGAGGAATCGGTTGATGTGGAGCGCGCCTGGATGAATTCACCAACGCACCGCGCAAATATTCTGAAGTCCGAATACACGCATGTCGGGTTCGGAATTGCGAGAGGTGTGTACCAGGGCAGGGAGGTTACGTTTATTGCGCAGTTCCTTGCGGCAAAGCCAAGGGCGGGCGAGTCTCGCGTGCCTGTCGAGGAAAAGATTTTAGAGGTACCGACGCGAGAGCCCGCTATCATTGTTCAAAGCGACGCGCAGCCACAAGTCCTCGGCGATGAGTCGCGACCTTCGCCCTCTCATGCAGCGGCAATGAACAGCGTCGCGGTACTTGCGACGTCGCCATCGCAACTGGTGTGGTACATGGTTACTGCATTTACTGCGCTCGTCGCAGTACTCTACTCGATTACTGTCCTTGCGCATGCACGCAACAAGTATCTGCATACTGAGATACTCTTGGGTGGCATTATCATTCTTGTCATGGGTCTCGGTATCCTCGCATACAATGCATCTCGTGGTACGGGCGAAGTCCCAGCGCCTTCGCAGGCAGCGAGCGTGTCGGCACTGCTTTGATATACTTTTGGCATGGACACGCACAGGATGGCGGATCTTCTTTTGCGAGGCGGAGTCGCGTTTGCTTTCCTCTACCCGCCCATCAACGCTATCTGGAACCCGTACTCCTGGCTGGGGTACTTTCCCGCGTGGGCCTTTGGCTACGTACCCGACGAAGTGCTTTTGCATGGCTTTGGGGTGATTGAAGTCGTGATAGCGCTCTGGATTCTCTCTGGTTGGCGTATTTTTTGGCCGTCCATTGCTGCTGCTGTGATGCTCCTCGCCATAGTCATTGTCGATTTCTACACCTTTGAGGTGCTCTTCCGAGATGTCTCTATCGCCGCTGCGGCGCTCGCACTCGCGCTTATGCACGTAAACAGGGGAAATACTTCACCACAAATTCCATGACAGACGTGTAGTGTTCAAACGTCTTCATACTTGCAGCACTTTCAATAAGAATTATCCGTATGGCAAAAGGCGCTGTAATTTTTGATTTTAATCGGACGCTCTTCGATCCGACGATATACGCGCTCTACCAAGGTGTTACACCGATGCTTGAAGAGCTTCAGCGGGACAGGCCGCTTATCCTCTTTAGTAGGAAAAGCTGGGACAGAAAGGCCCTGCTCGACCAGCTCGGTATTAGCGACTATTTTGCCGACGCGCACTTTGTAGAAAAAAAGACGCCCGAGAATTTGAGGCACATACTCGACTCCCACAATCTCGATCCCAAGGAATGCGTCATAGTGGGCGATATGCTGAGCGATGAAATTTGTGTCGGCGGAGAACTCGGCATGAAGACGGTGTGGTTCCAGCAGTCTCGATTCGGTGCGATTGCCGACGGCACTCCGCCATGCTTGCCTCAATACACCGTGCATTCGATTGCAGAACTGCGAGAGCTTCTGCGCACAATCTGATTATTTCGGTCTGTTACAATGCCTCGCATGGAGGAGCGACTGGGAGAGAAGTGCGCAGTCTTTGGCGTGTATGGCAAGGGGCTCGATGTGAGCCGCCTTTCATTTTTCGGCCTCTATGCGCTGCAGCACCGCGGTCAGGAGAGCGCGGGAATCGCCTGTGCCGACGGCGAAAGTCTTACTTTGCACAAGGGCATGGGTCTCGTCTCACAGGTGTTCTCGGAAGAGCTCATACAGAATCTGAAGGGGCACATCGCGGTCGGCCACAATCGCTACTCGACCACGGGTGGCTCCAAGGTGAAGCACGCGCAGCCGATGCTCGCCGCAGGCGCGGGTGCGCTTCAGAAGGTCACGTACGATGACCCCAATCCATCGCTCAATGCATCGGTCTCGCTCTGCTCCGCGCCGGGCGATGAAGCGATCGCACTCGTGCACAATGGCAACCTCCCAGACACGGCGCAGCTGGCCGCATATCTGGACGCAGAGGGGATAGTGCATGCGGAGTTCTCCGATTCGCGCATGATAGTAGAGGCAATCGCTGGTCACATGCGCGGCGGCGCAATACTAGAAGATGCGGTGCGCAGCGTTTTCCCGCTTATGACAGGCGCATTCTCAATTCTGATAATGACGGAGAAAAAGCTCATCGCGCTGAGAGACAGCTGCGGCATCCGGCCGCTTTCGCTCGCAAAACTCAACGGTGGCTACGTCCTCGCGTCTGAGACGTGCGCCTTCCATCCTATCGGTGCGGAATTTGTGCGGGACATTATGCCGGGAGAGATGCTCGTCATCGATGAGAGTGGCACAAGGAGCGAACAGCTCGCTCCTGCGTCGCAGAAGCTCGACATCTTCGAGTTTGTCTATTTTGCCCGTCCCGACAGCACGCTGCTCGGCCGCTCGGTGTATGAAGTGCGCAAACAGTTCGGAGTCGAACTGGCGCGCGAGAACACGATAGATGCCGACATCGTCATACCTGTCCCCGAAACGGCGGTGCCCGCTGCCATTGGTTTCGCTCAGGAAAGCGGCATACCTTTTGAAATGGCACTTACGAAGAATCGGTATATCCACCGGACATTTATTCAGCCAGAGCAGCACATACGCGACCAGGG
This sequence comes from uncultured Candidatus Saccharibacteria bacterium, assembly GCA_964594735.1. Taxonomy (GTDB): domain Bacteria; phylum Patescibacteriota; class Minisyncoccia; order Phycocordibacterales; family UBA2100; genus UBA10103. The sequence goes on along the minus strand of CAZQMS010000001.1, from coordinate 90,456 downwards.
TGTCAAAGCAAAGCTGACGCCGATTGGCGAAATCATCCGCGGAAAGAAGCTTATAATTCTTGATGATTCCATCGTGCGCGGCACGACCTCCAAGAAAATTATCGCGATGCTTTTTGAAAGTGGCGCAAAGGAAGTGCACTTCCTCTCCTCATCACCTCCGGTGCGGTACCCCGACTTTTACGGCATCGATACGCCGAAGCAAGCCGATTTGCTCGGTGCGGTGAAGAGTGTCTCTGAGATGCGCGAGTTTCTTGGCGCCACATCGCTCGCGTATCTCTCCTACGAAGGCATGATTCGCGCTACGGGGTTGCTTGAAGAGCAATTCTGCACCTCGTGCTTTACCGGAAAGTATCCGATAGATATCGGCGCGCGTGCGAAAGAGGTCAAGATGCTGGGCTAGAGAGCTGCGTGGGTCTGTAAGAAGCGGATAGCGTGCCCGTCTTCATGACAGAGCATCCCGAAAGAAGCAGCTCAACCCCAGAATACGGAGTCCGCCGGGGCTCCGTCTCCTGGGGTTGCAGCATTTCTAGACAAACCAGCCTGTGGCGCGTACCCTGTGACTCTATGGCCTACACACCTTCGGATGCATTACTCAAGAAATACGCTGACGTACTCGTCAATTTCGCGCTCGGGGGCGGCAAGGGTATGAAAAGGGGCGAGGTGGTGCGAGTATCGAGCGCCGAGAGTGCGAAGCCGCTCTATGTGGCTGTCTGCAAAGCGATAGTCGATGCAGGTGGACATGTGATATCTAATTACGCGCCCGACGACGAGAAGGGGGACAAGCGCCGCAATGAGAGCTTCTCGCGCTACTTTTATGAGAAGGCTCAGCCGCACCAGATTTCCTATTTTCCCGAGAAGTACCTCAAGGGCCTCGCCGACACGATAGACCACTCGATATACATCCTCTCGGATGCCGACCCCCATGCGCTCAAGGGAGTCGAGCCCAAGAAAATCATGCAGCGCGGCGTGTCGCTCAAGCCCTTTAAGGACTGGCTGAATCAAAAGGAGTGGAAAGGAAAGTTCACGTGGACTATCGGCCTCTATGGCACGCCCGCGATGGCGAAGGAGGCGGGACTCAGCGAGAAAGAATACTGGAACCAAATAATCAGGGCGTGTTTCCTCGACGAGAAGGACCCCATAAAAAAGTGGCGCGAAGTGTATCGTGATATCGAAAAGTACCGCTCGCGTCTCAACAAGCTCAGTCCAAAAATCGATAGGCTGCATGCGGTGGGGCCCGACATGGACCTCTGGGTACGTCTCGGCGAGAAGCGTGCGTGGCACGCGGGGAGCGGTCGCAACATCCCGTCGTTCGAAATATTCACATCGCCGGATTGGCGTGGTACCGAGGGCTGGATACGGTTCAACCAGCCGCTCTATCGCTATGGCAACAAGGTGACGGGTATCGAGCTCGAGTTCAAGAACGGTCTTGTCGTCAAGGCGAAGGCGAAACAGAACGAAAAACTGCTCAAGGAAATGATTGCGACGAAGGGGGCGAACAAGATAGGTGAATACTCACTCACCGACAGACGGCACTCCCGCATCACGAAATTTATGGCGGAGACGCTCTTCGATGAAAACATGGGTGGCCGTTATGGCAACACGCACCTCGCGCTCGGCATGTCGTACCGCGACACGTATTCGGGCGATGTGAGCAAGCTCACGACGAAAGAGGCAGAGAAGCTCGGCTTCAACGACTCCTCGGTACACACCGACATTATCTCGACGACTCGCCGCACGGTGACCGCCCACCTCAAAGACGGATCGACCAAAATCATCTACAAAGACGGCGAGTTTGTGCTCTAAGCGCATGGACACGGTATTCATTCGCAATCTCTCAGTGCACGGAAAGCATGGTGTCTATGAGCACGAGCGCACCGGCGAACAGGAATTTCTCATCGACATAGAGGCGGTTTTTGACACAAAGCCTGCGGCCGCTTCTGACAAGCTCGAAGATACCGTGGATTACGACGCATTTGCACAAGTGGCGCAAGATATCGTAAAGAAGAATTCGTTCTATCTCATCGAGCGCCTCGCCGACACCATAGCTCACGAGTTGCTGAGAAAAGATGATCGGCTCGCATCGGTGCGCGTGACTATCCAGAAACCCGCCGCATTAAAAAGTGGTATACCGGGTGTTAGTATCGAAAGAAAGAGGGTATGAAAACAATATATCTCGTGCGCCACGGGGAGAGTGAAATCAATGTCAGCGATGCATTCATGGACGATAGGGAGCCTCCCCTTACGCAGCTTGGACGTGAACAAGCCGCATATACGGCGGAGCGGGCAAAGAATCTGTCATTTGAGGCACTTGTATCGAGCCCATTCGCGCGCACCAGGGAGACTGCAGAACTGATATCGCAGGCTACCGGTCACAAGGTAGAGTACTCTGATTTGTTTGTAGAACGCGAAATGCCGCGGTCCGTATACGGGAAACTCAAAAGTGACACTGCCGCGAAGCTCACGGCCGATGCCGCGGTTCGAGCATCGGAAGGACTTGGCGACAAGGTGGAGAACACGGAGACGTTTGCTGAACTGAAGGTTAGGGCAGAAAAGGCGCTGGAGTACCTCGAGAAGAGACCGGAGAAGAGCATTATGGTTGTTGGCCACGGCTTTTTTACTCGAATGCTGATTTGCTACATGTGGTATGGCAAGGAATTGAGCGCCGAAGAGTTCGCTCCATTCGTTTGGGGAATGCGAACAAAGAATACGGGCATTACGGTTTTGCGGCATGACCCATCAGATGCGCATCGTGCATGGTGGATGCTCGTCTGGAACGACCACGCGCATCTCGGCTAGCAACTTCATAAGCGCTTCAGTCGGAGCGGGGCAGTATGTGTATCGGACATCGCGTCCGGTCGATATCTTATTTATGACGACAATGCTTTACGCGGCTTCGGGAATTCTTGTTATCCTCTGGATAGCAGGACTCGCAACTTCACGCGAGCTCGGAGGTTTCTTACACCTCTTTTTGGTGTTTTCGATTCTTATTGTGCTCGCGGCGCTCGTGTGGGGAGAGAAGCAATCGTAGCGTTGCCGTAAGGAATGATGAGTGGGCACGTCTTGTAACTGCTTGCATCACTCGAACAGACATCTATGAATACATCACACACTGCCTGGTACATACGAATCGTCTTTGCGTGCATCGCAATGATTCTTTTTGCGACGTGGGGCGTTAATGCGGTCCACGCGGATGAATCGGCCTCCTCAATTACAATCGCGCCGACAGGACAGGTCATCGTTAAGGGCGCAAGGGTCACGAGTGTATCAGGCAATAGTATCCATGCAGAAGCGGAGTGGGGGGCGGCGCAAATCGCGTTTGTCGTGCAAACGACCGGTTCGACCCGCTTCATGCCAGACCTTGGAAGCTCAGAGGCACTCCGCGCTATAAAAAAAGGTCACACGATATCGTTTACCGGTACTTTGAGCGGCACGATTGCGAAGCCCACCGTTGTCGCCACAGTGCTTAGGGACGCGGAGCTACTGAAAGAAGCCGTCTCTGTCGTCGGGACCGTACGAAGTGTCGACGAGGAAAGCGGGACATTTGTCCTCGAGCAGTCGGATGCGGTGACGACGATACTCGTACCGGTCGGCGCGCTCATGTCACGTGATGGCAACTATGCGCGTGTTGCCAACATCCAAGTAGGCGACTCAGCCAAAGCGACGGGCACGCTCGATACAGCCCAGTCAATTCTCCGCGCGAGCCGCGTCACGGTAGTAACTCCGGAAGTGGAGAATGCGCCCATTGAGGAAGAATTGCCCGAAATGGCCAGCGAAAATGTGCTTTCGTCATTTATTGGCTGGCTCAAGGGCAGTAGAGGAATACTCTCGGTGCGCTAGTTAGCGAGCGGAATCCGACCGCGATACAGCTACTTTGAGTATTGTAGTTGCAGTACCCGGATACACACATAGCGACCGGTCGGCCGGTATGTGTGTATCGCGAGTTGTCCACTTTTGTTTGACGAGGACGGGGAGTATACTCTAAATCCCTATGACGAGCGGCGCATGGCTTAAGTACGCAATAGTGTTCCTTGGCGTGCTGCTCATTCGCCTCATTCCTTTCCGTGCCCCCAACGTCGAGCCACTCCTCGCGGCAGTCATGCCGCTCACCAAGCGCTTTGGTGCTGTGGAAGGCTTTGCCTTCGCGGTGCTCTCAATAGTCGTCTACGACGCGTTTACCGCCGGCTTTGGCATCTGGACGCTCGTCACTGCTGCGGCATACGGCTCTCTCGCAATTGGTGCGCATGTGTACTTCAAGACGCGTAAGCCTTCTCGCGGCAATTTTGTACGATTCAGTATCGTAGCGGTCCTCGCGTACGACGTCGTGACAGGTCTCACAGTCGGCCCGCTTGCGTACGGTCAGTCATTCTCGGCCGCGCTCCTCGGGCAGATTCCGTTTACCGTGCTGCACCTCCTCGGAGCAGTCGTCTTCGCCGCAGTAGCCAGCCCGCTTCTCTATACATGGCTGCAGGAGTCGCACGCGCCGGCACTAGCGCCAACTAAGGCGAATTAGCTATGCATCACTTGCTCGAGACGCAGCAATTCGATAGGGATTTGCTGCGTCGTGTGTTTGATTTGGCAGCTCGGTTTGAAAACTACCGCGACGATTCACTCCACGGCAAAGTACTTGCCACTTTATTTTATGAGCCGTCCACCAGGACGCGTTTTTCATTTGAATCGGCCATGTACCGCCTTGGCGGGCACGTAATCACCGCGGAGAACGCGACCGAAGCATCGTCATCGACAAAGGGTGAGACGCTCGAAGATACGATACGTGTTATGAACAGCTATGCCGACGCAATCGTCATCCGGCACCCTGAAACCGGGGCGGCGGAGCGAGCGGCAGCAGTATCAGATGTGCCCATAATCAACGCGGGTGACGGGGCCGGGCAGCACCCGACGCAGGCGCTCCTCGATATCTACACGATTGAGCGTGAGCTTGGCCGACTCGACGACATCCATGTCGTCATCATCGGCGATATGCGGTACTACCGTGCAGCTCGTTCGCTCGCGTACCTGCTCGGCAAATTCGACAAGGTGCGCATCACGGGCGTGACCGACCCAGATCTCGCGATAAGCGATGAGCTCAAAGAGTATCTCGACGAGAAAGGCATTGAGTATGTAGGGACTGACTCACTCGATGACGCGATGGCGCAGGCGGATGTCGTGTACCAGACGCGTATTCAGAAAGAGCGACTATCGCCAGAGGCATACCAGCGCGCTAAGGGGCGCTACATCATCGATAGGCGGCTTGCTGATTCCATGAAAGACGGTGGCATCATCATTCATCCGCTTCCGCGCGTCGGGGAGATTACGCCCGAAGTCGATGACTCTCCGCACGCAGTCTATTTCAAGCAAGTCGGGTATGGTCTCAGTGTGCGAATGGCACTTCTCTCGATGCTGCTCGGTGGCAAATCGGTCATATAGCGCTGCGTCCATGCGTGGCTAGGTTTGCTTGCAGTCCGGGGTGACCGAGCCGCCTTGGTGTACGCTGTGCTGCTGCATCGGAATTGCAATCGACTTGCATCTGGTGTATGGTTGACATATGGATCAGACGCAGCCGCTTTTGGCGTTATTGCGCAGCAGTAGCCTCCGCGCTACGCAGCCTCGTGTGCGGGTTCTCGCCGTGCTTGAGCAATCGGAATATCCGCTCAGCGTTGCAGACATCGAATCGATGCTTAAGCGCCCCAAAGTCGACCAGGTCACCATCTACCGTACGCTTGAAACATTCGTCCAGGCTGGGCTCGTGAATCATGTGGAATTGCACCAAGGCCGCAGCTTTTTCGAATTGGCTACACGAGGACACCATCACCATCTCGTGTGCCGTGGATGCGGTCGCGTGGAGGATGTCGAAGAATGTGGCATGGACGCAATTGAAAAGAAAGTCATCAAACAGTCGAAAAACTTTGCGTCGGTTGCTTCGCACGCACTCGAGTTCTTCGGCGATTGCAAGGATTGTGTAAAAAGCGCCTAGCATGACACTCATCTACCTCCTTCTCGGGTGCTTGGCGGTCATGCTCTCGTCACTCAGTGGCAAGCTCGTGACGGTGCGCTACCTAGGACCAATTATCGAGCGCAACCTTTCCTTCCTCGTGAGCTTTGCCTCCGGCGTGCTTCTCGTAATTGTGTTTGGTCTGATTCAAGAAAGTATTGAGCACACGGGGTCGCTCACAGCCGGTTTGCCATGGATTGTCGCGGGAGCACTTTTTATTCTCGTCGTATTTCGGTACATCCCCGGCTTTCACCACCACCACGATGAACATGCGGGTGGGCACTCGCACGACCGTATCGATGCCAATCGGGTACTCGCGAGCGACGCTATCCACAACACGACGGACGGTATCTTGCTCGCAGCCGCCTTTTCAGCCTCGCCCGTTCTCGGTCTTTTTGCCACGGTGAGCGTGCTCTTCCACGAACTACTTCAAGAGGTTTCCGAGTTTTTTGTGTTACGTCAGGCCGGGCTTTCGACGCGTCGCGCACTTGTCTACAACTTTATTGCATCCGGCACGATACTTATCGGAGCGCTTGGTGGGTACTTTCTTATCGAGCAGTTTGAAGCGCTCGAGCTGCCCATGCTCGGACTTGCCGCAGGTTCGTATCTCATCGTCGTCTTCCACGACCTCATTCCGCATTCTATCCGTTCTTCTGTGAGGAGGATTGATTACGTAAAACATCTCGCATGGTTTTTCCTCGGTCTCGCCCTGATGGCTACACTTACGACGTACTTTGGTCACGGACATGAGGGCGAGGACGACGATCACGTCGCGAAGGTCGAGCAGGTGATTTTGGTATAATCACCGCATGAAGTGGGGAGCCGTTGCCGCAATCCTGACGCTCTCCCTTATACCACTCGGGGCAGTGGCTCAGGAGCTCGTGCCTGAGCAGGAGTCGATTGTCCGCGCGAAAGTGGTCGCCATTACAGCCCAGGACAACAAAATCATCGAGGGGACTGATGTCTCTGCGCTCAATCAATCGATACGTGCAGAAATTATTGAGGGTGACATGGCGGGACAGATTGTCACCGTCGAAAACGATTACATTCGCCTCAAAGAAGGCGAGACATTTTACCTGCGCATACTCACCGACATCGACGGCACCTCGTATTTCAGTGTTTCAGATCCCTATAGGCTCCCTATGCTCTGGGGGCTCATCGCACTTTTTGTAGCCGTCGTCGCGCTCTTTGGCGGCATGCAAGGCATCCGCGGGCTTGTGTCGCTTATCGGTGGGCTTTTGCTTATTGTCTACCTGCTTTTGCCCGGTATTCTCGCGGGCTACTCTCCCGTACTCATCGCTATCGCGGTCGCATCGCTCATCATTGGTGTGGGCTCGTACATTACACACGGTTTCAATAGGACGACATCGGCGGCAGTGCTCGGCATGATTGCGACGATATCATTTACGAGCGCGCTCGCGTGGGCTTCTATTCACTTCGGTCGCCTCACGGGCTTTGAATCCGAAGAAGCCGTGTACCTGCATTTCAACACAAGTGGTTCGATAGATTTTGCGGGACTCCTCCTCGCGGGAGTCCTCATCGGACTTCTCGGCGTCTTGTACGACATTGCCATCGGCCAAGCGGTGAGCGTGGAGGAAATCAAAAGGGCGGGGCAGCACCTAGAGCCGCGTGAGGTCTACCTGCGTGCACTTCGCATTGGGCGGGAACACACAGGTGCGCTGGTGAACTCGCTTGCCATCGCATACGTGGGCGTGTCGCTGCCGCTTCTCCTCCTCTTTTACAACACCGGGACGGACAGCATCTTGCTCAACATGAATCGCGAGATTTTTGCGACGGAAATTGTGCGCACCATGGTCGGCTCCATCGGCCTGGTGCTCGCAGTCCCCATCACCACGCTTATTTCGGTATGGCTGCTCACGGGACGGGGTACAGTGACGCACGCTCATACACACACGTACGTGTAGGCTGCTCCGGCGCCGTTTTCTGCTATTATTGCCCGCATGAGCGGTGAAGACATCCGGGCTGAAAGGCTCAAAAAGCTCCAGAGACTACAGGACGCGGGCATGGACCCGTACCCGGCAGAAACGGGCCGGACATTTTGCAATGAGGATTTTCTCAAGGAATTCGACACACTTGGTGACCGAGAGGTAACAATCGCTGGCCGGGTCATGTCGCTCCGCGGGCAGGGCGGTATCGTCTTCGCGGATCTCTTTGAGGGCAAGGCAAAGGCGCAGGCAGTACTTCAAAAAGGTGAGACGGATGACGCGCTGCTCGCACTATTTCAAGAGACTGTAGACGTGGGCGATTTCGTCGCAGTCACCGGCAAGGCCTATACCACAAAGCGGGGTGAGAAGTCGCTGCTCGCAGCAAAGTGGAAGATGCTTTCGAAGTCGCTCGCTCCAATACCGGATAGCTGGTTTGGTCTCAAGGACGAGGAGAAGATTTTGCGCGAACGCTACCTCGACATACTGATGAATCCGGAAGTGCGCGAGATGTTTAAGCGCCGTGCGAAATTCTGGAATGCAGTTCGCGGTTTTCTCGCCGAAAAGGGATTTCTTGAAGTGGAGACTCCTGTCATAGAACTTACGCCGGGCGGAGCGGATGCGCGGCCCTTTGAGACACACCACAATGCACTCGATATCGACGCCTCGCTGCGCATCTCTCTTGAGCTCTGGCTCAAGCGGCTACTCGTCGCAGGTTTCCCGAAGGTATTCGAAATTGGACGCGTGTTCCGCAACGAAGGTCAGTCGCGCGAGCATTTGCAGGACTACACGATGCTCGAGATGTACGAGGCATACAGCGATATTGAAAAGGGTAAACGGTTTGTGCAGGATTTGTACCGCTACATCGCAAAAGAGACGTACGGAAAGTATACATTTGAAATTCATGGGCACACGGTCGACCTCGCGGAAGATTGGCAGGAAGTGGATTTTTGCCAAATCATCTTGGAACGATACGGTGTGGACGCACTTACGTGCTCCGAAGAAGAGGCGATTCAGGCCGTGCGCGACGCGCAGATACAGGTAGGAGAAGAGCTCAACAAGCCCCGCGCTATCGATCATCTGTGGAAGGCGATACGCAAGACAATCTCGGGCCCCGCATTCCTGGTGAATACGCCTGCGTACCTTACACCCCTCGCAAAGCGACGACCCGAGAATCCTGAGCTCGTGTACCGCATTCAGGTGCTTATTGCTGGCTCGGAAGTCGGCAATGGATACGGCGAACTCAACGATCCGCAAGACCAGCGTGCGCGATTCGAAGAGCAGGAAAAGCTCCGCGAGGGAGGTGACGATGAAGCGCAGAGGCTCGACGAAGAATATGTCCGCGCGATGGAATACGGTATGCCTCCGGCATTCGGCTTCGGTTTCTCGGAGCGACTATTTGCGTTCCTCGAGAATCGCCCCGCACACGAAGCGCAGATATTCCCGCTGTTGCGGCCAAAGAACGAATGAGTATAGTCTCAACGGAGGTGTCCGATGACCCGAAAGATTGACGATGATTTGAAGTCCATGACTCCTGGGCAGTTGAGACAGGAGATTATGCGACTACGCAACGCGTTTAGGCTCGAGTTGAACAATTCGGGCAACAGACGATGCTGGGTGAATCTTCTGCGCGCGTTGCCGGAGGGGAAATCCATTAAACCCCTTTCCTTACCTCGCGAGGAGTTTCTGAACAACTGTGCGTGCTATTACAATCGCAATCGATAAAGAAGTAGCCGCGGCGAGGCTTACCTCGCCGCGGCTTCGCTCTACCCATCAAAGTCGCGCGCCCGCGCGGTCTTGATGGTGTGAGCCGTTTACCATCGCAACCATATTCTATAGCCCGTGGTCTCGAAGTTGTAAAATCCAGCAAGGTTAAATCTCGCTGAAGTCCGTCCCATTGAATGGCTAAACGGCTCAACACGTGTTGAGCCGTTTCTGTATAATGACTGGATGCAGACGGCAGTTTTCGGTGGTGGATGCTTCTGGTGCACGGAGGCGGTGTTTGCGATGTTGAAGGGCGTGAGCAAGGTAGAGCCGGGATATGCCGGTGGTTCGACAAGCTCACTACAAGCCGCACCAACGTATGAACAAGTTAGTACAGGAGCAACAGGGCACGCTGAGGTGATACGCGTGACCTACGACCCGGCGGTAATTTCGTACGAGGACCTGCTCACAGTTTTTTTCGGCTCGCATGACCCGACGACGCCGAACAGGCAAGGTGCCGATGTGGGGGAGCAGTATCGCTCAGTAATTCTGTACTCGACTGACGAAGAGAAGGCGACGGCCGAGCGTGTGTCCAAAGGTATTCAAGATTCGCTTACCGATGGCACGCGCGTCGTTACACAGATTCTGCCACTTGATACTTTCTATCCCGCCGAGGACTACCACAAAGACTACTTCAAGAACAACGCAAGTGCGCCATATTGCCAGCTCGTTATTGAGCCCAAAGTGGAGAAAGTTCGGAAACGCTTCGCGGAGCTTGTAAGGCAATAATCCATTCTAGTGTTTTGCAAAAGACTAGTATAGATACGCGAGGGACATGAGGTTGACTATATATGGACATTGTGGCACGGTATGCCGCAGTGCGGTCATGAGCCGCAGATAAAAGAGGGGGTTGCCGTGGCAGCCATTCAATTGATTCTCCCGCTCGTCGCGCTGATGCTCGGCGTGTCGCCGGCGACTGCGCAGTTCAACCATACGCTCGAGACCAGCACCTGGTCGAGCTATGTGCTCGGCGATCTCGGCAAAAAGGTGCACGACGGTGCTGGTCATCAGGCCAGCTTCACAGGGCGTCATACGCCGAGTGGGTGCTGGGGTAATGTCTGGGGCTGGCGCGCCTTCAATGACCACCTCGGGGGTAACTACTCCGAGATCGACCTTACGGCGGCCTGTGATTTCCGTGCAGCTCTGGTCAATGTAACGGCGGGCATATCGTACTTCAGCCTGCCGCCGCAGGCGCGCAGTTACGATGACGTGGTGCAGCCGTTTGTGACGGTCAGCTACGACATCAAGCACGGCGCTCACACAATCACGCCTTACGCGTCTCTCAAGCAGGTGGTGCCGTTCAACGCTGATCCTGGCACGGTGTTTGAGCTCGGACTGCGTCACGCGTGGAAGGTCGACGAGACTTTTACGCTCTCGTCTGCCGTGCGGACGGTCTATGCCACGCCGCTGTACGGCAACAGTGCTGGGTGGAACACGCGGTTCGACGTGGTTGGCTCGTGGACAGTCACGAAAGAGCTCACGTGGAACCTTGGCGCGCGATATTTCATGCACCACACGAGCTACGCGGCTGGCGACCAGCGCTACACGGGCTTCGTCGCGTGGACAGGTCCGACGTTGCGCTGGTAGTTGCCAGCACGGACGCGAAATCGGCCGGCTTCTTTCGGGAAGCCGGCCGTTAACTTTTTATGCACACTAGAGGTGTGCACGTTTCGCGGAACTCGTGCGCCAATTGCTATTACAGTGTTTTGCAAAACACTGTAATAGAGGCGGCGACTTGTGAGGGTAAGAAATTGAGGGTAGTGTGCTGCTAGCAAGGAGGGCGCACATGCAACACACAGTTCAAAGTGATCTGTACAACGCTGAAGCTGAGGCATTCGATGCCTTCGCCGCTAGTTCGCCGACGTGGACATACGTAGAAGCCCCAGCTTTTCGCCGATTGCTACTTCCGTTCATCCACGAGTCAGCGAAGTTGCTGGACGCGGGCTGTGGCACCGGTCGCCTGACGCGATGGCTTGTTGAGTGCGGACTGAATCCGGCCAACGTCACTGGCGTGGACGTAAGCGAAAAGATGCTTTCCATTGCTTGCGCGAAGCTTCCAGGCGCAACGTTTAAGGAGCAAGACGTTCGCCATCTCGATCTGCCAGGGGGCTACGACCTCGTGACCGCGAACATGTTGTTTGAATGCTTCGACAACGAACAGCTCTTCTTGGCAATTGCGAAACTTCGCGAGCAACTGAAATCCGGTTCGCGGCTGGTGTACGTCGTGACGCATCCGTTACGCAATTTTGAGCCCGGGTTCGACTATCTGAAGAGGCGATGGATGTCGGTGACGGCGCCGTGGGGTTCACGTCTGACTGATTATCATAGGCCGCTGAGTGACTTCGTTGATATCACCCACGCTGCCAGATTTCACATCGACACCATGGAGGAGCTGGCCCTACCCCTTGATGACGTTGACCAACAAACTCGCGAGCGGTATATGAAGTGTCCTGCCGTACGGCTCGCCATTCGCGCTATGGCCGTATAGCTTCCATGAGCCCGGCATGATGCCGGGCTCATCCATTTTTTGTATAGTAGTGTCATGCCGGACGACGAATTTGAGAAGCTCATTGAAGAGGGGTTTGAGAAACTGCCTGCGTGGGTGCGAGAGAAGATTCAGAATGTTGCCATTCTTGCTGAGGACGAACCGAGTGAGGAGGTGCGAGAGAGGGAAGGTCTCGGCGAGCATGAGACGCTCCTAGGATACTATCAAGGCATCCCACTCACGGAGCGCGGTGAGCACTACGGCGTTGGCATCACGATGCCCGACACCATTACGCTTTACAAGTGGCCGATAGAACAGGCTGCGCTAGACGACGGGCTGCCGGTGGCGCAGGTAATCGCCGAAACAATCTGGCACGAGTTCGCGCACCACTTTGGTATGAACGAGCACGAGGTGCAGTTTCGCGAGCGGCAGAGGGATGGAAAGTAGCTGCGTGATATAGTTGTGTCATTGATATGGAGAAGCTCTCGGACACGCTGCGCGAGCGGGGGTACGTACACCAGCACTCGTCGGAAACGCTCGAGGAGATCACCGATGGCGCGAAGCGCACCGTCTATCTCGGTATCGACCCCTCCGCAGACTCGCTGCATGTGGGAAATCTTGTAGGTCTTCTCGTGCTCCGACATTTTATTGAGAACGGTCACAAGGTCATCATCCTGACCGGGGGCGGGACGGGAATGATAGGAGACCCGGGCGGAAAAAGCGAAGAACGCAATTTGCTCGACGAGGAGACGGTGGCGAAAAATTCCAAAGCTGTAGCGGCGCAAATACGCAAAGTCTTCGGCGACAAAGATTTTGTCGAGGAGAACAATGCCAAGTGGCTCTCCAAGCTCAACCTCGTCGAATTCCTTCGCGACGTCGGCAAGTACTTCACGGTCAATGCAATGATAAAGAAGGACATCGTGCGAGACCGGCTCGAAAAGGAGTCGCCGATATCGTTTACAGAATTCAGCTACTCACTCCTCCAGGGCTACGATTACTTGCACCTCAATGCTGAGTACGGATGCGATGTGCAGGTGGGCGGCTCAGATCAGTGGAGCAACATACTCGCCGGTGTGGAATTCATTCGCAGAAAAGAGGAGAAGACCGTGTATGCTCTTACCTGGCCGCTTATCGTCAACAAGGCGACTGGCAAAAAATTCGGTAAGAGTGAGGGCGGGGCTGTGTGGCTCGACGCAAAGAAGACCTCTGCCTACCAGATGTACCAATTTTTTCTCAATGTCGACGACGAGTCTGTCGGCGAGCTGCTGCTCAAGCTCACACTTCTTTCGAAAGTCACCATTGACGACGTGGTAATGGACCACGCCAAGAATCCGGGTGCGCGCTTCGCTCAGCGCAAGCTCGCGGAGGAAGTCACGGCGCTCGTACACGGCAAGGAGGAATCGGGACGTGCACAGCGCGTGACCGAGCTTCTGTTTGGCGATGCAAAGCAATTGGATGACAAAACGATGCGCATGATAGTCGAATCCGCCGCCGCGACGGCTGTAAGCCCTGGTGAGTCGCTTGTGGACGTACTTGTGAACACGAGGCTCGCTGCATCAAAGCGTGAAGCGCGTCAATTTCTCGACGACGGTGCGATTTCGCTCAACGGCGCCAAGGTAACTGCAGATACTAAGCTTACTGAGGCGACGCTCACGCCCGGCGCGATACTAAAGCGAGGCAAAAGGCACGTCGCCGTGCTACGATTTGACTAATATGAAAGGAGGAGGATTCAATAAAAAGAACAATAAGCCGCATTTCGATAAGCCGCAGTCGCGTCAATCGACACCAGTGAGAATGCCATCGCGCGCAGGCCAGTTCGGTGCAGGAGGAAAGGGAAGGCGCTCAATACCGCGCAGCAAATAGACTGCACCGATAGCGGTGCTATAGTCCTGCTTTGTGAAAAGGCCAATCTCGCTTGAAATACAGAAGCGTCTCCCTGGCTCTATGGCGCGCGCCGGCGTCCTGCACACGCCACATGGCGACATACAGACGCCCGCATTTATTGCGGTCGCGACCAAAGCCACCACTAAGGGGCTTGGTTCATTTATGTACGAAGACATGGGCGTGCAGGCGGTCATCGCCAACGCGTACCACTTGTATCTGACGCCCGGTGAAGACATTGTCGCAGCAGCTGGAGGTGTGGGCTCTTTCATGTCGTTCGATGGCCCCACGATGACAGACTCCGGTGGCTTTCAAGTCTTTTCGCTCGGCGAGGGTTTCGGCAAGAAGGTGTCGAAAATTACTATGGAGGAAAAGCCGCGCGAAGCGGGAATAGCGCTCTTTGACGAAGATGCCGCATCGCAGCATGGAAAACTCGCAATCGTAGACGACGAAGGTGTTTCATTTACCTCGCACCACGACGGTTCATTGCACCGATTTACGCCGGAGCGCTCAATGGAAATACAGCACAAGCTTGGTGCAGACATTATTTTCGCCTTCGACGAATGCACTTCACCTGCAGCAGACCATGCGTACCAAAAGGACGCGATGGAACGCACGCACCGCTGGGCAAAGCGCAGCCTCGCTGCCCACCGGCAGGACATCGGGGCAAATGCGAAACAGGGTATCTACGGAATAGTCCAGGGCGGTCGGTATGAAGACCTCAGGCTCGCATCAGCAAGAGAGCTCGCCGGCATGGATTTCGATGGCTACGGCATTGGCGGCTCTTTCAGTAAGGATGACATTCTCGGAATATTGGAAAAGGTAAATGCCGAACTTCCCGAAGAGAAGCCGAGGCACTTGCTCGGTATTGGAGAGCCGGAAGATATGTTTATCGGCGTCGCTGCGGGCATCGATACTTTTGACTGTGTTTTGCCTACGCGCAACGGTCGCAACGCGACCGTCTACACATTCGACGGCAAGACGAGCCTCGAGCGTGCCGAGTACATCACTGACATGAAGCCCATTGATCCTGAGTGCGACTGTTTTGTATGCAAGAGATACTCGCGCGCCTACATCAGGCACCTTTTCAAATCGGGCGAAATGCTCGCCGGTATTCTCGCGAGTGCGCATAACATGCGCTTTTTGACGCGGTTGGTGGAGAACATTCGTTCGTCGATACTCGACGGGACGTTTCAATCGTACCGAGATTTGTTTCTCAAACGGTATCTATAAAATTACTGGCGGCCCGAAGGCCGCCAGTAGCGCAATCTGCGGATGCCCGTCAGAGACCGAGCTCGTCGTGTATTCGCAATGATGTCTTGAGGATATACTCCGCGAGCTTCTCTGGGTCATCAGCAATTTTTGATATCGAATGGCCGTTGGCCAGCTTGCGAGCGCGAAGAATTCCTGCCACAAGCGACTCCGCGATTGCAAACCCCGGAGCCTGCTTTTCGTGCTGTCGACGAGCGGCCTCCTCACGCGCCTTGCGGACTTTGTCTCTGCCGCTTTTACGGACAAGTCGCAAGACGTCCTTGCGTTCGGGATGCTTTCGAGAGCGCTTTGTATCTGGAGACATGTACCCTCCTCGGTGGTGATGCCGCGACCACATTACCCCATGACGCATATAAGCGCAAAATGCCGATCTTCATCATTCATACAGAAATGTACCTGTATAGTCACGCGCAGCGGTCGTGTACAAACGCGCGTTTGATTGATCGCTCCACCGAGTACGCTGATTCTGCATATGGGGGAGAGGGTGTTGCACGAGCAGCAAAGGACCGAAGGATACGTTCGCTCGGAAGTGCCACGATGCTGTGGCCAAGCGATGCGGCGGGCGTCGTGCTCTATCGACTCGTTTATCTGCATGGTGTGCTACCGGGCAGAGGTACGGGATACCGGAGACTCGACGCAGGACGCAGAGCTGATGAAGCGCGTCGCGCGCGAATTCAGGTACCTCTTCGGAGACGCGTAGCGTGTGGAGGAAGACAAGGAGCGCGATAAGCGCCAAAATGGCGCACAGACAGGCCGGCACCGCGAGGTGCCGGCCTGATTTCTTTTTGGTAGAGTGTGTAGTTCATGTTGAAAATCCAGTCTACATATACTCCAGCAGGCGACCAACCCAAAGCTATAGAGGCACTCGTGCAAGGCCTCAGGGAGGGAAAGCGAGACCAGACGCTTCTCGGTGTCACGGGCTCAGGCAAGACATTCACGGTCGCCAATGTGATAGACCGGATTCAGAAGCCGACGCTCGTGATTGCCCACAACAAGACGCTCGCAGCACAGCTCGCGAGCGAGTACCGCGAGTTCTTCCCTGACGCTGCGGTGCACTACTTCGTCTCGTACTACGACTACTATCAGCCAGAGGCGTACGTCGCCGTATCGGACACCTATATCGAAAAGGAGGCAATGATAAACGAGGACATCGAGCGCCTTCGCCATGCGACCACTCAGGCACTTCTCACGCGCCAAGACGTCATCGTGGTCGCCTCGGTTTCGTGCATATACGGCCTCGGCAGTCCCGTGCAATACGGTAAGGCAATTCTCCACCTCAATACGGGTGCGGCGTACACGCGCGCATCGCTCACGCGCACGCTTATCTCGATGTACTTCGATAGAACGGCAGGAGACCTCTCTCCTGGCACGTTCCGACCGCTTGGCTCCCTTGTGGAAGTCATGCCCGCGCAGGAGCGCGTCGTGTATCGCATCGACCTTGCGGGCGGCACTATCAGGACAATTGAGGAAATGGACCCCATCACTCGCGAGATACGTCGCCAAGTAGAGACGGCGTACCTCTTTCCGCACAAGCACTATGTCACGCCCGACGATGTAAAAGAGGCAGCAGTGGCCGATATCGAGACCGAGCTCAAAGAGCGGCTTAAGGTACTAAACGAAAGTGGAAAGATTCTCGAGGCAGAGCGACTGAAACGCCGTACGCGCCAAGACCTCGCGATGATTAAGGAGTTTGGATACTGCAACGGGATCGAGAACTACTCGCGGCATTTTGACAGGCGCTCGCCAGGAGAGCCATCGTATTCGTTGCTCTCGTACTTCCCGCACAAGGCCGATGGCTCACCCGATTTTCTCACTGTAGTCGACGAGTCGCACGTCACTATCCCGCAGATTGGCGCGATGTACGCGGGCGACAAGGCGCGCAAAGAGACGCTCATCGAGCACGGTTTCCGACTGCCGAGCGCGCTCGACAACAGGCCACTGAAATTCGACGAATTCGAGCGAAGCATCGGCCAGGTTATCTACACTTCGGCTACTCCTGGTGCGTACGAGACTGCGCGCTCGGGAAAGCCCATTGAGCAGGTGATTCGCCCGACAGGCCTTATCGACCCGGAGATAGTTATCCGGCCAATTATATCGAGTGAGGGATACGAGGGGCAGGTGCGCGATTTCATCCAAGAGGCAGAAGCCATTACAAAGCGTGGCGTACGCTCGATGGTCACGGTACTCACCAAGAAGATGGCCGAGGACCTCGCAACATTTCTTGAAGAGAAGAAGATAAAAGTGCGGTACATTCACTCGGATGTGAAAACGATTGACCGCATTGAGATTCTCACGGATTTCCGCAAGGGCGTGTTCGACGTACTTGTCGGCGTCAACCTCCTGCGCGAAGGACTTGATTTGCCGGAAGTCGAACTTGTGGGCATTCTCGACGCGGACAAAGAAGGATTCCTCCGCAGTGAGACGTCTTTGATTCAGACTATCGGACGAGCTGCGCGCAATGTACACGGACGCGTCATCCTCTACGCAGATAGCATCACGGGCTCTATGGAGCGCGCCATAAGCGAAACCAATCGCCGCCGCGCGGTGCAGGTGGCGTACAACGAGAAGCATGGCATCACTCCGCAGACCATCAAGAAAAAGATTTTCGATATCATGGGCGATATTCAGAAATCAAGGCAGGCGACAGTGCGCGAGCTTGCACAGCTCGACATGTCGGCAGAAAGCGTCGACCCGGTGAAGCTCATGCGGGACAAGCGGCAGCAGATGCATGAGGCAGCGGACAATCTTGACTTCGAGACGGCAGCGCTCATACGCGACGAGATTCAAGAGCTCGAGAAGCTGCTTAAGTCTAAAGCACGCAAGTCGGCAAAAGCAGCGCAGGCGCAATAAGTATGCAAGATGTACAAGAAAATCTACCGCTCGCTCCGACAACCACGTTCAAGATTGGTGGCGAGGCGCAGTACTTCGTGGACGTCCGAAGCGAGTCAGAGGTGCATGAAGCAATTGCGTGGGCGAAGGAGCGCGAAGTGCGGCTCGTAGTCCTCTCTGGTGGTAGCAATGTGCTTGTGCCCGACGGGGGACTCGACGCCCTCGTGATGCGCATGTCGGGCGACGTCTACGAATGCACCGACGGCATTGTGGATGCGTGGGCGGGTACCAATCTTCTTGCGCTCATACAGGCGATGGGACGATTGGGGTACGGCGGCTGGGAGAAGCTTGCAGGTATTCCCGGCTCTGTTGGTGGTGCAGCGAGAGGGAATGCGGGGGCATTTGGACCGGAGATAAAAGATTTCGTAGTCGCCGTGCGCGCAATACACAGCAAGACCGGTGAAACGAAAGAGTTTGTGAATACCGAGTGCGACTTTTCATACAGACACAGCTTTTTCAAAGACAATCGTGAATGGATTATCACTCGTGTGCAAGTCAGACTTGCACAAGGACAACCTGAAAAGATTGCGGCGTCAATAGCAGAGACAATTGCGGAGCGCGAGCGCCGCCACTTGCAGAACGTGCAGGCTGCAGGCTCATTTTTTATGAACCCGGTAGCGCCAGATGAAATAGTTGCACTGTTTGAAGCAGAAAAGGGTGTGAAGTCTCGAGAGGGCAGGGTACCTGCCGGGTGGCTTATCGAAAAAGCGGGAATGAAGGGCGCGCGCGTGGGCGGCGCGATAGCGAGCTTGCAACACCCCAACTATATCGTCAACGAAGGCACTGCGACTGCGCACGATGTCCGCAACCTCGCGCAGCAAATTAAGATGGAAGTATTCAACCAGTTCGGTATTGAGCTGCAGGAAGAAGCCGCGCTCCTATAGTCAAAGGCGGGCAGCGAAGCTGCCCGCCCTCGGGAATGTTCATGGTGCGCACTCTTCACACCGGTAGAGTCGACAGGCCGCCCACTCCTGCTTCACTGCTAAGTCTTTCGCTGCGTGGTCAGATGGGGCGACGAAGAACAGATCGGCGGTGCGAAGCCCAAACGGCACGCCTGTCAGGACGTACCAATTGGGGCCACGAACGTTCTCGCCCTCATCGCTCAGCGAGAGTTCAAAGGCTCGGTAGTGCCTTCGACAGACCTGCGCGTCCCACTCCTCATCGACCGGCAACGGATGTTCATGGAACACGGCGAAATCGCCGTCCCGGCTCTCCACGCGAGACACATATATAGCTTTCATAGATACCTCCGCTGCTGAAAGGACGATACCGGTGCAAATGGATACAGTCAACAAAATGCGATATAGTGCCTCTGCCCAGCCAGAGTAAAACTCTGCGGGGCTATACAACCCCTTGCGCCAGCGCGGGGGTCAAAACCATTGATATGGCAGACGACAAAAACAACTTCGATGCGGGAAAAATCATCGTAAAAGGTGCTCGGACGCACAACCTCAAGAACGTGACGGTCGAGATGCCGCGCGGGAAGATGGTGGTTTTTACGGGGCTTTCGGGAAGCGGCAAGTCGTCGCTCGCTTTCGACACCATATTTGCCGAAGGTCAGCGCAAGTACGTAGAATCGCTTTCCGCGTACGCACGCCAATTTCTCCGTCAAATGCAAAAGCCAGATGTAGACGAGATATCAGGGCTCTCTCCCGCCATTTCGATCGACCAAAAGAGTCGCTCCAACAATCCACGCTCCACAGTGGCGACCATCACCGAAATATACGACTACCTCCGCGTCCTCTACGCGCGTGTCGGCCACCCACACTGTCCACAGTGCGGTCGTGAGGTCAAGAAGCTTACCAACGAAGAGATACTCGAGCGAGTACTCGAGGTTGTGGAGGAGGCGAGCAAATTAAAAAAGGTGACAGGGAAGCCTGCCCGGCCAGGGAAACTTACTGCAAGTATTTCGACCGATAAAGTGCGCATCTCGGCTCCTATGGTCGTGGGTCGTAAAGGCGAATACTACCAGCTGCTCTACGACATGCTGAACAAAGGCTTCGAAAGGGCGGTGATAGACGGCGAAGAGAAGTCGCTTCGTGATCGTATCGTGCTCTCGAAAAACGACCGGCATGATATTGACATCATTGTCGATGAAATTTTTGTCTCGGAGTTCAACGACGACGCCAAGGGCTCGCTCGAGCGCGCTTCGGAAGCGATAGAGCGTGCACTGCATGAGAGCGACGGCCTCGTCCGTATTACCGAGCCGAGCGGCGAAGCGCATATCGTATCGGCCAAATTTATGTGCGCGTACGACGGCTTCTCGTTCCCAGAAGTAGAGCCGCGCCTTTTTTCATTCAATTCCCCATACGGAGCATGCCCGGAGTGCAACGGCCTCGGTACACGGTACCTCTGGAGCGACGAGGCCTGTCCGGTGTGCTCCGGTGCGCGCCTCCGGCCGGAAGCGCTTAATGTGTTTCTCGGTAAGGTACATCCGCCAGCTGTCGGAGCCACAGCGCACAATGGACCCGCTACGGGCACAAACATCGTCAAACTTGCGTCGCTTTCCATCGAGGATGCGATGAAGTTTTTCGAAGACCTCAAGCTCACGAAAAAGGAGCAGGAGATTTCGCGTACCGTCATCAAGGAAATCACGAATCGATTGCAGTTCATGCTCAATGTGGGCATCGAATACCTCACGCTCGACAGAAAGGCCAACACGCTTTCCGGTGGTGAAGCGCAGCGCATTCGCCTCGCATCGCAGCTGGGGAGCGGTCTTGTGGGTGCACTCTACGTGCTCGACGAGCCGACCATCGGTCTACACCAGCGCGACAACGACAAGCTCATTGAGACGCTCAAGCACCTCCGAGACCTCGGCAACACAGTGCTCGTCGTCGAGCACGACGAAGACACGATATACGCCGCCGATTACATCGTAGACATCGGCCCGGGAGCTGGTACGCATGGTGGCCACATCGTGGCACAGGGGTGGCTCGATGACTTGCTCACTGCAAAGACCAACAAGTCTGGCTCGCGCACGCTCGCATACTTGCGCGAGGAAGCAGCGATAGAGGTGCCCGAGAATCGCCGCACATCTGATAAAGGAAAGATAAAGATTCGCGGTGGTAACAAATTCAACATCAAGAATCTCAATGTGGACATCCCACTCGGCAAGCTCGTCGGCATCACGGGTGTCTCCGGCTCGGGTAAATCGACATTTCTCTACGAGATGCTCCATCGCAATCTACAGGCGCGTTTCGATAAGCGTTTCCGCACCGCGAAGATTTACAATGTCAAAGAGTTTACCGGTACCGAATACCTCGGTCGTGCCATCCTTATTGATCAGTCGCCCATCGGCCGCACGCCGCGCTCGAACCCTGCGACGTACACGGGTGCATGGACGCACATCCGCGACCTCTTTGCGATGAGTGAAGAGGCGCGCGCACGCGGGTGGGGACCGGGGCGATTCTCATTCAACGTAAAGGGCGGGCGGTGCGAGGCGTGCCAAGGCAACGGGCTTGTCGCCGTCGAGATGCACTTCCTTCCGACTGTGTATGTGACCTGTGATGTCTGCAATGGCAAGCGCTTTATGAAAGAGACGCTCGAGGTGAAGTACCGAAAGAAGAGCATTCACGACGTGCTCTCGATGACCGTCGAGGAGGCCCTCAAATTCTTCGAAGACATCCCTGCCATCGCGGATAGACTCGAGTCGCTCGCCGACGTAGGGCTCTCGTACCTCGAACTCGGCCAGAGTGCGACGACGCTTTCGGGTGGCGAAGCGCAGCGCGTGAAAATTGCTTCGGAGCTCTATCGACCGCACATCTCAAAAAGCATCTACCTGCTCGATGAGCCGACGGTCGGACTCCACTACGACGATGTTGCGAAACTCGTTCAGATTCTGCAAAAGCTTGTCGAGAGGG
Organism: uncultured Candidatus Saccharibacteria bacterium; assembly: GCA_964594735.1. Lineage (GTDB taxonomy): Bacteria > Patescibacteriota > Minisyncoccia > Phycocordibacterales > UBA2100 > UBA10103. The sequence goes on along the minus strand of CAZQMS010000001.1, from coordinate 68,373 downwards.
GAAACACTGTGGTGGTTATCGAGCACAACCTCGACGTACTCAAGTGCGCCGATTACCTCGTCGATATGGGGCCGGAAGGTGGAGAGCGTGGCGGTCAGATAGTCGCGACCGGCACACCGGAGGAAGTCTCAAAAACCGACGGCTCACACACGGGCTACTATTTGAAGAAAGTGCTCAAGAAGGGGAAAGCGTTCAAGTCTTGATTTGTGGCGCAGATGTGCTATAATAGAAATAGGTATCGACGGACACCGTCCACGCCAGGGGTCCGTTAGGGAGCGCATGGGAATCGTGCGCTCCGAGGCCGCGTAGTGTATCGGCCAGTGTGTTGAGTACAGAGTTTGTGTACCCCCGGGAATTTCACGCGTATGTGTACGCTGAAATTGAGTCCCGGGGGTTTTAATTTTCCGCACGGTACTCATCCCACGTTTTTATAGTTCCCGAGTGGTTTCGCTCCGCGAGCGCCATCACAAAGGCCTCAGCAAGTTGGCGATTCGTGATAAGCGGGATGTTCATATCGACCGCTTTACGCCTCACGGCGAACCCGTCTTCGGTAGGCTTGAGTGCGCGCTCCTGAATGTTGATAATGAGGTCAAGTTCCCCGGAGTTCAGTAAGTCGAGCACGTTGGGCTTCTTGCGCTGGTGCAGCTTAAATACTTTTTTGCTCTTGATGCGATGCTTCGCGAGGAAATCCGCGGTGTGCTCCGTGGCGTAGAACACAAAGCCCATGTCGCGCAGCTTCTCAATAGCGGGCAGGAGCTTCACCTTGTTTTCAACTCCGCCGAGAGAGACGAGTACGTGCTTCTTGGGCAATCTGAAACCGGCCGCCATCATAGAGTTGATGAGCGCTTCGGCGTACGAATCGCCAAAGCACGCGACTTCGCCTGTCGACGCCATCTCTACAGAGGTGCGCGGGTCTGCGCCCTTGATGCGATTGAAAGAAAATTGCGGCGATTTCACTGCGACGGTATCGAGTTCTAGTGTGCGGTACTCGCCGGATACATCACGCCCGAGCATAGCTCTGAGCGCTATGTCGATAAAGTTGTAGCCAGTGACTTTTGAGACGAAGGGGAAGCTGCGCGATGCGCGGAGGTTGCATTCGATGACCTGGATTTTGTTGTCTTTGGCGAGGAATTGGATGTTGAAGGGCCCCGTGATGTCGAGCTCCTTGATGATGAGCTTTGCCGTCTCTTTGGCGCGCCGAATAGTTTCGAGGTACGTACGCTGAGGCGGGAGCACGACTGTCGCATCTCCCGAGTGCGTACCCGCGTTCTCCACATGCTCTGTAATCGCATAGACGACGAGCTTTCCCTTCTTGGCGACGCCGTCGATTTCAATTTCCCGGGCGTTCTCGATAAACTTCGATATGACTACGGGATGGTCATCAGATATGCTCGCCGCCTTCTTGAGGAATTGAAGCAACTCCTTTTCATCATAGGCTACGCGCATTGCTGCACCTGAAAGCACGTACGACGGGCGCACGAGCACAGGGTAGCCCAGGCTTTGTGCCGTCTTGCGAGCCGCGCCCTGTGTCGAGAGCTCTGCCCAGCCGGGCTGGTCGACACTCAGCTTGTCGAGCATCTTAGAAAACACGTGCCTGTCCTCGGCACGATTGATGTTCTCAGGCGACGTGCCGAGTATGGAGACATCCGCCTTATGGAGCTGCAGCGCAAGGTTGTTGGGAATCTGACCGCCGGTCGAGACGACGACGGATTTCGGCTTCTCGAATTCGATGATGTCGAGAATGCGTTCCAGCGAGAGCTCGTCGAAGTAGAGTCGGTCTGACATGTCGTAGTCTGTCGAGACTGTCTCAGGATTCGAGTTGATCATGATTGTGCCGTACCCTTCCTTTTTCAATGTCTTGAGGGCTTGAACGCACGACCAGTCGAACTCTACTGATGAGCCAATGCAGTACGGGCCGGAGCCAAGCACCATCATCTGGTTCTCGCCCCGCACCGTGTCGTTTTCGCTCCCGTGGTAGGTGAGGTAGAGGTAATTGGTCTTGGCGGGGAATTCACCGGCGAGCGTGTCTATCTGCTTGACCGACGGCAGTACGCCGAGTTTTTTGCGAAGCGCTCGCACCTTGTGCTCGGTAGAACGAGTGATGAGCGCCAACTGTAGGTCAGAAAAACCGGCCCGCTTGGCCTCGAGCATGCGCTCGCGCGTGAGCGCACCGCGACGAAGTTGCTTCTCGAGGCGTATGATGCGCTCCATTTTCGCGAGAAACCACATGTCTATGCGCGATAGCTCGTGAATGCGTTTCGATGAGACTCCTTCGCGCATCGCTTGCGCGATAGCAAAAATGCGGCGCGTCGTCGGCTCGTGAATCTCTTTGCGAGGATTCTTGAGATTGAAGTTACCGTTCTTCTGGGCGGTAAATCCTGTCGCGCCCGTATTGAGCATACGAATAGCCTTTTGGAGCGCCTCCTCGAAGCTGCGGCCTATAGCCATGACCTCGCCGACACTTTTCATCTCCGTGCCGATGCGGTCAAGTGCGCGTCCGCCAGTCGGCGGATCGAACTTCGCCAAGTCCCAGCGCGGCATTTTGAGCGCGACATAGTCGAGTGCCGGCTCGAAGCACGCAATTGTCTTCTTTGTCACCGAGTTTTTGATATCGGTCAGGTTGTAGCCGAGGCCGAGCTTTGCGGCGACGAAGGCGAGTGGATACCCCGTGGCTTTTGATGCGAGAGCGGATGAGCGGGAGAGGCGGGCGTTGACCTCGATGACGCGGTACTCGCCGGTCGTGGGATGCAGCGCATACTGGATGTTGCACTCACCGATGATGCCGAGGTGCCGAATAGTCTTGAGAGCAACTTCGCGGAGCATGTGGTAGTCGCGATTGGAAAGTGTCTGCGATGGGGCGACCACGATGCTCTCGCCCGTGTGGATGCCCATTGGGTCGATGTTCTCCATGTTACAGACGGTAATGCAGTTGTCGGCGCTGTCGCGTACGACCTCGTATTCCACCTCTTTCCATCCACCGAGGTACTCTTCTATCAGCACCTGTGGCACGTTGCGGAAAACCTCGCCGAGCTTCGCCCTCAGCTCTTTTTCCGACGCGACCATGCCAGAGCCCTCGCCGCCGAGTGCAAATCCCGCGCGCACCATGACCGGGTAGCCTATGTCTTTTGCAGCGCGCGCCGCGTCTTCGACCGTGCGAGCGGCGCGACTCTTGGCGGTGAATACTCCTATCTCTTTGAGGCGATCCACAAATAGGTCGCGGTCTTCGGTGTCGCGAATTGTTTTGACGAGTGTGCCAAGGACACGCACGCCATGTTTCTCGAGCACACCTTTCTCCTCGAGCTCGAGTCCGAGATTGAGGGCCGTCTGGCCGCCGAAGGAGAGGAATATTGCATCCGGTTTTTCTTTGGCAATCACATCCGTCGCGAAGGGGAGCGTGAGCGGGAGAAAATAGACTTTGTCAGCAAGTCCGGTGTCTGTCTGCACCGTCGCGATGTTGGGATTCATAAGAACGATCTCGATGCCCTCTTCTTTCATCGCCTTGATAGCTTGCGAGCCCGAGTAATCAAACTCACCTGCCTGTCCTATGCGCAGACCGCCCGAACCGAGCAGTAGGACTTTCTTCGGCTTCTTGAATGTGCCAGTCGTCATACGCGTGTTTTGGAGCGCCGGTGTGCAACGAGGTAGTCAAGAAATTCCTCAAAAATCCAGGCGGTATCTGTCGGTCCCGGCGAGGCCTCTGGGTGAAACTGCACAGAGGCCCACGGCCTCGACACGTGGCGGATACCCTCTACGGAGCCGTCGTTGGCATTGGTAAACCACACGTTCCAGCTCGATGAGAGTGTAGATGCATCCACTGCAAAGCCGTGATTCTGCGACGTGATGTAGCACCGGCCGGAATCAGCCTCGATGCACGGCTGATTCTGACCACGGTGTCCGTACTTGAGCTTGTATGTCGACGCGCCCGCGGCAATCGCAAGAAGCTGGTTGCCGAGGCACACGCCGAGGATGGGCTTGCCATCGCGCATCGCCTTGCGGATGTGGTGTATCGTCACATCGCACATCTGTGGGTCACCTGGACCGTTGGAGAGGACGAGGGCGTCGTACTGCTCTTCTGTAAAGTCGTAGTTCCAGGGTACGCGCATCACCGATGTCTCTTTGCCCACGAGCGAGCGGACGATGTTTTCTTTCATGCCGCAGTCGACGGCGATTATGCGTATTGGCCCCTCGCCATACTGACGCACCTCCTTTGGCGACACCTTTGCGACGAGGTTTTCCCTGTTGGGGTCGAGGAATTCGCGTGACTCGTCGCGTACTATCTGCCCGAGCAAGACGCCACGCTCGCGGAGCTTCTTTGTGAGTGCGCGCGTGTCGATGCCAGAGAGTGCAGGCACGCCACTCTCTTTGAGCCACGCGGAAAGCGAGCGGGTAGCCTCGTGGTGAGAGTACACTTCAGAATACTCGGTAACGATGAGCCCGGAAATGTGCATGCGGTCAGATTCAAAGTGTTCCGGGCTGGGAACGCCGTAGTTGCCAATAAGCGGGTACGTGCAGACGAGAATTTGCCCTGCGAAAGACGGATCGGTAAGCGATTCGACGTACCCTGTCATGCCCGTCGAGAAGACGACTTCACCGGTCATTTCTTTGTCGGCGCCGAAGCTCACGCCTTCAAGCACTGAGCCGTCTTGCAAGATGAGCCTCATATGGCAAGAAAAAGCCCGCCAGCAGCGGGTGAATAGTCGGACAACAAAATATCCCCGAGCGGGGAGTGAACCTGTGCAACCATCAGCCGAGCCATTAAAGCCTCAGTATAGATGCATGCGAGCGGGGGTCAAATCTTCATGACCTGTGGAAAACAGTACTGACCGGGCGCACGAAGCACCCGGTCAGATATTGAGCTTAGAACCCCCTGTCGAATATCGACAGGTCGCGCGTCTGCTCGTCGTGCTCTGCCGTCGAGTCCTTACCTGACCTCGCGAATAGTCTTGCACACGTCATTGCGGCAATGAGAACAAGGATGGTGATCGGGACGATAAGGGCGTACAGGGGAATTGCCCACTCGCTCGTCGAACGCATGGTGACCTCCCTCGGCTATCGTCACGGTATGTCTTGTGGTATCACGTGTCAATGCAGCGCGATGAATTGGCCAAGTTCAAACTGCCCGACGAGCCGGGCGTGTACACCTTTAAGAAGGGGAGGCGTATTCTCTACATCGGCAAAGCCACGTCGCTGCGCGACAGGGTACGTAGCTATTTCAGTGGTGATTTGCCCGAGACGCGCGGGCTGCACATCGAAAGAATGGTCGCCGAGGCGGACAAGGTGAGCTACGAGACGACACAATCGGTGCTCGAAGCGCTCATACTTGAGGCCAACCTCATCAAGCGGCACATGCCGCCGTACAACGCGGCATCGAAAGACAATAAAAGTTTCAACTACCTCGTCGTTACAAAAGAGGATTTTCCGCGTGTTGTCGTCGTGCGAGGCCGTGAGCTGTACCAGAATTGGAAGGACTCAGATATCAAGCACCTCTTTGGCCCGTTTCCGCAGGGGCTCGCGCTGCAAGACGCACTCAAAATCGTGCGCAAAATATTTCCGTATCGAGATTCAAAGTGCACGCCTTGCGACGAGCAAATCAAGCGCAGTACCACCAAGGCCGGCAAGGGGTGCAAGCCCTGCTTTAATCGACAGATTGGACTCTGCCCGGGTGTCTGCAGCGGTGAGACGTCGAAGGCGGAGTATGCCCAGACGGTGCGGCACATCTGCCAGCTTTTCTCTGGTAATTTTCGCGGACTCAAGCGACAACTTACAAAAGAGATGAAAGAGGCTGCAAGGAAAGAACAATTTGAACTCGCCTCCAAGCTCCGACGTCAATGCTCCGCTCTCGAACACATCAAAGACGTCTCGCTTATCAAAGCTGAGCGCGTTTCTGCCGGTGGCGGTGCGCGCATCGAGGCTTTTGATGTGGCGCACACATCGGGGCAAGAGACGGTCGCCGTGATGACGGTGGTGATGAGCTGCGAGGTGTACAAAGCGGCGTACAGAAAGTTCAAGATACACACGGCTGGCAACAATGATGTCGCCGCACTCGCAGAAGCTCTGGAGAGACGACTCGCTCATACGGAGTGGCCGCTGCCTCGGGCTTTTGTGGTAGATGGCAGTACGGCTCAGATACGAGCTGCAGAGCGCGTTCTCAAAAGCGCTGGCGTCAGCATCCCTGTGGTAGGGGTAGTCAAGGATGAGCATCATAAGCCAGTGCGACTTTCTGGTGACAAGCGCGTGGTAGAAGCATTTGAAAAGGATATTCTTCTTGCCAACAGCGAAGCCCACAGATTCGCGATCTCATGGCACCGCAAGAGGAGAGGGAAAATCTGGTAATGAGCGTATCCCTAGATTGTGTCCGACCGGTCAGAATCTAGGGATATGGGATAATGCACTAATCCCTTACATGTAGCGCAAAAGAGCGCGTATGTGGCGCGGTATACTTGCCGCATGAGGCTTGGCCGACTTATTCTGCAAATCTGCGCTCTCTTTATAGCGGGCGCGATTCTTTTTGGTGGATATGCGTGGTATCGCAACTACCAAGTGGAGCAGTTTGTCCGTTCGCCAAAGAACGCAACGTCGCTCTCTGCACTCCTGCAGCACTGGGCATCGGCGCCGTCCATGACATGTGTGAGCCAGGCATCCGGTTTCAACGCAGCAGAGCGCAAACTCTCATGGCACCATGAGGGCAGATCGCGCTTTGATACGGTGCGCCTTTCTGAGGGCAATCTACGTAGTCACGTCATTCTTGATGCAGACAATCTCTACACATGGACCGACGGTGCTGATGAGATTATTCACCTGACGGCCGATTACACGATATCCGATTTCGGTATCGAGTTTGCCGACGAGATACTTTCTGACGGACTGTGTGAAGTGTGGTGGAATCCAGACGAATCCGTCTTCCGAGTCCCAGCAAACTTGCCCCTTATCAGTCTCTAGGCATTAGCGGTGCTATAATTTGCCCATGACACGCACCGTTGTTGGTGTACTTCGCGGTGGAACATCCAACGAGTATCCACTCTCGCTGAAAACTGGTGCTGAAATGCTACGTGCACTTCCCGAAGAGCGCTACGACGCACGCGACATACTCATAGACAGGGCGGGTCTGTGGCACTATCGCGGTCAGCCAGCCACTCCGGCGCGTGCACTTGCCCAGCTCGACGTCGTACTCAATGCGCTTCACGGTGGCGTGGGTGAGGACGGGACGGTGCAGCGCATACTTGAGCATGCAGCAGTGCCGTACGCAGGTTCGAGACCGCAGCACGCGGCGGCGGCACTCAACAAGATACGAGCACGTGAACTCCTGCGTCGTGCCGGTGTACGAATGCCGCGCGCACTCTCATTTTCGATAGACAACGGCCTCAATACGGCGGAAATGGCCACCGCCGTGTTCTCGCTTTTCCCACCGCCGTATGTGGTCAAGCCGCCGACAGATGGCGCCAGTCACGGCATCGCTTTTGTACGCACGCTGCATGAGCTGCCGGACGCGATAGGCGATGTTATAGACACATACGGAGCGGCGCTCGTCGAGGAATACGTGCGCGGTGAAGAAGTGTCGGTAGGGCTTATTGAGCATTTTCGCAATGAGGAACTCTACGCACTACCGCCCGCGCACGTGCACAAAGATGCCGCGCACGTGCACCACTCACATCACCACGATGGACTCTTGCGTCACAGTGTACCCAGTAGGTTCTCCTACGAGCAGAAGCTCTCTCTTGCCGATGTCGCCAGAGCTGCGCACCGCGCACTCAATCTTTCACATTTTTCACGAGCCGACCTTATCCTCGCGCCGCACGGTATCTACCTGCTCGAGTTAAATACCACTCCGGGACTCTACCCGAGCGCCTCGTTCCCCGCGATGCTCGAAAGTGTCGGTTCTTCGGTGCTCGAATTCCTCGAGCACGCGATACATCTGGCACGGACATCACGTTAGTTTGTAGGCGTTACGATGTTCATAACCTGACGCATACTTGGTATCTCTGCTCGTGCACCCTGCCGTGTAGAGCGTACTTAGGCAAACACGAACTCACTGTTTATAACCGACTTGATATATCAAGTCAGGTGCTAATATAGAAATATGAAAGTGAGGGCAAAAGACTTGCCTGATGCAGATAGAATCGAGATCCTGGATGCGCTCTACACCGCTGCGGCTTCCGTGAAAGGTCGGGCTGATATGAAGATGTTCTTGCGCGACCTTCTCACTGAAAGTGAGCGCATAATGTTGGGTAGACGCATATTGATTGCTCGGATGCTGCTGGAGGGGTGCACACACCGATACATAGCCGATGGACTAAAAGTGGGTACCGATACCGTATGGCGCGTAGACCGTTGGCTCGACGACCAATTTCCGGGCTATGAGAAAGCCATTGATGGGCTGAGGGAAGAACAAAGTGCCCGGTACTGGCGAAGCAAGGCGGGGCAGCGGGAAATGTACGCGACGAGCGCATTGTATCGGCTCAAGAAGAAGTACCCGCTTCACTTCTTGCTCTTTCCGTGGCCCAAGGGGAAATCGCGATGACTTGATATATCAAGTCAAGGGAGGGGAATGCTGAGTGCAAAAAAATATGTATAATCCCGGCTGTAGGGCCCTTAGCTCAGTTGGTAGAGCGCCACATTTGCAATGTGGATGTCAGCGGTTCGAATCCGCTAGGGTCCACCGACGAATGAAGTGAGGAGATGGACCCTAGCGTAGAAAGGGGTCGGGAAAACTGCCGTTTTCCCGTGGAGGAAGGATTGGGAAAACCGTGGGTTTCCCAGCCGCGTAGGGTCCGCAACAGATAAAAGCGATGCGAGGCGTGGTCAGGCAAGTATGCGAGCGACGGCGAGCAAGGTATGCGTGACCTCCCCTTGGACTGCAACTAGTCCGTTCATTCTGCTTCACCTCGCTTTCACGCAGGATAGGTATACTATGGAGCTTGTGATCAAACACCGAGGGGTTCGAGACCCCTTAGGTGACCCAAAGGATGGTCATATTCTCACGCGTGCGATTATAGACACCATTCGAGAGCCACTTATTGTACTCGATGAACAATTGCGCATCATAGCCGCGAGTCGCTCCTTTTATAAAAAATTTGGGATGACGCACGAAGTCACCCGCGACAAGCTTTTTTACGAAATCGGCAATGGCGAGTGGAATGTTCCCGCCTTGCGACAGCTTTTAGAGCAGGTCATACCCGAGCACGCGACAGTCGAGGACTACCAGGTGGATCACGATTTCATTACGCTCGGCAACCGCGTCATGCTCGTCAATGCATGCGAAATCAGGTATGAGAATGGAAGGAAGAAAATGCTCCTTTCAATCCACGATGTCACGAGTCAAAGACTTACTGAGCGCGAGCTCGAGAAAGTCGTCGAGCAGAAGAATACCCTCATCAATGAGATGCGTCATCGCATTGCAAATAGTTTGCAGTTGATTGCGAGCATTCTGCTTTTGAAAGCTGGCACTGTGGCGTCCGATGAGGCACGGCTTCATTTGGAAGATGCGCGCGGTCGCATCATGTCGATGGCTACCGTGCAGCGGCACCTCGATCCTGCTGGTCTTATGGATGATAGTGTCAGTGTGTCCAGCTATCTGACAGCGCTCTGCAGTGGGCTGGAAAAGTCGATGATAGGCGGTAGAAGGCCTATAACGATTCGTGTCGATGCGGACGCAGGCACGGTGACTGCCGAACATGCGATAAGTTTCGGGCTTCTTACGACCGAACTGGTTATAAACGCCCTCAAGTATGCCTTTCCCGACGACAAGGGAGGCAGTGTGGTCATCAGCTATCGTGTACAGGATCACAGGTGGACCCTTGTCATAGAAGATGACGGCATCGGGTACACCAAGTCGAACGAGCACCAAGGTCTTGGCACGAGCATTGTGGCCTCGCTCGCGAGGCAGCTAGGCGCCGAATTGGTCTCGACGAGCTCTGGCAAAGGTACGCGGGTATCCCTTGAATATCCCAATACAAAGCTGTTTTGACGTCGCGCTCGTACCTGTCCCGCTTTGCACCACGTTTTTTACATCCTTGCATGAAAATGAGCCTTGCATGGAGTGTTCACACATCTATAATTCCAATGGGGGGAGAATTGCTTTTAGCGTAAAGGAGTTCTCCCTATGTTCACTGAAACCAAGAGGATACCCCGCTCTGCACTTGAAGGGACGCTCGTTATCGCGAAGCACCCGAGTGGAAGCTCGGACATTGCGGTTCTCGAGCGCTACTTCAAGCCACTCTGCGAGGGTCGGCTTGAGCCTGAAGCCGTGATCTTTTACGGCAAATTGCTCGAGAAGACCGACGTACGATACATCCCTGATTTTGTGGAAGCGCTGCGCAAACTGGTCGACAACGACCCGGCGCTCGAGAAGCACATCAAGTTCCGCTTTGGAGCATCGATTCACGAGCTCCAACATACCTGTCGGGACATTCGGAGAGCCGCCCAGGCCGCGTCCGACGAGGTGGGGAAGCAGTTGCGCGAACACTTAGGTGTGAGCGAACAGCTGCCGGAAAATCTTATGATGCTACTTGCAAAGCTCGATGTGCAAAGGTCGTAGGTGACCACGCATCGAGAAATGGGCCGTCCGGGGGGCGGCCTTTTCTTTTTCCAGCTTGATGTGGTCGCGACTGGCATGTACCATGGTGAGGCGGGAAAGGCGACATCGTCAGGAGTGTCGGCTTTTTTAGTTTTTCCGCGCATATTCATACAATGCTCACAATCCGCTTGCTTTTCTTGATGCTTCAATGAAAAAACGTACAACCCGGCAAGATGCGTGGGCTCTCGAGCTCGAGCGGACCTTCATGTCCGCGTATGAAGAACATGCCGATGCGCTTTTGCGGCATTGCCTGATACGTGTGCGTGATCGAGAGATAGCCAAAGATATTGTACAAGAGGCCTATTCGCGGACATGGGTGTACCTCACCGAAGGCAAGAAGATTGATTACATCCGCGCGTTCCTCTACCGCGTCGCCAACAACCTCATCGTCGACGGGTCGCGTAGAAAGAAGTCTGCGTCGCTCGATGCAATGATGGAAGACGACGGCTTCGAAGTGCGCGATGATAGTATCCCAGAACCCGTCGACAAGAAAGCGCTGGGCGATGCACTCGCGCTGCTTGAATCGCTCGATGAGATTTACCGCACCGCAATCACGATGCGGTACCTCGATGAAATGTCGCCGCGTGAGATAGCTGCCGCGCTTGGTGTTTCGGAAAACGTGGTATCGGTACGCATCCATCGCGGCATCGAGAAGCTCAGCAGGATGATGCGCGAGAAGGCAGGAATCATGGCTCTGTAGAGCCGCGGCGGGGGACCTGTTGAAATTCACTTGCGTTACACCAAAGGTGGGCTATAGTTTCCGCGAATGTAAGTTTTTCCCATAAGGAAAAGGTTGGTTTACATTTTTTAAAGGAAGGAAAAAAGAAAGTGACATGGCTAAGAAGCTATATGTGGGCGGTCTCCCGTACTCAACGACGGAAGATGAGCTCCGCGAAGCGTTCTCCCAGGCTGGTTCCGTCGACTCCGCATCGATCATCATGGATCGTATGACCGGACGCTCGAAGGGATTCGGTTTCGTGGAGATGTCGAGCGATGAAGACGCCCAGAAGGGCATCGATCTCTGGAACGGAAAGGATTTCGGCGGCCGCACTCTCACGGTCAACGAAGCGAGACCGATGGAGGAGCGCCCGAAGAACAATTTCCGCGGAGGTGGTGACCGGGGCGGATTCGGCGGTTCCCGAGGTGGGGGCGGCCGCGCTTGGTAACTCGCGACTGCGTTTTAGAATGGCCCGCCCCGGCATCTGGCCTGGGGCGGGCCATTCGCATAGAGGGTAAGACGATGCTGCATAGTTCGTCTATAATCCACAGGGAACCACATGCGCCGCACCGGTGCAGCGGCCTGAGAGAGGACATATGAACGACGATATCAATGACATATTTCGGGAAGTAAAGCAGCACGCTCTGACTGATTTTGAGCGTGCATCTATGCGCAACTCACTGCGCGCTTTCATGATGGATCACCCAGCGCGCCCACCATTCTTCGTGCGTCTCGCGGATGGGGTGTCCGCGATGGGCGATGCGTTTGGCTCGCAGTCGAGCCTCCGCTACCGATTCGTCCCCGCCGCGCTCGCGCTTTTCCTCGTGGTCGGTGTCGGCACATCATATGCGGCTGAGGGTGCGGTTCCGGGTGATCCGCTCTACGCTGTCAAAGTCGGCGTGAATGAGAAGATACACGGTGCGCTCGCGCTTTCCGATGCAGCGAAAACGACATGGCACACGGAGCGCATCGAAAGGCGTCTTGCGGAGGCAGAAGTGCTCGTAGCTGAGGGCAGGTTAGATCCGGTGACTCAGGCAGAGCTTGAGTCGCACCTTGAGACAAGTATCCTCGCGTTTGACTCGCAGATAGAGAAGCTCGCGATGGCAGAAGCCGACACAGCTGTAGCTGCAGCCCACTCCGACCTCGAAGCTTCGCTTATCGGACACGCGGAGGTGCTCGTGGCGCTCTCTATTTCTAACGACAATGAGAGTGCTGCGGAGCCAATCATCCGCTCCGTCATAGCGAGGGCGGAGAAGGCGCAGAACGCTCGGGCGGCGAAAGAGGCACGTCTTGCGGCAACAAGCGATGATCAGAACGTCCGCAAGGCCGCAATAGAAAAGCAAGAGAAGGCGAAGAAGGCGATAGATTCGGTACGCGCGAAGGCGACATCGGCACTTATGTCCGCAACATCGTCTGCGCAAATCGCGCACGATGCCGCCGATAATGCGGAGCGGACGGTGACCGATGCTGAGGAGAGTTTGAAGCAGGGCGACTACGGTCGGGCGTTCTCGACATTCCAAGAAGCTATCCGCAACGTGAAGACCGTGGAGGTACACATGGATGCATCCGAACGACTCAAATCAGAGGTAAAAGTATACACGCGCGGCAATGCGACTGCGGAAGTGAGCGCGACGCTCATGATATCGACGCAAGGCGAGTAGCGTACTATCCACAGCGTAGCGGGCTGAGCGTCGTCGCGTCGAGCATAATGAGTGCATGAGATACAGTGCGCTCATCTCCTGGGGAGTTGTCATATACGCGGTGATGTTCCTACTCTGGTCGGGATTCGTCGTGTACGGTTTTGTTGAGGGGGTGCTTCCGCGACTCGTGGGGCTCGGCATTCTCATCCTGCTCGCGCTTATCGCAGGCCGGTCGCTGCGCCTCCACGGGTGGCACGACATTCTTCCGTACTCGCTCTCGTGGGTCGCAGTCGTCGCCATTCTTGACATTATTCTCACAGTTCCTTTTACAGGATGGGCACTCTTTAGCGACTGGAACATCTGGGTGGGGTACGCGCTTATCGCATGTGTCCCGCTTCTCGCTCCGCTTCTTGAAAGGGCGTGGCCGCGCGGCGCGCTGCGTGAACGACATGACGCTTAGCGCATCCGGCATACATCGACTCGTTATCCGCGCAGCGCTCGCTGCCGCGCATCTTTTCGCCTGGGTGTTCATCTTCCAATATTTTTACATTCAGACGCGCTCTATTGCGGCGGCGCTCGCGAGCGTACTGCTCACCTACGCACTTACGCACACAATCGTCGTGTTAGTCACACCGCTCTCTGCGCACCGATTGCGTCACGGTTTCAGGCGCACACTTATCTTCGCGACGGTACTCCTTGCAGCGTCATTTGCAGCACTCGCGCTCGGGTTCTCGGGCGCGCTCGGCGACGTGGGGCTTGGCATCGCACTCTTTGCGGTGCTCACGGGCGTGTACCGCGCCTTTTACTGGGCGCCGTATGCAATAGCCAAAGAAATCGCTCCGGTGCCAAAGCGCGAGTGGGTAGAGATCGTTGTAGCACTCGCGCCACTCGCTGCGGGTCTCTACCTCGCCTACGATGCCGCGTCTGTGGCCGCGTTCCTCTACGCCGCCGGCGCCGTGGCGCTTCTAGCGTGCATACCGCTCGCGAGCGTGCGCGAGGCGTACGAAGGATTCTCGTGGGGATACCGCGCTTCGTTCCATGAGCTCTTCGACGACCGCAACAAGATTCTTTTGCGCAGTTCGATTCTCTCGGGCATGGAGGCAGCGTCGCTCTTTGTACTCTGGCCGATTACTGTATTCACGCTCATCGACTGGTCGTATCCGCTTCTCGGCGTCGTCATGTCGCTCACACTTATTTTTACGCTCATTGCAAAAAAACTCTTCTCGCCGACTCTGGAGACGATGCCGGTGCGCGTCTTACCGCTCGTCGCTGTCTCTGGCTGGGTGATGCGCCTGGGAGTCGGAGGATTTGTCTCGGCGATACTTGTAGACACGTATTTTCACACCGCGGGACGCTCCGCGACGCGCGGACTCGATATTGATACTCAAGAGCACGTGGCAGACAGTCACACGTTTGTAGACGAGTACACAGTGCTCAAAGAAATGGGCATGGCGCTCGGCCGCATTGCACTGTGTCTTGTGACCGTGTTCCTCCTCTGGCTCTTGCCGCTCCCGTATGCGCTTGTGATCGCGTTCTTGGTGGCCGGGCTCGCGGCAGGACTCTCTGTGTACTTCGTCACGCGTCCCACCGCTGCGTACTAACAAAAACGAAACCGCGTAGGGGACAGACGCTACTATCCCTACGCGGTTATATCAGACGTTGCTGGCCGGTTGCATCGGCCGTTGGCACCTTCTCGCGACTCGCTCGGCGTGATGATGCGCGCAGGTGTCGTCTTCTGCTAAACATCTTCATCACGCCGTTGCGATAGGCCTCGTACAGCTCTCGTGTTCGCGGATTCGTGTCGGGCACGAATTCGCGAACCACGTCGCTCACGAGCATCGGAAGTATTGAGTCGGGCTTGCGCCGAGCCATGACCTCCTTGCCGATTGCCCGCATGAGGAACCAGTCCACATACAGGGTCTTTCGCGGTGGCATGAGATGCAAAAATTCTTTTTGCCCTCGAAGATACCGGTGCGCTACGGCGTACTCAGTGTCATCAAACGGCGTGAAGAAATCCTCGTCGCTCATGCTACACCGCGCCGTGCGTCACGCGCCGCATCCGCCTTGTCACGGGCGAACCGCCTGCCCACTTCGCGCATGAGGCGCTTATGGTCGGGCTTGTACGTGATGCCCGCTCCGCGAATTGCTTTGCTGATGGCATCGACTTCCGTCAATGCATCACCAGACAAAAGCTTGCGACGTGCGCTCGCAGCGAGCGCCGCTACATTAGCCATTGTGCATCCCTTCTCATGGAGTGGGGGATACGCAACGCTACAAACGCAACTATACTCATTAAATTATACCACAACACAGAGTCGCGTCCAGTGTCAATATGTTATGAAAACAAGCCCTGAACCACATCCTTCACATCAGCGCCATCTGCGCGGCCGGCAAACTCTTTGATGACTGCACCCATGAGTTTACCGGCACCGGAAGCGTCGGCGACACCGAGCTCCTCCTTCTTGGCGCGTGCCACTTTCACGATTTCGTCTCGCGATGCCATTTGTGGCAGATATGTCTTGAGTATTGTGAGTTCTTGCGACTCCTTTGCTGCAAGCTCGGGTCGATTGCCTTTGGTGAACTGCTCGATGGAGTCTTGGCGCTGCTTGGCAAGGCGCTTGAGCACTGTCACGGCATCAGCGTCTGTAATTTCCTCGGTGGGCTTTTTACCCTTGGCTACGAGCTCGTTGGTGAATGCCGCGAGCGCACCGCGCAGCGTGTCCACGCATACTTGGTCGCGCGCTTTCATTGCCGTCTTGAGGTCTTCCTTTATCTGTACTTGAAGCATATGCGCAGAGTATATCAGCGAAGGGGCCGCCCATGAAGGCGGCCCCCATAGTCATCGGTACTCGTCGAACACAAGAGGCTGTTCGTCGAACGGGTCGAACTCAAGCCTCCCTCCATTCTTCATTGCGTGTCGCGTCCGTACATGCCCCGATTGCTCATCGCGTTCGGTAACCACGACATACCATTTGCCCTTGGAATTCGTGTGCAAATGAACGGCTAGGACTTGTACGTAAGAGTGTCTGTCGCACATGAGTCGTACCTCCCGCTCGCGACCTTAGCAGAACGGCTCGCGTGATACAATCGCCGCATGGAATGGCTTATTATCGGACTTCTTGCGGTCAATCTTGCACTTCTCGCATTCTTTTTCCTGCGCAAACCGGCAGCCCCACAGCAGGACACACAGAGTCTCGTACTTCTGCAAAACCAGCTACAAGATTTGCAGCGGAATCTCGACAACAAACTTGGCGAGGGGACGGACAGGATGTTTGAGGGGATGAAAGTACAGTCGGATCAGTCTCAAAAAACCATCTCGAACATCCAACAGCAGCTCGACCAGATAACCAACCGCGTCACCCAGCAGCTGACCGAAGTAGTGCGCGGCGTATCAGAGACCAAGGAGTCGACCAAGCAAGTGTTTACCATCGCGGAGCAGCTCAAGTCGCTCGAAAGCGTCTTGAAGAATCAGAAGCAGCGCGGCAACCTCGGTGAAGCGTCGCTTGAATTAATTCTCTCCAATGTGCTTCCGGGGCAGTACGAGCCGCAGTACCTCTTCAAAGACGGCGAAAAGGTGGACTTTGCCATAAAGACGCGCGACGGCATCCTGCCGGTCGATGCGAAATTCCCGCTTGAGAACTACATGCGTCTGGTGGATGAGACCGACGACCAGCGCCGGGATACGTATAGACGAGAGTTTAAGAACGACATTAAGAAACGTATCGATGAGACGGCCAAATACATCCGCCCCGAGGAGGGGACGATGCCATTCGCCATCATGTTCATACCAGCGGAGGGAATCTATTACGACCTCCTCAACAACGACGTGGGCGTGGGCGTGAGCTCACGCGACCTTATCGAGTACGCGTACCAGCAGAAGAACGTCGTCATCGCGTCGCCGACGACATTTTTGGCGTACCTGCAGACGATTCTCTTCGGCAATCAGCGCGCAAAGATACAGGAGACCGCAAAAGACATCATCAAGAATGTTTCTGAGCTCGGCAAGCACCTCAATGCCTACAAGGATTCGCACGACAGCATGGGCAAGTCGCTGAGCGCTGCCGTTGGTCACTACGAAAAGGCGGGCAAGGCGTTCAAGTCCATCAACAAGGACGTGGTCAGGATTACCGAGGACAGCACGTTGAAGATTGGGGAGATGGAAACGGTGGAGCGACCGGCGCTCGACAGCGAGTAAAAAGGACCCGGCCGCTTGGCCGGGTCACGAGTCACGCGAGCGCATATACGGCCGCGAGGATTACCAGGGTTGCCAGGCCAAATCCTCCGGCAATAATCTTTAAGTTTTCTATCCAGAGGGACTTGTTCTTGTTGCGCTCGGTGTATCGAGCGGTCTTCATGGGGGGCTCCATACGCCCCCAGCCGCGCGCATTATACCTAGGCTCAAGGACGTGTCTTGCATGAAATTGGCAGTTGTCGTATAGTGCGCGCACTCGTATGGCAAAGATAGCGATTATAGAAACGGGCAGCAAACAGTACGTTGTCACCAAGGACAGCGTTATTGATATCGAAACCATGGGTGTCGACAAGGTCGGCGCCAAGGTTACTTTCGACAAGGTCCTCCTCACCGACGACGGTTCCAAGACCACCGTGGGCGCACCGTATGTAAAGGGCGCAGAGGTCGTGGGCGAGCTCGTCGAGACAGGTAAGGATGCCAAGAAGATTGTCCTTCGCTATCGTGAGAAGAGCCGCTACTCCAAGAAGAAGGGCCACCGCCAGCCGTACGCCCGCGTGCGCATCACCAGCGTCTAAAACAGAAGGCCGCCCATCGGGCGGCCTTTTCGTTGGGACTCAACGGCTCAGACAGGTATGAGCCGTTTGGCATTAATCGAGCAAGATGCCATCGACACGGCGACCAGCATGCGCCGCAAGGAAGCAGTTGAGTCGATCGTGGTCATCCTCGCCGTCGCCAAACCGACCGTTAGCAATTCGCTTACGCGTTGCGTAAAGCTCGCTCCACCATTTGGCGACGAACAACATTCCAAGAAGACCAAGGCTGAACTGGCCTGTCGCCATCGTTACGGATGCAATACCCGCGACCAATGCGGAAATCTTGGCCGTCAGTATAATCTGGTCCTTCATAAACGCCGCAAGCAGTGGGTCGTCAGGCGCATTGAGGGGGGTGAGCTGTTCGTGCATTCGAGTTCTCCTGGAAAGGCGCGACTTGAACCAGCCTATCGTACTACCGACGGGAGTCCAGCAGCCTTTCTGCTCCAGTTGGTCTAGGACTCCCCTAGACAGACGTAGCTGCGGAGCGGTTGTGCAAGTCTGACTTGCACAAGCAGGGAAGGCCTACTTGCGGGAGTCAAGGGCGGCCTTGATGGTTTCGGGATCGGCGTACTCAAGCTCGCTCCCAGTCGATAGCCCGCGCCCGAGCGTGGAAATTACAAAGGGGAACCCTTTGTAAGATTCAGATATTTCGGATTGAAGACGCGCGGCTGTCGCGTCGCCCTCCGGGTTGGCGGGGAACGCGAGAATGACCTCAGTGAGTCCCGCCTCTATGCGCCCTGCAAGCGAGTCGAGTAGCTGCTTGACGCGAAGTCCCGATGTTTTCTCCGAGGCGAGCGAAATTGTCCCACCGAGCACGAAGTATGTACCTCGGTAGGTGCCGCTGCGCTCAAGTGCGGCGAGGTCGGAGTCGGATGCGACGATGGCGAGCACTGCCGCGTCACGTTCCGGATTCGCGCAGATGCCGCAGAGTTTCTTATCGCCCGCATGGTAGCGCATGCAGCTCTCGCACTGCCGCACGCCGCTGCCGAGCTCCTGAATCGCATCGATGATCTCGCGACGCAGCGATGGGGAACTGCGGAGGAGGTATGCGACGAAGCGGCCGGCTTGCCTCGGACCGATGCCGGGGAACTTCTCAAAGAGGCGGGAGAGTCGTTCTATCGCGTCCATTGCCCGAGTATAGCCGAAAGAACATGATACTGTAGGTGTGTATGAGGACTCTGGGACTCGTCGTTCTCGCGGTTATAGCTACGATCAATTTTCTTATTTCAACCCTGCTTTTAACCTGGCAGGCGAGCGCGAGTTACCTCACATTTACTATAGGTAATTACGCCTATGCCGCCGCAGCGACCGTATTCGTTTGCGCCTCATGGTACGTAATTGTTCGTCGACTGCCGGAACGCGCAGAAACCTTGTACCTTCTCTTAGGCTACGGTCTTGTCGCTTTGGGTATTGCGTACCTCAGTACGACTTGAATCCAGCTTAGAACGGAGCACTCTCGCCGCCGCCCACTTGCGCCTCGGTCACAAAGTCGCCGAAGTCGCTTTTGTCAATGGGGAGGAACGTGGTCTTTTCTTCGTCGAAACGCAGGTCTACCTTGCCCACGGGGCCGTTGCGGTGCTTTTCCACGAGGATTTCCGCGATGCCCGTTTTTTCATTGCCGCTTCTGTTGCCCATCATGTCTTCGCGGTGGATGAACATGACCACGTCTGCGTCTTGTTCGATAGAGCCAGAGTCGCGCAGGTCGGAAAGGCGAGGCTTGCCGCCGCGCTGCTCGACCGCGCGCGAGAGCTGAGAGAGTGCGAGGACGGGCACGTCGAGTTCGCGTGCCATTGCCTTGAGTGAGCGAGATATTTCTGTGACCTGCTGCACAAGGGAGTCACTCGACTTGTAGCCGCTCGGTGTAATTAGCTGAAGGTAGTCGATTATGACAAGCCCCAGGTCACGCTCCATCTTGAGGCGACGAGCGACGGAGCGCATTGAAAGCACGGTCATGCCGGGTTTGTCGTCGATGTAAATCGGTGCGTCGGATAGCTGCGCAATCGCGTCTTGCAGCCTATCGTACTCATCGTCGCGAGAAATTTTACCCGTGCGAAGGCGCCAGGAATTCACACCGGCCTGCGCCGCGAGCATGCGGTCCACCAGCTGCTGTGAACTCATTTCAAGTGAGAAGATTCCCACAGATGTCTTATGTTTCGTCGCTGTCATGCGAGCAATATCGAGCGCGAGTGATGTCTTACCCATCGAGGGGCGAGCAGCGAGGATGATGAGGTCGGATTTTTGCAGACCCGCGAGCATGTTGTCGAGCGCCGGATAGCACGTGGGGACACCGCGCATCGCACCTTGGTGCTTTTGGAGCGATTCCAAGCGCTCCCAGGCTTCAGATAGCTCGTCTTTGATGGCTGTAAACGACTGAAGCATTGGCGAATTTGAGACCTGGAAAATCGTCGACTGCGCCTCGTCGAGCACTTGCTCGATGTCGCGGTCTTCCTGAAAGCCGAGCTCACCGATTTTTGCCGCAGCATCGATAAGTGAGCGGAGAACAAATTTCGTCTGCACGCTCTGGGCATAGTGGCGCGAGCTGCCGGGCGATGCGGCTGAGCCAGCGATCTCAGAGAGGTACGCGCCGCCGCCGATGTCGGCGAGCTGCTTTCGCTCTTTGAGTTTGCCTGAGACCGTGACCACGTCTATGGGTTCGCCCTTTGCGTGCAAGGTGAGCATTGCATCAAAAATCGTGCGGTGCTTCGCAACGTAAAAGGAATCAATGCCAATGATGTCGACGATCTCGTATACGGCACTCGGATTGAGGAGAAGCGCTCCCAATAGAGCTTTTTCCATCTCAATATCTTGCGGTGGGACGGGGACTCTTCCAGTGGCCATGAAGCGATGGTAGCACGGTGGCGTTTTCGGGCTTCGACAACGCCAATGCAATTCTGTGACTTTTCTGTGGATGCCTGTGGACAAGGTCTGGCGGTACCCCTCAGGGCAAGGTACTTGACGGGTAGGCTAGGGTTTGATAAAACAAAGCCACAGGTATACAAATAGTCAAATTTTAGCCTACTGGCGCCAATCAATATGATTAGCTTTACCCCCAAGAACATCACCAAAGAGCTCCTTTCGGAGCTTCCTGAGCGTTCCCGCAAGGTGCTTATCGACCGCTTCGGTCTCTCGCCGAAGGGTGAGCAGCGCACGCTCGATGCTATTGGTCAGGAATACGGCATTACGCGAGAGCGCATCCGCCAGATTGAGAATCATGGTATCGCTGCGGTGCGCGATTCTGATGCATACGCTGAGTTTGCACACGCGCTCGAAGAGCTCAAAAAAGCAGTACAGACGCTCGGCGGCATCCTCTCGCAGGAGTCGCTCCTCGGCCATGTCGCAAAGAACGATGCGGACCACAACCATGTCATTTTTCTTCTTACCGTCGGACATCATTTCGACGACAGGCGCGAGAATGCGGACTTCAAGACGCGCTGGCACATCGACGAGCAGCTCGCCGAGCAGGTGGAAGAGGCACTCACGAATCTGTACGAGTCACTCGAGTCCAACAAGCTCACGCCGGAGGAAGAATTCCTCGCGGCATTTGGCAAGCATCTTCGCCAGGCTGGAGTAAAAGGGCGCGACAACGAGGTCATGCTTCGATGGCTGCACATCTCGAAGCGCATTGGCCGCAACCCGCTCGGGGAGTGGGGTCGCACCGAGTCTCCGCACGTGCGCATCAAGAACACCCGCGACTTTGCCTACCTCACGCTCAAGCGCCATGGTTCACCCATGCACTTCACCGAAGTGGCGAAAGGCATCGAGAAGCTCTTCGGGCGCGAGACACATCCTGCGACCACGCACAATGAACTCATCAAGGACGGTCGCTTTGTGCTCGTGGGACGGGGCCTGTACGCACTCAAAGAGTGGGGCTACGAACCGGGTGTCGTGCGCGATGTGATACGCGGCATTCTCGAGCGAGAGGGCGCACTGACGCGCGAAGAAATCGTCGATAGGGTAAAACGCGAGCGTTACGTCAAAGACGCGACCATCGCAGTCAATCTCCAGAATCCGATGTTCGTCCGCCAGAGCGATGGCAAATACGCGCTCGCAAAGTAATTCTGCACAATGTGCTCAAGAGCGCGCCCCTGTCGGGGCGCGTTCGTATTTATACGGGCAGCGCGATGCTATAATTTTTCACATGTCAGCACATGGTGGCGGTCCTCTCAATAAGCTGCAAGATAAACTCGGTGTCAAATTCTTTGATCTTGGTAGTTGGGTTAAGTGGATGGGTGATTGGGGGGTATCTCGCGCGCTCTTCCTAGGGATTCTTTTTGTCGCGGAGTATCTCTGGCTTGTACACCTCATTCCGCATTTGCCGCTCTACACATTCAACTGGCTTATCGGTACATCGCCGATTTGGCTCCCTGTAGTACTCATCATGGGCGCGTGGCGTGTCTGGATATGGTATGTCCACTCGCTTTTTCTCTCTGGTCGCAATCCGATCTTGCTCGAGCTCAAGGTGCCGCGCGAAATAGATAAATCGCCGCGCGCGATGGAAATAGCGTTTTCGCTCTTCTCCATATCATCGGGCGAGACGACCTTTATACATCGCGCGTGGAAAGGGCAGGTACGACCTTTCTTTTCCTTTGAGATGGCAAGCTTCGGAGGCGAGATACATTTCTTTATCTGGTGCTGGAAGAATTACAAGACAGAAGTTGAGAGTGCCATCTACGGGCAGTACCCGGAGGTCGAGCTGCATGAGGTCGAGGACTACGCGACGAAGTTTGAGTTTGACCCAAGCAAGCACGCGGCATTCGCAGCTGAATGGCGGCTTGAGTGCTATCACAACATCAAAGCGGATGACTTCCACATCAACGCATATCAACCACGCTCATACGTGGATTTCGAGCTCGATAAAGACCCCAAGGCAGAGTACCGTGTAGACCCGCTCGCGACGGTGCTCGAATTTATCGGCAACATCGAGCCGCACGAGCAGATTTGGGTACAGCACGTGATACGCAAGTGCGGCAACAAAGGAATCCTTTTCCAGGTGGAGGAAGATCATGAGTGGATTCACGCAGTCCAAGACGAGGTAGAAAAGATTCGCGCGAAAGCGGCTACGGTGAGCGCTGACGCAGTTGCGGCAGTCGAGAAAGAACTTCACATGGAATTCGAGCGTGCCCCGCAGGCGCGTCCCTCGTGGCGGCAGCAGGAGCAGCTGCGTTCTATGGAGCGACATTTGGGCAAGTACCCTTTTGAGTATGGCGGCCGCGCCATCTATATCTCAGGCAACGGCCACCTGCACGGGCCGACATACACGGGCATGCGCTGGCTCTGGAAGCCAATTGGTAATCCAAGCTATCTGTCACAGCTACGTCCGCGTCGGTGGAGCTGCGATTTCGATTACCCGTGGCAGGATGTCGCAGACCTTCGCTTCAACAACCAGATACGCCGCGCGCTCGATGCTTTTCGGCGCAGAAGCTTTTTCCACACACCATGGGTGATCCCGACGAACGTTCTTACGAATGAAACGCTTGCCACGCTCTGGCATCCGCCGAGCAGCACTGTGCAGGTGCCGGGTCTCCGCCGCATTCCGTCGACCAAAGCGACCGCACCATCCAACCTCCCCAAATAGCGCATGCCCCCCATAGAACCAGAAGTCCAGAGAGTCGTGAGCGATCTCAACGAGTTTCAGCAGCGCCTCTCTCTGAGGTGGCGAGAGAACGTCAACATGCGCTCAATTGTGATACTCGTGATTCTCGGCGCGCTGCTTCTTTACGCGTATCTCTTTCTCATTCGTCCGCCAAGCAATTTCCCAATAGGTGAGCTCGTTACCGTGGAGACCGGCCGCACGGTGGGCGAACTGGCTCATGAGCTCAAAGAACAACAGGTGATTCGCTCGCCGCTCGCATTCAAAGGGCTAATCCTACTGCTCGGATCCGACAGGACGGTGCGCGCGGGAGATTACCTATTCAAGGAGCCGCGCGATGTGCTCAGCGTGGCCCGTGCAATGGCGGCTGGCGCGTTTGGACTGGAACCAATACGTGTGCGCATACCGGAAGGCGCCAATACGAAAGAGATGGCGCACGTGTACGACAGGCTTCTGCAGCGCTTCGATGCAGAAAAGTTCCTCGCCAAAGCGCAGCCGCAGGAAGGCTACCTTTTCCCTGATACCTACTTCTTCTTGCCGAATGCGACAGAAGACATGGTCATCGAGACGATGCGTCAGAATTTTGACACACGCGTCGCGGCTATTCGCGAAGAAATAGATGCGTTTGGCGAGCCCTTCGAGGACATTGTCATCCTTGCCTCGATTATCGAAAAAGAGGCGCGCAATTCCGACGACCGACGCAAGATATCAAGCGTGCTCTGGAATAGGCTCGAGCGCGACATGGCGCTTCAGGTCGACGTCACATTTCTCTACACGATAGGCAAGGGGACTTTTGATCTTACCAAGGAAGACCTCGCGAGCGAGTCACCGTACAACACGTACATCAACAAAGGTCTCCCACCTACTGCGATCGGTAGTCCCTCGCTCGATGCGCTCCTCGCGGCGGTGCAACCTGCAGATACGGATTACCTTTTCTTTATGGCGGATCTCTCAGGTGTCACACATTTCTGCAAGACTCATGCATGTCACACTGCGAACAAGGCGAGGTACTACTGATTTGCGCTGAGTCGATTTTCATATATAAAAGTGCAAGTAACAGAGGGAGGAAGTGATGGGACACATTCGTCTTCCCGTGCTCATCATGGGGTGTCTTGCGGCAATCGTCTGGGGCTTCACGCTAGTCGCTCCGTTAGTCGTGCACGAAAGTACGCTCGTGAGGCAGCGAATCTATGGGGTCGCTGATCCACTGTATGCGGCATTCGGTGAGTGTGGCAACCCATGTCACATTACGGCAAACACTGGTGGGTATGTTGATGTATTTCAGCGGGCCGCTCATGTGGTTTTGCAAAAACAGATACCAGTAATTGTCGACGGCATCTGCTTGTCTGGCTGCAGTCTTTTTGCCGACATGGCACGACCAAACGTCTGTGTGACCCCGCTAGTAGCGCTGGGCTTTCACAAGGGATTTGGTCGCTTTCGCGACGGCAGGTGGCGCCACTTCGACCCGACCTATTCGCGAGATATACATGACTGGGTCAGGGCTCGCGGAGGCTTCAGTGCAACGAGCATGCTGATGATGCCGTTCGCACACGCCGCTCGGATTTGGCGCGCGTGCCGGAGCCCAAAGTCTGCACATGCGCCGCGCCCTCATGGGCGCGGCGCCTTCTTTTTGCTATTGTCGCGGCATGAGTAAGAAGGCATTCGTAGGGATTTCAGGAGGTGTGGATTCAGCAGTCTCCGCTGCGCTATTGCAGCGCGAGGGATTCGATGTCACCGGCGTCTTTATAAAAATATGGCAGCCAACATTTTTTGAGTGCACGTGGGAGAAGGATCGGCTCGATGCGATGCGGGTCGCCGTGGCGCTGGGCGTGCCGTTTCGTGAAATCGACCTTTCCGATGCGTATGAGAAGGAAGTCGTGCGGGACATGACTGAGTCGTACGCTGCCGGACGCACGCCGAATCCAGATGTCGAATGTAACGAAAAGATTAAGTTCGGTGCATTCTACGACTGGGCAACATCCGAGGGTGCGGAGGTGGTAGCCACAGGGCACTACGCGCGCATAGAAACAGTGCAAGGACAGGCGATGCTTCTGAAGGGAATCGATGCGGAAAAAGACCAGTCGTACTTTCTCTACCGTATACCTCGAGCGCACTTGGCAAATGTACGGTTTCCCGTTGGCGGTCTGCACAAGTCACAGGTGCGCGCGCTTGCTCAGGATTTCAGACTGCCTGTCGCGCAGAAAAAGGATAGTCAGGGACTCTGCTTTGTCGGCGATGTGAGTATGGCCGACTTTCTCGCCCGGTACATCGACCTGAAGCCGGGGGCGGTACTGAATCAGCGTGACGAAGTGGTGGGAGAGCACGCTGGCGCTGCGCTCTACACCATCGGGCAGCGGCACGGCTTCCAGGTACTGAGTGGCGACGTCCACAAACCGCACTATGTGACAGCGGTCGACGCAGGTGCCAACACGGTTCACGTCTCATCGGACGTGGCCGACTGTATGCGCGAGAGCGCAGAGCTTGATGCGGCGCATCAACTGCGAGAGTGGAAGGATGGCGAAGTGCTTCTCGCTCAGTCGCGATACAGGGAAACGCCATTTGAGGTGACGCTTCGTCTTGATGGGGAGAAGGTTGTAGCGACATTTCGCGCGCCTCACATCGTCTCTCCGGGTCAATCATTGGTCCTCTACGACGGAGAACGGTGTGTCGGAGGTGGCCGGATACGGTAGCGCTTCTCGCTAGCGCGGGTGTGTACAGTCGCGTATGCAGATGTCGCGCCGCGGTTACAATAGAGCAAATGCTCGAGCTAACACGCCGCCTCGTGTGGTTCTTTGTCGTCGCCTCGGCGCTTTCGTATTCCATATTTCTCGTGGCCGGAAATGCCATCTATACGCAAGCCCTTGGAGAGTCTCGAGTAGTGCTTGTGCGCGACTTTTTGAAAGTCGGTGAGCACCACCTCTCGGGCATGGTGATGGTACCGTCGACATGCGATCAGCTCTCTGTCGAGACAAAGGAGGTAGACACGGCGACATTTCTGCTCGCGTTCCAGACGTGGCGACAGCCTTATGTAGATTGCGAACACACTGACACGCCTCGCTCATTCCGTGTCGTGGTTTTTGCGCCGTCTGTAGGAGTGCGATTCATCGGTACCCTCGACGGTGCTCCTCTCGAGCTCGCGGTGACGCCAGCAACGGAATATCGCTACTAGGTATGTCGCACACACTTATCACCAAAGCAGATGGCGAGCGCGAGCACTTCGACCCGACCAAACTCGAACGCTCGCTTGCACACGCGGGAGCCTCGACGACGACGAGCGCACGCGTACTCGCTCAGGTGATGCGCGAGCTCCGGCCACTCATAAGTACTGAAGAAATCTACCGGCGCGCATTTGAGCTCCTGAAAAAGGAGGAGCGCCTGCCGGTGGCAGCTCGCTATTCCACGAAGCGCGCTGTCTACGCCCTTGGGCCGTCTGGATTCCCATTTGAGCAATTTTTGGCCGAGGTGCTTCGTGCGCATGGCTGGTCTGTGCGCACCGATATGGCGCTTGTGGGCCGCTGTGCGCCGCATGAGGTGGATGTGCTGGCTGAAAAAGACGGGCGCAAAGTGGGTATTGAGTGCAAGTTCCACAACGAGCCAGGCGGCAAGACCGACATCAAAGACGCGCTGTACGTGTATGCGCGGTACGAAGACCTGAAGCAAGCACCTATGGAGTCATCGCGTGTCGACGAAGGGTGGCTCGTCACGAATACGCAGTTTACGAGCAACGCGATTCGCTATGCGCATTGCACCAACCTCACCATACTCGCATGGGACTACCCACGTACGCGCGGGCTTATGCAGATGATAGAAGAGGCAAAAGTGCACCCACTAACATGCTTGACGACGCTCACCGAGAGCGAGAAGCGGCGTTTTCTCGAGAATCGCATTGTCCTGTGCAAGGCGGTGCAGACAGAACACGTGCTGAGAGACTACGGCGTTGCCCCCAATCGCATTCCACAGGTGCTCGACGAGGCCAAACAGCTCTGCAGCATCTAGGGGATATACTGCTCACATGCTCAACCCGGATATATTTCTTGACCCAACCGTCGTCATGTTCGGCAAACTTTGCCTTGCGGTCTTGCTTGGCGGCATCATCGGCACTGAGCGCGCGGTACTGGCAAAGCAGTACGCGGGCACGAGAACATTTGGACTCGTCGCTCTCGGCTCGGCGCTTTTCGTGATTCTCGGCAACTACGTCAATCTCGTCTTTCTCGCATCGGCCGACATACAGCCCACATTTATCGCGGCAGCCATCATTACGGGCATCGGATTCTTGGGAGGCGGTCTCATCGTCTTTCGCGGCGACTCGCTGCACGGCGTCACGACTGCTGCGGGTCTATGGATTACCGCAGCTATCGGCATGACAGTGGGCTTTGGCCTCTACGCGCTCGCGATTTTCGCCACTCTGATGGTGCTTATTCTTTTCACTGGCATGTGGTACGTGGAGAATCGCTTCAAGCACTGGTTTGCTGAGCATCGCGACGACATACTTTCGACTCCACAGCAGTAGATTTTAGGTGCGGTGGTATACTCACCGCATGAGTACGTACTACAAGCCCGACCGTAACCCAAATTGGAACTACGGCGGGGAGCGATTCCGCCTCTCGCGATCGAAAATATCGCTTTTCATGGAATGTCCCCGATGTTTCTACATCGACAACAAACTCGGCACCGCAAGACCTCCCGGCTTTCCCTTCAATCTCAACAGCGCCGTAGACGCACTTCTCAAGAAGGAATTCGATGTACATCGAACCAACGGCACCGCGCATCCCCTTATGGAAGCGTACGGTCTCAAGGCAAAGCCATTCGATCACCCGAAAATGGACACCTGGCGCGATTCGCTGCGCGGCGGCGTCGTGTACGAGCATGAGACGGGCCTCACGGTCTGTGGCGGCGTGGACGACATATGGGTCAACGAGGAGGGGGAACTTATCGTCGTAGACTACAAGGCGACAAGTAAAGACGGCAAAATCGAATCTCTCGATGAAGAATGGCACATTGGCTACAAGCGACAGATAGAGATTTACCAATGGCTACTCCGCCAGAATGGCTTCAAGGTCTCCAACACCGCGTACTGGGTCTACGCCAACGCAAGCAAGGATGAGGAGGCATTCGACGGGAAATTGACTTTTGAAGTCACGCTCGTGCCGCACAAGGGCGACGACTCGTGGGTGGAGGAAACACTGCAAGAGCTCAAGCGATGCCTCGACAGTGCCGATTTGCCGGAGCCCGCGTCGGATTGCGACTACTGCCGATACCGTGAAGCTGTGGGAAAAAAGATGCTCGCCTTCGCGAAGAAAAAAGCTCCTACGGATACAGGGACGCTCGGCATATGAAAAGCTTTTCCGACAAGGTGCGCGACATCGTGCGGAAGATACCCAAAGGCAAGACGATGACGTACAAGCAAGTTGCTGCGAAGGCTGGCAACCCGAAAGCCGCACGAGCGGTCGGCGCCATCATGCGGTCCAACTACGACCCGAGTGTACCGTGCCATCGTGTCATTGCATCCGATGGGAGCATGCGCGGATACAATCGCGGCGGCGTCGAGCGCAAGGCGGGAATCCTCTTCGACGAGGGTTTCGTGACTACATCTTGAGAATTCCTTTCAGTCGCGCCGCGTCATCATGCGGACCAATGACCGCGAGATTCAAGTGCGCGGTTTTGAAAATGTCCTGTGCCACACGGTGTACGTCAGACACGCTCACCGCATCGAGTGCGGCGATATCTTCCTCGAGCGTGCGGATTTTACCGAGATTGATTACCGACGTCGATGCATGCTCGGCCACGCGGTCGGAAGTCTCGAGGGAGAGCGTGAGCGTGCCCTTGATGTACGCTTTGACTTTCTTCAGTTCCGCAGCCTGTATCGGTGCCCGACGAAGTTTCTTCAGCTCTGCCAAAATAGTCGCAAGTGCCTTCTGAAGCTTGGCGTGTTCGACTCCGGCCTGCACGACAATCGCCCCCACGTCCGGATATTTATCGATCCACGCGTGCACAGAGTAGGCGAGTCCACGCTTCTCGCGCACTTCTGAGAAGAGCCTGCTGCTCATACCGCCGCCAAGTGCCGACGTGAGAACTTCGAGCGCGTACTCATCCGGGTGTCCGTACGGGTAGGCGGGGAGGCCGAGCATGAGCTGTGTCTGGTCGGTCTGCTTGCGTTTTACCGTGACCCGCGGCTCCGACTGGTCGTGCGAGAAGGGAAGTGGGGTGCTGATGTCACCGGTAGGCAGCTTCGAAAAATCCCTCTCAATCCTTTTTAGAACCGTCGTGCGCTCAAATGAGCCCGTGACGCACACGACAGTATTGCCGGCGGTGTAGTGCTTCTTGTGATACGTCGCAAAATCCTTCTGCTTAAAGGCACGGATGTTTTCTTTGGGTCCTAGAATAGAGCGCCCGAGCGGATGGTCTTTGCCAAACATGAGCGCATCGAAAACATCGCCGATATTTCGCATCGGAATGTCTTCGTACATGTCGATTTCCTGGATAATCGCGCCGCGCTCCTTTGTAATCTCGCGAGCGGGCAGTGTGGAGTTGAGAAAAATGTCGGATATCACATCGAGCGCAGTGTCTAGAAACTCGCTGCTCACTTTTGCGTAGTACGCCGTGCGCTCTTTGGCAGTAAACGCGTTGTACACGGCGCCGACCCCATCGAGCTCCTCGCTGATAGCTTTGGCGCTTGGCCGCTTCTTCGTGCCTTTGAAGAACATGTGCTCGAGGAAGTGCGCGAGACCATTCTCCCGCATCGTCTCATAGCGAGAGCCGGTGCCCGTCATAACCATGACCGATGCGGTATCCACGCCCGGCATAGGGACGAGGATGACGCGCAGGCCATTGTCGAGCGTGAGAATTTCGTGCTTCATCGGCGCATAGTATCGTTCGTATTGCAGAATCGCAAAAAGTAGTCTTGACAAAGGTGGTGCAGCCGAACATATTGTACACGGTTTTGAATCGTCCGGGTTCTGCTTCCCCCCCCCTCCCTCACCCAGACAGTGGGATCCGGACGGTAATGGGCTGCAGCCAAGCTGTTCGCAGCTTGAGCAAGGCCCTACGACGGAGACCAGCACGACGCGGTGCTGGTCTCTTTCATTTTGTGATAAAGCGAACACCCCCGCGCCGAAGCGAGGGGGTGCCATTGTTCACACAGAGAGCGAGTACGTCGATACTTTCCGGCCCGCATCGTGCGGTCGAACTGACTGGAGCACAAATCGCAGCCCGGAAATTACGATGTCTGCAGACTTACCTTGGACAGCCAGCGGGATGTTTGGCTGAGGAGAAGCGACGACCTCATTCATTTTGCTCTCACTCGCAGTGGACGGCTCGCTGTGTAGGGCCAGTGGCGGTGTGCGCGAGGTCGATTCTGCGACGAGCCTTTTCGGCGGAAAGTAGTTGTACAACTGTCGCTGCGTGTTTCGAACGCCATATGGATCGCGATCAGCTGGTACCGCCCTCGTCGGTTCTTCTGAAAGTAGTAGCGTAAGGCGCTCCCGTGCTCTGTTCACCCTACTTTTTATTGTGCCAACTGCACAACCGGAAATCAGAGCTGCTTCGTCGTAGGAAAAGCCGCTTGCGCCTACCAGTATCAGTGCCTCGCGCTGATCATCCGGCAGTGCATGAAGTTTTTCTGCGAAATCGCCAAACTCTACATACCCCTGCTGACTCGGCTGAGATATGAGCGTCTGAGCATGTGCGCCATCTGCATCCTCAACCTCACGTTTGCGCTTCCGGTATTCCGACCGAAAAAAATTGCGCAGGATTGTGAATAGCCATGCGGGCATGTTTGTTCCCGGTTCGAAGGTATGCCGATTGGCGAGCGCCCGCAGAATTGTCTCCTGGACGAGGTCCTCGGCACGATCAACATTGCCAGTGAGACTGATTGCGAAAGCCTTAAGCGAGGCCCCGCATTTGAGCATTTCAGTATCGAAGTCGAATGTGCTGGTATGCATCTTCTCCCCCTGTGTCTGACAAAACTCTGCCACGCTTGATTATGAAGAGCAAGGTGGTACCGTACGCGACAGTAGGTCCGGACGATGCGGTCCGACGACCTGAAAAAGGGGGTATACACATGCAGCCTCTTGAAGAGCGGGTGAAGGGTCTGACCACTCTATCAGCCGATGAAATTATGGCGGTACAGTGGCTCGTGAAAGATGCCGCGCATGCGGAGATCGCAAAACGGTTGAATGTCACCGAGTTCAAGGTCTCTCAGTTGGAAAGCGCAATTCACGTAAAGCTCGGCATCTACGGCATTCCGAGCATCGACGCGCGAAGGTGGTTCACGAAGGAGGCCTACAACGAGTACTTTAAACGTGTCAACACTGGACAGCGTGTCGCGTATAACAAGCCCGCGCAGCGGGTTGCGCACACATTCGAGCCGACGACGCAAAGTGCGTCCCGGCAAAATGCGATCGACTTTGTCGTTCGGCGCATCCGTGGTCTCAGTCCGGAACTACGTGCTATCGCCGAGTACATCGGGGCAGGCCTCGACAACTTTCAGCTCGCGATACGTCTCGAGACCGACGTCAACAACGCCGGCCAGCTTGTTGCACGCTTGTACGGCGCGTTAGGACTTCCGAAAAAGCTG
Organism: uncultured Candidatus Saccharibacteria bacterium; assembly: GCA_964594735.1. GTDB lineage: Bacteria > Patescibacteriota > Minisyncoccia > Phycocordibacterales > UBA2100 > UBA10103. Next base: position 36,492 of record CAZQMS010000001.1, on the reverse strand, counting down.
AAAAAGCAGCGGCGGACAGCAGTTCGCGAAGCCGTGGAGGTAATCAACCGTACATCTCACGCGGCGCAAATGCCAGTCACGATGCAACCCAAGGAGGCACCAGTGGAGACCACGACAGCCGTGCCCAAGACCCTGATCGGTGCCTCGCAGGAGGCGACGGTCGACGAAAGGCCGACGATGCCAAATGTGTCTGAAATCGACATCCGTGTACTCGCAGAGAGTATTCTCAAGCTCGGTGAGCACAAGCTGAAAAGACTTGAAGCGATGTCCGCACACGACTTTCAGGAGCAGGCTCGGCCGCAGGTTGCACAAGAGCTCGGCCTCGCGGACGCAACGCTGAAAAGCTACCTCTCGACGATTCATGCCGAACTGGGGTTCCCGATGCAGATGCCCCAGGCTCGGCGGGCAGTGCTCCTCTCACTCGCGTGGAAGCTGTCGGCCGACGAGCGGAATGGTCGCAAACAGAGTGGTGGCAATTCGGCGCAGATCTCCAGCGGTGAGTCACGGGCTGCTACTACGGTTGCAAGTACCGGCGATGATATCGAACGCCTCGCCGACGGTATCGCATCTCTCTCGTCGAAAGCGAGGGTGATGGTCGAAGCGGTCGTGCGCGCTGGCTACAGAAATGGTGAGGTTGCTGCCGCACAACTCGGCATTACGTCCACGTATCTCAGTAACTGCATGGGAGAGGTATATGACCAGCTCGGACTGCCAGCGAGTGTAGGCCGCAAGGAGCGTCAGCGAATCCTTGGAGTTGCCTTTGGCCGGTACAAAGGCAGGCTGGCACATGCGGAAGTGGAAGCTACGACCCAGACCGGGGAGTCTGCCTCGAAGGAGCCGAATGTTCCTGCCGAGTCCCTTCCTCCGGTCGAGGAACAGCCTACACGCACCTTCGAAGCTCCGGCCGTGATAAATACGGTCGAAGCTCCGCAATCGAAGCCTGAGGAGTCTGTAAGCAAAGCACCCGAGCCGACAGTCATCGCAAGCGTTAGGTTTGCACCTCCGGTCGTCATCCCGCTTAGTGATAACGACAGCATCTGCGGCGTGCATGTGGTGACGAGATTCATCAATAGCCACGGCAACACCGATGTCTTCGAAGAAGATATCGAGCGACTGCGAAAGCTCGGACTTCGACCGGAACACCTCACGACCGTTCCGACCGAAGACGGCACGGGCTCTATCGTCCAACTGCACTTCGTCAAACGTGCCCGCTAAAGGGCTCAGCACGGGGTCCCCAAGATTTGGGGACCCCGATTTCGTTTGTCGCAAGTAAGCCTCTTTCTTTTTGTATGGAAGCGCGCTACTTTGTTGTGAATGACAGTCAACGAAGTTCGGCGGAAATATTTAGAGTTTTTTAAGACTCAGGGGCATACGGTCATTCCATCCGCGTCGCTCGTGCCGCAGAATGACCCGACCACCCTTTTTACAGGAAGCGGCATGCAGCCCCTCGTACCGTACCTCCTCGGAGAGCCGCACCCCAAGGGCAGTAGGCTCGTCAACAGCCAGAAAAGCTTTCGAGCGGAAGACATTGAAGAGGTGGGCGACAATCGTCACACCACATTTTTTGAGATGCTCGGCAATTGGTCGCTCGGCGATTACTTCAAACAAGAGCAGCTCCCATGGTTCTTCGAATTTCTCACTCAGGATATTGGCATCGACCCGTCGAGACTGTACGTGACCGCATTTATCGGCGATGAGGCCAACAACGTGCCGCGAGATACAGAATCGGCGGAGATATGGCAGCGACTCTTTTCCGAAAAGGGAATCGACGCAGAGATTCGCGAAGTGGGGAGCGAGGCCGATGGCTATCGACTCGGCATGCGTGGCGGGCGCATTTTCTACTACAACGCCAAGAAAAATTGGTGGAGCCGTGCCGGTGTGCCAGAGAATATGCCCCCGGGTGAACCGGGCGGCCCAGACAGCGAGGTCTTCTATGATTTCGGGACGCCACACGATGCCAAATACGGTCCCGAGTGTCACCCCAACTGCGATTGCGGTCGATTTATGGAAATCGGCAACTCAGTCTTCATGCAGTACATCAAGCAGTCGGACGGTAGTTTTCAGTTGCTCCCCAAGCAGAACGTAGACTTCGGAGGCGGCCTCGAAAGAATCACAGCTGCCAAGAGCGGTGACTCTGACGTGTTTAAGACGGATGTCTTCTGGGACGTGATTCTTCTGCTTGAGCAGTTCTCTGGCAAGCAGTACAGCGATAGCCGCTATTTGCGCTCGTTCCGCGTGGTTGCCGACCACATGCGCGCCGCGGTGCTCATGCTGGGCGATGGTGTGCGACCATCCAACACAGAACGCGGTTACATATTGCGCCGGCTGCTCCGACGCGCCTCACAGCACGTGCAGAAGCTCGGCATTGCTGCGGAGAAACAGGAAGACAGCATGCTCGTGCGCGCAGCAGTCATACTTATTGAGAAGTACAAAGGTGCTTATAGCGAGCTCGACGGGGAGCAGGCCTACAAAGACATCACCGGTGAAATCTGGAAGGAGGAGGTGCAGTTTGGCCGCACACTCGTCGCCGGCATGAAGGAGTTTGAGAAGCTCTCAGGCTCGAACATTGGTGCTGAAGATGCGTATACGCTCTTCACCACGTACGGCTTTCCTTTCGAAATGACGCAGGAACTTGCGCAGGAGCGGGGAATTCCGGTAGACGCTGCCGGATTCAAGGAGCTCATGAAAAAGCACCAGGAAACATCGCGTGCGGGTTCTGAACAAAAATTCAAAGGAGGCCTCGCTGACCACTCTGAGAAAACGACTCGACTGCACACAGCGCACCACTTGCTCCTTAAAGCCCTGCAGATAGTTCTCGGCCCGCACGTAAAGCAGCGCGGATCCAACATCACATCGGAGCGACTTCGCATCGACTTCTCACACGGCGAAAAGATGACGAAAGAGCAGCTAGCCGACGTCGAGCGTATCGTGAATGAGCGCATACAGGACGCTCTGCCGGTCGTTCGTTCGACTCTGCCGAAAGAGGAGGCGGAAATGCTCGGTGCGGAGCATGAATTTGGCGCGAAGTATCCTGACACAGTTTCCGTGTATTCGATTGGTCCTGTCGGCGCGACACTTGAGAGCCCCGCTTTTAGTGACGCGTATTCAATCGAATTTTGCGGAGGGCCGCACGTCGCAAACACGCGTGAAATCGGGGAAAGCGGTACGTTTAAGATCCAAAAGGAGGAGGCTGTTGCATCGGGTGTGAGGCGTATCAAGGCGGTGCTTGTGTAATATTTTGCACATTGGGCGATGCTCGCCGCCTTTTTGCGCGATATACCCTGCGAGATATACGCGAAAAATATTTTTGGAGTAACCTCTGAGTAATTGCCGTGATTTGTACACGGCAACCTGATTGCGCCGTATCTCACAGGGTATACTGAGTGCAAATGATACACATGAACTTGCCGTTCATGCGACACAAGATTGTCGCAGTCGTTGATGTAAGTCCTGGTGGCGCATCAGTTGCAATACTTTCGTGCCCGACAGACTCCGCTGCCACAGTGCTCGCAACGGGCTTTTCTTCCCTCACGCTCGAGGAGCGCACGCCGGAGCAGGCAAAATCGCGCGGCGCTGCGCAAATTCAGGAAGCCGCGGATATCGCAAAGAAGCTCTACGCTGCCGCTGGCCAAAAGGCACCGATAACAGATGCGTACGTTGTCGTGCACGCCCCCTGGTCTCGTTCAGTCGTCGTTCGCGCGGAAGAGAGGTACGAGACGGATACGCGTATCACCACCGCGCACATAGCCGATTTTGGTAAAAGCGCTCTCGCGAACGTACGCGACATTGATGCCACGAGACTACTCGAGGGCAGTGTCATCCAAGTCGCACTCAATGGCTACCCGACATCTGCGCCAGAGGGTAAATCCGCTCGCACTCTCAGAACTCTGTCTCTTGGTAGTGACTTAGAAGAGGCGATTCGGTCGCAAGTCGAAGGCGCGGTGCACACTGCGTTCCCGGTCGCAAAGGTATCGTGGCGCACAGGTCTGCGGGCGCTCCTCGCACTCGCTCGCGAGGCGCTGCCCGTAGACTCGTTTCTCATCGTCGACATGGGCGTCGACGATACCCATGTCATATCGATGCACGACGGAAGCCTGGACCAGCTTGTGGTCCCCGAGGGCGTGCGTTCAATACTTGCACGTGTGGCAGGGAAGCGCACACCAGAGGAAGTGCTAGGCCTCATGCGCATGCTCGCTCGCGATGCGTGCTCTACGGAGGCATGCGATGCCACGACGCAGGCGCTCGCAGCGGCGGAGCCAGACCTTGTGAAAATATTTGGCGAAGCGTTTGCAAAGGTCAGCTCCAATGGCAAAGTGCCCAACGACGTACTTCTCGTCACGCACACCGATTTTGTCGGGTGGTTCAGCGCCTTTCTCTCGCGCATTGATTTTTCTCAGTTTACGATTACGGGACTTCCGCTCAGCGTGCACTCGGGCGCTTCGCTCGATATCGGGCGCTGGGTCGGCGGCGCTGGCTCTACCGACGCGCTCACTGTCGCGAGCGCGCTTGTCAACATTGAAGCGCGCGCATAAACAATGCGCATGCGTGCAGTGGTATAATTCACGCTCATGGCTAAGGACTACTTCCAAGACATCGTCCCGCCCGCGCCAAGGAGGCATCCTGTCGAGCACAAAAGAGACGAAGACGATGAAGCTGTCGACATCCCTATACACACCGAATCAGCCCCTTCGGGCAAATCTATCCGTAATATTTCGGCACCTTCGAGGATGCGTTCTCGTCCCGCACCGGAGGGCAGGCCGCAGTCGCCCCGGCGCGCACGACGCGGACTGATGCGCTACACGGTCTGGATTGTTGCGGTTCTTTGCGTGCTTCTTATCGGCGCGCTCCTGATGGTGGCGCTCCGGCCAACACGTGTGACCGTGGAGCCGCGCACGCACGTGCTGACATTTGCCGGGGAGACCTTTACCGCCGTCCCCGCCGCGGAGGGTGGCCCAGCCGATCTCACATACGTCGTAGAGACATTCGAATTGGAAGACTCGGAAGTAGTGCCGAGCACGGGTGTTGTGTACGCAGAGGAGAAGGCGACCGGCAACATTACTGTCTACAACAACTTCCAGACCGCGCCTCTGAGGCTGGTCAAAGATACCCGATTCGAGACTGCAAATGGGCTCATATTCCGCACTCCTGCAGAGGTGACCGTGCCCGGCAAACAGGGCAATACACCCGGCTCGGTCGAAATCACCGTCGTCGCAGACCAGCCCGGCGAGCAGTACAATGCAGCCACAGGAAGGCTCACCGTACCGGGCCTCAAATCGACGCCGGCAATGTACGCACAGGTCTATGCCGAAACGAAGTCCACTTTTGCGGGCGGCTTTGTAGGGGAGAGGCCAGGCGTCGCCGCAGGCGCGCTTGAAGCAGCGATTGCATCCGTGCGTGCGCGGCTTGAAGCGAAGGCTCGTGAATCCTTGCATGAGTCGTCGAGCGACTCTGTAGTGTTTCCTGAGCTCGCACAGATTGAGTACGTATCCATGCCAAACACATCCGAGCCAGACGGCAAGGTGCGCGTGAATCAGAAGGCGCGTGTGAGCGTCCCGGTCTTTCCGGCGCCACTTTTTGCTGCAGCTGTGAGCGGCGCTGCTGTCGATGCGAGAGAGGTGTCTGCCATCAGGCTCGTGGCTCGAAGCGGCTTCGGTGCCACGCCCGCCGGTACGTCGACGGTTCTCGGTACCACCGATGTTGGATTTACCCTCCAGGGTGCAGCGGTGTTGGTCTGGCAGGTAGATGAGCGTTCCTTACAGGAGGCACTCGCCGGCAAGGACAAAGCGGCCTTTGAGGCCATTGTAGCCGAGGTACCGGCCGTCCAGGAGGCGAGCGCCCGCATCCAGCCATTCTGGCGAAACAGCTTCCCAGAGGCGCCCGAGGACATCAGGGTCCAGGTCATCGAGCCGGAAATGGCCAAATAGCTTGACGCTACGCCAAGTTGCTGCTATTCTTGCCCCCGCAGATATGGCTGATGTGAAAGAAGTAGAAGGAGTCGTCGATGAGGCACTCCCGAACACCCTCTTTCGCGTAAAGCTTGAGTCTGGAGAGATCGTACTTGCGTACCTCGCCGGAAAAATGCGTCTGCACAGAATTAAAGTGCTCGTCGGCGATCGTGTGCAGCTGCATCTTGACCCATATGGCGGTCGTGCGCGCATCACGCGTCGCATGTAAGAATCTCTCATGAAAGTCAAAGCCTCAGTCAAGAAAATTTGCATGCACTGCCGCCACGTCAAACGGCGCGGCCGGTTGTGGGTTATCTGCTCGAATCCGCGTCACAAACAGCGTCAAGGTTAATTTGAATATTCATTATGCGTATTGCTGGAATCACCATACCGGAAGAAAAGCGTCTTGAGATTGGTCTCACGGCTATTTACGGTGTGGGGCGACCGCGCGCGCAGTCGACTCTCGAATCTCTTGGTATTGATTTTGGGAAGCGTCCGAAAGATCTTTCCACACAAGAAGAGAGCGCGCTTCGCGAGACGATCGAGAAGTTCACCATCGAGGGTGAGCTCAAGCGCCAGATTTCTGGTAACATCCGCCGGCTCAAGGACATCAAAGCTCACCGCGGCACGAGGCACCTCCGAAAGCTTCCAGCGCGTGGCCAGCGCACCAAGACCAACTCTCGCACCGTCCGCGGCAACGTCCGAAAGACGATGACGAGCGGTCGCAGAAAGCTTGAGAAGACATAATATCGACAGTATGGAGTATCTAGTATGTGGTATATGGCATACCGATTACTAAATACAAAATACTAAATACTAAAACTTATGGGAAAGAAACGAATCATTCGAAAATCAGGTGGCACCGTCGACGCGGGTCTGAAGTCGCGCTCACTTGCGCGCACCGCCAAGAAGAACATCATCGCCGGCACGCTCCATATCCACGCCACGTACAACAATACGAAGGTGCTTTTGACTGATAAGAACGGCAATGCGGTGGCATGGTCGTCGTCGGGAAGCCTCGGCTTCTCTGGAGCAAAGAAGGGCACACCGTTTGCTGCCGCAAAGGTAGGGGAGCTCGTCGGCGACAAGGCTGCTATCATCGGACTCAAAGAGGTCGATGTGGTTATCCGCGGCGTGGGCGCTGGTCGCGAGAGCGCACTGCGCGGATTTGCCGGCAAGGGTATCGACGTCACGCGCATTGCAGACGACACACCAGTCCCGCACAACGGTCCGCGCCCGCCGAAGCCACGGCGCATATAACATTTAGAATATCTCTCTTACTTACTAAAGTCTTTTCATGCTACCCGTAAAATCCAAGTACAAAATCGCGAAGCGCCTCGGCAACGGCGTGTTCGAGCAGACGCAGACGCAGAAGTTTGCGCTCTCTGAGGCACGCTCTCGCAAAGAGAAGCGCGGGCGCGGTGCGTCAGATTTCGGTAAGCAGCTTCTTGAGAAGCAGCGTGTCCGTTTCAGCTACGGACTCGCGGAAAAGCAGCTTTGGAACTACGCGCAAGACGCAATTACGACAGCTGACCCGTCAACGAGCCTCTACTGCGCACTCGAGATGCGAGTCGACAGCGCTGTATACCGCGCGGGTCTCGCATCCACTCGTCGTGCCGCTCGTCAGATGGTGAGCCATGGCCACATCACGATCAACGGCCGCCGCACCACCGTGCCCTCGCATCGCCTCAAGAAGGGTGATGTCATTTCAGTCCGCGAGGGAAGCCGTACGAGCCCGCTTTTTGCTGCACTTACCGAAAAGGAAGAGCGCCGTTCTGTGCCGCAGTGGCTTTCCGTTGACATGAACCTGCTAAAAGCCGAAGTCGTCGGCGAGCCCTCGTACTCCGCGGCAGAAGTCGGTCTCGACTTCGCGACGGTGTTTGAGTTCTACAGCAGATAATGTATAATACGCCCGTTTTTTAACCCCTTGATTATTCATCATTAGTAGCGCCGCAGATAATTTTTTGCATATGTCGGATTACCACATCGCACTGCCCTCAAAGCCCCGTGTCGTCTCGGAAACCGAGCGGAGCGGAACGTACGAGATAGACGGCCTCTATCCGGGTTACGGCTTTACGCTCGGCAACAGCCTTCGCCGCATCATCCTCTCCTCGCTTCCCGGCGCTGCTATTACGCACGTAAAGATACCCGGAGTCTCTCACGAGTTCTCGACCATCGAGGGGGTCAAGGAGGATGTCGTCACGATACTCCTCAACATCCGCAAGATTCGTTTCAAGCTCCTCGCCGACGAGCCGCAGACCATCACGCTCTCGGTAAAGGGTCCGCAGGCTGTCTCTGCAGCTGACCTCAAGCTCCCCGGCCAGGTAGAAGTACTCAATCCTGAGCAGCACATCGCCGAAGTGACAGGCAAGGTGAACTTCGAGCTCGAGCTTCGCGCAGAGCGCGGCCTCGGCTACATCCCCAAAGAAGTCCACCAGAAAGAGCGCGTCGACATCGGCACCATCGCACTCGACGCGATTTTCTCTCCTATCCGCCGCGCCAACTACGAAGTGGAAAACATGCGCGTAGGTGACAGGACTGATTTCAACCGTCTGCGCATTCTCATCGAGACCGACGGTACCATCGCACCGCGAGAGGCACTCGAGCGTTCTATCGAGACGATGATTCATCAGCTCAAAGCGGTCGTTGGATTCAAGGAGGAGGACACCACCGATATGGGACTACCGAGCATGGGCGACAGCAAGTCCACCTCGCGCGAAGACAAGTCTGCTCCTATGGACGCAGAGATGCTCAAGACGCGCATCACCGAACTCAGCCTCCCCCAGCGCGTCGAGGATGCGCTCGACAATGCGTCTATCCGCACTGTGGGCGGTCTCGTGCGTAAGCGCGAAGACGACCTGCTTGCAATAGAGGGTCTCGGTCAGAAGGGTCTTCAGGACATCAAGCGGGCACTCTCGAACCTCGGACTTACGCTCCGCACTCAATAAGTCATATGCGACACCACGTGAACAAGCGAACACTCAATAGAGACAGGAGACAGCGCACCGCACTCCTGCGCTCTTTGGCGCGCTCGCTCGTTCTCGAGGAGGGCATCACCACTACGGTCGCAAAAGCCAAAGAGCTCCGCCCGTTTATCGAGCGCCTCGTTACGACGAGCAAGAAGAACACAGTTGCATCGCGACGCGACATCTCCACCCGCCTCGGTGGCGCATCTGACGCGGTCAAGAAGCTGCACGACACGATTGCCAAGCGCTACGCATCTCGCGCGGGCGGATACACGCGCATCGTGAAGCTCGGCCGCATCGGAAAGCGCGTGGGTGAATCAGCTCGCATAGAATTCGTCCAGGCCGAAAAGTAAATACAACGTATGGAAACTAAACAGAAGACATTCACCATAGATGCTGCGGGTCGTACACTCGGCCGCGTTGCGTCTGAAGCCGCAAAGATGCTCATGGGCAAGACGCTTGCCGACTACACCCCGCACATCCGCTCAGATGTGAAAGTCACAGTCATCAACGCTTCGAAAATCTACACCCGCGAGCGTAAGAAGAAGCAGACCGTGTACACGACCTACTCGGGCTACCCGGGTGGTCTCAAGAAGGAGACACTTGCACATCTCATCGAGCGCAAAGGCGAGGGCGAGGCAATCCGCCGCGCGGTGCAGCGCATGCTTCCCAACAACACGATGCGTAACGCACGCATGAAGAATCTTACCGTTAACGCATAATTTGTATGGCAACAAGCAGGTACACAGAGGCAGTAGGACGACGCAAGACAGCCACCGCACGCGTGCGCATCACTCCCGCCAAGAGCACATCGATGACTGTGAATGGCAAGGAAGCGTCTGAATACTTCCCACTCGCGATCCAGATGAAGACTGCGTACGAGCCTCTCCAGGTTCTCGGAGCTACGTTTGCCGTGACCGCCAAGGTCTCTGGAGGCGGCACCAAAGCGCAGGCTGAAGCGATACGCCTCGGCATCTCCCGCGCCATGATCGAAATCGAGCCCTCACAACGCAAAGACCTCAAGGTCCGCGGATTCCTCAAGCGTGACCCGCGCGCTCGCGAGCGCAAGAAGTTTGGCCTCAAGGGCGCCCGCCGCGCCCCGCAGTGGAGCAAGCGCTAACAGTGTATGGAATCTTTCCGATTCTCCAAACCGGCGCCACTCGCGATCGGGATATTCAACGCTGTTTTGCCCGGAGGTGGATACATCTTTATTGAGCGACGCCGGACGTTTGGTATCCTCCTCATTGCAGGCTGGGCACTTGGGATGCTCTGGGTGTGGCTTGAGCCCAACAACGCGACTCTTGTAGCCGCGCCGACTGGTTTCTTTTTGAGCGAAACGACCAACGGGCTCTTCATAGAGATTCTTTCCTGGGTTCTGCTGCCGATTGCCTTCGGGCTCGATGCATACAACGAGGCAAAGAGGCACCAGTCTTAGTTCGTGCAGATACGCGGTTTTTGCCCGCTCATGAGCCAGCGTGATATACTCGCAGCGCTATGAACACATCTCCAGAAACTGAAGACATAGACTTTGAACCCGAGGATGAACTCGGAACTGCGGGAGCTGCAAAGGCCAAGATGCAGAAACTCCGAGACGAGCTCGAAAAGGTAAAGGCGGAGCGACAGGAGTACCTCGACGGCTGGCAGAGGTGCAAGGCAGATTCTGTAAATGCCAAGAAAGAAGCTGTCGCGGCGGGCGAGCGGCAGGCGACGCGCCGCATTGAAGAGTTTGTTGAGAGTCTGCTCCCCGCATTGGATAGTTTTGATATGGCAGCAGGAAGCGAAGCGTGGGCTACGATAGATAAAGGTTGGCGCACCGGGATGGAGCAGGTGCAGAGTCAGCTTCTCGACGCGCTTGCGCGTGTAGGCGTACAGCGCTATGGCAAAATTGGCGATGCATTCGACCACGCCATCCACGACGCAGCGGAGGAGCGCGATGACGTGGCAGGGGAGCCGGGCACGATTGCCCGCATTCTTCGGTACGGGTATCAATCGGGCGAACGCATTATCAGACCCGCACAGGTTATCGTCAAAAAGTAGCGTCTTGTGCAAGTCAGACTTGCACAAGAGCAGCAGGATATGCGATTATTGTCAAATGCGAAAGGAGCCTTTCTCGGTCGGGTCGTACGTCCATATCATTAAGCGTGGCGCGAAACGGACCCCAATCGTGCGTGACGACGATGATCGTTGGCGTTTTGTAAAGCTTTTACGATACCTCAACGATGCGCATGTACCACGAAACTGGGAGCGCGACGTCACGCGCGAGCACATTTCCAATGGCTTTGCTCGACCATCGCACTGGAAGCCGGCAAAACCTTATGTCTCGATTCTTGCGTACTGTCTGATGGATAACCACTTTCACCTCCTCGTTCAAGAGAAGGAAGAGGGTGGTGTGAGCAAATTCATGCAGCGTGTGTGTACAAGCATGTCCGCATATTTCAATGCCAAACACAAGGATTCTGGGACGCTATTCCAAGGTGCATTTCGCGCTCGTACGGTCGAACGTGATGACTACCTACAGTACTTGGCGGCCTATATCCTCGTAAAGAATCCTTTTGAGAGATATCCCGATGGGTTACTCGCCGCACTACAAAATTTTGATGACGCCTTACTGTTTGCCGAGCGCTATCCGTTTTCCAGCCTTCCCGCCTTTACGCGCGGTCAGACGTCGGCGCTGCTGGACATGGTGCAAATCGATCAGCTCTTTCAGCGGGGAAAGCAGTTTGAACGGGATGCGAGGAGTATGCTCGAAGGACGGTATATCGACGAGCGGATGCGAGAACTTGCCAACGACAGCTAATTGTTGCACTCTTGTGCAAGTCAGACTTGCACAAGAAGAAAACGCAATTACAATGTGTGCAAGTTTTGCGAGCACCCGCAACATTTAGAAATATTTACAAATATTGGTCATATCGTTAGTATTCTCAAAAAATATGGCAAAAATACTCGGCATAGATCTAGGAACCACGAACTCAGCGATGGCTGTCGTCTCGCAGGGCGAGCCTCAGATTATCGAAAACTCTGAGGGTGCTCGCACGACGCCTTCTATCGTCGCTCTCTCTAAAACGGGTGAGCGCCTCGCGGGGCAGATAGCACGCCGCCAGGCCGTGACCAACCCCAGGAACACCATCTACCAGATCAAGCGCTTCATCGGCCACACGTTCGACGAGGCCAATGTGCAGAAAGACAAGGCAGCCGTGCCCTACGAGATGCGCAAAGCGTCCAACGGTGGCATCGAGGTCCAGCTCGGCGACAAGTGGTACCGCCCGGAGGAGATTTCGGCGATGATACTTCAGAAGCTCAAGGCGGATGCGGAAGCGCGCCTCGGTGAGACAATCACGGAAGCCGTGATTACCGTCCCCGCGTACTTCAACGACGCACAGCGCGCTGCGACACGCGACGCGGGCAAAATTGCGGGTCTCGATGTCAAGCGCATCATCAACGAGCCCACGGCCGCAGCGCTCGCATACGGTTTCAACAAGAAGAAAAACGAAAAGATTGTCGTTTTCGACTTCGGCGGCGGCACGTTCGACATTTCTGTACTCGAGGTCGGCGATGACGTGATTGAAGTACGCTCCACAGACGGCGACGCACACCTTGGCGGTAAAGACATCGACCAGAAAATCATCAATTGGCTGGCGGATGAATTCAAAAAGGATACGGGCGTCGACGTCCGCAACGACGCGCTCGCACGCCAGCGACTCGACGAGGCCGCTGAAAAGGCGAAAATTGAGCTCTCCAACGCACTCGAGACCGAAGTGAATATCCCGTTTATTACTTCCACAGATGCAGGCCCGCAGCACCTCCTTGTCAAACTTACTCGCGCCAAGCTCGAGGAGCTCACAGCGGAGTTTATCGATCGCGCCATTTCCATCACGAAGCGCGCCATGGAGGCATCGCCATTCAAGGTAGGCGATATCAACGAAATCGTACTTGTCGGAGGTCAGACGCGTATGCCTGCGCTTCAAAAGGCCGTGGAAGAATTCTTCGGCAAGAAGCCGCACATGGGCGTGAACCCCGATGAGGTGGTAGCTCTCGGCGCCGCTATCCAGGGAGGCATCATGCAAGGTGACGTAAAGGATGTACTGCTTCTCGACGTGATTCCGCTGAGTCTCGGCATCGAGACCATGGGTGGTGTCGCGACGAAGCTTATCGAGCGCAATACGACCATTCCCACGTCGCGCTCACAGACCTTCTCCACCGCCTCCGACAATCAGCCGTCGGTCGAGATACACGTTGTACAAGGTGAGAGGCCTATGGCTGCAGACAATAAATCACTCGGACGCTTCAACCTCGACGGCATCCCACCAGCCCCCAGAGGTATGCCACAGGTAGAGGTCACCTTTGACATCGACGCCAACGGCATTCTCACGGTCAAAGCAAAAGACAAGACCACCAACAAGGAGCAATCTATTCGCATCGAGGGCTCGTCCGGTCTCTCCGAAGCGGAAATCGAGAAGATGCGCCAGGATGCGGAGGCGAATGCAGAGAGCGACCTCAAGAAGAAGGAGCTCGTGGAGCTGCAAAACAGTGCCGACCAGATCCTCTATGCTGCGGAAAAGGCACTCAAAGATCACGGTGAAAAAGTGAGCGAGGACATCCGCAAGAATGTGCAGGAGAAAATTGAGGCACTTAAGATAGCGCGTAACGGTACACACCCAGGCGCTATCAAGAGCTCGAGTGAAGCACTTTCAACAGCGATGAGCGCCATAGGACAGGCGATGGCATCTTCTCAGGGCGCGAGCACAGGCGGTCCAGAGCAGTCCTCGACAGACACACAGACTCCACCGGAGAATCCAGAATCCAAGTAGCATATGCGCCGCATGATTGCGGTGCAGCACTGGGCGGTGTACAACGTACGAGATGAAAGACTACCCCATTAGAAAGCTTCGCTTCTAACGGGGCAGGCTATCAGATCACAAACATGAAAGACTACTATCAGATACTCGGTGTGCAAAAGGGCGCGTCTGAGGACGAGATAAAGAGCGCGTTTCGAAAATTGGCTCACAAGTACCATCCCGACAAAAAAGGCGGCGACTCAGACAAGTTCAAAGAGGCGAGCGAGGCGTACGCGGTACTCTCCGACAAAAAGAAGCGTGCAGAGTACGACACGTACGGACGCACCTTTGCCGGCGGGGGACCACAGAGTGGCCCGGGCGGATTCGATTTCTCCAATTTTCAGGGGTTTGGTGGACAGGGGCAGCAATTCGAGTTTGACCTCGGCGACATATTCGGCGAATTCTTCGGTGGTCAGCAGAATCCGTTCTCGCAAAAGCGTGGTCGCGATGTGTCCATCGATATCGAACTGAGCTTTAGGGAGAGCGTTTTCGGTACCGACCGTCGCGTGCTCGTCTCAAAGATGGGCGCGTGCGATGTCTGCGCAGGCACTGGCGCCAAAAAGGGTACCAAGCTCACGTCCTGCACTTCCTGCAACGGCAAGGGCAACGTCCGCGAGACACGCAATTCGTTTTTCGGCACCTTTACGACCAATCGTACGTGCCCCACATGCCACGGGCGAGGACAAATTCCAGAGAGCCCTTGCGAGGCCTGCCACGGAGAGGGGATTCGGCGCCAGCAGGAAGAGATCCATATCACGGTGCCCGCGGGTGTGTCCGATGGCGAAATGATTCGCATGCCAGGCCGCGGTGAGGCTGCCCCGGGCGGCGCCGCGGGAGACCTCTACGTGAAGCTCCACGTGAAGCACGACCCGGCCTTTGAACGCGAGGGCAACCACCTCATTACATCGCTGCAAATCAAGCTGACCGATGCGCTACTCGGTGGGGAGTACAAAGTCCGCACGCTCGACGGCGAAGCTAGCATCACGGTGCCCGCAGGTGTCGAGCACGGCGAGATGATTCGCATCCGCGGCGCAGGCGTTCCGTACGGGCGCTCAAGCAAGGGAGACCTGCTTGTCCGCATCGACATCTTGTTCCCCAAGAAGCTGTCCTCATCGGCGCGCAAATTGATTCAAGACCTACGCAACGAGGGGTTATAATTCTCGCGTGGACCTCGGTAGCATTACCGCATACCTTCCCGCGCTTTCAGCCGATTGGATAATCTTCGGTGGCCTTGCGCTGTTTCTCACATTTGATGCACTCCGCGCCGGGCCTGCACGAGTTGCCGCACTCTCTCTCGCGCTTCCGATTGCACTCTTTCTATCGAGTAGCATCGGGAGCACCGCATTCATCGGGGCATTCGTGGCACAAGCAGCGCCGGCAGTACAGACAGGCGTTTTCATTTTGCTCTGCATAGGGCTTTTCATCGCACTCTACCGATTGCTCGACACAGGCATCGATTCACTGCACCCCATGCAGGCACTCATTGCGGGGCTCGCGAGCGCAGCTGTGTGCATTATCGTGCTACTCCAATTGCCCGCAGAAACTGTCCCGTGGGACTTCGGCAGCACCTTTTCCTCTGTATTCGGCAACGCCTACCGCCTATTCTGGCTCATAGGCGCCTATTTCGCCCTGGCGATGGTGCGGCGCTGATGGAGCATGCATAATGCGCACATGACTACGCCGCCAATTATCTTTGAACTGGAATCCGATATCCCAGCCGGAGCAGCACGCGTCGATACTATCACCATTGCCCAAAGCGAGCTTCAAAAGCTTAGGGTCTTCGATACCTCGCTTCCTGCAGAGTTCGATAGCGTATGGGTCTTCTATCCTTGGCTCGACGCAGCCGTGCACACACCCTCGGAGCGAACGTATTTTCTGCTTCGCACAGCACGCAACCGCGACATTATTACAGCGGTTGAGCAATCTAGGTACCGTGACGGATTCGTCGGTATCGCCGGCTTGTCCGTTGGATCCGCCGTATTGGAATCACTTACCATCACTGGCGGACCCAAAAGGCTTCGCGTAGCAGACCCGGACACAATAGAGATTACAAACCTAAATCGAATTAAGGCAAGGCTTGTCGATGTCGGACTGCATAAAGCTGAAGTTGCCGCGAAACGCGCGTGGGAGATTGATCCGTTTGCAGACATTGATGTCTGGGACGGTGGCATCAGTGCAAGCACAATCGGAAAGTTTGTTGAGGAGCTGGATATAGTTATTGATGAAATGGACTCAATCCCGCTCAAATTTGCACTGCGCGAGGAATGCAAGCGACGGAAGATACCGGTCGTCATGGGTACCGACAATGGGGACGGCGTCATCCTGGACGTAGAGAGATTCGATACGGAGCCGGGACGTGCCTTATTCCACGGACGTGTTGATAGTAGTTTAAATCTCAATCCGACTTCACGCGAAGAGTTTAGCAGGATTGCCGCCCAGATTATTAATCCGGCACTATTTAGCTTGCGGCAGGCGGAGTCTGTTGTTCGCGTTGGTGTATCACTCGCCGGAATTCCACAACTCGGCACCGCAGCTGCAACGACCGGCGCAGCCGTCGCGTACGCGGCGCGCCGTATCTTAACAGGTGCTGACATGCCGTCCGGTCGCTACCTCATTGACACAAGCTCCTTACTTGCAAGCCCGCTACCTTAGGTTTTCCTTACCCACTTGTGCTTCCTGCCGGGTATTGTGTCTATTTCTCCATATCGCACCAGTCTGACCTTAGGTAGCGCGCGGGCACCGACTACGGAATGCAGTTTCGCATATTCAGAATTTAACTTGCATAGATTCTCGACTATTTCCTTTACGAGTGACTCTGTAAGTGCCACACTTGGCTCCGAATCACGTGCTAGCTCGATAGTAATTTCGAATTGCTGGTCTAGATTATCTGTGTGTCCTACCTGCATTATGAATAGCCCCGAAAGCAAGTCGTTGAATAGCGAGCGTTCGAGCGCATGTTTGATGTTCTCTACATAGATGTTAAGTGCATACAGCGATATGGAGAGGTCCTTTCTTCCGTGCAGGTACACGAACGGGATTTTCCAGCCGTTGAGACTAATTTTGTGCTTCCTTGCCTCGTCGAAGAATGTACTTGGCATTCGCTCCACCACGGCCTCACGTCCGAGAATGCCGCCGCTATCCCTCGTGTCGTAGCGGATGAGTGGCAAGCCAGAGTTGGCGGTAATAATAATGGATGACTCTCCGACCACTTGGAAGTATCGACGCGCCGGATCGTATTGATACATGCCAAGCACCTCTGAAGAAGCGGGAATTTCGTTATCTCTAGATGCGGGGAGATGTCTGCGTACCATGCAAGAAAGCGGGGTATCGTGCGCCACTACTCCAATATCAGCCATGCCGTATACGTTGACCGACGCAAAGTAATCGTCCCTCTTGCCAATCAGCTCCAGCACTCTGCTCCTCCAAAACTCACTAACCGCTTCACCCGCAAAGAGAAGTCGCATATCAATATCTTTCCAAACAATGCCTGATATGGTGCCTTGCTCGATGATGTCTTTGATAAATGGCGGGTAACCGCCAAGAACTATGCGGGAGAACGAACTAGCCAACCTTTTGATTTGATTAATGGCTTCTGTCTTGTCTATACCTGGAGTAGTGATGACTATCTTGCTACCCGCGTCTGCCGTCCATCGTGCGGCATTATAAAACTCTAGACCCGCAATCCATGTCCCGAGCGCAAAGGAATCAACAAAGAGCGTCGTGCCGCGCTTGGAGTCGAATATATCCTCATGGACTTTGCGCATTATCGAGCCAGCTATAACATCCTGTGCCAGCCCGCGCGGCCAGAAATAGGGCATACCAGTCGACCCTGAGCTAGTCGATACGTAACGCGCCATGTCGAGCGTCCCATCCCAGCTCATGTCTTCCAATGAGTTCAGTGAGACGTAGTTGTTTTTATCTATCAGGGGAATCTGGTCGAAATCAGATTTCGTCCTGATTGAATCCGGCCGGATTTTCTGCTTTTTTAAGAATCTTGCATACGCGGGCACGCGCCGCGCTGCCTCATGGAAGAGATTGAGCGCCATTGAAAATCCGCGTCGCTCGACGGGCAGGCTCGCTACGGCTGGTACACCAGTGCGGTCGCTTGTACCCATATTTGCTGGGCATTATATACTATGTATATACATATGAGCATGTCTCCCACAGAGATGCGGCAAGTGCTCGAAGAAGCGGTCAACGCACCGTCAGGTGACAATGCACAGCCCTGGAGGTTTACGTGTAGTAAAGATTCCATAGAGATCTGGAATGTCCAAGATGCAGACTCTACTCCCTACAATTTCCGCGAACGTGGCTCCATCCTAGCGATTGGCGCGGTGGCAGAGAATATCCGGATTTTGGCGACACATCTCGGGTACGCAGCTGGCGTGCGGGCATTTCCCGACGGAGCCGAAGGATGCGTAGCAAGAATTACACTCTCAGTAGCAGCCGATAAACCTGATTCTCTTGCTGAGTTTGTTTCGCTACGTAGCACGAATCGCGCGCCATACAAAACTGACCCCCTGACTCCCGATCAGATTCACGCTCTGGAGGGTGCGGCACGCGATGTTGGGATTGCTCTTAAACTCGCCAATTCGAAGGACGAAGTGCGCACATTGGCTCGCGCCGTAAGTGTCAACGAACGCATTCTCATGGAGCACCGCGGACTGCACGATGGTCTTTTCGGTATGATTCGCTTCTCTCGACGTGCTGAGCGACGAACACCTGGCATGTACATTCGCACAATGGACTTACCATTGCCGGTGGAAGTACTTTTTCGCACCGTCTTGCGGTCATGGAAGCTTTTACAAATGATGAACCGGATTGGTTTTTCAAAAAAGATACCCGAACAAACGGCGCCGATTTATACTGCCTCATCTGCCTTTGGAGCACTGATTCTCCCTGGGGAGAACGATGCGGATTTTTTTGCCATTGGGCGAGCTCTTCAGCGCGTGTGGCTTACTGCGACGCGTATGGGCCTTGCGATTCAGCCGACAGCGGCAATTGTGTACCTCGAGCAGCGATTGCGGGCAGGGGATACGCGCACATTCACAGCAGAGCACGCTTCGATGATAACCGAATCCTATTCGACAATCGCCCGTTCCTTTTACTTGGTCGGCAACGAATCAATCGGCATGATGTTTCGGATTGGTCTACCCACGCGAAAAACTGTAGAGTCCTTTAAGCACGCGCCGATTATTCTGTCATAATAGAGGTATGAATATTCCCGGCCTCATGCTTTTGAGCCCGTCTCTTGAGCTGGTGCTGCTAGTCGTAGCACTCGTAACGAACGGGTTTTTGGCGTACGGGGTTTTCCGTAGCGATTCAAAAAGTGCAACTAATGTCATTTTCGTAATGCTGAGCATCACTACATCGCTCTGGCTTCTGAATAATTACATAACTGGCCATATATCAATATATTCTCAATATTCAGAACTCACATTGCTCGTCGGTCGATTTGGCATTTTTTTCGCAGCACCGATGAGCGCACTTTTCTTTCTTCTCGCCCACACGATACCCCATAGAAAGATTCAGCTGTCGAAGCGCTCATATTACTCAGTACTGGGCGCTACAGTTGCCATGATGATTCTCAACCTGTCGCCGTTTGCTTTTACAGGCGTGGAATTATCAAATGGTGCGATTCAACTCACCCCAGGGCCAGGCCTTGCCCCCTTTTCTATTGTTTCTACTCTCTTTAGTGTACTCGCCGTGTACTTGCTTTTGAAGAAGTACCTAAAGGGAACTGAGGTAACAAGACGGCAGCTCGGTTCCGTTTTGCTAGGAATACTCTTGATGCTTGCCCTCATCACTCTCACTATTCTCGTCCCGGTCCTGTTCTTCAACTCGCTTGTGTTCTTACCCT
Organism: uncultured Candidatus Saccharibacteria bacterium; assembly: GCA_964594735.1. Classification (GTDB taxonomy): domain Bacteria; phylum Patescibacteriota; class Minisyncoccia; order Phycocordibacterales; family UBA2100; genus UBA10103. The sequence continues at coordinate 16,886 of CAZQMS010000001.1, read as the reverse complement.
TTACGCCACTGTACACACTTGTATTTCTCGGGCTTACGGCATACGCGATTACGAAATATCAGCTTTTTAATATCAAAGTACTCGTGACACAGGCGATTACGCTTGCCATTTGCGTAGTCCTATTCGCGAAGATTTTTACCGAGAGAACTGTCGAAGCTGCAGTCGTTGACGCTCTTATCTTTCTGTTTGTGGGAATCTTTGGTTATTTTCTTGTTCAGAGTGTGCGTAGGGAAGTCGAGCAGCGGGAAATTATTCAGAAGCAGGCGGAAGAACTCGGGGAGGCCAATAGGCAACAGGAGAGTCTCTTGCACTTCATCAGCCATGAGGTGAAGGGGTATCTTACAAAAAGCGAGGCAGCTTTCGCCGCCATATTCTCGGGCGATTATGGGCAAGTCTCGCCGAAGCTCCATGAGATGTCGGGTCTTGCGCTGACTGACGTGCGCAAGGGAGTCGATACAGTTATCGATATTCTGGATGCGTCGAATTTGAAGCGGGGCACAGTCTCATTTGCGAAGCGACAGTTCGACTTTGCGAAAGCGGTCGACGATGTTGTTTCGAGCCTCGCACCAGCTGCGCGCGCACGCGGGCTCCAACTTTTCTTTGCGGCACCGCAGGGAGAGTTTCTGATTCTCGGCGATGAAGACAAGCTCCGACGACATGTGCTTCGCAACCTCGTAGAGAATTCCATCAATTACACGCTCCATGGAAGTGTGCACGTGGAACTCAAACGAAGCGCCGGCATTGTGCGGCTCCTTGTGAGCGACACTGGCGTCGGCATAACCGCGGAAGACATGAAGAATCTATTCACCGAAGGCGGCAAGGGAGCCGAGTCAGTGAAAATCAACGTCCACTCGACGGGCTACGGACTCTTCATAGCGAAAACCATTGTCGAAGGGCATGGTGGGCGCATCTGGGCAGAGTCTGATGGCAAGGACAAGGGCTCACGCTTCACGGTCGAGCTTCCGGTCACCGGCATTCGACACGGTTGAGCTTCCGGTCTATTCATGTCACAGTAGTCACATATGGGATTCATTCGCAGAACATTCGATACTATCCAGAACAGCTTCTATAATCCTGCGTTTTACCGCGAGAATCGCTCCTCCAGGGTAGGGAAGCCACTCGGTGCACTTACAGCTATTTCGGTACTGTGGGCGCTCGTCCTCTCTGTCATGGCGTTCGTTGCCATACAGGCATTTCAGCAAAACGACGTACTCAATCGCCTCGCGGATATTTATCCCGAGGAGCTCGTCATTACGATTGAAGACGGGCAAGCGAGTGCCAATGTCGAGCAGCCATACTACGTCGCGATGCCGCCGCAATTCTTGAGCTCTTCCACACCAGAGCACCTTGCGGTCATCGACACGAGACCCGACGTGACAGTGGATGAACTCTTCGACGATAGCGCTGTTCTCTACCTCACACAGCGCACGCTCGTATTCATCAACAAATACGAAATGCGAGGCAGCAATCCGCCCAACATCTCGTACCAGTACGTCGACGTATCGAGCATCGAGAACCAGACCATAGATCGCGGGACCGTTGATACTCTCGTCGAGATTGCGCGGCCTATAGTGAGCATCGTTGTTGGTGTCGCTCCGTTCGTTATTTTTGTGGTACTTCTTGCGGTCGCCGTACTCGGGTACCTCTTCGTCGCACTCTTCGGTGGTCTTATCGTGTGGCTCTTGGCGCGACTGAAAGGCGTGCAGTTTACCTACGGTATGTCGTACGTGACCGCACTCTTTGCGCTCATTCCTGTCGCGATTTGGGACCTGCTCACAGACATTGCCGGCATGGGCAACCACTTCGTGCTCTCACTCGCCTTGTTTATTGTCATCGTCCTCGTCAACGTGCGCGCCGATGAGGCGACTGCGCCCGCCACAGAGACCCGCTAAAACGGTCGTTTTCTGCTATCATATACGCCTATGAAGCGTATTTTTACAGGTCTGCAGCCATCCGGCGCACTACATATCGGCAACTATGTCGGCGCGCTTAAGCCCTTCGTCGACCTTGCAGGTGAGTACGACAGCATGCTCATGGTCGCTGATTACCATGCGATTACGACTCTCAAGAATCCTGCAGAGCTTCGCGGCAACATCCTCAATGTTGCGCGGGATTACATCGCCGCGGGTATCGACCCGAAGTCCGCGGTGATTTTCCGCCAGTCAGATGTGCCCGAGCACACAGAGCTCGGCTGGATTTTCCAGTGCCTCGTGACGGTCCCATTCTTGCAGCAGGCGCACGCATACAAAGACAAGGTCGCAAAAGGCCTCGAGGCCAACGCAGGACTTTTCGCATACCCCATGCTTATGGCTGCGGACATACTTCTCTACGACACCGATATCGTGCCTGTCGGCGCCGATCAAAAACAGCATGTCGAGTACGCTAGGGAGGCTGCGGCAAAATTCAACCACGCATTTGGTGAGACATTTAAAGAGCCTCAGGAGCGCATCATCGAGGCAGTTGCGGCCGTCCCGGGTACCGATGGCAAAAAGATGAGCAAAAGCTACGGCAATACCATCCCGCTTTTTGGTACGCGCGAGGAGATAGCGGCTGCCGTCATGAGTATCGTCACCGATTCGACGGGCGATAGGCCGGAGAACGTGTACGCGATTCACCGCGTCGTGAAGAATGAAGGAGAGCTTCAATCGCTCTACGAATCCTACAAGGGTAAATACAAGTCACTCAAAGAGGCGCTTATAGAAGACCTCGACGAGTTTATCGCACCCATGCGCGAGAAACGAAATTCCATTAGCGATGCTGACGTGCGGGCAATTCTCAAAGACGGCGCGGCGAGGGCACGCGAGCGCGCGGTCGCCAAAATGACAGACGTACGAGCAAAAATCGGACTCACCATTTAAGCCTATGCAAAGAACATACATCGAAGACCTCGGCAAAATGATAGGGGAGACCGTGCTCATCAAGGGATGGGTGTCGGTGCGCCGCGACCAAGGGAAAATGGTTTTTTTTGATTTCCGCGACATGACAGGCACCGTCCAGGGTGTCGTGCTTCCTTCGAGCGCGGCCATAGAGATAGCCAAGGAGACGCGACTCGAGTACGTCGTGGCCATAGAGGGCAAGGTCAATGAGCGACCGGAGAAGAACAAGAATGCGAAAGTACAAAACGGTGATATCGAGCTAGAAGTCCTGCAGCTCACGGTGCTCGCGAAGGCAGAGCCACTGCCATTCGACATGTCGCTCGACGGATTCAACCTCGACCTCCCCACAGAGCTCGACCACCGTGCGCTGACGCTGCGTCATCCGCGCCTGCAAGCCATCTTCAAAGTCCAGGCGGTCATCATTGATTCCTTCCGAGAATACATGAAGTCGCAGCGCTTTTTCGAATTCCAAGCGCCGGCTATTGCTCCTGCGACCGCCGAAGGAGGTGCTGAAGTATTCGAGGTTAAGTATTTCGATAAGAAGGCCTACCTCACGCAGTCGCCCCAGCTCTACAAGCAAATCGTGATGACCGCATTCGAGCGGGTATTCTCCGTCAACAAAGTGTTCCGCGCGGAGCCGAGCGCCACAACGCGACACCTCACCGAGATTGTGTCCCTCGACGCCGAAATGAGCTTTATCGATTCGTGGCGCGATGTACGTGACATGTCAGAGAACACGGTTCGCTACATCTTGCAGCAGGTCGGCGAAAAATGCGCTCGTGAACTGGAACTTCTGGGTACTACACTGCCTACCATGATTGAGGAGACGCCGACGCTCTCTCTCACCGAAGCTCAAGAGAAGATTTTTCAAAAGACGGGTCGCGATTCACGCGGCGAGAAAGACCTCAACCCAGAAGACGAGCGCGCCATCTGTGAGATTCTCAAAGAGGAAACGGGGTCGGATTTTGTGTACGTTTACGGCTATCCCACGCGCCAGAAGCCCTTCTATGTGTACCCGAATCCGGAGAATCCAGACTTCAATGAAGGCATGGATCTCCTGTGCCGCGGCGTCGAGTGGCTCTCCGGCGGCCGTCGTATCAACGACTACGCGCAACTCATGGACCACGTAGGTATGTGGGGGATGGACCCGAAGAAGATCGAGATGTTTCTCGAAGCCTTCCGCTATGGGGCGCCGCCAGAAGGTGGCTTTGCTCTCGGCGCAGAGCGCATGACGATGCAGATTCTAAACCTCAAGAACATCCGCGAAGCGGCCATGTTCCCGCGCGATATGCACCGCATCGACCAGCTACTCTCAGAGGAAGGTGGCGAGGAACATGAGTAATCGTTTTAGCATAGAGACCGAGCGTTTTCAGGGACCACTCGAGGCGCTGCTCGACCTCATCGAGTCGCGCAAGCTTTCCATCACCGATGTATCACTCGCTGAGGTCGCCGACGCGTACCTTGCCTATGTAGAGAAGCTGCCAGAGCTCCCACTCGCCGAGACATCGCAATTCATTCTCGTCGCCTCGACGTTACTCCTCATCAAATCCCGCACGCTCCTGCCCACTCTGACACTTTCCGAAGAGGAAAAAGAATCCGTCGAAGAATTAGAGCGACGTCTCGCGCGCTACGCACTCTTTCGCAAAGCCGCAAAGCTGCTGCGGCATGAGTGGGGTCTTGCGCCACTTGCGCTCCCGCGCAAAGCGCCTCTGCGTCCTCCCGTGTTCTCTCCCGCGGAATCAAGCGTACAGAGCATCTTTGCTGCGGGAACGAGACTCATGAACATGCTTCCAAAGCCGGAGCAGCTCGCCAAGGCCGCTGTCGCACCAGTCCTCGCGCTGGAAGACGTGATAGTCAGCCTCAAGCAACGCCTCACTACCGCGTTCAGAGCTCGCTTCAGTGAGCTCACAAAGTCCAAAGACAAGTACGACACCATCGTGTACTTCTTGGCCATGCTCGAACTTGTGAGGAGCGGCTCCGCGAGTGTGAGCCAGGAGAAACTTTTTGAAGATATTACGATAGAATTGGAGAGTACGGGCGTACCGCGGTACGGCATATAGCACCATGACCACCATCGACACGGCAGCACAGCTCGAAGCACTCCTCTTTAGCGAGGGCGGGCCCGTCGCTCGCAAGAAGCTGGCGCAGCTGCTTTCGTGCACGCCCGACGAGCTCGAGAGCGCCATCGCAGATTTGATTCAACGCAAAGAGGGAAGCGTGCTCTCTGTGATTGCCACTGCTCAAGATGTCGCGCTCGCCGTCTCTCCTGAAGCCGCTCCCACGGTCAAGGCGGCCTTTGAGCGCGAGCTCGGCGAGCAAATAGGCGACGCGGGTCTCGAGGTGCTCTCTATCGTGCTCTACCGTGGACCCTCGACCAGGGCGCAGATAGATTACATACGCGGCGTCAACACCTCGTGGACAATCCGCACTCTCGCGGCGCGTGGCCTCCTCGAGCGCGTCCCCAACCCCAAGGACGCCCGCGAATACCTCTACCAGCCTACGGTGGAGCTTCTCGCGCACTTGGGAGTCCGCAGCGCGCAGGAACTGCCCGATTATGCTAAAATATCGAGCGAATTGGCCGCGTTCGAGGAGAAGGCAGGTCCGTTCGAGAGTGAAGACCATGCCACCACAAACACCGAATCCGCTGCCGCCGGAGGGGACTGAACCCCTTTCGCAAAAACAGCACATCATAGGCGCTGTATCTCTCGTGGGACTCGGTCTCGCGGCATTTTTCATGGTATTCACCTACATGGATGGGCTCACGCCTGCAGCCACACAGACGGCTGCCGCGGCGAGTGCACCGACTGCGTACGACGGACTTTCTATTGCGGCAAAATCTGCGATTGTCGTCGAGCTCAACACGGGTCGTGTGCTCTTCGAGAAGAATGCGGACGAGCAATTGCCGCTCGCCTCACTTACGAAAGTGCCGCTCGCGCTCGCGGTATCTGAAGTCCTTGCACCCGAGATGATAATCGAAATCTCATACAACACGGGATTTACAGAGGGGGGTCAGCGTCTCCTCAAAGGCGAGAAGTGGCAAGTCCGCGATGTCTTACATTATGCGCTTGTCGCATCGTCCAACGAAAGTGCGCAAATACTCGCAGAGTATGCCGAGGCTGACCTCGGAAAGCTGTACGCATCGTCGACGCCGGGATCCGTCGCGCTCTGGCGCATGAACGACCTCGCCAAGAGTCTTGGCCTCTCACGTACGTATTTTCTCAACGTAAGCGGGCTGGATGTCGATGAATCACAGAGCGGTGCGTACGGCACAGCGCGCGAGGTCGCCAAGCTTTTTGCGTACGCGGCTACCGTCCACTCCGAAATATTCGATGGCACTACGCGAGGGGGACTCCTCCTCACAGACACCGCCGGGCAGACCACGACGGCGTTCAACACCAACCAGGCTCTGGGCCACATCCCAGGCCTTATCATGGGCAAAACGGGCTTCACAGACCTCGCAGGAGGCAACCTGGGCATTGTATTCGACGTCGGCCTATCCCAGCCCGTCGTGGCTATCGTACTGGGCTCGACCATCGACGGCCGCTTCACTGATATGCGTGCTCTTGTCGACCGCACACTCTCCGCAATAGCCGAAGAATAGGGGGTAGAATATGGTGATGGAGGGCATGTTGTCAGATATCGTCCGCGTCCTTGTTCCGGCGGCAGCGTCGTTCATTATCGGCATCGTACTCACCCCGCTCCTCACGCACTATCTCTACAAGTACAAGGCCTGGAAGAAGAGTGCGGGCAAAATCGCGTACGACGGCCGCGTCGCAGAAGAATTCAATCGGCTGCATATCGGGAATGAAGTGCGTGCGCCACGCATGGGAGGCATCGTCGTATGGGCAAGCGTTCTCTTCACCACGCTCGGCATCGCAGCACTCGCTGCAGTACTGCCACTCGCCGAGCAGCTCAACTTCCTTAGTCGCAGTCAGACCTGGATACCGCTTGCAGCGCTCCTCGTCGGCGCGCTCGCGGGACTCATCGACGACCTCTACGTCATCCGTCCCGGCGGGCAGGGGCTTTCGCTACGCGTACGCTTACTCGTCGTGTTCTTGCTGTCGCTATTCATCGGCTGGTGGTTTTGGGACAAGCTCGACGTCATAGCGGTGAACGTACCTTTTGGTGCGCCGCTTGAGATAGGCATATTTGTTGTGCCGTTTTTCATTCTCCTTTCGCTCGCGCTCTATGCATCCGGTGTCATCGACGGTATCGACGGGCTCTCAGGCGGTGTCTTCGCTACAATTTTCGCATCGTACACAGTCATCGCCTTCGTCCAGGAGCAGACAGACCTCGCGGCGTTTTCTGCAGCTATTGTCGGCGGCCTTCTTGCATTTTTGTGGTTCAACATTCCACCTGCGCGCTTTTACATGAGCGACACGGGCACGATGGGGCTCACCCTCGCGCTCGCGACTATTGCCTTTATGACCGACAGTCTCGGCGGCGGTGTGGGGGTGGCCGTATTGCCGATTATCGGCTTCTTGCTCGTCGTTACCGTCGCATCCGACATCCTGCAGCTCGTCTGGAAAAAGGCATTTGGCCGCAAGATATTCCGCATCGCACCGCTGCACCATCACTTCGAAGCCATCGGCTGGCCTGGGACAAAAGTGGTCATGCGGTATTGGGTGCTCTCGGTCGTATTCTCATTTGCGGGCGTCATCTTGGCCATAGCGGCTCTTTCGTACTGACATGCGCAAGCACTCCCTCGACAAAACGCTTGCACTCCTCATCGGCATACTCGTCTTGGGCGGCACACTGATATTCGCGTCGGCTGCTTTCGGCCTCCTCGCGCGCGGCGCGTCGCACATGTCATCGGTTGTCTTCAGCCACCTCGTGCTCGGCGTCGGGCTCGGACTCGTGGCGATGACGATAGGCGCGAGCATCGACTACCGCATCTGGCGAAAGTACGCGCCGCACCTCTTTATTCTTGCCTGTGCCCTCACTGCGCTCGTCTTTATACCAGGCCTAGGCTTTTCGCATGGCGGGGGAACGCGCTGGCTCCATATCGGCTCGCTCTCCGTCCAACCATCCGAGGGAATAAAGATCGCTGCTGTAATTCTCGCTGCGGCGTACTTTTCCCTTATCAAAACCAAGGTGAGCACATTTACCTACGGTTTTGGTGGCTTCCTCGCGATTCTTGCTGTGCCGGTGCTCCTGCTCCTCCTGCAGCCAGACACCGGGACGCTCGGCATCATCGCCGTGTCCGTAGCGGCAGTATTTTTTGCCGCCGGCGCTTCGTGGAAACAGATACTTGCAGCACTCATGATAGGCGTCGTCTCTCTTGCACTTCTCGCGACGTTCCGCCCCTACGTGAAAGAGCGCATCATGACCTTTATAAAGCCGTGGGAAAACCAACAGACGCAGTCATACCAGCTCAAACAATCTCTCATCGCGATTGGCTCTGGCGGGCTCGTTGGGCGCGGCTTCGGCCAGGGAGTGCAGAAGTTTACGTATCTACCCGAGCCAATGGGCGACTCGATATTTGCTGTCGCCGCAGAGGAGCTCGGCTTCATAGGCTCGACGGTGATAGTGCTTCTGTTTCTCGCTTTTGCCCTGCGCGGGTATCGGGTCGCAACACATGCGCCCGATATGTTTGGCTCACTCCTCGCTGTCGGCATCGCGACATACCTAGCCGTGGAAGCATTCATCAATATTGGTGCCATGCTCGGTGCATTCCCGCTTACGGGTGTACCTCTCACCTTTATCAGCCAAGGAGGCTCCGCAATGCTCGTCTCACTCGGCAGCGCAGGCATCCTCCTCAGTATCTCCCGCCGCCGCAGCTAGCGCTTGCAAAGGGGAACCCTTTGCAAGGTGCCCAGGGCACGGCATCGGATTGCCCTGTGCGTCGCCTGAGAGCCTCGTATCTTTCGTGGCATAATGGGGCGACATATGCGTATTGTGCTCGCAGGGGGAGGCACCGGAGGCCATTTCTATCCGCTCGTCGCGGTCGCGCAGGCTATTCAAGACATATCCCTTGAGCGCACGCTCATCGAGCCCGAGCTTATCTACATTGGCCCGACCCCTTTTGACCAAGTAGCACTTCAAGAACACGACATCATCTACCATCCATCACCAGCGGGGAAACTGCGCCGGTACACGAGCGCCCTCAATATCTGGGATTTCTTCAAATCAGCATTCGGGATATTCCGCTCCACACTGCATCTCTATCGGCTGTACCCTGATGTCGTCTTTTCTTCGGGCGGATACGCCGCATTTCCCACACTGGTCGCAGCGCGACTCTTGCGCATTCCCGTCGTCATCTACGATGCTGATGCAAAGCCTGGCCGCGTCTCGCTTTGGTCAGGCAAGTTCGCACACCGCATTGCACTCGCGCACGTAGAAGCCGCTGCGTTCTTTCCAGAAAAAGTCCGTGACCGCATCGCGCGCACGGGGCACCCTATCCGCAAAGAGATTGAGTCAGTCGCCAAAGAGGGCGGACACGAATTCCTCAAGCTCGACCCGAGTGTGCCGACCGTCATGGTGATGGGCGGCTCTCAGGGCGCGCAGAAAATAAATGAAACCGTACTTGATGCACTGCCTGACCTGGTTCAACGCTACAATGTCATTCACCAGGCAGGGGCGGCAAATCTCGAAGAGGTGAGCGGAGTCTCGAAGCTGGTCCTCAAAGACGCACCCGACAACCACTACCGCGCCTTTGGACTCCTCAACACACTTGCGATACGCATGGCTGCCGGCATCACCTCGGTCATCGTCGCGAGGGCAGGGAGCGGCACCATCTTTGAGATAGCGAGCTGGGGCATTCCCGCCATCCTCGTTCCGATTCCTGAGGACATCTCGCATGACCAGACAGAGAATGCGTTTTCCTACGCGCGCGCAGGGGGTGCGGTGGTGATAGAGCAGCGCAACCTCACCTCGCACATCCTGTCTGCGGAAATCGACCGCCTCATGCAAGACAAAGAAAAAATGGCCAAGATGAGCGAAGCGGCCAAGGCCTATGCACGACCTGCTGCAGCGCGTAAGATAGGCACTATCATCGTCGAGACAGCACTCGAACACGAGCCCGTATGAGCAACGTCAAAGTCAGATTCCCGCCGAGCCCGACGGGCTATTGCCATGTGGGCACCGCACGCATGGCGCTTCTCAACTATCTCTTCGCGCGCAAACGCGGCGGCACTATAGTCTTCAGAAGCGAAGACACCGACCGTGAGCGCAGTACGCCAGAGTTTGAAGAGGACATCATAGAGAGCATCAAGTGGCTTGGCCTCGAATGGGACGAATTTCTGCGCCAGTCAGAGCGCACTCCCGTGTATACCGCTGCGCTCGAGAAGCTCATCGAGGAGGGAAAAGCGTACATCTCCGAGGAGTCAAGCAAGAAAGACCCTGCGGTGATGGTTGCACCCGTGCGCCTGCGCAATCCGGGTAGCGTGGTGACATTCTCCGACATCGTGCGCGGCGAGATTACATTCGACACGACCGAGCTCGGCGATTTCGTCATTGCCCGTGCCATAGACGACCCGCTCTACCATCTCTCTGTCGTCGTCGACGATGCGGAGAATGGCGTGACCCATGTCATACGCGGCGAGGAACACATTTCCAACACGCCACGCCAAATTCTCATTCAAGAGGCACTTGGCTATGCGCGGCCGCTCTACGCGCACTACCCGCTCTTTCTTGGCGCAGACCGCTCGAAGCTCTCCAAGCGAAAAGGCGACGTCGCGGTCAAGGAGTACCGCGCAGAAGGCTACTTGCCGCAAGCACTGCTCAATTTCATTGGCACGCTCGGCTGGACTCCGCCATCGGGTAGAGAGATTCTCTCGCTCGACGAGATGGTCGCGGAGTTCGAGCTCGAGGACCTCCACAAGAGCGGCGCGGTATTCGATGTCGACAAGCTGCGCTGGTACAACCGCGAGTACCTCCTGAAGCTCGACGACGCCACATTTGCATCGCACGCGCTCGAGCGCCTGCACAAAGCACTCGCGGCACGCGGTGTGAGCTTTCAAGAGGGGATAGCGCAAAAGATTTTGCCCACGCTTAAGGAGCGCATCAGTACCTGGGGCGACATCGACCGCATGACCGAAGAGGGTGAGCTGGACTTCTTCTTCCAACGGCCTGAGCCTGCGCCAAGCGAGCTGCCGGGCAAGGGGAGTGATGCGGCGACTGCGTCGCGCCATCTTGCGCGGATTCATGAACTTTTGTCTGAAGCTGACAGTGAAATATATAATTCGTATGAACGTCTAAAGAATACTGTGTGGGATTACGCTACAGCCGAGGGGAGGGGAGCGGTCTTGTGGCCGATGCGCTTCGCGCTTTCAGGCAAAGCGAAGTCCCCCGACCCATTTACTATCGCAGCTGCAATCGGCAAGGAGGAAACTCTAGCGCGCCTGAAAGCTGCACAAGACGGCCTTGGCGCATGAGGACCCTTACGGCAGCTCTTGCCATACTTGTCGCAGGTACCCTGCTCGCTCCCGCCTATTCAGCAGGCCAGAGTGTCGATGACCTCCAGCAGCAAATCAACGCTCACAGTGCGCAAATCGACGCCCTCGATAAGGAAATCGCGCAGTACGAGGCGCAGCTCAAAACCACATCCGCGCAGAAGCAGACACTCCAGTCAAAACTCAACGAGCTCGACCTGCAGCGAAAAAAGCTCACCGCGGAAGTCACTAAGACGAAGAATCAGATAGGGACGACGCAGAAGCAGATTCAGCAGCTTGACCAGGGCATCGACTCTGCGCAAGTTTCGATAGACAACAATCGTGCGGGACTCGCAGAGTCGCTCCGGGCTCTTCACGATGCCGATAGGCGCCCACTCGCGCTCGCGATTCTTTCTGCCGAAGACATCACCGAGACATGGCAGACGGTCGATGCGCTCGCCACCATCCAAGAAGCTGTACGCGATGACATCCACGCGCTCGCGCAGGAAAAGCAGACGCTCACCGACACCAAAACGCAGGCCGAACAAAAGCGCGCGCAGCTTCTCAAACAGCAGCAACAGCTCTCTTCGCAGCAGGGTTCGCTTGATGCGACACGCCGTGCGCAGAACGAGCTTCTGCAGCAGACCAAGTCACAGGAATCCGCATACCAGCAAATAATCACGCAGAAAGAAGCGGAGAAGAAGCAATTCGAATCGGCACTCTTTGAACTCGCGTCGCAGCTCGAGTACACGCTCGACCCATCGAAGGTCCCAACATCGGGCAGTGTATTCCGCTGGCCGCTCGACAACGTGTTCATCACGCAACAGTTCGGCCGCACGTCCTCTTCAGGACGTCTGTATTCATCTGGAACGCACGACGGCATCGACCTGCGCGCATCGATCGGGACGCCCGTCCGCGCCGTGCTCACTGGTACGGTGCTCGAGGTCAATCACGGCGCCGTGCGCAACTGCCAGTACGGAAAATGGGTCATCGTAAAGCACGGCAACGGCCTTGCGACACTTTATGCGCACCTCTCCGATATCCACGTAGCCAAGGGGCAGACTATATCGACCGGCTCAGTACTCGGATACGCGGGCGACACCGGCTACGCGACAGGCCCGCACCTGCACTTCACCGTGTACCTCGCCGACGCGCTCACGTTCAAATCCTACAGGTGCAAGAGTGGTTCGACAGTAAGCGTGCCAATAGCCCCGACCAACGCGTACATAAACCCGCTCAACTATTTGCAGAGCTAGTCGAACTGCCGCAAAGGCTAGCGTTTCGAGCGCTTGCCCTGCGCTCTCCATTCCACATGCTTCAGTGCGCGGCGTTCTACCTCGCTGCCGCGGCGCACGAGCCGCATATTTTTCTTAGACGCAATAGGGAAGTGCCGACTCTCATCGAGCGCTGTCACAAGCCAGTCGAGGTCATCCTCGGCAGTCACCCATTTTTCCGGAGCATATTTTGATAGGTCGAATGAGGCAGAGTAGGCGACCATCGTCTTCTTTCCATTTTCCAACATGTATTCGTGAAAGTAGCTCATCGCGAGCTCGCGAACCGTCGCATACACTGGGTCACGGTACCGAAGTATCGCGTGATTCGTCTTGCTTATCGCGCCCCAGAACCCCTTCTGCCTGAAAAGCGCGACCACGTGGTCATCGTCACCTTTCACTGTCTGGAAATCGAGGAGCATGGGCTTTTCGCCATGGTAGGCGAGTACGGCAGCAGCGAAAAGCGCCCCCTCAAAACAGTGCGCGCGCTTTTCCCGAATAAGCCGGCGAGGGGACATATAGGTCTCCCCACCCGACTCAAAATTGAGCGGTAGGGCATCGAGCCAATCCTGCACCTTTTGCGGGGTACCAAGCCGTCCAAATAGCGCCCTCTCCTTCGCCGTCAGAACCTCCTGAAGCCGTATTTGGTAGGTCACGAGGTGGATTATGACACGCTAATTTTCATAAGAAATCCGTACTGAAAACGTCAGATTCTACATATGAAGAAGCGGTTGGGGATTAAGCGAAGTGCAAAAGATAGTACTCGTAGTATTATGCAGAGCATGAAGAAGAAGCAGGATGCAGTGATTAAACCTGCCCCGCTTGAAATGCACATCGGCACACAGCCGGTGGAGCGCCGCAGGGAGCCAATTGTTCACGAGAAGTCAGTTCTCGAACAGCTGAAAGTCATCATCGATAAGAACAAACGAATAGAGGAGCAGAAAGACTCGAGTGAATAGCCATGAGCTTCGTGGTCTCTTCAGGGCTAACTGAGGATTCACTTGCGGGCAAGTACATATTCCTAGACAACGATTTTCTATCCGCTCTCGCCATCGATTATGAAAGTCTGGCGCAAATTCTTGAGCTTAGTAAGAAGGCGGCACTGCTGATAGACCCGCTAACTCGCTTCGAGTTTTTACAAACTGTATTTTTGCCATCTGAACGAGCTGTCAAAGAATCATTCCTAGCCAACGAGGTTTTTATACCCGCAGTCGACCACCAGACCGTAGTGCAACAGGTGCGTGCAAACGCATATACACTGTCTTATCTATACGGCCATAATGGTTGTAAAGGTGCTAGCGTCGTGGACTTATTCCTGGCTGGACGCTCGGCTCTCCATGCACCAAACTCTGTCATCATGACCGGAAACAGGAAGGATTTTCCAAACCTGATTTTTGACCTGATAGGTGTACTCAGCAAGGATCAGGCTGATGGAACTGTTAGAAATTATTCAGTTGTAACCTTCAACAGAACAAAGTTCGATACCGCCTACGCCAAATGGCGCAGTTTAGAGATCTGATGCGGCTCCCTCGAAAAAAGCAAAATTTCGCGGTAGGGGATGCGGCAAAGAAAAAGCCCGATCCGCATCTCGCTTGTAGATACAAGCAGGATGCGCGACCGGGCACGTAGTTGGGGGATAAGTTGCACCTACAGCCGCCGAATTGCTGCTGTAGAGCCGCACAATCCGAAGTGACACGAAAGACCGTACGGCTGCATGGAGTGTACGCGCAATGCGCGGCTTTACCTAGGCGTATGTGTCGCAAAAGGTATATTGTGCGACATGCCGCCCTGGGAGAAGATGAAGAGTTATCCACACCACAACACGGCTCGCAGAGTTCGTGTCAACCCCTCTCCCTCACCTGCTGCCAGTTAAAAAATATTTTCTAAGAAATTTTGTTGAGGTTTTTTCTGTACCAAATTTCACCTCAATCCACCCCTCCCCTTTTCAAAGCTCGGGGGAGTCATTCATCGCCTTTGCTTTTCTTTTGCATATCAATTGCAATTCCGATTGCGACTCCGATGGCTATCCCAGCACCGATGTTGTCGATAGCCGTCCCTATGGCGAGACCAATCGCTATTCCTATTGCAATACCGGTACCGTTCGGCCACTTGTTCATGTAACAAGTATAACAAAACGTCCTTTACCACTTTCCGTTCTCCTCTCGCACACCATCGCGATACGCATGTATGCGGCGGCGATTGGCTGGTGAGAGCTCTTCCGGCAGCGTGTCGATATCAAACCAACTGCGTGCCATGATTTCTAGATTTGGTTTGAGTGCGAGCGAGCCCTCGAAGTCGCCGGTCCAGTAGACGACCGCAAGATCATGCCGACCCCACGTGCCCTCATACGTACCTACCGTGCCACCAAGCGAGCGCACCCGAAGACCCGTCTCCTCTCTGACCTCGCGCATCGCGGCATCTTCCGGTGATTCGTTCTTACTCACACCACCACCCGGCAGTGTCCATGCCCATGGCGCGTACCAATGCGCGACGAGGAGGACGCGCCGCTCATCCACGACAATCACGCGCACTCCTCTGATGCTCTGCGTCGAGAGGGTGAGCCAGTAGCGGGATGCCCCTGCAGCCCAGATAAGGAAGAGCGAGAGCTTCGTGCCCAGTCGACGAATAGTATGCATACGCTACGGACGCTCCAGGCTGCCGTCTATTTCTTCCAGGGTATATCGAACTCCTCGAATTCCGGCAAGAGTTTTCTGCTGTAGAGCAGACGAGATATGACTTCGCCGTGGCAGAGCGCACCGGTAAGCGCATTGTGAGGGTTTGGCTCCTCGGGAATGCCGCAGTAGTTGAGCACCGCATCGAGGTTGAGCGCCGACCGACGATGCTTTACCGGAGGCTGCAGGCCATGCTCTATCATGTGCATGTAGCAAAGCGTGTGCGTATCTATGGTGCGGTGTGCAAAGGGCCAATCTGTGTGCCCCGCGCGCATCGCGGCCTCTTTGAGAAAGTCTCTATCGAAGGACACGTTCTGCCCAGCAAATGTCCTCTCCTCTACCCCCTCCGACCAGCGCAGGAACTCGTGCGTCAAATCGGCTTCGCTGGGTTTGCCTGCATCTGTCACCTGCTCGCGCGTAAAGCCGTTGACGGCGAGCGCCTCATCCATAATGTGCGCCCCGTCCCACGCGCGGCATTCCATATAGAAACGATTCGTCGGATTCGCGAAATCAAAAGCGCCGAGGCTGACAATCGAATGCTTGTGGGGCTCTACCCCTGTCGCTTCTACGTCGAGTACTATCATGGTGCGTATTCTACGACGGAAAGGTGTCGAGCGCGACCGCGCGACTTTCCCACGCATCGGCGAACAGACGCATGAAGGGATATCCTTCAGTCGCCTGTCGTTTGGCATCTAGAGCATGCTCACGCGTGTAATTGAACTTCTTAAAAAGCGGGAGTGCGATGTTCGCATCCCACATTTCAAATATCGGCTCTATTTTATCGACTGCATTTGCATATTTCGCTTCGGCGGTCTCGCGACGCTCGAATTCATCGAAGCGGGCTATCGCCAGCGCCTGCAATGAGGCCGGCAAAAGTGTCACGACGCGTTTGGCTGCCTCCTTCTCTCGTTCTCGGTGCTCGGCTGTTTTACGATGATTGATGATGTCGCCCGTCTCAATCTCTCCAATTTCATGGAATAGCATGAGTTCATTGACGCGCACTCTATCAAGCTTGCCGAGCGGGTCTTCAAGCGGATAAAAGTACTGTGCTATTACCTGCATCGCGAAGAGGTGCTCAGCCACCGATTCGGAATGCACGGTGTGGTCGCGCACACTCAGATACCGCATCGTGTTCTTTAGTCGGTACATGACCCGAATGCGCTCTATCTCGCTGAGAATTTCCTCGTGAGATGTCTCTAGTGTTATCCCTGACATACCGGCTATTCTAACCCCTTACAATTCTTGGCCGGTCTATACCCTGCCCTCTCTGCTGCCTCGGCACTCTGGAACCAGCGCTCGTTCTGAGGCGCTATCTGGGCTGCCCCCGCGCACCACGGGAAGTAGTAGACAGACCCCGTCCGCGAGGCTACGTAGTACCCACCTGGGGCTATAGCCTCCCCTGCCGCTGCAGCGGCCGCCCTGACCTCTATAAGGGGCCTGGCGTCCACCAGGGCAGAAAGACGCCCCAGACCAAAGGAGGCTAGAATAGCGAGGGTTATAGCCAGAAATAGGCCGTATTCCCCCACCCCACGACCCAGGGCCACCTTGCCTTTTAGCCACAATTCCTGTATATTCCTCATGCGTTGGTTGTGCTGTTGGGTCTAACTATACCCTACTCCCTACCAACTAATCCCTACCCATATGGCACATACAAAAGCAGGCGGCTCAGCAAAAAACCTACGCGATTCAAATCCG